>NZ_JBHTZE010000002.1:0-617080 GCF_042790415.1 Microbacterium sp. NPDC056736
GCGTGCAGCTGACTGGTACTAATAAGCCGATGACTTGATAACACACCGTTCCATGGTGCTTGCGTCCACTGAGTGGTTCCCGATGTACGGTCGGGAATCTGACAACAACATATTGTGCTTGTCGTTGACTGAAACATCGAAAGAGTTTCGGCGGCCATAGCGAGAGGGAAACGCCCGGTCACATTCCGAACCCGGAAGCTAAGCCTCTCAGCGCCGATGGTACTGCAGGGGGGACCCTGTGGGAGAGTAGGACACCGCCGGACACCCATTACACGGAATGGCCACCCAACGCAGGGTGGCCATTCCGCGTTAACACGGTGGATTGCCGACGCAGAACGCATCCGGGAGGATCGAAGAATGGCAGAGCAGGAGCCGCGCGACGATCGACGCGCGCCGCGCGATCGACCCAGCAGCGGGAGGCCCTCGTCGCCGAGTTCGGACCGCAAGCCGTACGGCAAGCGCGACGGCGATCGGAAGCCGTACGCCAAGCGCGACGGCGACCGTAAGCCGTACGCGAAGCGTGACGGCGATCGGAAGCCGTACGAGAAGCGCGACGGCGACCGCCCGTACGCGAAGCGTGATGGTGATCGGAAGCCGTACGAGAAGCGCGACGGCGACCGTCCCTACGCGAAGCGCGACGGCGACCGTCCCTACGCGAAGCGCGACGGTGACCGGAAGCCGTACGAGAAGCGCGACGGTGACCGCAAGCCGTACGAGAAGCGCGACGGTGACCGCCCGTACGCCAAGCGTGACGGCGACCGTCCCTACGCCAAGCGTGACGGTGACCGCCCGTACGCCATGCGCGACGGCGACCGCCCGTACGCCAAGCGTGACGGTGACCGCCCGTACGCCAAGCGTGACGGTGACCGCAAGCCGTACGAGAAGCGTGACGGTGACCGCAAGCCGTACGAGAAGCGTGACGGTGACCGCAAGCCGTACGAGAAGCGCGACGGCGACCGCCCGTACACCAAGCGCGACGGCGACCGCAAGCAGTACGAGAAGCGCGACGGCGACCGCAAGCCGTACGAGCGCAGCGCGCGGCCGACGCGCGGCGGGGCGGACCGGCCTGACCGCGCCGTCCGCGAGGGCGAGATCCGTCCGGTCCGTCCGCGTCACGACGACCCGGTCATCTCCGATGACGTCACGCCGCAGGATCTGCCGCCGTCGGCGCGCAACGAACTGAAGACCCTGAGCAAGGAGAACGCCGAGCAGGTCGCGCGTCATCTCGCCATGGCGGCGCAGCTGATCGACGAGGATCCCGTGCTCGCGCACCAGCATGCCCTGTCGGCGTCGCGTCGCGCGGGCCGGATCGCAGTGGTGCGCGAGACGCTCGCGATCACGGCGTACGCGACGGGCGACTTCGCTCTGGCGCTGCGCGAGTTGCGCACGTACCGCCGCATCTCGGGCAAGGACGACCAGATCGCGCTCATCGTCGACAGCGAGCGCGGTGTGGGACGCCCCGACCGTGCGCTCGAGGTGGGTCGGTCGGTCGACCGCTCCACCCTCGACACCGCCGTCCGCGTCGAACTGGCGATCGCCATGTCCGGCGCCCGGCTCGATCTGGGCGAACCGGAGCGCGCGCTGCAGGAGCTCGACATCCCCGAGCTGGATCCCGACCGCGCCTTCGAATGGAGCCCGGGACTGTTCGCCGCGCGCGCCGCGGTGCTCGAGGAGCTCGGCCGTGCGGACGAAGCGGCTCAGTGGCACCGCCGCGCCGTGGTCGCCGGAGAGGCGCTGGATGCGGCATCGGGCCTCGGCGATCTCGAGACCGTCTTCGTCGAGGAGGTCCTGGAAGAGGAATCCCTCGAGGTCGACGCCGGCCGGGACGACGCCGGCGACGCCGAGTCCCTCCCCGACGACGCCGACGCCGGCGCCGACGAACCCGCCGGTGCTGAGGCATCCGTCGCCGACGAGGTGAGCGAGATCCTCATCGAGGCCGGCGTCGACGAGCCGGCGGCGGACGAGGCCGACCGCTGATGGCGCTGTTCGGGCGCCGCGCGGTGACGCGCGCCCCGCTCGACGGGGTCGACGTCGTGCTGGCCGACCTCGACGGCGTGGTGTACGCCGGCGCCGGGGCACTGCCGTATGCCGTCGAGAGCCTGAACCGCGCCCGCGACGGCCGCGTGCTCGCGTACATCACCAACAACGCGTCGCGGACGGATGCCTCGGTCGCCGGGCATCTCAGCGAACTCGGCCTCGCCACGGCGCCGCGTGACGTGGTGACCAGTCCGCAGGCCGCGATGCGACTGCTCGCCGACAAGATCGAGCCCGGCGCGACCGTGCTCGTGGTCGGCGGCGACGGTCTCGTGGTGGAGGTGGAGAAGGCGGGTTTCGTCGTCACGCGCAGCGCGGACGACGCCCCTGCTGCGGTCGTGCAGGGCTTCGCCCCGGAGGTCGGGTGGCTGCAGCTCGCCGAGGCGGCCTTCGCGCTCAAGACTCCCGAGGAGGAGGGCGGCATCCCCTGGGTGGCGACCAACACCGACTGGACGATCCCGCAGTCGCGGGGCGTCGCGCCGGGCAACGGCACGCTGGTGTCGGCGGTGCACACCGCCGTCGGCCGGCTCGCGACCGTCGCGGGCAAACCCGAGGCGCCGATCTTCCACGAGGCGGTGGCGCGCTTCGGGGCGCGGCATCCGCTCTTCCTCGGCGACCGGCTCGACACCGACATCCTGGGAGCCAACCGCGCGGGCATCGAATCCGCCCTCGTGCTGACGGGCATCGACCGGCCGAAGCACGTGCTGGCGGCGCCGGAGGGCTCGCGTCCGACGTACATCCTGGGCGACCTGCGCGAACTCCACGAGCCGTACCCGGAGGTGCACGTGAAGGACGGCGTCGCGAAGGTGCGCGATGCGCGCGTCGCGATCGACGGGGCCGACATCCGCATCCTGAGCGCCGGCGACCGGCCGATCGACCTCGTGCGCGCGGGCGCGGCGGCGATCTGGTCGACCGGGCGTGCGATCTTCGGGTTCCGCGTGCCAGAAGAGCTCTACGCCGATCCGTTCCACCGCCCCTGACCGCTGCTCGCCTCCGATCAGCGCGTGCGTGAGCGCGAGGCGCTTCGCGGCACCGTCGCGGCACCGACGTATCCTGGGGACCATGGATCAGCCCCGAGAGCGTGAGGACGAGACCGGCGACCTGCTGTCGACACTCGAGGTGATCGAGGCGCAGCCGCTGGCCACGCGCGCCGCGGCGTACGACACGCTGCACGACACCCTCGCCCGTCGCCTCGAGGCGAGTCCCGGCACCGGGTCATGACGAGCCGCCTCGACGCCGCTCTGGCCGCTCGAGGTCTCGCGCGCTCGCGGACGCACGCTGCGACGCTCATCGCCGAGGGAGTCGTGACCGTCGACGGACGCCCCGTGGTGAAGGCCTCGACGCCCGTGGCCGACGACAGCGTGATCGAGGTCGCCGCCGCCGACCACTACGTGAGCCGTGCCGCCCACAAGCTCATCGCCGGGCTCGACGCCTTCGAGGTCGACGTGCGGGGCCGGCTGGCGCTCGACATGGGCGCCTCGACCGGCGGCTTCACGCAGGTGCTCCGCGAGCGCGGCGCCGAGCCGGTGATCGCCGTGGACGTCGGGCACGGTCAGCTCGCGGCATCCGTCGCGGCAGACCCTGCCGTGAGATCGATCGAGGGCTTCAACGTGCGGTACATGACCGCGGCGTCCCTCGCCGAGGCGAGCGGGATCGCCCATGCGCCGTCCGTGATCACCGGCGACCTGTCGTTCATCTCGCTGGGCCACGTGCTGCGCGCCGCCCGCGCGGTGGCTGCCTCCGATGCCGACCTCGTGCTGCTGATCAAGCCGCAGTTCGAGGTCGGACGCACGGCCGTGAAGGGCGGACTCGTCACCAACCCCGTGCTGCGCGCCGACGCGGTCGCACGCGTGCTGTGGGCGGCGTGGGACGCCGGGCTCGGCACGTGCGGCCTGGTCTCCTCCCCGATCGCGGGCACGCACGGGAATTCGGAGTACATCGCCCACCTCGCGCCGGGCCGGGGGAGCAATCCGACAGAATGGTTGAGCACTGTGAACCGACTGGCGGGGAGCCGATGAACAACGCCGACGCACGCGCCGAGCGCAGCATCCTGGTGGTGGCGCACGCGCATCGCGCCGACACGGTGGCCTCCGCCGAGCGCGTCGTGGCCGCCCTCCGCACCGCCGGGGCGACGCCCGTGCTCGCCCCCGACGACAAGCAGGAGCTCGTCGACGCCGGCTCGCCGCTGGGCGATGTCTCGGTCCTCGGCGTCGACGTGCCCGTCCCGCACATCGAGCTGGCGATCGTGCTCGGCGGAGACGGCACGATCCTGCGGGCGGCCGAGCTCGTCCGAGACGGCAGCGCGCCCGTGCTCGGCATCAACATGGGCCACGTGGGCTTCCTCGCCGAGATCGAACGCGACGACATGGATGAGGCGGTGCGGCGGGTGATCGCCCGCGAGTACGAGGTCGAGGAGCGCATGGCGCTCCAGGTGCGCGTCAAGGACACCGGCGACTCCGTCATCTACGAGACCTGGGCGCTCAACGAGGCGACGGTCGAGAAGGCCAGCCGTGAGCGCATGCTCGAGGTCGTGGTCGAGATCGACGGCCGCCCGCTGTCGACCTTCGGCTGCGACGGCATGGTCGTCTCGACGCCGACCGGCTCGACGGCCTACAACTTCTCCGCCGGCGGACCGGTGATCTGGCCGACCGTCGAGGCGATCTCGGTCGTTCCGCTGTCGGCCCACGCGCTCTTCGCCAAGCCGCTCGTCGTCGGGCCCGAGCACGCGGTCGCCATCGAGGTGCTCGAGCGCACGAACGGCACCGGCATCCTCTGGTGCGACGGGCGCCGCTCGCACGATCTGCCCCCCGGCGCGCGCGTCGTGGTCCGGCGGTCCGATCGCCCGGTGCGCCTCGCGCGCCTGCACCCCTCCCAGTTCACCGATCGCCTGGTGCGCAAGTTCCGGCTCCCGGTGGAGGGGTGGCGCGGTCCCGCCGCGATCACGGGTGTGCTGCCGGTGCGCACGGCGACGGAGACGGATGCCGCGCCCGCCGCCGGCGCGGAGGCGCCGCTGTGATCGAAGAGATGCGGCTGCGCGACCTGGGCGTCATCGCAGAGGCGACACTGCCGATCGGGCCGGGCTTCACCGCCATCACGGGTGAGACCGGCGCGGGCAAGACGATGGTCGTGACCGGCCTCGGACTGCTGCTCGGCCAGCGGGCGGACTCCGGCGCGGTGCGCGCCGGAGCGTCGCAGGCCACCGTCGACGGCGTGTGGATCGTGCCCGAGGACGGCCCGGTCGCCTCGCGCGTGCGCGAAGCCGGCGGCGACGTCGAGCCCATCGGCGGCGGGCGGGCCGAGTTGTACGTCGGGCGGTCCATCTCGAGCGAGGGCCGCGGCCGGGCATCCGTCGGCGGTCGCGCCGCGCCGGCGGGCGTGCTGGCCGACCTCGCCGAGCAGCTCGTCGTCGTGCACGGGCAGTCCGAGCAGCTGCGGCTGCGCTCCGCGGCGGCGCAGCGCGACGCGCTGGACCGGTTCGGCGGCGAGGCCGTCCACACCGCCCGCGACGCGTACCGGCGCGCCTACGAGCACTGGCGTGCGGTGGACCGCGAACTGTCGCAGCTCACCGACGACCGCGACGCCCGGGCGCGCGAGGCGGACGAGCTGCGGGCGCAGCTCGCCGAGATCGAGCAGGCGGCGCCCATGGCGGGGGAGGACGCCGACCTCGCGACCCGCGCCGAGCGCCTCGCCAACGCCGAGGAGCTGCGGCTCGCCGCAGCGTCCGCGCATGACGGCCTCTCGGGCGACGGCGACGTCCCCGACGCCGGGTCCCTCCTGGCCGAGGCCCGGCGCGCGCTCGAGCGCGTCCACGACCCCGTGCTCGAGGAGCTCGCGGGGCAGCTGGCCGACGTGGGCTACCGCGTGGCCGACATCGCCGCGGCCCTGGCCGGGTACCTCGCCGATCTCGACGAGTCCGGCCCGCACGAGCTCGCGGCCGTGGAGGAGCGCCGCGCCGTGCTCGCGGGCCTCGTGCGCACGCACGGCACCCTCGACGCCGCGATCGACCTCCTCGACACCGGCTCGGCGCGCCTGGCCGAGCTCGACGACGACGGCGAGCGCATCCAGCGGCTGACCGAGGAGCGGGAGGCTGCGGCATCCGTCCTCGACGACGCGGCGGCCGTCCTCACCGCCGCCCGCACCGACGCCGCCGCGCGCCTGGGCGCCGCTGTGACCGACGAGCTGCGCGCGCTGGCGATGCCCGATGCGCGGCTCGAGGTCGCCGTGACGCCCGGCGCCGACTCGACCCACGGCCGGGACGACGTCGCGATCCTCCTCGCGCCGCACCCGGGAGCGGAGCCCCGCCCGGTCTCGCGCGGGGCGTCGGGCGGCGAGCTCAGCCGCGTCATGCTCGCGATCGAGGTGGTGATCGCCGCGGTCGACCCCGTGCCGACGTTCGTGTTCGACGAGGTCGATGCCGGCATCGGCGGCGCCGCCGCGATCGAGGTCGGCCGCCGGCTCGCGCGGCTCGCCCAGTCGTCGCAGGTGATCGCCGTCACCCACCTCGCGCAGGTCGCGGCGTTCGCGGCGAACCACCTCACCGTCGTGAAGGCGAACGACGGCTCGGTCACGGCATCCGATGTCCGTCGCCTGGACGGCGCCGATCGCGAGGCCGAGATGGCGCGGCTGCTGTCGGGCATGCCCGATTCCGACGCCGCGCTCACCCACGCCCGCGAGTTGCTCAGCCTTCGCTCGGATGCGAACGGGTGAGCGCCCCGGCGCCCGCGTGTCCTCCGCTCCCGCGAAGCTCAACGAAACACCGCCTGATAGGATAAAAGCCCGTGATGCAGACTTCTGATTCTTCCCACGGCGACTCCCAGAGCGACACCACCAAGCACATCTTCGTGACCGGTGGTGTCGTTTCCTCTCTGGGCAAGGGCCTCACCGCCGCCAGCCTCGGGAACCTGCTGACCGCGCGGGGGCTGCGCGTCGTGATGCAGAAGCTCGACCCGTACCTGAACGTCGACCCGGGCACGATGAACCCGTTCCAGCACGGCGAGGTCTTCGTGACCGACGACGGCGCCGAGACCGACCTCGACATCGGCCACTACGAGCGCTTCCTCGACATCGAGCTGAGCCAGGCCGCCAACGTCACCACCGGCCAGATCTACTCGCAGGTGATCGCCAAGGAGCGTCGCGGCGAGTACCTCGGCGACACGGTGCAGGTGATCCCGCACATCACCGACGAGATCAAGCGGCGCATGCGCCTGCAGGCGACCGAGGAGCCCCGCCCCGACGTCATCATCACCGAGATCGGCGGCACGGTCGGCGACATCGAGTCGCAGCCCTTCATCGAGTCCGCCCGCCAGATCCGCCACGAGCTCGGCCGCAACAACGTGTTCTTCGTTCACGTCTCGCTGGTGCCGTTCATGGGCGCATCGGGCGAGCAGAAGACCAAGCCGACGCAGCACTCCGTCGCGGCGCTCCGCTCGATCGGCATCCAGCCCGACGCCCTCGTGCTGCGCAGCGACCGGCCGGTCACCGAGTCGAACAAGCGCAAGATCGCGCTCATGTGCGACGTCGACGAGGGCGCCGTCGTGAACGCCGTCGACGTGCCGAGCATCTACGACATCCCGTCGATGCTCAACGAGCAGGGCCTGGACGAGTACATCGTGCGCGCGCTCGGACTGTCGCGTGCCGGCGACGTCGACTGGTCGCGCTGGCAGCGGGTGCTCAACGCCGTGCACAACCCCAAGCACGAGGTGACCATCGGCCTGGTCGGCAAGTACATCGACCTGCCGGACGCCTACCTCTCGGTCACCGAGGCCCTCAAGGCCGGCGGGTTCGCCCAGGAGACCCACGTCAGCATCCGCTGGATCCCGTCCGACGAGTGCGAGACACCGGAGGGCGCCGCCAAGGCGCTGGGCACCCTCGACGGCATCGTGATCCCCGGCGGCTTCGGCATCCGCGGCATCGAGGGCAAGATCGGCGCGCTGAAGTTCGCGCGCGAGCAGGGCATCCCGACGCTCGGCATCTGCCTGGGCCTGCAGTGCATCGTCATCGAGTACGCCCGGCACGTCGCCGGCATCGAGGACGCCTCGTCGAGCGAGTTCGACCCCGACACCGAGCACCCGGTCATCGCGACCATGGAGGAGCAGGTCGACATCCTCGACCGTGGCGACATGGGCGGCACCATGCGCCTGGGGCTGTATCCCGCCGAGCTCGCCGAGGGCTCCATCGCCGCCGAGGTGTACGGCGCCCGGCGCGTCTCGGAGCGCCACCGGCACCGCTACGAGGTCAACAACCGCTACCGCGAGCAGATCGCCGAGGCGGGACTGGTGTTCTCCGGGATCAACCCCGACCTCGACCTCGTCGAGTACGTCGAGCTGCCGCGCGACGTGCACCCGTACTACATCGCGACGCAGGCGCACCCCGAGCTGCGCTCGCGCCCCACGAACGCGAACCCGCTGTTCCGCGGCCTCGTGGGCGCGGCGCTGGAGCGTCACCGTTCGAGCGAGCTGTTCGAGGTGGAGCCCTTCGAAGAGGTTCAGGAACCGGTCGCGTGACCGGCGGACGGATGCCGCAGCCCGGCGCCTCCGAGACGACCGGGGCGCTCCTGGCCGACGAGCCCGTCGACGCGACCGTCCTCGAGAGCGAGCGCGTCTACGAGGGCCGCGTGTGGGATGTGCGCAGCGACACGGTCGCCTACGGCGACGGGAGGATCGTGCGCCAGTACGTCGATCACCCCGGCGCCGCGGCGGTCGTGGCGGTCGACGATGAGAGCCGCGTGCTGCTGATCCAGCAGTACCGGCATCCGATCCGCCTGCGCGACTGGGAGGTGCCCGCCGGCCTGCTCGACGTGGCGGGTGAGACGCCGCTCGAGACCGCCCGTCGGGAGCTCGCCGAAGAGGCCGACCTGGTCGCCGACTCGTGGGAGCCGCTGCTGAGCATCTTCACCACGCCGGGCGGGAACGACGAGGTCGTGCACCTGTTCCTGGCGCGCGGGCTCTCGCCCGCCGGCGAGGTGCACGCGCGCGAGGACGAGGAGGCCGACATCCGCCTGGAGTGGGTGCCGCTGACCGACGTCGTCGCCGGCATCTTCGCCGGACGCCTTCGCAATGGCATCATGACCGTGGGGGTGCTCGCCGCGGCCGAGCGGCTGCGCGCGGCACAGGGGGCTCCGACGCCCTGATCTGCCGATGGTGCAGGGCAGGGCACGGGTCGCCCCGGGACGAGGGCGGACGGACATGCGGATCGATCGTGCGGTGGACGGGTACCTGCGGCACATCGCGGTCGAGCGCGGGCTGTCCGAGAACACGGTGGCCGCGTATCGCCGCGACCTCGCCGGCTACGCCGGCTGGCTTCGCGAGCAGGGCGTCGAGGAGACCGGCGAGGTGACCCCGGTCATGCTCGGCAGCTTCGTCGCCGACCGCGCCGCCGCTCAGCCGCCGATGGCCGCGTCGTCGCTGGCGCGGCTGCAGTCGTCGGTGCGCGGGCTGCACCGCTTCCTGGCGCGGGAGGGCATCGAGACCGCGGACCCTTCCGCGAACCTGCGCCCGCCCAAGCAGCCGAAACGACTCCCGAAGGCGCTCACGATCGAGCAGGTGGAGAAGCTGCTGGATGCCGCGGGTCCGCCTCCCGCGACCGGCTCCGGCCCCGATGCGACCGGCGCCGCGGGCGGGGCGACCGGCGACCTGGTGGGGCTGCGCGACCGCGCGCTGCTGGAGCTGCTCTACGCCACCGGCGCCCGCGTGTCGGAGATCGTGCAGCTCGACGTCGACGACATGGCGCACGGCGACGTGCTGCGCGTGCGCGGCAAGGGGTCGAAGGAGCGGATCGTCCCGGTCGGCTCGTACGCGCGGGCCGCCGTCGACGCCTACCTGACCCGGTCGCGGCCCGAGCTGTCGCGTCGCGGGCGCGCCACGCCGCGGCTCTTCCTCGGCGCGCGCGGCGCGCCGCTGTCGCGGCAGAGCGCTTGGCTCGTGATCCATTCCGCCGCCGAGCGCGCCCACCTCACGGCGCACGTCTCGCCGCACACCCTGCGGCACTCGTTCGCGACCCACCTGCTGCAGGGCGGGGCCGACGTGCGGGTGGTGCAGGAGCTTCTCGGGCACGCGTCGGTGGCGACCACGCAGATCTACACGTACGTGTCGGTCGACGCGCTGCGCGACGTCTACGCGACGTCGCACCCGCGGGCGCGCTGACGACTGGCGCGCGAGCGGCTCGATCCGACAGACTGAGCCGCTGGGTCGCCCGCCGGCCGGGCGCCGCGGTGGCGCGCTATGTGCTGTGGCACGGCGCTTCATCGAAGGATTCTCCTAGAGCCGACTAGGATCGAGCGAGCACGAGGAAGCGGGAGCACGGTGGCTGACAGCACGGCGAAGACCAGATCGGGGAAGGCCTCGAAGTCCGAGGTCCCCATCGGGCCTACCGGGCGTCCGTACCAGGGCTTCCCGACGCCGCCGAAGCTGAACGGGCACGGTCCCGCCCGCATCATCGCCCTGTGCAACCAGAAGGGCGGCGTCGGCAAGACGACCACCTCGATCAACCTCGCAGCCGCGCTCGCAAGCTACGGACGCCGCGTGCTCGCGGTCGACTTCGATCCGCAGGGCGCGCTGTCGGCCGGCCTCGGCATCCAGACGCACGAGATCCCGACGATCTACGATCTGCTGCTGGACGGCAAGCGCGACCCGCAGGACGTCATCGTGCAGACGCGCGTCGAGAACCTCGACGTCCTCCCCGCCAACATCGATCTGTCGGCGGCCGAGGTGCACCTCGTCAACGAGGTCGCGCGCGAGCAGACGCTCTCGCGCGTGCTGCGCAAGGTGGCCGGCGAGTACGACGCGATCCTCATCGACTGCCAGCCGTCCCTCGGCCTGCTCACGGTGAACGCGCTGACCGCGAGCCACGGCGTCATCATCCCGCTGGAGTGCGAGTTCTTCGCCCTCCGCGGTGTCGCGATGCTCATCGAGACGATCGACAAGGTGCGCGACCGCCTCAACCCGACCATCCGCCTCGACGGCGTCCTGGCCACCATGTACGACGCCCGCACGCTGCACTCGCGCGAGGTGCTCGAGCGCGTGGTGGACGCCTTCGGCGACGACGTGCTCGAGACCGTCATCGGCCGCACCGTCAAGTTCCCGGACGCCTCGGTGTCGGGCATGCCGATCACCGAGTTCGCGCCCGAGCACGCCGCGGCGCAGGCCTACCTGCGACTGGCGCGGGAGCTGGTCGCCCGTGGTGCCGTCGCCTGACGCTCCGACAGGCTCAGCGCCCGCGGGCGAAGGCCCGGCGGCCGCCGGCGACGGGTTCCGCGTCGCCCTGTCGAACTTCGACGGTCCGTTCGACCTCCTGCTCAGCCTCATCTCCAAGCACGAGCTCGACATCACCGAGGTGTCGCTGTCGCTCGTGACCAACGAGTTCATCGCCTACCTGCGCGAGCTCGGACCCGAGGAGGAGCTCGAGGAGGCGTCGGAGTTCCTCGTGGTGGCAGCGACTCTGCTCGACATGAAGGTCGCGGGGCTCCTGCCGCAGGGGGAGCTCGTGGACGCCGAGTCCGTCGCGCTCCTCGAGGCGCGCGACCTGCTGTTCGCGCGCCTGCTGCAGTACCGCGCGTTCAAGGAGGTCTCGGCCTGGTTCGAGCGGTGCCTGCGTCGCGAGAGCGGGCGTCACACCCGGTCGGTGCGGCTGGACGAGAAGTACCGGCAGGCGGTGCCCGAGCTGGTGTGGTCGCTCAGTGCCGAGGACTTCGCGGCGCTCGCCATGCTCGCCATGACGCCGAAGGAGATCCCGCGGGTCGGCCTCGACCACCTGCATGCGCCGCTGGTGAGCATCCGCGAGCAGGCGGCCATCGTGGTGACGCTGCTGCGGGATGCCGACTCGCTGAGCTTCCGCGAGCTGATCGCCGGCGTCTCGCAGCCGGGAGTCGTGGTGGCGCGCTTCCTCTCGGTGCTCGAGCTCTACCGCCACGCCGCCCTGTCCTTCGAACAGCTCGAGCCGCTCGGCGAGCTGACGCTCCGCTGGAGCGCGCAGCGCTGGAGCGACGAGAATCTCGCCACCCTGGGAGCCGACTATGACCACTGACACGACGCCCGACCCGCCCGTTGTGGACGCCTCCGACGTCGCGCGGCGCCTCGAGGCGATCCTCCTGATCGTCGAGGAGCCGCAGAGCCTCGTGAGCCTGGCGGCCGCCGTCGGCGCGCCGGTGCCCGCCGTCCGCCAGGCGATCGCGGCGCTCGTCGACGACTACGACGGGCGCAGCGGCGGGCCGGTGCGCGGCTTCGAGCTGCGCGAGGTCGGCGGCGGCTGGCGCCTGTACGTGCGCGAGGAGCTCGACGACCTGGTGAGCGAGTTCGTGGGCGGACAGGCGCCGTCGCGACTGTCGCAGGCCGCGCTGGAGACCCTCGCCGTCATCGCCTACAAGCAGCCGGTGACCCGCAGCCAGGTGGCGTCGATCCGCGCCGTGAACGTGGACTCGGTGGTGCGGACGCTGCTGGCGCGCGGACTGATCACCGAGCTGTTCGCGGATGCCGAGACCGGCGCCATCAACTACGGCACGACGGACGCGCTGCTGGTTCACCTCGGCATCAACTCGCTGGACGAGCTGCCGCACATCTCGCCGCTGCTGGACGGCGCGGACGAAGTCGGCGACGGCATGGAAGAGGGGGTGCGTCGATGACGGGCGCGGAAGCGGAGGGCGAGCGCCCTTCGACAGACTCAGGACAGCGCCCTTCGACAGGCTCAGGGCAGCGCCTGCAGAAGGTGCTCGCGAACGCGGGCGTGGCTTCGCGGCGCGTCGCCGAGAACATGATCGTCGAGGGCCGCGTGCGCGTGAACGGCCGGGTCGTCACCGAGCTGGGCTCGCGCGTGGACCCCGAGAACGACCTCGTCGACGTCGACGGCACGGCCGTCCAGCTGGATCAGTCCAAGCGCTACGTCATGCTCAACAAGCCGACGGGCGTCGTCAGCTCGATGAAGGACGACCGCGGTCGCCCCGACCTGCGGCGCTACACCGAGGAGTGGGACGAGCGGCTGTACAACGTGGGGCGATTGGATGCCGACACCAGCGGCCTCCTCGTGCTCACCAACGACGGCGAGCTCGCGCACGTGCTCGCCCACCCGTCGTTCGGCGTCACCAAGGTCTACATCGCCAAGGTCGAAGGCACCGTGACGGCCCAGACGATCCAGCGGCTGGTGCGCGGGGTCGAGCTCGAGGACGGCCCGATCGCCGCAGACAAGGCGCGGCTCCTGTCCACGTCGGCGGAGGGCGGCGGATCGCTGGTCGAGCTGACGCTGCACTCGGGGCGCAACCGCATCGTGCGGCGGATGATGGCCGAGGTGGGGCATCCGGTCGTCGAACTCGTCAGGCGCCAGTTCGGCCCGCTCCACCTGGGAACCCTGCCAGCCGGGCGCACCCGCGAGTTGACTAAAGTGGAGCGCGGCGCTCTGCTGACCCTCGCGCGCCGGGCCGCTCCACAGGAGGACTAAGTGACCGAGACCCTCCTCGCTGCGCGCGTGCAGGGAACGGTGCGGATCGTCGGCGCCGGCCTGCTCGGCGCCAGCATCGGACACGCCCTCCGGGCGCGCGGCGTCGACGTCGCGCTCGACGACACGTCCCCGTCCCAGCTGCGCCTCGCCATCGACTACGGCGCCGGCCGCGCCGCGGACGATCGCGACGAGCCGGTCCTGGTCGTCGTGGCGGTGCCGCCGGATGTGACCGCCCACGTCATCGAGCGCGAGCTGGCCCGCTTCCCGCAGGCGGTGGTGACGGATGTCGCGAGCGTCAAGCTCGAGCCGCTGCGCGAGCTGCGTGAGCGCGGCGTCGATCTGACCCATTACATCGGCTCCCATCCGCTCGCCGGACGCGAGCGCGGGGGAGCGATCTCGGCGCGCGCCGACATCTTCGTCGGGCGCCCGTGGGTGGTCTGCCGCGACGAGGAGACGTCGTCGTCCGACCTCGCGCTGGTCGAGGGGCTCGCGCTCGACCTCGGTGCCACGCCCATCGAGATGACTCCCGAAGATCACGACCGCGCTGTCGCCCTGGTCTCGCACGTGCCGCAGCTCGTCGCGAGCCTGCTCGCGGGACGCTTCGTCGACGCCCCCGACGGGTCGCTGCGCCTGGCCGGCCAGGGCGTGCGCGACACGACGCGGATCGCGGCGTCCGCCCCCGAGCTGTGGGTGCAGATCCTCGGCGCCAACGCGGAGCCGGTCGTCGACGTGCTCGATCAGCTCGCGACCGACCTGTCGGCGGTCGCGGACGCGCTGCGCCGGCCGGACGCCCCCGGCGCTCGGCGTGCCGTCGCCGACACCATCCGGCGCGGCAACGACGGCGTCGAGCGCCTCCCCGGCAAGCACGGCCAGAACCGCCGCTTCGAGCAGGTCGTGGTGATGGTCGACGACACTCCCGGTCAGCTCGGACGGCTCTTCGGCGAGCTGGGAGAGCTCGGCGTGAACGTGGAAGACCTGCGCCTGGAGCACTCGCCCGGCGCCCAGTTCGGCCTCGCCGAGATCAGCGTCGTCCCCAGCGCCGTGCGCCGGGCCGTCGACGGCCTCGAGTCGCGCGGCTGGAAGATTGCGAGCACCACCAATGACTGAGTCCCTGACCCGGCCGCCGGCAGACACGCCGGCCCCGACGGTCGTCGCGATCGACGGCCCCGCCGGCAGCGGCAAGTCCAGCGTTTCGAAGCAGGTCGCGCGCCGTCTCGGCTTCGGCTACCTCGACACCGGCGCGGCCTACCGCGCCCTGGCGTGGCACGCCCTCGAGCGCGGCTTCGACACCTCGGATGCGGCATCCGTCCTCGATGCGACCGGCGACTTCGACTACGCCATCTCGCTCGATCCCGACGCGTACTGGGTGCGCGTGGGCGAGGCGGACGTGACCGACGCCATCCGCGAGCCCCGCGTGACCGACGCCGTGAGCGGCGTGGCCCGGGTGCCGGCGGTGCGCGAGTCGGTGAACGCGCTGTTCCGCTCGCTCGTCGCGCGCTCGGGGCGCCCGGGCGTGGTGGTCGAGGGCCGCGACATCACGACCGTCGTCGCCCCCGATGCCCCGGTGCGCATCCTCCTCACGGCGGCGCCGGAGGTGCGCGCCGCGCGGCGCAGCGCCGAACTGACGACGCACGACGCCGCGGCGGTCGCCGCGGCGCTCCACCAGCGCGACGCGAAGGACTCGGCCGTGGTCGACTTCCTCACCGCCGCGCCGGGCGTCGAGGTCGTCGACTCGACCGACCTCGACTTCGATCAGACCGTGGACGCCGTGCTGGCCGTCATCCGCGCGGTCGACTCCGCCGCAGGCGAGACGCCGTCGGCGTCCTCGCGCGGCACCACGACTCACACCCGGACGGGAGCCTGAGATGGCCGCTGACACCACCCCCGACTTCGACGAGTTCGAGGCCGGCGAGGACCACCTCGCCGAGAACCTCGCCGAGCTCGACGACGACCTCGCCGAACAGCGCGCGGCCGCCCTGCGCGCCGGCCTCGAGGACTACGCCCTCGACGCCGAGGACGCGGCCCTGCTGGAGGGGCTCGTCCGCGGCGAGGACGGCGTCGAGTTCCTGCCGGCGCTGCCGGTCGTGGCGATCGTCGGCCGACCGAACGTGGGCAAGTCGGCCCTCGTCAACCGCATTCTGGGCCGTCGCGAAGCCGTGGTCGAGGACACGCCGGGGGTCACGCGCGACCGGGTGACGTACAAGGCCGAGTGGATGGACCGCCGCTTCACCCTCGTCGACACCGGCGGCTGGGAGCCCGACGCCCGCGGGATCGACCGCTCGGTCGCCGCGCAGGCGGAGGTCGCCATCGACCTGTCGGACGTCGTGCTGTTCGTCGTCGACGCGATGGTCGGCGCCACCTCCACGGACGAGCACGTCGTGCGACTGCTGCGCAAGGCGAACAAGCCCGTCTTCCTCGTCGCCAACAAGGTGGACGACGCCCGTCAGGAGCCCGAGGCCGCCGCGCTGTGGAACCTGGGCCTGGGCGAGCCCCACCCCGTCTCGGCCATCCACGGCCGCGGCGTCGCCGACCTCCTCGACGAGGTCGTCAAGGTGATGCCGGACGTGTCGGCGGTGGCGAAGGCCGAGATCGGCGGCCCGCGCCGCGTCGCCATCCTGGGCCGCCCCAACGTCGGCAAGTCGTCACTGCTCAACAAGGCCGCCGGCGAGGAGCGCGTCGTCGTGAACGAGCTCGCCGGCACGACGCGCGACCCCGTCGACGAGATCGTCGAGCTCGGCGGCAGGCTGTGGCGCTTCGTCGACACCGCCGGCATCCGCCGCCGCGTGCACCTTCAGCAGGGCGCCGACTTCTACGCGTCGCTGCGCACGTCGGCCGCGCTCGAGAAGGCCGAGGTCGCGATCGTCGTGATCGACGTGACGCAGCCGGTGAGTGTGCAGGACCTCAACATCATCGACCTCGTGCTGGAGTCGGGGCGCGCGCTGGTGATCGCCTACAACAAGTGGGACCGCCTCAACGACGACGACATGGACGGCCAGGACCGTCGCCGCTACCTCGAGCGCGAGATCGAGCAGGACTTGGCGCATGTCACGTGGGCGCCGCGCGTCAACATCTCCGCGCGCACCGGACGCCACCTCGACAAGCTCGTGCCGGCCCTGGAGACGGCGCTGGAGTCGTGGGATCAGCGCATCCCCACCGGCAAGTTCAACGCCTTCCTCACCGAGCTCATCGCCGAGCACCCGCACCCGGTGCGCGGCGGAAAGCAGCCGCGGATCCTCTTCGGCACGCAGGCGTCGACGCGTCCGCCCACCTTCGTGCTGTTCACGACCGGCTTCCTCGACCCGGGCTACCGCCGCTTCATCCAGCGGCGCCTGCGCGAGCTGTACGGCTTCGAGGGGACGCCGATCGTGATCAACATGCGGGTGCGGGAGCGTCGCCAGCGCTGACCGGACTCAGGTGCCCTGGCGGGCCGGGCGCACCATCGCGGTCACGTCCGGCTCGTGGAACCCGAACTGACGGTAGAGGCCGTGGGCGTCGCCGGTGAACAGCGTCCAGCGCATGTCGGCACCGGGTCCGTCGTCGATCATGAGGCGCAGCAGGCGCTTGCCGAGGCTCTGCCCGCGGTGATCGTCGAGCACGAAGACGTCGGCGAGATAGGCGAATCCGATGCCGTCGGACACCGCGCGGGCGAATGCGACCTGCTCCCCGGTGTCGCGCCGGTAGGCGCCCACGACCCGCCAGGCGCCGTCGATCTGCGTCTCGAGCTGGTCCCGTGTGCGCCAGCGCCCCCAGTACGCCCGGGTGGACAGGAAGTCCCACACCACGTCGCGCTGGATCCGGGCGGGGTCGTCGTCGAGGTCGTAGTCCACGGGGTCCATTGTGGCGAGCCGTCGCGGGACGGCGGGCGGGCCGCCCGAGACCCTGTGGCCCGGTGGTGTGACAGGCTGGCAGGGTGACGATCGAGCCGCCCGCCCCCGGTGAGCCGCGGCGTCCGCACGGGCCTCGCGACGCCGGTGACGCCTGGGTGGTCGCGCCGACGGGGGAGCGGTACTGGGGCCGGTTCGGGGCCGCCGGGCTCCTCGCCGTCGATCCCGGACGCGGCGTGCTGCTGCAGCATCGCGTCTCGTGGAGCCACTTCGGCGACACCTGGGCGCTGCCCGGCGGGGCGCGGCACGAGGGCGAGACCGCCTGCGACGGCGCCCTGCGCGAGTCGGCCGAAGAGGCGGGCGTGCCGGATGCCGCGGTGCGGCCGCGCGTGCTGAGCGTGCTCGATCTCGGCTACTGGACCTATACGACGGTCGTCGGGGATGTCGTCGTGCCCTTCGAGCCCGTCATCAGCGACCCCGAGAGCCGCGAGCTCGCGTGGGTCCCGGTCGACGAGGTCACCCGGTACCCGCTGCACCCCGGGTTCGCCGAATCCTGGGGGCGGCTGCGGCAGCTGCTCGACGTGCGCCCAGCGGTGGTCGTCGACATCGCGAACGTCATGGGGTCGGTGCCCGATGGGTGGTGGCGCGACCGATCCGGCGCCGCCGGTCGCTTGCTCGCGCGTCTCGCCGAGCTGGCGGCGCGGGGCGTCGCGGCATCCGCCCTCGACCTCCCCGAGCACACCTGGTATCCGGAGTGGACGGCCGTCGTCGAGGGTCAGGCTCGCAGTGCCGCCGGCGCTGCGGGTGTCGAGGTCGTCCGAGCCGAGGCATCCGGCGACGACGCGATCCTCGCCGCCGCCGAGCGCGCCGTCGCCGCGGGGCGCACGGTGACCGTCGTCACGAGCGATCGCGGCCTGGCGGAGCGGGTGACGGATGCCGGAGCCGCCGTCCGCGGCGCCCGCTGGGTGCTGGAGCTGCTCGACGCCTGACGGGGCCGTGGGTTCACTGGCCCTGCCGGGCGGAAGGCCTGCCGACGCGGCGCGCCTTGTGGGGCCGTCTCGGCGGCGGTACGTTTCGCGCAGGATCCGAGGGGAGCCGGCGCCGACCCGAGGCCGGCACGGGACCGACGGGGGAGCGACATGATCATCTCCAGCGACCTGGACGCCGGCCGAACGGCCGCGGCGGACCGGCGCTGGGCGGACGCGCTCGAGCTGCTCGCCCGCGTCGATGCGCGCGCCGGGCTCGCGGCATCCGATCTGGAGGTCCTCGCGACGGCCGCCCTGCTCCGCGGTGAGCCGCGCGCCTCCCTCGACGCGCTGTCGCGGGCCTACTCGGCGCACCTCGGCGTGCAGGACACCGCGGGCGCGGCGCGCTCGGCAGGCTGGCTGGCGCTGAACTTCATCGAGCAGGGCGACTTCACCAACAGCGTGCTGTGGGCCGCGCGGGCGATGCGGATCGTGCACGCGATGGCCGAGCCCGGCGCGCTGGCGGGCTTCGTCCGGCTGGCGCCGGCCGTCGGGCAGCTCGGCAGCGGGAACGCCGCCGAGGCGATCCATTCGTTCGAGGAGATCCTCGACGTCGCCGAGCGGGAGGGCGATCGCGAGGTCGCCGCGATCACGAGACTCGGCCTCGGCAAATCGCTGATCGAGGACGGGTCTCCGGCCGACGGCTTCGCCTGCCTCGACCAGGCGATGGCCGCCGTCGCGGCCGGCGACGTCCCGCCCCTGCCGAGCGGCGTGATCGCCTGCGCCTCGATCTCGGACGCCCTGCTGGCCTTCGACCTGGAGCGTGCGGACGCGTGGACGGCCGTGCTCAAGCGGTGGTGCGGCGAGCAGCCGCAGCTGATCGCCTTCAGCGGACAGTGCCACGCGCTGGAGGCGGCGCTCCTGCTCGTCCGGGGCGCGTGGGCCGAGGCGTCGACGGCCGTCGATCTCGCCCTGTCGCGCTTCCGGGCGGGGGACTACCGGGCGATCTGGGGCGCGCCCTACCAGCTGGGAGAGCTCGCACGGCTGCGCGGAGCGTTCCACTCCGCCGAGGAGTCGTACCGCCGCGCGGCCGAGTCCGGGTGGGAGGCGCAGCCCGGCCTCTCGCTTCTCCACCTCGCGCTGGGGCGCACGGCGCGGGCGCAGGAGGAGATCCGCCGGAGCGCGGCCGGCGCCGACCCGGTCACCCGTCGGTTCCTGCTGCCCGCGCTCATCGAGATTGAGGTCGCGGCGGGCGATCCCGTGGCCGCGCGTCGCGCGCTGGAGGAGTTTCGCGGCGCGAGCCTCGACACGACCAGCCCGATGCGCGACGCCGCCGTCGCCACGGCGGACGCAAGGGTGCTGCTCGCGGAGGGACGCGCGGCGGACGCGCTCGAGGCGGCGCGAGTCGCCGCGCACGCGTGGGATGCGGTGGGGGCGCGGTACGAGGCCGCCCGCAGCCGGGTGCTGGCGGGGCTCGCCCTCCGCTCGCTCGGCCACGCCGAGGACGCGAGGGCGGACGTCGAGGCCGCGCGCGCGGTGTTCCTCGACCTCGGCGCGGAGCCCGCCCTCGCCGACCTCGCCGCGCTGACGGGCGATCGGCGCGTCGGCGCCCTCACCCCGCGCGAGCTCGAGGTGCTGCGGCTCGTGTCGACGGGTCTCACGAACCGCGGGATCGGCGCGAGGCTGTCGCTGAGCGAGAAGACGGTCGCCCGGCACGTGGCCAACATCTTCGGCAAGCTCGGCATCTCGAGCCGGGCTGCGGCGACCGCGTACGCGTACGAGAACGGGCTGGTCTGACCAATCGCCCGCCGGGCAGCCGGGCCTACACACAATGACCCATTCGCGGCGCCCGCCCAAGATGGGCTCTTCGCCCGACGCGGTGCGCGGCACCCTGCACCTACCGTGGCGATATGGACATCCCGCTGATCGCAGGCACGGTGGCGACCGTCGTCTTCGCGATCAGCAACCTGCCCATGCTCACCAAGGCGCTGCGCACCCGCGACGTCTCGTCGTACAGCCTCGTGAGCCTCGGGATGATCAATGCGGCCAATGCGGTCTACTCGCTCTACGTGTTCACGCTGCCGGTCGGTCCGATCTGGGCGCTGCACACGTTCTACGTCGTGTCGTGCGCCATCATGCTGGTGCTGTGCGTCGCGCAGCGCCGCGCGGCAACGCGAAGCGAGGTGGGGCACCGCGTGCCGGCGATCACCGTTACGGACGCCCTCGAACGGGTCACTCTCGCCCCCGCAGGCGATCGATCTCCCGACGCTCGCGCTTGGTCGGGCGCCCCGCGCCGCGATCCCGCTGCGCGATGACGGGGGTGGGGTCGCGTGGCGGCGTGCGGTCGTCCATGGCCTCGGCCGCGGGCGCAGCGCCGACCCGCTTGGAGATCGGCTGCTTCACGACCAGGATGCGGTCGAAGCCGCTCACCCGCACCCGCAGCTCGTCGCCCGGCCGCACGGGCTGTGCCGCCTTCGCGCGCTCGCCGTTGACCCGGACATGCCCGGCGCGGCATGCCGTCGTCGCGGCCGAGCGCGTCTTGTAGATGCGCACCGCCCACAGCCAGGCATCGACGCGGACCGTTTTGGCCGAGGCGGAGGCATCCGTCACGTCGCCACCGCCGCGGTCGTCGCGGCATCGCGCCGTGCCGAGACGCCGACCAGTACGCCCGCCGCGATGAGGCCCTGACCGAGGCAGTACGTCAGCATGACGAGCGGGCTGGTCCAGTCGGGCATGGCATCGGGGAGGAACAGGCGGAAGGCCAGCACGGAGTCCGACGTCAGGAAGAAGACGCTGCCCCACACGATGAGCGGATGACAGCGGGATGCCGCGACCGCGGTCCCTCCGAGCACCAGTCCGTAGGCGGCGACGGCCACGGCCAGGCCGCCGAGGTGCGGCCACAGGACGGCGAGGAGCAGGACCCACCACGCGCCGTAGACAGCGGCCCACAGCGGGACGCGGCGCACCGCCATCCGGCGCCAGAACAGCCAGATGTAGCAGAGGTGGGCCAGGCCGAAGAAGAGCAGCATCATCGGCACCGTCGGCAGGAACGGCACGAACGTGCCGGCTCCGTCGCCGAGCCACGACAGCGCGAGCGCTGCGATGAGAAGGCTGTGAGAGCTCGTCCAGCCGCGGCCGCGCGCTCCCCACACGACAGCGAGGGCGAGCAGCGGCATGAGCGCGAGCTTCGTCGGCGCCGCGACGCCGTCAACGCCGGCCGCGAGCGCGATCACGTGGACGATCGACACCACGACGTAGGGCGCGAAGCAGACCCAGAGCCGGTGCATGATCCTCCTCGATACGCAGGGACGCCGTCCATCGTCGCACGCTTGCCAAAGGGTGCTGCCGCTTTCTCGCCCCGTGATCGTCAGGCGGCGAGATCGAGCGCGACGAGCGCCAGATACGGCTTGGGGCGTGCGATCTCGCGGAAGCCGGCCTGCTCGAACGTCGACAGGACGCCGTGGTAGAGGTCGTTGACGGGGATCTTCTTACCGGCATCGGGATCCATGGGGTACGCCTCGATGACGCGCGCGCCGCCCGCCCGGGCGAAATCGACCGCCGCGTCGAGCAGCCGCGCGTTCAGTCCCTGCCGGCGGAACTCCTTGCGGACGACGAAGCAGCTCACGGCCCACACCGAGTCGTCGTCCCACGGCTCCTCGGAGTGCGCGGTGAAGTTCCGAGTGCGTCCGAGACGGATCTGCCGCGTCCGCGGCCCTACCCGCACCCAGCCCGCCGCCTCGCCGTCGACGTATGCGATCAGCGCGGGAGGGGGCGCGACCTGCATCTCGTCGCGGAGCATCGCCTGGCGCTGCTCGATCGGGGTTCTCTGGAACTCCGCGTTGGTGATGGTCCACCACTGGCACTGGCAGCTGCGGCCGTCGCCTCCGCCGGTGAGGGCGTGCTGCGCGTCGTCGAAGCGGTCCGCGGTGGCCGGCTCGATCGTGATGTTCGCCATGCCGCGAAACTAACGCCGCCCGCCGACACCGGCAAGCGGACGACGGATGCCACGCCCGGGCGCACGCCGGTTCGCGACGCCTCCGCGGAGCGGGTAGGATGGGGGAGTTGTCCGCGCGAGAGCGGGGGCATCGGGATGTGGCGCAGCTTGGTAGCGCACTTGACTGGGGGTCAAGGGGTCGCAGGTTCAAATCCTGTCATCCCGACCGAAAAGTCCCGGGAACCTAAGGGTTCCCGGGACTTTCTAGTTGGTGAAACTTGACCACGTCATCGCAATGCCATCTTTTTGACCGCTTCAGCGCCGTATCTCGACGCAGCCGCTCGAGTGGCTCGACTTCCTTCCGGTTGCTTCCGAACGGTGGGGCGATGTCCTACGCACCTCGCCATTCACACGCCGCGTGACCTCGCCCGAGTCGAAGATGAACTCAACCGCCGCCCCCGACTCACGCTCGGCGATCGGACTCCAGCGGAAAAGTTCCGGCCTCGGTGGAGATCAAGAACAAGGCTGAACGCTGCACGGTCGCCGCTCACACAGCGGCGATCCGCGGAACGGTGTTGACCAGCTGCGGCCCGGCTGATAGCTTCTCGCGGGTGGGTACGCTGATCTTCTCCTAGGTGGTTCTGTGTCGAGCTCTGCTCCACGGAAGTCCGAGCGCATGTGCTGTGCGCGATCCACCACCTGATCACGACCCGCGTGCGCATTCGCGTGAGCCATTCGCCGTGTCCGCCACCGACCTTTCGAGGCGAGTGGACTCATGAAGCAGCGTGGGTCGGGAAATCGAGACCTACATGTTCCCATCTCAGTTGTCCCTGCACTCCGTGACGAAGCGTTTCGCCGACCGGGTCGTACTCGATCGCATCGACATGTCCATCCGCTCCGGCGAGCGTGTCGGCATCATCGGCGACAACGGTGCCGGCAAGTCCACGCTGCTCCGACTGATCGCAGGTGAGCTGCAGCCGGATTCCGGTGAACTGACCATCGCCGCGCCCGGCGGCATGAGTGTGCTCCCTCAGTCGCTCGATCTGCCCGAGCACGCGACCGCGCGCGACGCGATCGATACCTGCTGGCGAGAGCTACGAGCGCTCGAGCGGGCCATCGAGACCGCGGCGGCAGCGCTGATCGCGACCACCGATGCCGCGCTCGAAGTCGCTCTCACGCGGTACGCCGCGCTCGTCGACCGGTACGAGGCACGGGACGGGTACGCGGCGTCCGCGCGGTTGGATCTCGCGCTGCACGCGCTCGGCGTGGCCGGCATCGAACACGACCGTCCGTGGGCGTCGCTGTCGGGAGGCGAACGATCACGCGTTGCGCTCGCGGCGACGATCGCGGGCAACGCAGAACTGCTGCTGCTCGACGAGCCGACGAACGACCTCGACGACGATGCCTGGGACTGGCTGCTCGCCACCCTGCGTGCACATCGGGGCACGGTCATCGCGGTCACGCACGACCGCGCGTTCCTCGAGGAGTACACCGATGTGATCCTGACGGTCCGCGACGGCACAGTCGCTCGCTCTGGCGACGGGTATCGCGGCTACCTCGTCGCACGGGCAACGGCGCGCGAACGTCACCGCCTCGCGCACGAGACGTGGAAGGAGGAGGTCGCACGGCACGGCGCGCTGGTGGCGGCGAACGCCGGGCGTCTCGACGCGATCCCACGCAAGCTCGACAAGGCCGGCATGGGCGCGGGAGCATTCCGGGCCCGCGGGCGCGATCACGGCGCAATGGGCCGTATCCGCAATGCCAAAGAACGGCTCGTCCGCCTTGCCGAGCAGCCGGTCCTAGCCCCGCCGGAACCGCTCGTCTTCGCGCCGCGGTTGTCGCGGAAGGCAATGGAAGCCGTACCGGATGTCCCGCGCAACGCGTCGGCGGTGCTGGATCCAACATCCATGCCGATCCTCGAGCTCGAGGATGTTCGTGTGGCTGCAACCGCCGTGGGCGCCCTGCGGCTGGGTGCGGGCGATCGCGTGCTGGTCACCGGGCCGAACGGCGTGGGCAAGACCACCCTGCTGCGGGTGATCTCCGGCGAGCTGGCTCCGACTCGAGGCGCGGTGCGGGTGGGCGGCCGGGTGGGGTACTTCCGCCAGCACTCAACGATCGTGGCGAGCCCGCGAAGCGTGCGCGAAGCGTTCGCTCGCGGCATCCGTGAAGACGTCGACACCGCACAAGAGCGAATGCTGCGCCTCGGACTCTTCCGTCCGGAGGACTTGGCGCTACCGGTCGCCGCGCTGTCGTACGGCCAACGGAGGCGACTCGAGCTTGCGCTGCTCTTGAGCGGATCGCATGACCTGCTGCTGCTCGACGAGCCGACGAACCACCTTGACCCGGAACTGGTCGACGAACTGGAGTCCGCGCTCGACTCCTATGACGGCGCAATCGTGCTGGTTACGCATGATCGCATGCTGCGTCGCAGGTTCAGGGGCGCCCGGCTCGACCTTGAGGTCGCTGCGTAGGCCCTGCAAAGCGTATCGTCGCTGAAGTCGCACTGGGACAGATGGTGGATCGCCGGCGCCGGCCCGTCCTTGTCGATCATGTTGAGCACGGTGGTGGCCGCTTCGCCCTGGAGAACGACCACACTCATCCAGCGCTTCTCGATCGGTGGTGCATCCGACGAGTCCGTCGGTCGGGATGTCAGGGCAGTGGTCATGCGGGGTCGCAGGTCCGAATCCTGTCATCCCGACAGGAAAAAGGGATCGGCATCAGCGGGTCCCTTTCGTTCTCGGATCCGACGATTCCCACGACACTTGCGTGGGGATACAATCGCGGAACGGGAGCGGCTCCAGGGGGGTGGCCGCTCGGGGAATCATCCGGGGTGTCTTCATGGGGGAAGCGGATCACCGCTGTTCGGCGTCGCCTGAAAAGGCGACTGCCACGTGACTGACAGGAGTCTGACGGCCGCAGGGTGCGCGGTCGGCATCGCCGTCACTGCGCTCGTGCTGTGGAGCCCGATCGTCTCATTCGGCTACAGGAATCCGTCGCTGCATCTGGTGCTCGACACCGTCGACGCCTGCGTCGCCCTCCTCGTGGCGTACCTGGTCTACGGGAGGTACAGCCGCGCGGGGCGGCTGCAGGATCTGCTCCTGTGCGTGGGGCTCGTTCTCCTCGCGGTGGCCGGCCTCGGGCTGACCGCGGTGGCGGGCGCGCTCCTCACCGAGCCCACCGGCCGGTTCGAGGTGTGGCTGCCGATCGGCGTCCGCGTGCTCGGCGGGCTGCTGATCGTCGCGGCGGCGCTCGTCCGTGACAGGTCTGCCCGACAGCTGGTGCCCCACCGACCGGCGACGACTGTGTTCGGCGCGGTCGCCTTCGCGGTCGTGCTGTGCGCGCTCGCCCTGTGGTCGGTGCGGCTGGAGCTGCCGCTCGCGCTCGACCCCGCGTACATCCCGACGTCCACCGACCCGCCGTTCGCCGGAGCGCACCCGCTTCTGATCGCGGGCCAGGGCGTCGCGGCGGCATCCTTCTTCATCGCGTCCGCGTCCTTCACCGTTCAGGCGACCGAGCGGGACGACGAGCTGCTCCGGTGGCTCGGTCCGGCCTGCGCCCTCGGCGGGTTCGCGCGACTCAACTACGCGCTGTTCCCTTCGCTCTACACCGACTGGCTCTACACGGGCGACTTCCTGCGCACAGGGTGCTACCTGCTGCTGCTCATCGGCGCGATGCGCGAGATGAAGTCCTACTGGACCGCTCAGGCGCGGGCCGCCGTGCTCGACGATCGTCGTCGCCTCGCACGCGAGCTGCACGACGGCGTCGTACAGGAGCTCGGCTACATCCGCGCCGAGAGCCATGCGCTGCCGACGGGCTCGCCGAACGCGCTCCGCATCATCGCAGCGTGCGACAGAGGGCTCGACGAGGCGCGCTCGGCGGTCAACGCGCTGGGCCGCACCGTCGAGGAGGAGCCCTTCGGCTTCACGCTCCACCGCGCGGTGCGCGAGCTCTCCGAGCGCTATCGGGTCAACCTCGAGGTCGATGTCGACGACTCCATCACGGCCGATTCCGACCAGCGTCATGCGCTCATGCGGATCGCTCGCGAGGCGGTGTCGAACGCCGTCCGCCACGGCAAGGCCGAGCGGATCTGGGTGAGGCTGAGTCGCGACGGCGGCGCGCGGCGGCTGACGGTCGAGGACGACGGGACCGGGTTCGACGTCGACGCGACGATCGCGGCCGGCTCGGGCTACGGCCTCATCAGCATGCGCGACCGGGCCCAGGGGCTGCCCGGCGTGCTGAGCATGGAATCGCATCGGGGCAAGGGGAGCGTGGTGACGGTCGCATGGTAGGGGAACGTCCGATCGAGGTGGTGCTGGCCGACGATCACGCGCGCGTCCGCGCCCAGGTGCGCGCCGCGCTCGAGGCCGGCGGCTGCGTCGTCGCCGCAGAGGGCGCCAGCGCCGAGGAGGCGGTCGAACTCGCCCTCGCACACCGGCCCGACGTGGTGCTGCTCGACATCCACATGCCCGGCAACGGGATCACCGCCGCCCAGCAGATCAGCCGTCAGCTCCCGGATGCCGCGATCGTCATGCTGACCCAGTCCGCCGACGACGATGACCTCTTCGACTCGCTCCGGGCCGGGGCATCCGGCTATCTGCTCAAGAGTGCCGACCCCGCGTCGCTTCCCGACGCCCTTCGCGGTGTGCTCGCGGGCGAGGCGGCCATGCCGGCCGCTCTGGTGACGCGCATCCTGAACGAGTTCCGTCGGCCCACACGACGCCCGTTCGCGCGTTCGTCGGCGGTTTCGAAGCTGAGTCCACGCGAGAGGGAGGTCATGGAGCTGCTCGCGCAGGGGCTGTCGACCGAGGAGGCCGGCAAGCAGCTGTACCTGTCGCCGACGACGATCCGCGTCCACGTCTCGACGGTGCTGCGCAAGCTGCAGGTGAAGGATCGCGCCAGTGCGTTCAGGCTGCTGAACGAGGGATAGCGCCGACTTCCGCGAGCTGGATGAGGGATGCCCCGAGCTCGGCGGCCTCTGCGAGCGAGTACTCGCGCGTGCCGACGATCACGTACGGTCCGTCGGCCTCGTCGGTTCGCGGGTCGACCGACATGCACAGCCGGGCGATCACGTCGTCGGCCAGGACGAGCGGCTCGCTGACGTGGAGCCAGTCGTCCTCGCCCGCGGCGGCGCCGTGACGGGTGCGGCACCACGCCGGGCAGGTGCGTTCCCCGACCGAGGCGGCCCGGTCGACGTCCATCTCGTCCGGAGTCATGAGTGCTCCTTGTCGGGTCGCCGTGAGCCACGAGGGCGGGGCTCCTCGTCCCCAAGCGAGGAGCCCCGCAGACCTCCTCCGTTCCCACGAGGAGGAGGTCCGGTCTTCGGTCCGCGCGTCAGCGCAAACCGATGTTGACGTAGTACGTCTGCCCGTCGTCGAGCTTCAGACCGATGCGCCAGTAGTTGCCGCCTCCGTTGCCCGTCTTCCAGTTGTAGATGTACTGCTGCGCGGTGGCGTCGTAGCGGTACGCGGTGCCGCTGTCCGCCGTCGCCGGGTAGCTCGTCTCGTCCACGGGTGCCGACGTCGCACTGCCCTTGACCGGCGTCAGCCAGACCGGTGCGGCCGCCGACTGCACGACCTTGCCGGCGGCGTCCTTGAGCTGGAGCTTCACGGGCACGGTGCTGCCGGCCTTGAAGATGCTCGTCGAAACGCCGACCTGGTGGGCCGTGTCGTTGATCGGCTGCAGGAACCCGTCGAACCGGTAGGTCACCGTGTACGTGCCAGTGAGGATCGTCTGGTTGCCTGCGTTGTCGGTGGCGGTCGCGGTGTAGGAGAACGTGCCCACGCCGTTCGCGGTGCCGCCGGTGACCGAGACCACGCACGACGCGAGGCCGGAGACGTTGTCGGTAGCCGTGCAGGTGGCCGCGGGCGCGGATCCGAGCACGTAGATCCCGCCGGCCACGTTCACGCCTGCTGCTGTGAGCGTCGGCTTCTCCTGATCGATCCGGATGCCTCCCAGCAGGGCCGAGGCCGTGTTTCCGGCCTTGTCCGTCACTGCTCCTGCCGCCGTGTTCAGGCCGTTGGAGGTGAGGACCTGGGGATCAGGGCAGGTCGCCACACCTGACAGTGCATCGGCGCAGGTGAAGGTCACGGTGACCGGGCCGGTGTACCAGCCGTTGGCGCCGAGCTGTCCTGCCGTGATCGCGGTGGTGATCGTCGGCGCTGTCTTGTCGAGCTTCACCGTCACGCTGTCGGTGCCGACGTTGCCGGCGGTATCGGTGGCGGTTCCGGTGACGACCTGGCCGGCGGTCTCCTCGGATACGAGGACGGGTTCGCTGACGACGCTCACCCCCGAGCCCGCGTCTTCGTCCTTCGCGGTGAAGGAGACGGTCACGTCAGCCTTGTTCCACTCGTCGGCGTTCGGCGCCGGCGAGAGGGTGTGCTTCACGGTCGGGGCGATGTTGTCCCACTTGAGCGACACGGTGTTGGGCGACTCGGCGTTTCCGGCGTGGTCGACCGCGTAGTAGCTGACGGTCCCGCTGCCGGTTCCCGTCAGGGGGACCGTGGCCGTCGCGCTCGCACCCGCCGCGCGCTGCGGCGCACCTCCGTTCACCGCGTACCAGATCTCCTTGACCCCGGAGAGACCGGCCTGGTCGGTGGCGGTCAGGACGACACCTGCGGTGGCGCCCGTGCACCAGCCGTTGACCTTCGTGCACGTGTTGTCACTGAGGGTCGTCGGGGCGGTGCCGTCGATGTTGATGCCTTCGACGGTGATGCCTGCAGCCTCGTTGCCCGCCTCGTCCCCGGCGCTGCCGCTGATGGCGCTCTTGTTCGCGCCGTCGCCCGAGAGGACCTTGCTCGTGGGGCACTGCGCCACGCCCGACAGGTTGTCGGTGCAGGTGAAGTCGACGGTCACCGCGGAGTTGTACCAGCCGGCGTCGTTGGGCGCGGAGGAAGGCGTGCCCTTGATCTCGGGCGCGGTGCGGTCGATCTTCACACCGGTGACCGAGGCGGGATCGCTCGTGTTGCCTGCCTTGTCGTCGATGGTGACCGGCCCCGCTCCGAGGTCGTCGCCTTCGCCGGTGATGATGCTGTCGTCGGGCTGCGATGCCGGGTCGATTCCCGAGAGTGCGTCGTCGCCCTGCCACTGCACCGTCACGTCGTCCCGGTACCACCCAGCGCCGTTCGCCGTCGGCAGCACGCCCGTCAGCGTCGGCTTCGCCTTGTCGATGTTCACCGGCCCGACGGTGGTGCCGTTCAGGTTCCCGGCCTTGTCCAGTGCCTCTCCATGAGCGGTCTGGCCGGCTCCCTGGTTCGTGAGGAGCACGTCGTCGGAGCAGCCCGCGATGCCGGACTCGGCGTCGGAGCAGGTGAACTCCACCGTCACGTCGTCGTTGTTCCAGCCGAAGGCGTTGGCCGCAGGGATCGCCTGACCGGTGATGGTCGGGAGCACCGTGTCCACGTTGACCGTGAGGCTCTGCACCGCCTCGATGTTGCCGGCGATGTCGACGCTCCAGTACGTCACCTCGTGCGTGCCCGTCGACAGGTTCTCGGTGAATTCCTCGCCGTAGAGCTGCGGGTCACCGCCGTCGATCGTGTAGTACGTCGCCGCCACTCCGGAGTGCGTGTCGGAGGCGTCGAAGGCGAACGGGATGCCGCTCGTCACGAACCAGCCGGTCGCCGGCGAGATCGGGTTGATCACCGTCGTCGTCGGCGCGGTGGTGTCGACCTTCACCTCGATCGACGGGCCGGCCTGCTCGACGTTGCCGGCGGTGTCCTTGCTCCAGTAGGTGATGGTGTGCACGCCGTCCGCTGTGATCGAGAACGCGCCGGAGTACTCCTGCGCTGCGCCGCCGTCGACGGTGTAGAAGCTGGATGCCACGCCCGAGAGGTTGTCGTTGCCGGTGAGGGTCACCTCCACCGCCGCACTGTGCCAGCCGTCGTCACCCGCATCGGCGAGGGAAGCGGTCGTGACCGGGGCGGTGCGGTCGATCCGGATGCCGGACGCGGTCTCAGTGGCGGTGTTGCCCGCGACATCGATGCAGCTCGCGGTGTCGGACAGGTTAGCACCCTCGCCATCGACCACCCTCGTGCCCGGCGCGTCCGCGACGCCCGATCCGCCTTCGTCGGTGCACGTCCACGCCACGGTGACGTCGCCGGCGCTCCATGCCGTGGAGTACTCGGCGGTGAGCACGGGAGGCGTCGTATCGACGTTGATGCCGGTCACGGTGGTCGAGGCGCTGTTGCCCGCGGCATCCGTCGCCGTCCCCGACGCGGTCTGACCCGCACCGTCGCTCAGCACAGCGGCCGGCGAGAGGCTCGCGATCCCCGACAGGGCGTCTTCCGCCGAGAAGCTGACGGTGACGTCCTCGTTGTACCAGCCGGCGTCGTTCTTCGTTCCTCCGACGGTCGCGGCGATGGTGGGGGCGGTCTTGTCGACGCGGACCGTGGCGGTGTCATTCGCGGCGTTGCCCGCATTGTCGGTCGCGGTGCCCATCACGTTCTGCTCGCCCTCATCCGCGACGATCACATCGGCGGTGCAGTCGGCAAGGCCCGAACCGCCCTGGTCCTCGCACGTGAACGAAACAGTGACGGCGGTGTTGATCCAGCCGGCGCCGGTATAGGTGTCGGGGTCGAAGACGTGGCCGATAGTGGGCGCCGTCTTGTCGATGTTGACCGTCGCGGTGTGGAAGTCCTCCTCATTGCCCGCGGCGTCCACGCTGCGGTAGGTGATCGTGTGCGCGCCCTCGGTGCTGAGCGAGAACGTCGTGCCCTGCTGCACGGCGCCGCCGTCGACGGTGTACTCGGTCCGGGCGACGCCCGAGAGGTTGTCGCCGGGCGAGAGGACGACCGTGACGGCCCCGTTGACCCAGCTGTTCGAAGCGCCGGAGATGCCTGTGGTCGGCGCGGTCCGGTCGATGTTCACCGCCGGGCTCGTAGCGGTCGTCGACAGTCCGGCGCCGTTGGTGACGGACTGCGTGCTCGTCAGAGCCGTGCCCTCGCCGGTGATCGTCGTGTCGGAGGGCTGGTTCGGGATGCCCGACTCCGGGTCGCTCGCGGTCCAGTCGATGACGACGTCGCCGTTGTACCAGCCGGCGCTGTTGGGCTGCGTGGTCGCCAGACCGGTGAGCACCGGCCCGGTGACGTCACCGGCAGGTGACGTCGCGGAGGCCGTCGCCGTGTTGCCGGCGGCGTCGGTCGCGGTGCCTGTGACGGTGGTGTTCGGCCCGACGGTCCGCGAGTTGGTGGTCAAGCCCTCGGCCAGGCAGGAGGCGACGCCCGACGTCGTGTCGGAGCAGATGAAGGTGATGGTCGTCGTGCCGTCGACGTTCTCCACCTGCGATGCGGTGATGGTGGGGGCCGTCTTGTCCACGCGGACCGTGACCGCGCCGTTCCCGACGTTGCCGAGGCGGTCGGTCGCGGTCGAGGTGGGGGTCGAGATCCCGTTGCCTGAAACGGTTGCCGAAGCGGGAGACGGGCCGGTTGCGACGCCTGACCCGTTCAGGCCGTCAGAGGCCGCCCAGGTGACCGTCGCGTTCGCGTTGTTCCAGCCGGCAGCGTTCGGCGCAGGCGAAACCGTTGCCGTGAGCGTCGGCCCGGTGTTGTCCACCACGTAGGAGGCGTCGAGCGTCCGCGTCTGGCCGGTGCATTGGTTCTGCGGGTTGACCCCCGGGGAGGCGGCCACCGTGACCGTGCGCACGCCCTCGATTGCTCCCGCGGCCAAGGACGAGAACATCCACTGCGACTTGTCGCTCGGCGAGCGATCGCCCGCGGTGAGTGCGCCGGTGACATCGACACACCTGGTGTCGGATGACGTGCTCACAGCCAGGGACAGTGTCGCACTGCTCTTGGCGTACAGCGTTCCGCCTACGACCGCGAAGACGCCGGTCTGACCGGCGAAGACCGCGGTGGTCACGCTCGCTGCGAACGCGGCCGGCGCGCCGAGCCCGGCGATCACGAGGGCCAGCACGGCCGCGATCACCGCCCAGAGGGTCCGGCGCTTCCGCGGCGGCGATGCTGACGCGTCGTTGCGGGCCGCGAGCAGGCGTGACGAATCCATGGCGTGTCCTTCGGATGGAGCGCCGGCGGGAGCGCGATTTCGGGTACTCCCCGAACATATGAGCCGTGTATGGGTGTGACTACGCCCGGAGCGTTCAAATACCTGAACGCAGAGGCAACGGCGCGTTCAGATCCATAAACGCCGCCGTGTCGGGCGTCAGTGCGCCCAGGCATCCTCGATCGCGACATCCCGTCCGAGCACCTGCTGCGCCGCACGGTGCCCCGAGAGCATGGCGGCCGAGACCGTCGCGGGGTCGTCGGTCCACGTCGCCTCGCCGGCGAGGTGCAGCACGCCGCCGATCGGTGTGGCGAGGTCGTCGTGGTCCGAGGTCGTCGAGCCGACGGTCATGTAGGCGTAGGAGCCGTAGGACCAGGGGTCGTCCTGCCAGTCGGTCACGTGAACGACGGTGGGCTCGTCGACGCGCTCGCCGTAGAGCCGTCGCAGCTGAGCGAGGATCGAGTCGACGATCTCCTCCTCGGTCCAGTCCCGCGTCTCCACCGCCGCGGGACCGGCGGCGAACGTGAGCAGCGTCGGGGTGCCGTGCAGCGCGGTCAGGTCGTACCACGAGTGCCACCAGCGGCCCTCGTCCCCCTGCTGCCGGATCGCGTACACGCCGTCGTCCCAGAACTTCGTCGGGAAGCGCAGGAACACCTTCTCGAACGCGTTCATCCGCAGTCTTCCGAGAGCTCCCGCGACCGGCTCGGGGAGGGCGGGCTCGATCTCGAGGTCGCCGGACTGCAGCACGCCGACCGGCACGGTCACGATCGCGCTGTCCGCCGCGAACAGCCCGTGGTCGGTCGTGACGAGGACGCCCTCCGCTGACCACTGCACCCGCGACACCACGTGGATGAGCCGGATGTCGAGGCCCTCGGCCAGCCGCCGCGGCAGCCGGTCGTAGCCGTCGGGGAAGACCACCTCGTCGCCGTCGATGACATCGTCGTCGAGGCCGTGCGCGGCGAGGTCCTCGATCCATGCGCCGTACTGCTCCTCGGTGCGGTGCTCGAGGTATTCGCGGACGCGCTGCGTGCGCTCGGCGTCCCAGCCCTGCGCGTCGAGCGCGGCCTCGGTGACGTCGCGATACGACGCATCGGGAGCGGATGCCGCGACCACATCGATCAGCGCCCGGTCGACGGTGTGGATGTCGGCGATGTACGCCCGGGTCGCGGCATCCGTCAATCGCACGCCGTCGGGCCCGTAGTAGGCGATCGGGCGACTGTCTGGCTGATACCCGCCGACGGTGAACTCGACCATGGGCATGCCGAAGGCCTCCGCCGCCGCGGCGACGGGGGAGCCGGTGATCCCGTGGATCCACGACGCGCCCATGTCGGTCGTGAGCCCGTACCGGCGATCGGTCGAGATGCGCCCGCCCACCCGGTCGCGGGCCTCGAGCACGACGACGCGGCGCCCGGCCCTCGCGAGCAGCCGTGCCGCGGTCAGTCCGGCGGCGCCTGCGCCGACCACGATCGTGTCGAAGTGCTCCATCGTCGATCCCACCCCTTCGCGCACCGACGCGCGCTCCCGACGCTATCGAGCGGGCGACCGGGTCGCGAATCCGCGTTCACGCCGAGCCGACGGCGCCCTCGGCGTGCGTGAGGAGCAGGCGGCACCGGTGCGCCGTGACGAAGGGCTCGAGACGCTCCATCGCGAGCGGTCCGTCGGTGTGCAGCAGCACGTCCTGCACCAGCCGGGCGTGCACGCCGCAGACGAGCGCGCGGTCCTCGTCGATCATGTCGTGGTAGCGGCAGGGCGCGAGGTCGAACGACAGGGTCCGCTCGTCGACGGCCGGGTCGAGACCGGCGTCGTCGAGGTGCTCGTACAGCACGTCGAGCTGGCGGGCGGCGTCGGCGTCGAGCACCGGAGGCTCGGCGCCGGTCACGGCGCGCAGCATCCGTCCCCGCTTCTCGGCCCCCACGACACGTGCGCTCGCCGCGGCGCTCGGGGCCGATTCGCGTACCGGATGGAACACGACGGGCGGGCGACCGCGCACGCCGACCTGCAGGGCCTCGCTGCGGATCAGGCCCTCGTCCTCGAGCACCCGCAGGTGGTCGCGGACGGTGTTGAGCGGGATGCCGCACTCCGACGCCAGCTCGCCGGCGCGGCGTCCGGGCACCCGCTGGACGGCGCGCAGCAGCTGGAGGCGGCGCGGCTGGGTCAGCCCACGGAAGTCGTGTGCGCGGCGTGGCATCCCTCGACCGTAGCCGGGCAGCCTCCCACGGTGCTGGGGAGAGCGCCGGATAAAACCGGTGGAACGCCCAGCGCTCCCGCGGCGGGCAGACGAGGCTCGAAGGCGTTGCGACCGGAGCGAGAAAGGGAACGCATGAAGCTCTCACCGGAGTCAGAAGCCGTCGTCCGAGCCACCGCGGGTGTCGTCGCCGCGCACGCCGAGGAGATCACCAAGGTCTTCTACCCGGCGATGTTCGCCGCCCACCCCGAGCTGCTGCGGGTGTTCAACCGCGCCAATCAGGCGGTGGGGGAGCAGCCGAAGGCGCTCGCCGCGTCCGTCGTGGCGTTCGCCGTGCACCTCATCGACCCCGATGCCCCCGACTTCACGCCGGTGATGCGCCGGATCGCCCACAAGCACGTGTCGCTCGGCATCCAGGCCCGCCAGTACACGATCGTCGGACACCACCTGCTCGACGCGGTCGGAACCGTGCTCGGCGACGCCGTCACCCCCGAGGTGCGTGCCGCGTGGGACGAGGTGTACTGGCTCTTCGGGTGCTCGCTCATCGCCGAGGAGGCCAAGCTGTACGCCCTCGGCGGCACCGACCCGGAGCAGCCGTGGCGGCCGCACCGGGTGGTCGAGCGGTTCGAGGAGTCCGACGAGGTGTTCTCGCTCCTGCTCGCGCCGGTCGACGGCGAGGTGCCGTCGCATCGCACCGGGCAGTATGTCGCGATCGCCGTCGACCTCCCCGACGGGTCGCGCCAGCCCCGCCAGTACACGATCTCTTCCGGCCCTCGCGGCGACTCGCTGCGCGTGACGATCAAGCGCGTCCGCGGGGTGGACGGCGCGCCCGACGGTCAGGTGTCGACGTGGCTGCACGAGAACGCGCAGCCGGGCACCGTGCTGGACGTCTCGCAGCCGGCGGGGGATGTGGTGCTCGACGAGTCCGAGCGGCCGCTCGTGCTCGTCTCGGCGGGCATCGGCATCACTCCGATCGCCGCGATTCTCGAGGACCTGTCGCGGCGCCAGCCTCACCGCACGGTGCGGCTCTTCCACGCCGACCGCGCCCACGACACCCACGCCCTGTACTCGTCGCTGCGGCGCCAGGTCGTGGCGATGGAGGACGCGAAGGCGCAGAACTGGTACGAGACCGATGCCGAGCGCGCACCCACGCTCCACCCGGCGCGTCCGGGGTACATGGACCTCAGCGACGTCGAGCTGCCGGAGGGCGCGACGGTCTTCATGTGCGGACCGCTGCCCTTCATGCGCGCTGCGCGCGCCACCCTCGTCGGGCGCGGGATCCCCGGCGAGCGGATCCACTACGAGGTGTTCGGCCCCGACCTATGGGCGCAGAATCCGGAGGCCGCGGCCGCCTGAACCGTGCGGCGCCCCGGTGTCGGGGTCGTGCGCCGCGCACGGAATCGGCGGTTCTGGCTGACACGCCGGGGAACGGATGCCGCGCCCCGGCGTGTCGCGCACGACCTCCGATCCTGTGCACTGGCGCGGGTGCCGGCGCGTGCCAATATGCTGTGGTCACGGGGCGACGAGGCTCCGAGATCGCAGGGTTCTGGGGAAGGGGCGCCGGCGTGACGCTCATCGGGCGCGAGCGGGACCTCGCGCTGGTCAGAGGTCATCTCGCCGACCCGGGGGCGCGGATCGTCACGATCCACGGACCGGCCGGGTCGGGCACGAGTGCGGTCTTGGACGCCGCGGCGACCTCGGCCGCCGCGTGGTCGGTCGACCTCGCCGACGCCGAACGCGAGGCGCCGATCTGGGTGACGGTGGCGCGGCGGCTGGGCATCGGCCTGGACGGCGGCGAGGACGCCGAGGCGCGGATCACCGAGGTCGTCGCCCGGAGGCCGATCGCCCTCGCCATCGACCACGCCGACGCCGAGTCGCTCCGTGCGGGGCTTCCGAGGCTCCTCGACCGGTGCCCGACGCTCGCCGTTGTCGTCGCTTCCCGTGCTCCGCTCGGGCTGCCCGAAGAGCGCCACGTGAGGCTCCAGCCGCTCCCCGTCCCGCTGCCGGGCGCCGATCTCGAGACGGTCGCGGAGTCGCCGAGCGTGCGACTGTTCGTCCAGCGCGCGCAGGAGGTCGACGCGCACTTCCACCTCGATCCCGGCACCGCAGACGATGTCGCCCGGGTCTGCCGCCTGGTCGGCGGTCTGCCGCTGGCGATCGAGCTCGCGGCGGCTCGCGTGCGACTGCTTCCGCCCGCCGAGCTCGCGGCACGCCTCGCCGCGGACGGGAGCGATCCCGACCTGCTCACGTCGGGTCTGGGGGACGGGACGGGGCGACGGCTCAGCCTCCGCGACGCGCTGGACTCCACGACCGCCGCGCTGACGGGCGGTCAGCGCGCGCTGCTGGTGTGCGCCGCCGGGTTCGAGGGCACGTTCCCTGTCGACGCCCTCGTGTCGCTCGACGGCCGCCCGCTCGGTGAGGTGCTCGACGATCTCGGTGCGCTCGTGGACAGCCGTCTGGTCGAGCCGATCGCCGTCGGAGAGCAGGAGCCGGCGTTCGACCTGCTCCCCATCGTGCGCACGTACGTGCGTGGGGCGGAATGGGCCGACAGCGGACGGGCGGGCGACCTGCGTCGCGCCTATGTCTGCAGGACCGCGGATGCCGCAGCCCGGGCGGCCGCGGACTGCCGGCCGTCGATCGACATCGAGCGGATCCGCGTGCTTCGGCGGGACGTCGTCTCGGTGCTCGACGACCTGGCCGCCGACCCCGTGACGGCGGCGCGCCTCGCTGTGGACGCCGCCGGCGTGCTCGAGGGACTCCCGGAGCGGGCCGCTGTGGAGGCCGTGCTCGGGCGGGTCATCGCGACCGGCGCCGTCGACGGGCTCGAGCCGGCGCTCGCCGCGCGGGTGTGGCTGTGGTCGTCGGCGCTGATGGCCGAGACGCCGGACGCGCAGGGGAGCGCGGCCGAGATCGGCGCGCGGTGGCAGCGCTCGCGCGACCTCGCGGACGAGCTGGGCGATTCCCTGCTCGTCCTCCTCTGCCACTCCGTCGCGGTGGCCATCCACCCGGCCACCGGCGACGTCGCCCGCTTCGTCTCGTCGATCCAGCAGGGCCGCGCCCTCGCGGCGTCGATCGGCCACGCCGCATGGCTCGCGCGCTTCGAGGTGTGGTCGGCCGTGCTGATGCAGACGAGCGGGCGCCTCGACGACGCGATCGACCTCGCCCTGACGGCCCTGCGGCGCGCGACCCGCGTCGCCGACGCCAAGGCCGTCGCCGCCGCGACGGTGCTGCTTCGGACCGCACGCCCCGAGCCCGCCGACCATCCGCTCGCCGTGCCGTCGCTGGAGTCCGCCCTCGAGCTCGGACGCACGTCGGGCGATGCCTACATCGAGTCGATGATCCTGGCGGCGCTCGCCGGGCGCGAGCTGGATGCCGGCAGGATCCCGGAGGCTGCTCACTGGTGCCGCCTCCGGCTCGAGGACACCGCACGGCGCGGCTGGACGAGCGCGGCCGGCCTCTCGGTGGTGCACGCGGCGCTCATCGCCGCGCGGTCGGGCGATGCGGCCTTCGCGGCGCGCCTGCTGGGGGCGGTGGCCGCCGACGAGGAGCGCATCGTCCGGCTCCTGCCGCCGCGGCGACGCGAGGCGTACGAGGCGCTGGCCCCGCACCTGCGGGCGCACCTCGGCGGCGAGCGTTACGCGGCGCTGGTGGCAGCCGGCAGCGTCGAGTCCGCGGCCGGGGGCGCAGCGCTCGCGCTCGCGTGGCTCCAGCGCGATGTGCCGTCGCCGGCGTCCCCGCAGGCGTCGTCCGGCAGCCTCACGCCGCGCGAGCTCGAGGTGCTCGCGCTCCTCGCGAACGGGCTCACCAATCGCGAGATCGCCGACGAGCTGCTCCTGTCGGTCAAGACGGTCATGCATCACTCGGTCGCGATCTACCGGAAGCTCGATGTCCGCGGCCGTGCCGAGGCGACCGCGTACGCGCATCGCCACGGGCTGGTGACCGCGCGGTAGCCCCCCGCGGCAGTCGTCGTCAGGGCTTCGGGGGCTTCGGGGTCTTCACCTTCGTGTCCTTCTTGAGGGTGAACTCGAAGGAGTCCGCGGTGTAGTTGCCGGCGGCATCCGTCACCATCAGGTCGAACGTGTGCGTGCCCTGCGCCAGCGGGGGAGCCGTCCAGGATCCCGAGGCGGCGTCGGCGCAGTCGACGGGCTCGCCGTCGAGGCGGCAGGCGTAGCCGGTGATCGGCGCATCGGGACCGAACGGGGTGGTGCTGAACCGGACGGCGTTCTTCGCCTTGTCCCAGGCGAACGAGTCGATCGTCGGGGGACCGCTGAGGAGGCGGAACGACACGGTGAACGGGGTGTCGTCGGAGTGCTCGTCGCCGGGGATCCGCGCCGTCACCTCGTACCGGCCGGTCTCGAGCCCGTCGGGGTCGAACTCGGGGAACGAGATCGCCGAAAGGCGTCCGTCGGCGTCCAGCAGGCTCGCGACGGTTCCGCAGCGCTCGACGGGGCTCGCCGGTATCTCCGTGTACAGCAGGCTGACGCACAGGTCGCCCGTGTAGTCGCCCCACTCCTCACGTCCGCCCATGACGTACGGCACGAGCTCGGGAACGGTGTCGACCGACATGGCGAGCGGGTCGATCTCGTTCGCGACGGCGGCGCGGAAGCGGTCGCCGGACGCCGGGACGAGGTCGATCGTGAGCGGCATCATGGTGCGGGCGCCGGTGACCTGCTGCACGACGACGGGGATGGTGGTCGTCCCCAGATCGTCGAGTCCGGCGGTCACCCGGAGGTCGAGCACCCATTCGCCGTTCGCGGTGTCGTAGCCCGTCGACAGGGTCACGGCGCCGTCGAGGAACTGCACGATCGACTTCGGCGTGTCGTCGGCGGGATCGACGACCCCGAACGACGTGGGCGTCCCGCCGGTGCCGGGAACGATCCGCGCGAGCTCGTAGTTCGGGTTCGCCGTGACCTGCACGGGGACCTCGACGGACGAGTGGACGGGGTCGAACACGACCAAGCCGGGCTGGTCCGGACCGGGAGCGGTGCGGGGCGCCGTGAGCACCGGACGCGCCGGGTCGTCGATCGCGAAGGACTGCGTGGTGGCGGTGCCGAACCGGTCGGTGATCGTCACCTCGACGCCCTGGGTGAGGTCCGCATCGCCGGCGAGCGTGTGCGAGAGCGCGGCCTTCAGCTCGGGGAAGAGGTCCGTCCTCACGCTGGAGCAGCTCATCGGGTCGATCGTGTGGCAGGTGAGGTCCACGCGCGAGTGCTCGCCCGGTTCACCGGTGACCGAGCCGGGCCACGTGACGTCGATGGTGAAGTCGTTCGATGGCACCGCCGCCCCGAGCTGCGCCGAGACACGGACGCCGGATGTGCCGTCGTCGTGGAACGTGAGCTCCGCGATCTCGGTCTGCGGCGGGACGATGCGGAAGTCGACCGAGCCCCACGCGTCGGGCACGGTGCCGTCCGCCGGATCGGTGTCGTGCGCGCGGACGGCGGCACGGTAGTCGCCCACCTCCGTCGGCTTGAACCTGGTGTCGTAGCTGGTGACCTCGGGGACGACGTCGATCCACGCGCCGGTGATCGGATCGACCCGCTTGACGGTCCACGTGTAGCTGTACCCGGTCTCGTGGAGACCGTCGAACGTGCCGTCGGCCGCGACGGGGTTCGGGCGCAGGATCACGGTCCGGCCCGGCGTGAGCGGCCCGACCGCGCTCGGCCGGACGCCGCCGACGCTCGGCACGTCCGGTGCGACGAGCGCGACCGAGACCGAGCGGCCCTCGCGGTCGATGTAGTGGATCGTCGATGCCCGCTGGGCCACGAGCATGCCGTCGCCGTCCAGGCGGGACACGCTGAAGCCACCGTCGGGGGCTGCCGCTCCTTCGGCGGGCGGCACACGGCTGGCCGTCGTCTCGCGCCCGGCGTTGTCGGTGTACCGGAACTCCAGGGCCGGCTTCTCACCGTCGCCCTCGTCGACGATCATCCAGTCGCGGCTGAAGCGGACGGTGGTGTCGCTGTCGCCCATCGGCACCGTGATGGAGTCTTCGACGCGCGGGGTGGTGGTGCCGTCCATGACGAGGAAGCGGTAGTCCTGCTCGGTCGTCTCGTTGGGGGTCCACAGCGCATCGACGTCGGGGATGAAGGCGCCGTCGATCGTGTTCGACGTCTTGACGAGGATGAGATCGAGGATCCTCGCCACCGCTGGGTCGTCGCGGTACGCCGGCTGGTTCTCGGCTGTCATGCCCTCGCGCAGCTCGAGTCCGGCGTAGTCGTCGCGCAGATCGTCGAGGAAGAAGGGGTCCGTGGCGTCCTTGGCGTTCTTCAGGCGCTCGGCGAGCTTGATGCCGACCTGCTCGTGCTCGGCGAGCTGGATCGACGCCACCACGGTGACGACGATCGCGAGGATGACGATCCCCACGACGGTCGCCGCCGCGCCGGCCGCCGTGGCGGGGACGAGCGCGCCTCCCCATGCGGCGTGCGGGAACACGCCTGCGAACACGGTCCCCAGAGCGGTCCCGGCTCCGGCGGTGCCGGCCGCCAAGGCCGCGCTGCCCGCAGCGGCGGCGGCCGCGGCAGCGGCCCCTCCCGCGATCGCGGCGCCCGCCAGTGCGCCATACGCCCGCTGCACGTCGGCGATCTCGTCGGCGTAGCCCGACGTCGAAAGCCGGTCCAGCCCGAGCTCCGCGGCGTTGCGGTACATCCCCCACGCCTGGAAGGCATCGGCCGACGGCTGCGGCGGGGCGAACACGAAGGCGCTCTCGAGCACCGTGTGCCTGCGCGCACACCAGTCGACGACCTCCTTGGGCAGCGGCACGGGATTCGTGATGAACGCGGGCGCCGCCGGCGGCGTGTACCCGCACTCCAAGGCCTTGAACGCCGCGTGCTCCTCGACGGCGTACTGGGCGATCTTGCGGTCGGTGCCGAGCAGCTGGCGGTTGACGTAGTCGAGGGTCGTCTGCTCGTTGGCCGTGAGCTCGACGCCGTAGAGCGAGCGATCGAGGATGTCGAGGATCCGCATCATGACGTAGGCGCGGAGCTGGTCGCCGGCCAGGCGCTGCACGCGGCCGTCGGCCGGGATGTCGTACATGGCGGTGATGACGTCGACGCCCTCACCGATGATCCATCCGAGCGCCTCCGCCGCGCCGCCTTCGTCGCCGAGGGTGTAGCCCGATACCGAGCCGCCGACGTTCAGGTCGCCCGCGAACGGGTCGCCGGTGCCCTGCGTGCCGATGCAGATGGAGCCCGAGCCGCTGTCGATGCACTGCGACCGCACGGTCGACTGGTCGCCGATGGTCGTGAGCGAGCCGTTCGAGCTGATGACGAGCTCCAGCGACCCTTCCGCGACGATCGGGACGGTGAACGACGTGATCGGGTCGTCTGGCTCTGTCGTGTCGGCCGCGGCCGGCGAGGCCGCGAGAGGGGCGAAGAGCGCGGCGACGGTGATCGCGACGATCAGGCGGGTGGTTCGCAGCTTCATCGCAGCTCTCCTCTGCACGCAGAATGCTCGTACTGTGTGCACCCAACCGCGAAGGACCTGGTGCCGCATCGGGCAAATGCCCTATCTTGCGTGCCGCGGGGGCGGCGGAGCGCGGGCGCGCACAGCGTCGGAGGTTCTCGCCGACACGCGCGGAACGGATGCCCCCACGCGGCGTGTCGGCGAAGACCTCCGATCTTGTGGATGGGCCGGCAACCGGCGCTCGGCTAGCGTGCTCGTCCGGTGCTGACAACCCCCTCGCCGCGCGCCTGCGATCCGCTCAGGCTGGAGTCGATGCAGAGGAGGTCTGCCATGAACAGGAATGCAGACGACATGGGTGCCGTCGACCCCGGCATGCGTGACGCCGAACGCAGCATCGACGCCGTGGGCGAGGGCGAGTACGACACGTCGCGCAGTGAGGTGACGACCGCCACGACCGATCACGACGAGATCCGCCGGTGGGCGGAGGACCGTCATGCGACGCCGGCGACGGTAGGTGACACCGGCGACGCCATCGGCGACCTGCGGTTCGACTTCGATTTCGGGCCGGAGCTCGTAGAGCTGCGGCCGGTGAGCTGGGAGGAGTGGCTCAGGGCGTTCGACGAGCGCGGGCTCGAATTCGTCCACCACGCGGACACCCGGCCTGACGGATCGGTGTCGTACGACTTCTTCCTGGAGCCGCGCCGCACCGGCGTCTGAAACGGCCTGGCGCAGCCGGCTGACCTCGCCGGCTGCGCCAGACTGAGGTGAGACCTCACCCGAGCCGCGCCGGTCAGGGCGCGGCATCCGTCCCCGCATCGCGGCGCGCCCGGGCGACCACGATGCCGCGCTGCGACGTCTCGAACCGGTCGAGCATCGCCTGCAGCTCGGCGGCGTCGACGTCGGCGCCGAACGCCTCCGCCCCGGGCTCGAGCTTGATGCCCTCGCGCAGCGGACCGGCGAGCACCGGGTCGAATCCGAGGGCGTCGACGATCCGCATCACCGCGCCCACGGCGGCGGCGTCGTCACCCGCCACGGCGATCGCCTTGCGCCCGGGGGCGCCCGCGGGCCTGGCCTCTTCGTCGAGGTCGCGGTAGCCCATGTGGTTGAAGGCCTTCACGACGCGCGACTGCGGGAGGAACCGCTGCACCGTCTCGCTCGTCGTCGTGCGCAGGTCGGCGAGGTCCGAGCGCAGCCCGTCGACCTCCCACCAGTAGTTCATGGCGTCGATCACGAGCCTGCCGCGCAGCTCCTCGACGGGAAGCTCCCGGTAGCGGGGGAGCGGCAGCGCGAGCACGACGGCGTCGGCGTCGCGGGCGACGACGGATGCCTCGGCCGCGGTCGCCCCCGGAGCCACGGCCTCGATCGGCACGGCGATGCGGCCGGGGTCTCCCGAGCCGGCGACGAGGACGCGGTATCCGGCCTCGCGGGCGAGCCGCGCGAGCACCCGGCCGACCCGCCCCGCGCCGATGATGCCGAGCGTCCGGATCTGCTCGAGGTCCGCCGGCGTGCCGTCCTGGTCGCTGCGTTCCGCCATCCGCTCAGGCTAACCGCCGGACGGATGCCGCGCCCCGCCGACGCGGCACGCGCACGAGCACGGGGGCGCGTGACTCAGACGAAGGGGCGCGAGACGTCGATGATGCGCCGGACGCACAACTCGACGGCGGCGCCGGTGGCGATGCCGGTGCGGTGCGACGGGTGCGGGGTGCCGAGCGCCCGCTGGTAGGCGGTGAGCGCTTCGTTCGCCTCGCGGAAACGGCGGGGCGCGGCCTCGTCGCCCAGGGGCGTGGCGGTGAGCGCGGCGGCGGAGCGGATGGCCTGGGCGAGCTCGGCGCGCACCTCGTCGGTGACGGCGGCGTCGTCGGAGGCCTGCAGCTCCAGCAGCAGGTCGATGAGGTCGCGGGTGAGGAACGCCGTCCGGTCGAGCGCCGCCATGCGCAGCGCGTTCTGCTCCCGTTCGTCGCCGTGGCCTCGGCGGCGCGGGTTGGCGCGGGCGCTCTCGTCGGCCTCGTCGACCTCCACCGTGACGGCCGCGCGCGCCTCGTCGAGCGACTCGAGCGCGGACGTGAAGCGGTCGGGCTCGATGCGGTCCTCGGCGACGGCATCGGCGGCATCCGTGAGCAGGCCGGTGACCGTGTCGCGGAACGCGGACAGCCGCTCGCCCGCCTGCCGGAGGTACAGCGGCGGCACCACGATGAGGTTGACCGCGATGCCGACGATGACACCGAACGCCACCGTGCCGAGGTACGAGATGGAGAAGCCCTCGGGGTCGGAGCCGCCGGTCAGCAGCACGAAGAGCGCCGCGAGCGCCGCCCAGTCTCCGCCGGCGCCCAGGAGCCGGAGACCGCCCAGCAGCACGCCGACGCCGATGACGACGCCGAGCACCAGGCCGCCCGGCAGCCCCAGCCGCAGCCCCGCGACTCCGCACATGCCGAGACCGATGCCGACCGTCAGGCCGAGGAGCACCTGCATGCCGACCGCAGCCGACCGGGCGATCGTCGGGTGCATGGTGACGAGCGCCCCCAGTGGCGCGTAGTAGGTGTACTGGTCCTCGGCGAACGGGATCAGCGGGGCGAGGTACCACGCGATCACCGCCGCGAGCGATGTCTTGATCGCCAGCAGCAGGCGCGGCTGCTGAGCAAGTCGCGCGGTGTACGACACGGCCCGCCTCAGCGGTTCGGCGCGTTCGTCCATGACGACGTCCCTCCCATCGGTCGCTGGCCCCAACCTAGTCTCCGCGCCACAGGGTGCAGGAGGTGGGATGCTGGAACCCGCTCATCTCGATCGCGGAGGATCCCCATGCAGCAGCGCGCACTCGCCCGCACCGGACGCTCGGTGTCGGCGATCGGTCTCGGCACCTGGCAGCTCGGCGCCGACTGGGGCGATGTCAGCGAGGAGGACGCGACGGCCGTGCTCGTGGCATCCGCGGATCACGGCGTCACGCTCTTCGACACCGCCGACGTCTACGGCGACGGGCGGAGCGAGTCGATCATCGGGCGCTTCCTCGCCGGGCGGGGCGACCACGGCATCACCGTCGCGACCAAGATGGGCAGGCGGGCGGCGCAGGAGCCCGAGAACTACACGCCCGAGAACTTCCGCGCGTGGACCGACCGGTCGCGCCGCAACCTCGGCGTCGACACGCTCGACCTGGTGCAGCTGCACTGCCCGCCCACCGCGGTGATCGAGAGCGACACGACGTACGACGCCCTCGACGCGCTCGTCGCGGACGGCGCGATCGCGGCGTACGGCGTGTCGGTCGAGACGTGCGCGCAGGCGCTCGCCGCGATCGCCCGCCCGAACGTGACGAACGTGCAGATCATCTTCAACCCGTTCCGGCTGAAGCCGCTCGATGAGGTGCTGCCCGCGGCGCAGGCAGCCGGCGTCGCGATCTTCGCGCGCGTGCCCCTCGCGTCGGGCCTGCTGTCGGGCAAGTACACCGCCCAGACGACGTTCGCCGCCGACGATCACCGCACCTACAACCGGCACGGCGAGGCGTTCGATCGCGGCGAGACGTTCTCGGGCGTCGACTTCGAGACCGGCGTCGCGGCCGCCGACGAGCTGGCCGCCGCTCTTCCGGACGGCGTGTCGCTTCCCGCGGCGACGCTCGCGTGGATCGCCGCCCAGGACGGCGTGACGAGCGTCATCCCCGGCGCGCGCAACGTGGAGCAGGCCGAGGCGAACGCCGCCGCCGGTGCGCTCCTCGACGAGGGCTTCGACGTCGCCGCGTTCGACCGGGTCGTCCGCGACGTCTACGACCGGGATCTGCGGGCGTCCATCCACCCGCTCTGGTGAGCACGCGCGACACGCGGATGCCTCGGCCCGGCGTGATCCGCCGGGCCGAGGCATCCGTCATCCGGCCTTACGGCGCGGGGTAGTCCACGACGTACTGCGGCACGCCGATCTTGGTCGTGTCGGCCTGACCGCCGATGCCGTTCACGACGTGCTGGATCGTGCCGGCAGAGAGGTTCACCGTCATGATGTGGTGCAGTTGCACGCCCGGCGTCTCGGGCGCTTCGAACCCGTTCTCGGTGAGGATCGACGGGTTGTTCTGGTTGAACACGTACACGCCGGCGCCGTCGAGGCGGTGGGTCGTGACGTCGTCGGCGACCTTGTAGCCGGGGTAGCCGAGCGTGCCGTCGGGCTGCGTCCAGTCCGCCTGGGTGGGCGGGTCGTACGGCAGCTCGTTCTGGTACAGGACCACGTGGCCGTCCTCGCCGTTCCACTGCGTGTTGAACTGCTGGAAGTGCTCCACGAAGAGGCCGGTCGCCGTCACGCGGTCGCCCTCGACGATGACGCCGTTCGTGCCGGTGTTGGTGTTCCACCGGTCGGTGTCGCCGTTCACGCCTTCGGTGAAGCCCTCGATGCCGTGATCGCCGCGCCACACCCAGGTGTGGTCGATGAGCACGTCGTCGGAGTGGACCTCGAGCGCGGTCGTGACCTTGCCGATGTGCGGTCCGCCGACGCGGAAGTACACGTCGCTGAGGGTGATCGGGTTCGCCGCGTCGAGCACCTTGTCGCTGTCGGGCTCGCCGACGCGCAGCAGCGCGGGCGAGAGCTCGGTGCCCGCGTCGATCGTGACGCCGGCGATCACGATGCCGTCGGCATCCTTGACCTGCATCGGGACCGCGCCGCCCACGGCGGTGAGGGTCGCGTGCCCGAGGCCGAGCACGACGGTGCCCGCGCGCTTGACCTCGATCGTGCGGTCGATGTCGTAGACGCCGGGCGTGAGGATCAGGTGCTGTCCGCGGGCGAGCGCGTTGTTGATGTCCTTGACCGAGTCCGCGGGCGTCGCGATGAAGAAGTCCGTGATCGGGATGCTGCGCCCCGCGGTCTCGCCGTCGGCCCAGGTGATCCCGCGCGTGTCCTCGGCGGCAGCCGGCACCCGCACGTTGTAGCGGCCGTCGTCGTCGACGTAGAGGTACGGCTTCTCGCGGCTGAGCGGCGTCTCGTCGAGGGTCGTGTACGGCGGGTCCGGGAAGGTCGCGTCGTCGGGGGCGCCGACGACGCCCGAGAAGACCTGGTTCCACACGCCGTTCGACCAGCCGGCGACCTCGCTGTTGCGGATCAGCCACTGCTGCTGCGACCCGTTGATCACGAACGGCAGCCGCGAGTCGGCGATGAAGCCGCCGCTGGCGTACTGGGGGCCGGCGGTGCAGTAGTCCATGAGCGAGAGGTTCGCGCCCGAGATGTCGAGCCGTCGCATCGAGACCGCCTGCGACACCGCCCAGAACTCCGCGCTCGCGCGGCATCCGTCCTGCCCGGTCTTGTCGATGTCGATCGACAGGTTCGAGATGGTGCGCCAGAAGTTCACGAGGGCGAGGCAGTTGCTCGTGCCGCCGTTCTCGAGGCACCGGTTGTACACCTCGACGGCGCCGTGGATGGTGACGTCCTCGGGTGAGGCGCCGAGGCCCGCGATCTCGGTGTAGTAGCCGACCTTCGCCTGCAGCGGCTCGGCGGCCGAGCCGTACTGGCCGGGCAGGAAGAACACCGACCGGCGCTCCGAACCCATCTCGGCGTCGACCTGCTGCGCGTGCAGCGCATCGAGCTCGGTCTGGATCTGCGAGACGGGGGTGTCGGGGCTGTAGATCGTGACGTTCGGCCCGAAGTCGGGGTCGAACGGGTCGACCGTCCGCGGTGGCGCGGCGGTGGCGGGGGCGGCGAACAGCGCGCCGGCGACGAGGGCCGCGCCGGTGGCGACGGCCAGGAGGCGCGCCGTGCGGGCAGGGCGCCCGGAGCGCGCCGGAGCGACACCGAGGCGGGGAACAGGTGCGGGCATGGGGAACCTCTCCGTCGAGGGTGGGAAGCGATGTTGCTTACCGGACTGTAACCAATCGTGGGAGCGTTCTCAAGGATTGTTTTCGGACAGCGCTTGCTCGCTCAGAAGTCGCGTCGCATCACGAGACGGCGCTTGGTGGGGTGCGTGATCTCGCGGAATCCGGCCGCGAGGAACGGCCCGACGGCGCCGACGCTCATCTCGTCCCAGATGACCTTCTTGCCCTGTGCGAGAAGCGGATAGCCCTCGACGGCCGCGGCTCCGCGAGCGCGTGCGTGCTCGGCGGCGGCCGCGACGAGCGGGTAGGTGAGGCCCTGGCCGCGATGGCCCTTGCGGACCACCAGGCACGGGATCGCCCAGACGGAGTCGTCGTCGGGGTCTTCGGTGCGTCCCTGCCAGGGGACGGGTGATCCGCGCACCCGTCCGTACACCCCGCGGCGGTCGACCGCCGCCCACGCGACGGGCTCGGCGTCGTCGTAACCGACGATGCCGATGGTCTCGGTGGCGCGCGGATCGCCGCAGTGCGTCTCGGCCTCGAGGATCGCGGCCCGCTCGCTCTCGGGCATGTACCACCAGTCGTGGTCGCCGAGTCGCTGCCGCTGGCATTGGCAGCGTCCGGCGGCGCCGGTGAGGATCGCCTGAAGGTCGTCCCACGACGCCTCGTTCGCGGGGACGAAGCGGAGTGCGCTCATGGCGGGAGCGTAGACCCGCCCTCCGACGTGCGCGACGGAAGCGGTCGGCTGCGGCTGCTCGGGCGTACGGTGTTGAGATGCATGAGCTCACCGAAGAGGCGCTGGTCGCGGCATCCGTCGACGTGGTCTGGGCGGAGTTCACGCTCGCCGACCTGCTCGTCAGCTGGTTCTGGCCGCCGCGGTTCGAGACGACCGCGCTCGTCGAGGTGCACGAGCTGGGGCCATGGCAGGTGCGCTCCGAGGTGGCCGGCATCGCGGTCGAGGCGACGGTGCTGGGCTTCGAGGCGCCGCACCGCCTGCGGCTGGCGTGGCGGTGGGCGGGGGAGGAGCACACCACCGACGTCGGGATCGAGCTGGAAGAGGCGGCGGATGCCACGACCCGTGTGATCGTGCGGCATTCCGGGTTCGCGACCGCCGACGAGCGGACGCAGCACGTGGACGGCTGGTCGAGCTGCCTGCAGCGGCTCGTCGACCGGCACGGCGGTCCGCCGGGGGAGCACCTCTGACCGGACGTCCGACCCGCTCGCTAGTCTTCAGCTCGTGATCATCGAGTTCGACGGCGAGGTGTGGCGCTGGGATGCCCGTGACGATGCGTCGTGGTTCTTCACGTCGGTGCCGCCCGAGCTGAGCGCGGACATCCGCGAGATTCCGCGGCCGTCTCGCGGTTTCGGGTCGGTGCGCGTGCGGGCGCGGGTGGGCGGCACGGAGTGGGCGACGTCGATCTTCCCGGACTCCGGGTCGGGGTCGTACGTGCTGCCGCTGAAGAAGGCCGTGCGCGATGCCGAGGGGCTCGCCGACGGGGGTCCGGTGACGGTGCGGCTCGAAGTGCTGGACGGCTGACGGGCCGGATCACCACGGTGGCGGCTCGGGGTCGACGATGCGGGCGGTCGGTGTGACCCACCAGGTGACGCCGGTGATCTCGTCCCGATAGAGCTTCCATGCGCTCTTCGTCTTGAGCACGTGATGCCGTTCACAGAGCGGAGCGAGATTCGTGTCGGTCGTGGTGCCGCCGTGCTGCCAGTCGAGGCGGTGGTCGATGTCGCAGTCGCGGGCGGGGCGGGTGCAGCCGGGGCCGATGCAGACCGGGTCGCGCACGCCGAGCCAGCGGCGAAGCGCTGTGGGAACCCGATAGGTGCGGCGATCGACGTCGAGCACCGTGCCGGTGATGGGGTGCGTGAGGATGCGCACCCAGCTGGTGGCCTCGCCGGCGAGGCGACGGGCGGTGTCGGCGTCGATCGGGCCGTAGCCGTCGAGCGTCGCCGGCTCGTCGTCGTGGCCGAGGAGCGTCATCACCGGGACGGTGATGGCGACCGCGGCGCGCGCGGGCGCGGGTCCGGTCTGCGGAGTCTCGCCGTGCGCGAGGAGGTCGAGAAGCACGTCGCTGCGGATCTGCGCGAGGGTGCGCTCTTCACCCGGCTGGTCGCGCAGGTGTCGCGCATGGGCGTCCGCCCGGCGCTGGGCGGCCTGCACCTCGGCGGCGGGACCGAAGATGCTCAGTGTGGCCATGCCGTCGGGCTCGGCGGTGGTCCAGATCCGGCGGTCTTCGGCGGCCCGACGGTGCCGATCGTCGATGGACTCAGGGTGCACTCGCTCCCGGACGACGCGGGCGCGAAGACGGAACTTGCCGGGCGGCATCCGCCGTGCTCCCTCGATCACCTGCGCGTCGAACTGCGCCCACGCCTCGGACGCAGAACGGGGGAGCGAAGCGGCGTGCTGCGCCGCGGTGTTCGCGTTCTGCTCAGAGACGTCCCCGGACGCGAAGGCCGCCCACACGAGGGGGCATCGTTCGCGAAGCGTGTCGACGTGGAAGGCGCGCGTGCGCACGATCGCCTCGGACAGCCCGAGCCGCACCGCCACGTCTGTCGCGGCCGAGCGCACCGCGATGTCGCGGCGCTCCGCGCGCACGGCACCGACCGAGCGGCCCTGCGGATCACGCCATGCGGGGTCGAGGGTCGGATCGGGGCCGGTCCACGGGTCTGGGCAGTCCGCGGCGTCCCGAAGCACGGACGCGATGCCCGCGTACTGCTCGGCGAGAAGGATGCGGCTGCGCACCGTCGCGTACTCGATGGCCTTGAGCCCGACCGAGTGCATCTCACCGCTCGCCTGCAGCGCGTCGAGGTCGACGTCGGGAACGAAGTCTTCGAACTCGGGCGCCTCCCATGGGCCGAGCTGGAACCAGGGGTCGTCATCGATCCAGGCCGGCAGCGGCGCCGCGGCATCCGATGAAATCTCCATAACTGAATCGTAGAAGCAACCTCCGACATTCGCACCTATATTCGAGAAACGCCTACTTTGCTCAGCTGTGCCGCCGACCGAATCACGCCGGTTCAGACGAAGCGCACCCAGTTCGCCCCGCCGCCGGTCTCGGCACGCTGCCGCAGCTCGAGCCGGTCCGCGTCGACCGCGTAGAGCGCCACGGACGTCGAGCGCTCGCCCGCCGCGACGAGATACGCGCCGTCCGGACTGAGCGCGAAGCCACGGGGCTGCTCCTCGGTGACCGTGAACCCGGTGGGGGCAGACAGCGACCCGTCGTCCGCGACGGATACCGCACCGAGCGTGCTCTCGGTGCGCTCCGAGGCCCACAGCCACCGGCCCTGCGCACCGAAGTGCAGGTCGGCGCCCCAGATGAGGTGCTCGGCCCTCGGGTCGGCACCGAACCGGCTGTGCTCGAGGCCCTTGGACGGATCGAAAGCGGATGCTGCACCCACCGGCTCGAGCGTTCCGTTCGAGGTGTCGCGGGCGAAGTGCAGCACCTCGGCCGAGAACTCCGTCAGCACGTATACGGCGTCCTGCGCGTCGTTCAGCACGAGGTGCCGCGGGCCGCTGCCCTTCGGCGCCGCGACGGTCTCGGGCGTCAACGCGACGAGGCGCAGGTCATCGTCGAGGGCGTACTGCGCGACGAGGTCGGCGCCGAGCGACACGAAGTACGCGAAGCGGCCGTCTGCGCTGGGCAGCACCGAGTGCAGGTTCGGGAACTCCACCCGCGACACCGGCTCGCCGACCACTCCGTCGGTGATTGCGGCGCTGATTCCATATCCTCCGCCATATGACGCGCCGAGGAGCCCCCCGCCGTCGCGGGTGAGAGCGAGGTAGTTCATGCCGCCGTCGGGCAGGTCGCGACGCGACACCTCCGACAGGCGCCCTGAGCTGCGGTCCAGGCGCAACGTCACGATCGCGGCGGGCGCACCCTTCACCCCGGCATAGACGAGGTCGCGGGCGGCGTCGACGGCGAAGGTGGAGCATCCGTCCAGTCCTTCCGTCACGGCGATCCGCTCGAGAGCGCCGTCCGTCAGCTGGAACGTGCTGATGCTGCCGTCACCGGCGTTCGCCACGAGGATGAGATGCGATTGCGTCATGCGTCGATCGTAGGCGCGCGACACCCCGCCGATGGGGTAAGCCCGGGGCGGAGGCATCCGCTTCACTCCTCCACGGGCTCGACGCTCAGGTAGTGGGTGAAGACCGACCCCGGCCGCCGTCTGGAGTCTGCCGAGAAGTCGCGGGCGGGCTGCGCCTCGAACGCGGGCGTCGGCCAGCTCGCGATGACGTGCGGTTCGGCTTCTGCGTACCTCTCTTCCGGGCGCGCGCGGATGTCGTCGGCCCACTCCTCGACCGTGTTCTGCACCACGCCGATCAGACCGGCGAACTGCCTCGCGATCTGCCCCGGCAGGTGCTGGCTGATGACCGCATCGCCCACGCGGCGGATGCGACCGGCCTGATCGAGATACGCGATCGGCGCCGGACGCACCAGCTCGGACCGCGAGTGCGCCACGGTGGTGTTGCGGTACACGCGGATCTTCTCGTGCAACGCCGCGAGCTCTTCGGGCACGACCGACACCGCCCGGAGGGGAGGGCGCACGTCGGAGTGCCCGCGGCGAGCAGGCGCGCGTCGGCGCTGTCGGGAAGCCGGGCGAGCCCCGACGGCTTCCCCTCGCCGTCTGCGCGCGCATCGCCGCTCATCGAGCGCCTTCGGCGCGCGCGAGTGCTCCGATCATCGGGACCTCCCATGTCCCTGCAGCGGATGACGGATGTCTGCGGATGACCGCCGCGACCCGCTAAGTTGGCCTCGAGCGAGAATCATTCTGCTGGGGAGCATGATGTCCGATCGGTCTACTGGGGGACCGCCGCCGGGCTGGTACGCCGAATCACCGGGTGCCACCCGCCTGAGGTGGTGGGACGGTGCTGCCTGGACGCAGCACTATCGATTCACGACGACGGATGCCGCGGCCCCGCCGCCATCCGATCTGCCGGCGATCTCGGGCGCGGGCGCGTCCGAGCCTCCCGTCGGCGCGTCGTGGGCGACGGGCCGAGCGCAACGCCGTCATCGGCGCCGGTCGCACGACGAGGCGACCGACCGGGACAACGACATCGCGGCGTTCTTCGCTACGTCGACGGCGGGAGCCGCGAAGGCAGCCGTCTCGACGCCCGAACAGGCAGCGCCGGCTCCCGCGGCTGTGGTGCACGCGTGGCCGCCCCCGGTCTCGACGATGTCGGGCCCCATCGACACTACGGCAGCCCCCGAAGCGATGCGCCGCGCCGCGCATGTCGACAGTGCGGCCGACCTGCCGAACGCCCCGGCGACGTCGCCGTCGAGTACGGCGGCGCCGACGTTCGCAGGAAGCGCGGCTGGGGGAGCCGCCGCGACGGTGAGCGATGAACCGTCGGAACACACCGTCGCACCCGACCAACCCCGGCCCGCTTCCGAAGCGGTCGAGCCGGAGACCTCGTCGGAGCCGCCTCTTCTCCGGCGCACCCGTACCGGTCCACGCCCGACGATCGAGCCTTCGCTCGTCCGCGACGCCGCTACGTTCACCCCGGAACCCAGCACCGAGGCCGCCACCGCGGACTCCGTCGCCGGGGCGTCCGCGCCCGACAGCGATCGGCCGGCCGAGCAGTTTCCCGATCAGATCGTGGCGCGCCCAAGGGTCGCGGCGGACGACGATCGGATGCCGCGCCCCCTCGTCTACCACCCGGTGTCGAGCTCGTACGTGGGCGAGTTGACGCACTCGTTGCCGGAGAAGTCGTCGAGGAACGGTGCCGCGACCGCGTCCTTCGTGCTCAGTGCGCTGAGCCTGCTCGGAGGGGCCGCGGTGGTCGGCTGGTTCCTCCCCGTCAATCCCATGCTCGCGGGGACCGTCAGCCTGGTGAACCTCGGGCTAGCCCTCACGGCGATCTTCCTCGCGATCGGCGGTCTGGTCATCGCCGCGCAACGCCCCACCAAGAAGACGACTTCGATCGTCGCGCTTGCGGTCGCGGTGGTGCTCACTGCTGGGCTGGGCGTGGTGCTGTTCCTGGTGACCGTCGCCATCACCGCCTGAGTGCGCCCCGCCCGCTCTTAAGCCATTCTTCAGCGAACCTTGCCCTTCAGCGCGTTGACAGCACAAGCGCGCACCCACCATGCTCAGTCGTGGGGAGGGGATTCACGCATGTGTGTGTTTCCCCATCCAGCTTCGACTAGCTGGGATTTTCGTTTTGGGGAAATGATCAAGGCCGGTGCTCGGCGTGCCGGCCGGTCGAAGTCGACCTTGTAACTATGAATGGGGAGTACCGCGCTATGCGTGCAACTATCAAGAACTACATGGACGCTGTGAAGCAGCGTCGTGAAGAAGGCGGCGACGAGGGCGGCTTCTCGCTCATCGAGCTCATCATTGTTGTCGTGATCATCGGCATCCTGGCCGCAGTCGCGGTGCCGATCTTCCTGAACATCCAGGCGCAGGCCAGGGACAGCCAGGCTCAGTCCGCGGCGGCGAACGGCGCCACGCAGGCGGCCGTCGCGCTCACCCAGGATCCGGACGATGCCGCCTACCAGGCGGGCACAGATATCGACAATCTCGAGCAGGGCGACGTCACCCAGGTGACGGTGACCAAGTTCGCTAAGCCTGACATTGACACCATCTGCGTGACCGCCACGGTGGCCGGAGGGACTCGAAGCTCCTGGGCGGCTGGTCCCGGCGTGGCCATCGACGAAACCGCGGTTGCGCCCGCCCCGACTCACACCTGCCCGTAAGTCTTCGGGCTATCACTAGGGCCGGGGACGGATCCCCGGCCCTAGTGGCATGATGGGGACTTGGGGAATGCCACCTGGGGAGGTGCGCTCGGCATGAACGATCGCTGTGGCGATGATCGTGGACTGAGCCTCGTCGAGGTTGTCATCGCGATGATGGTGCTCGCGGTGATCGCCGTGGCATTGTTGCCGTCCTTGTGGCAGGGCTTGCTGGCATCAGGCCGTCAGTCCGCGACAGCGACCGCGACACGGCACCTCTACTCCTTGATCGAGGACGCACGTGCGACGCCAACGTGTCTAAAACTCACCGAAGTGACCGCGGCAGATTCGATTACGGACGGGAAGGGCGCCGATATCGACATCAGCAGCGTCTACGCACCCTCTGACTGTGCAAAAGGCGTGGCCGTGCCGCTGACGCTCATCGCTACGGATGCCTCCGGAGTGGAACTCGCCCAGGTCGATGCAAGGGTGTACATCCCATGAGCCCCGACATTGTCCGGGAGGACTCGGACGCTGGCGTCACGATGATCGAGCTCATCATCTACGTCGTCGTTGTTTCGCTACTTCTGATAGCAGTCGCAACCATGTTGCTCAATTCGTGGCGCACGCAGGAAGACGTCTTGACTGCCTCACAGGCGACCAACAGAGGCCAACTGGTCTCCTCGACCATTGAACGAGCGGTCCGGAATGCGCTCGCATTGCGGGTGGTCGGTACGACGCTAACGGTCCACACTTCACTTGGAGCGGGGCAGACTTGTCAGGGGTTCGATCTTGCCGGTGAAGCGAAGATGGCAATGAGCGCGGGAGCGCTACCTGCCGAGTGGCCCAGCTGGGATATTGATATCGCGTCGATTCCTGGGGAGGTGATCCTCGAGGAAACGGAAACGGGTAAGACTGTGGACTACGCCTTTGAGATCGCCACAGCCACCGCGCCAGTGCGATTCGTTGGAACCGCCTCCGCCCGCAATGCGACAGGAGTCTCCTCACCATGCTGGTAACCAAGCGTCGCACGCGAGACGACGATGAGGGCATGGCCCTCATCACGGTCCTCGTGGTAATGCTCGTCGGCGTCGTCATCGCCCTAACTGTGGCGGCATCCGTCATCTTCACGATGAGCGCGAACACCGCGAACAAGTCACGCACGCAAGCTTTCGTTGCTGCCGAGTCGGGTCGCGACGCGGCCCTCGCCCATCTCGCGGGGACGTGCGACGCAGCGCTCTTCCCGCTTACTTCCAATGGCGATCTCGAGTACTCTGCCACCATCGGCGTGATCTCGAAAGCTGACGTAGTACTGTACGGGCAACCGTCTAGGAGCACCGACTCCGGAGTTGCGACCGGTTGCCCGGGCGAGGAGACCGCATTTGTCGTGATCACGTCGACGGGAACAGGACCGAATGGATCACAGACCACCGTCGACGCCGTGTACCCGTGGATCGTGACATGGGAGCAGCAGGCCGGCGGGGTCCTCGCATACTTTGCGAACGGTGTAAGTCTCCGGGGAACCTACGCCGGCGACATTGTCGTACGCTCGGGACCCTACACGTGCGCCGCGGACGGAACCCTGGTCGGCGACCTCTACGTGACGCGAGGGACCGCCACGTTCAGTCGGGACTGCACTGTGCACGGCGACGTGTGGTCGTACGGCGATGTGGACGCATCGTCGCAGCGCGTTACGGTCGATGGAAACGTGAAGGCGGGTGGTGTGGACCTCACGGGCACGACGGTCACGGCCAACGTAAAGTTCACGTCCAATGGCTCGATGATCGGCACATCGGCGGATCCCGACAGCGGGATGATCGAGGCGACGGGCACGATCGATCTCACCGACACGGGTTCGACGGACGGCCACGTCTGGGGCAACATGATCGCCGGTGGCGCGATCAACGTTGGTGCTAAGTGGGTGGTTGATGCTACGGCCACGAAGACTCCGACGACGGCTCCGCCGGCATTCAACCCCAGTCTGGAATTCATTCGCTCGGTGACAGCTTGGATGGACCTCGATTCCGCGTCGGGGTGGGGGAGTACACCCATAAACGCGTGCAGCCTCACTGCGGCGCAGTTCCGTGACCTCCTGACGACGGGGACGAGCGCCCCCCTCGTCCTCGATTATCGGACTTGTACGCCGTCGCACTCCGCCGTGACGTTCCCTTCGGGGACCACGACGCTGGCCAAGGACGTTGCTTTCCTGATCGCGCCGGCCAAGATTCTCGACATCAACATCAAAGGCTCTATCGCCGGCGACCGCCAGATGGTCTTCGTTCACGAGGACCCAAGCCGAGACCTCGTTGGGGGGGAAACCGACCCAACGTGTGGGAATGGCAATCAGCCCGATACCCTCAGCATCGACAACGGGGTAACTATTCAGCCGAGACTGATGGTGTACACGCCATGCGGGCTCAACGGCACCGTCAAGTCCAGTTTTCGCGGTCAGCTGTACTCGAACAACACGAGCGGAGTGACCTTCATCGGGTCGGCATCGTATACGTGTGCGCTGATGCAATGGGCGCCCGCATTCGAAAAACTGGGGTGCAAAGTGCGGGGGGAAGGCGAAGACGCTGTGCTCGAAACAGTCCTCACTCAGCGGTTGGGGGACCGAGTCACTCAGGTTGAACAAGCCTTCTCAACACCTTCTGCCAGTCCGACCCCTTCGGCGACGGTGCCCTAACCGATGACGCAGTTCGAAATCTTCCTCGTCCTTCTGGCGGGGATCGTCGGCCTCGTCATTGGGTCCTTCTTGAATGTCGTGGCTTACCGAGTGCCAGCCGGAATTTCGCTGATGCGCGAAAGCCGTTGCCCCCGCTGCGAGACGCCCATCAAGCCCTGGCACAACGTTCCAGTCATCGGGTGGATCGCGCTACGAGGCAGATGCGCCACCTGCAATGCGGCCATTTCGGCCCGCTATCCGCTTGTTGAAGCGATCACTGGTGTCACCTTCGCTCTCGTTACGTGGTCGGGGTTAGCGCAGGGTCGTGCTCAGACGGACGCGTATAGCACGAATTACTCGGGCGCCACGCTTTTCGCGTTCGTGCTGATCGTCGTCGCCTTCCTCTACTTCGCGTCTATCAGCGTCGCCTTGACCCTGATAGACCTGGAAACCCATCGGTTGCCGAACGGCATCGTTCTCCCTAGCTATGTGGTAGCAGGTGTTCTCTTTACGGTCGCCTCGTGGTTGCTCGGCGATTGGGCCGCGCTTCTACGCGCCGCTAGCGGCATGGTCATCCTCTACGTCTTCTACTTCTTGCTGCGGCTCGTGCGGCCGGGCGGCATGGGGGGCGGAGATGTGAAGCTCGCCGGTGTGATCGGGTTGCACCTCGGATGGCTGGGCTGGGGCGTTCTGGTCGTTGGGGCGTTCGCGGCATTTGTGTTCGGAGGAGTCTTTGGCATCGCTTTGATGGCCGTGCGCCGCGCCGACAGAAAGACTGCCATCCCCTTCGGCCCGTGGATGATCCTCGGGGCGTGGACTGGCGTGTTCACAGGTGAAGTAGTCGGGCAGTGGTACACAGACTTGTTCATAGGGGCATAGGAAGGGCAGAAAGCATGACGAAGACAATCGTCGGCCTGGAGGTGACCGAAGAGAGTGTGCGTGCCGCCGAAGTGACGCTGGGGCGAAAACCGCAGCTCATCGCTTATGGAGAGGTGCCGCTGGCACCCGGCTCGGCCCGTGACTCCGAAGTGCTGGACCAGGGTTCGGTTGCCGTTGCGCTGCGGCAGTTATGGACGGGGGCGAGATTCAAGAGCCGGGCGGCCGTGCTCGGAGTCGCCAGCCGTCGGATCTTGGTGCGGGAGTACACTACCCAGGCGATGCGGCCTGACTTGCTTCGTGAAGCACTGCCGTACCAGGTGCAAGATCTGCTTCCGGTCCCGGCAAGCCAAGCGGTCCTCGACTTCTATCCGCTGTCGCAGCAAGGTGACCAGGTCTCCGGCCTGCTCGTCGCCGCCGTTGCAGAAAGCATCGAGCAGATCATCTCAACTCTGAGCAGGGTGAAGGTGCGCACCCAGGCCGTTGATCTCGCGGCCTTCGGTCTCGCGCGCGTGACCGCGCCACTCGCATCACCTGATGAGACCGTTGCGACCGTGAGCATCGGAGATCACACGACGCAGGTCGTGGTGTCCCGCGCTGGAATTCCCCAGTTCGTACGCATCTTGCCCATCGACGTCGAAACTGCAGCGTCCCGGCGTCACAGCCTCGACTTGGATGTGGATGTGGACGGCTCGAAGACGCCGGCGTTGGAGTATGCAGGATCCGCCGGAAGCACTCAGCAGACCCGCACTCGCGGCTTGCTGCGGTCCGCCACATCCCCTGGACTGTCAGACTTGGCCGCTCGTCTACGCAGCACGCTGTCCTTCTTCGCTAGCCGTCCTGGGGCGAGCGCACCCTCGCAGGTGTTCGTAACAGGAGCCGGCGCCGCGGATGCAACCATGCCCGCGCTGGCCTCCGCGATCGATATTCCATTGCGCCTGGTGAATGTGACCGACGTCATCTCCACATCTGCTGCCCCGCCGGCCGGCGAGGTCTCACTTAACCTCGTCGGCACGGTGGGCATCGCACTGGGGGAGGCAACCCGATGACCGTTCTCGCCCCGCCGCTGGCTGGTGCTCCGCGCGTTAACCTGATGCCGCGATCCGAAATCGCACGACGTGAACGAGATCAGCTCGTTCGGCTATGGGTGTGGATCGTCTTCGGCGCCGTGGTCGTCGCGGGCTTGATCATCGCCGCCGCGTTCGTGTTCAAGATCATCGCTGACCAGCGACTGGCCAGCGAGCAGGCAAAGACCAACGTACTGATTACAGAGATTGCCTCACTGTCTGAAGTCAGCCAGGCGCTCGCGACCGAGTCCGAGCTCACCTCGTACCGTACTGAAGCGATGGCCACCGACCTCATCTGGACGCCCGTGGTTGCTAAGGTGGCCGGAGTTCTGCCCACTGGTTCGACGCTTAACGGGTTCGATTTCGCCGTTGGTGGGGCACCAACCGGCGAAGAGCCCGAGTCCGAACAGGGGCTCGTCGGCACCGTCACCGTCGAAAGCCCGACTCCTTTGGACATCGTCGCGATCATCCGGGCGCTACGTAATGTCGACGGTGTACTTTTCGTCGATGGCCAGTCGGTGACGACCAGCTCCCTGTCTGAAGGTCGCTTCGTGTACCTGCTGAATGTTCATTTCGATCAAACGGTCTACTCCGGTGCGTGGGCCGGCGATGAGGCGGGGGACGACTGATGCCGAAGCAAATCGTCACGGCGATCGGTCTCATAGTCTCGCTGGGCATCATCGCCCTGGGGATCTCGCTCGTGGCTTTTCCTCTGTACATTCAAGCTGTTGGAGTCGATTCGCAGACGGCAACGGTCGCGAGCACGAATGCGACGTACCAGTCACAGGTCGACAACCTGCGTGAGCAGGAGAAGAACCTGGACACGATCAACGCCGATGTGCAAGAGCTTCGGTCGCAGATCCCGGCAGCTGCGCAACTTGACGATGTGTTCGAGGTGATTGGACGGGCGTCGCAGACAAGCGGAGCTCGGCTCTCCTCCATCGCGGCAGGAGAACAGGTTCCATTCGAACCCCGCGCCGGAGCGTCGACTGAATCGGCTCCAGTAAACCCGCCCGCGGGCTCGACTGGCGAAGATGCTCAGGCAACAGATGCCGACGCGACAACGTCCCCTCCAGCTTCTTCGGAGGACACCAGTTCCGCAGGTCGACAGCAGGCGGAGTTCGCAATTAGCGCTTCAGCGACCAGCATGGAACAGGCGACAGCGTTCATCGACGCGCTTCGCGCCGGGCCGCGGTTGTTGAACAGCGTCACCGCGACCATCATCGAAGCCGGCGATGGCACTATCGCCGTGCAGGTCGCCGCGCTCACCTACTTCGACGGGGAAGGGTAATGGCGATGGAAGACCTCGACTTCGAAGCCCTGCTCGCAATGGGTGCGCGACAGCGGGCATCCGATGTTCATATCACAGCAGGTGCACCCCCTCTGTTCCGCGTCGACGGTGACCTCGTCCCGGTGCCGGGTCACCCGGAGCCGCTCTCTGAGGAGTGGGTCGAGTACAACGCTTTCGCGCTTATGGGTGAGGGACAGCGAACGGAGTTTCAGGAGCGAGGAGAGGTTGACCTCGCACACGCCACCGCCGGTATCGGTCGATTCCGCACCAACGTCTACCGGCAGCTCGGCTCGATTGCGATCGCCCTGCGCTACATCCCCGACCGCGTGTACTCGCTCGAAGAGCTCGGTGCACCAGCGATCGCTCGCGACCTTGCTCTACGTCCCCGGGGTCTCGTGCTCCTGACCGGGCCGACTGGCTCGGGCAAGTCGACGACGCTCACGGCGATGGTAGACATCGTCAACCAGTTGGTGCCGGCGCACATCATCACGATCGAGGATCCGATCGAGTTTCACCATGAGTCGAAGCGGGCACTCATCCACCAGCGCGAGGTCGGCCGCGACACAAACTCATTCGCCGAGGCCTTGCGCCGAGTTCTCCGTCAGGACCCCGACGTGATCCTCATCGGCGAGCTGCGAGATCCCGAGTCGATCTCCACTGCCCTGTCAGCTGCCGAGACTGGTCACCTCGTGCTTTCCACGCTTCACACTCAGGGAGCGGCGAAGAGCATCAACCGCATCATCGATGTGTTTCCGGCCGATGCGCAACATCAGATTCGAACTCAGCTCGGCGACACGCTTCAAGGAATCATCAGCCAGACATTGCTTCCGCTGGCGCAAGTCAACGGTCGAACGATCGCCACCGAGGTACTGATTAATACACCCGCAGTGGCGAACATGATCCGCGAGGGCCAGGTCGCTCAAATCTACTCGGCCATGCAGGCTGGCTCGCAGGTCGGCATGCATACGCTTGACCAAGACCTCCGGAGGCTCGTCTCGGACGGTACAATCGCGGCCAACGTGGCGAAGGACTTTGCGGTCGATCCACGCAGCCTCGATGGTGTGCATATTCGACCGCGCGAACTCGACGCCGAGGATTGGGCTGATCATGCTGGCGAGTGGCGGCAAGGAGATCTCGAATCAGCACCTGCGAATGCCTCGGCCGGCTCAGGTGTAGGGATGGGGTCGCGCTTCGGCACGCCGACTGTTGGGGGTCGCGTTGATCCCACCGCACGTCAAGTCGACTGGAGTGCAGCAGAGGACTTCGACGCCTGGGACGTGTCGGGCAAGGAGGTGTGATGTGGCGAGCGTGCAGGAATACGTGTACCGCGCTGTCGATGCACGAGGCGGAGCGGTTGTCAAAGGGACTATCGAGGCGGCGAACGAGTCCGCGGTCGCTGGCAAGCTGAGATCGCAGGGACTGACGCCGCTTGAGGTCACGCCTAAGTCACAGACTGGCCTTAGCAGAGAGATCAAGCTGCCAGGTCGGAGCGGGCACGTCAGCGCCCGTTCGCTCGCCGTGATCTCGCGTCAGATGGCTGGCCTGATCAATGCTGGCCTGCCGCTCATGCGGACACTCACCATCCTTATCGAGCAGACCGACGACAAGAAGCTGCAGCCTGCGCTTGTGCAGGTGCGGGCCGATGTAGAAGCTGGTTCCTCCTTCTCCGGCGCCCTGGCTAGGTACCCAAAGACGTTCCCCCCGCTAATGCTCAGCATCATCAAGGTTGGTGAAGCTGGCGGTTTCCTCGGCGCAGCGCTGTCCTCGATTGCGGAGAACTACTCGCGCGAGGCGGAGCTCCAGAACAAGATCCGTGCGGCGGTGACGTACCCGATCATTGTGCTCATCATCGCGATGATCGGCGTCTTCCTGATGGTGACGTTTGTGGTTCCGGTGTTCGCCCAGATGTTCGCTGGTCTAGGGTCGGCCCTTCCCGTGCCGACTCAGATTCTCATCAACCTTTCCAACAACATGTGGTGGATATTTCCCTTGATCGCGATCATCCTAATCGCGACCATTATCTGGTGGCGAGCCAACCGCCACACGGAGCAGATGAGGCGCGTCGTTGACCCGATCAAGCTCAAGATCCCGATATTCGGGAAGTTGGCGACCAAGATCGCGGTTGCGCGATTCACACGCAACCTGTCGATGATGCTCAACGCAGGCGTCCCGATCATCCAAGCCCTGTCCATTGTGGGACAGGCGTCCAATAACTGGAAGATTGAGCAAGCCGTACGCGATGTGCAGGAGTCCATCCGGCAAGGTCGATCGTTTGCTGCACCGCTGGCTAAGGCCGACGTGTTCCCCGCGATGGTGCCACAGATGGTTTCTGTTGGTGAGGAATCAGGAACGCTTGTCGATATGCTGGCCAGCGTCGCCGACTTCTATGAGGACGAGGTGGAGACAGCCACCTCCCAGCTCTCGTCTACCATCGAACCGATTCTCATCGTTGGCCTGGGTGTGATCATCGGTGGAATGGTGATTTCGCTCTACCTGCCGATCTTCACCCTGTACGGCGAACTCGCCAAGCAGTAGGCGTCGGAGGCGGCGCCGCGTCAGATTGTGACCCGGAGCACCTCTTCGATCGTCGTCAGACCCTGCGCGACCTTCGACCAGCCGTCTTCACGGAGCGAGACCATGCCCTGCTCCAGCGCGACCTGACGGATCTCCGAACCGGTCGACCGCGTCGTGACCAGCGACTCGATCTCGTCGCTCAACGTCATGATCTCGTGGAGCGCGACGCGGCCGCGGTAGCCGGTGTTGCTGCAGGCGGGGCATCCGACCGCCTTGTACAGCTCGGGGAGGTCGTGCGGGTCGTGCGGGAAGCCGAGTGAGGTCAGCACCTCGGTCGTCTCGACGAGCGGCTCGCGGCAGCGCATGCACAGCCGACGCGCAAGGCGCTGGGCGATCACGGCCGAGAGCGCCGTCGCGACGAGGAACGGCTCGCAGCCGATCTCGGTGAGACGCGTGAGCGCCGACGGTGCGTCGTTGGTGTGCAGCGTCGACAGCACGAGGTGACCGGTGAGCGCCGCCTCGATCGAGATGTTCGCGGTCTCGAAGTCGCGGATCTCACCGACGAGCACAACGTCGGGGTCGGACCGGAGGATCGACCGCAGCGCCGACGCGAACGTCAGGCCCGCGCGGTTGTTCACCTGCACCTGGTTGATGCCGGCGATGCGGTACTCGACCGGATCTTCGACGGTGATGACGTTGATCTTCGGGTTCGCGATCGAACGGAGCGCCGTGTACAGCGTTGTCGACTTGCCCGAACCGGTCGGGCCGGTGGCGAGGATCATGCCGTGCGGCTTGGTGATCGACTCACGGAAGCGCCGGTCGTTGACGCCCGAGAACAGCAGGTCGCGCATCGCCATCGTCTGACCGGTGTTGTCGAGGATTCGCATGACGATCTTCTCGCCCCACACGGTGGGCAGCGTGGCCACGCGGAGGTCGACGGTGCGGTTCTCGTGCGTGACCGAGAGGCGGCCGTCCTGGGGCTTGCGCTTCTCGGCGATGTCGATCGACGACATGATCTTCAGGCGCGAGATGATGCCGTCCTGAATCGCCCGGTCGGCCTTCTGCATCTCGTGCAGCACGCCGTCGATGCGGAACCGCACCGTCAGCTGCTTCTCGCCCGGCTCGACGTGGATGTCGCTCGCACGGTCGTTGATCGCCTGCGCGATCAGCAGGTTCACGAACCGCACGATGGGCGCGGCGTCGTCCTGCTCCTCGAGGCTCTCGGTGAACGCGGCCTGATTGGCCTCGCTCGACTCCTCGATCGACATCGACAGCTCGCTGAGCTCTTCGTCGGAGCGCAGGAACCGCTCGAACATGTTCGTCAGCGCGTCTTCGGCGACGACCACCGGCTCGACGAACAGATCGGTGATGCTCGCCACATCGTCGAGCGCGACGATATCCGTGGGGTCGAGCACGCCGACGGTCAGGCGGTCACCCTTGCGATCCACCGGGATCAGGCTGTACTTGCGACACAGGTTCCCGGGAACCAGTGCCACGACGCTCGGGTCGAGCGGCGTGTTCGCCAGATCGACATACCGGTGGCCGGTGTGCAGAGCGATCGCCTCGGCCACCTGCCCCTCGGTCACCAGATGCGAGCTCACCAGCAGGCGCTGCAGCTCGGGCCCTTCGCCCGTCTGCGCCAGCGCCGCTGACATGTCTGCCGCCCGTACCGCCCCAGTCAGTACAAGTGTTTGTGCCAATCCCCTCACAGCGTCCCCCATTGAATCCCCAGATGGTACGACGACGGGCGGAACTGCGGGAGGGGTTGACAGACGACCGCGAGCTTCGCGACGTGAGCGAAACGGTGCAGCCATGCCTGTCATTATGCCCAAGACCCCCCAGCAGCGATCTCCCCAATCGCCAAGAGACTCCCCAGTCCCTAGACGACATAATACGCATGCCGTCAAGACCGGCGCGCTGAGAAAACGCACTGACTAGTGTGGCGCCATGGCGACGTCGACAGGTTCAGTGACCGAAGACACGAACCCGCCGGGCGCGCCGGCCGGGGGAGCGGTCCCCGCCAGCGGGTTCATCCCGAAGGCGACCGCGTGGGCGCTCTCGCTCAAGCCGGTGCGGGTGTGGCTGCACTACGCCGAGCGCCGCGGACCGATGCTCTCCGACAGCGTCACCTACCGCGCCTTGTTCTCGGTCTTCGCCGGCGTGCTGCTGGGCTTCTCGTTCGCCGCGCTCTGGCTGAGCGACAACCCGGAGGCGTGGCGATCGCTGGTGTCGGCGGTGGATGCGGCGATCCCCGGCCTCGTCGGCGAGGACGGCCTCGTCGACGTCTCCGACATCGAGGCGCCCGCGGGCCTCACCGTCACCGGCATCATCGCCCTGATCGGTCTGCTCGCGGCGGCCATCGGCGCGATCGGCTCGCTCCGCGTCGCCCTCCGGACCCTCGCCGACAAGGTGCACGACGACGTCTTCTTCGTCTGGGTGCTGCTGCGCAACCTGCTCCTCGCGATCGCGATCGGCGGCGGTTTCGTGCTGTCGGCCGGCGCCACCTTCATCGGCACATCCTTCGTGGGCGGCGTGCTCGACTGGCTCGGCCTCAGCCAGAGCTGGTTCGCGGAACTCGCCACCCGCACCGTGTCGATCCTCGTGGTCTTCGTGCTCGACATGGCGCTCGTCGCCGTCGCGTTCCGCACGCTCAGCGGCGTGCGCCCTCGCGCCCGGTCGCTGTGGACGGGCGCCTTCCTGGGCGCCGTCGGCCTCATCGTGCTGCAGCAGCTGTCGAGCCTCTTCGTGCGGGGCGCCGGAGCCAACCCCCTGCTCGCCTCCTTCGCCGCCCTCATCGCACTGCTCATCTGGCTGAACCTCTCGGCCCAGGTGATCCTCCTCGCCGGCACCTGGATCATCGTCGGGGAGCGCGAACGCGTCGACCGGGTGCGCGAGCGGTTCGGGTCGCCGACGTTCGCGCTCCGCCGCGTCCGTCAGGCCGAGGACGCCGTGCGCGTCACCACCGAGGAGCTCGCGCACGCCCGCGCCGACGCCGATCGCGAACGCGAGCAGGCGCGCAAGAAGCAGGCCGAACAGGACGCGAAGAAGCAGGCCGAACAGGACGCAGGAGAGAAGTCATGAGCACCGAGGTTCCCGTCTACACGGCCGAGCAGGTGCGCGCCGCCGAACGACCCCTGCTCGACGAGGGCGTGCCGCTCATGCAGCGCGCGGCCGGTGCCCTGTCGCAGATCATCCGCGCCGAACTCGGCAGCATGAAGTCCGGAGGGGCCGCCCCTGCCTGGCGGGCGCTGGAGCCGACCGTGCCCGGAGCGCCGCAGGAGCATCGCCCGCGCATCCTGGTTCTCGCCGGCGGCGGCGACAACGGCGGCGACGCGCTCTACGCCGCCGCCGGACTCACCGACGTCGCCGACGTCGACTTCGTGCTCGTCGGCGACCGCTTCCATGAAGCCGCCTTCACCGCCGCCATCGGATCCGGCGCCCGCCGCATCGAGCTCGACGAGGCCGAGCACGCCGGCGACGCGTACGCCGTGCTCGTCGACGGCGTCGTCGGCATCGGCGCCTCCCGCGACTCGCGTCTGCGCGGCGCCGCCCGCGACGCGGTCACCACCCTTCTCGGATGGGGGGAGCTCGAGCGGATGCCGCGCGTCGTCGCCGTCGACATCCCCAGTGGCCTCCACCCCGACACCGGCGCGGCCGACGACGCCGTGCTGCCGGCATCCGTCACCGTCACGTTCGGCGCGGTCAAGGCCGGGCTCGTCACCGGCCGCGGACCGGACCTCGCCGGCGACATCGTGCTCGTCGACATCGGACTCTCGGACGCCCTGGCTTCGGTGGAACCGGCGGGGGAGGCATCCGTCTCCCGCGTCGTCACAGCCCAGCGCTGACGCCCGCAGCCCGGCAGCCCGCGGGGCGCCGGACGGGGCTAGTCGTCGTCGTCGCGGTCGCCGTTGTTCCCCGGGAAGTCGGGAGAGTCCTTGTCGTGCCCGAACGCGTTTCCGCGTCCGTTGCCGCCAGGGCCGTCCTCGTGCTTCTCGGCACCGCGTCCGCGCGCGTCGTCGTCGTCGCGACCGCGGTCGTCGTCGTCGCGGGCGCCGTTGTCGCCGGGGAAGCCCGGGGAGTCCTTGTCGTGCCCGAACGCGTTCCCGCGCCCGTTCTCGCCCGGTCCGTCGTCGTGCGAGACGAGGAGCGACGAGGGCACCAGGGACGTCAGCGGAACACCCGCCGCGATGCTCGGCACGAGGATCGCCGTCGCAGCGACGCCCGCGATCACCGCTCCGGTGATGAGCAGCTTCTTCGAACCCATGACGCACCTCGTTCTCGGGCGGCGGAGGCAGCCGGTGCGGGGAGCGTACCACCGCCCACGGGCCGTGCGAAGAGGCCGAGGCGCTCGCGGACGCGGGGCTCAGCGCGCGTAGCGCTCGACGAACGCGCGGAGGATGCGGCTCGGATGCGACACGGCCGCGCGTCGCACGGCCGACAGCGTCAGCTCCAGCTCGCCCGCGCCGAAGTAGCCGTGGCCGGCGTACGCGTGGATCCGCGTCGTGATCCCCTCGACGTCGAGCTCGGGGTGGAACTGCGTCGCGTAGACGTTCTCTCCCACCCGGAACATCTGCACCGGGCATCCCGGCGACGACCCCAGCAGCACGGCCGACGACGGCAGGCGCGTGATCGCCTCCTTGTGCCCGACGAACGCGTTGAACGTGGCGGGCATGCCGGCCAGCAGGGGATCGGATGCCCCCGCTTCGGTCACGGTCACCGGCACGACGCTGATCGGCTCGCCGTAGGTGCGGTCGATCACCGCGCCCTGATGAGCGCCCACGGTGCCCACGCCGTAGCAGGCGCCGAGGAACGGGAAGTCGCGCACCACCACCTCGTCGAGGAGGGTCTGGAACTCCGCCTCCACCCGTCGCTGGACCGGCGACTTCTTCTCGAAGGGGTCCGACGCGTTGAACGGCCCGCCGCCCACGAAGATGCCCGACAGCGCGTCGAGATCCAGCCGCGGCATGGGCCCGGCTTCGAGCCGTACCCGCACCAGCTGGTCGGGCGTGAGACCGGAGTAGCGCAGGAACAGCGCGTACTCCTCGTCGGCCGGCAGATCCTCGGCGCGCGTGGCGAGGAGGACGAACGGCTTCACCGCACCAGCCTACGTGGGCGCGGGAGCAGAGAATGACGGATGCCCCGACCCGGCGCGAGTCGCCGGGCCGAGGCATCCGCTCCCGATCGTCAGTCCCTGGTCTGGAACTGGTGGGTCCAGCTCGACTCGGCGCCGGTGTCGACCGCGAAGCCGGCCTTCGGCACGGCCGTCACGGTGACCTCGCTGCCGTCGGCGACCTCGTTCGGCCCCTTGGCGGCGAGTTCGCCGTCCAGGTAGACGTCGAACGCCGCGTCGGGCGCCACGACGACGAGGTCGGTGGCGGCGCCGCGGCGCTCGACGAACCTCGGCTCCTTCGGCGTCGCCGCCGTGGTGAGCACGGGCACGTTCGCGAAGTCCATGTCGCTCGCGAGGTAGTAGCTCGTGTACGACGGCTGGTTGTAGGTGGTGTTCTGGCGGGCCACCTCGGCGCGGTACTGCACGTCGTGCAGCAGCGTCGGCAGCTTGTGCGTCGTCACCTCGGTGCTGGTGAAGATGCGCAGCGCGCTCGAGTCGGCTGTGCGCACCAGCAGCTCCTCGCGCCAGTCGCCGAGCACGTCGGCCACGAGCGACGGGTTGCCCTTCGTGTAGTTGTTCGTGCGAGTGCCGTCGGCAGTCAGCAGGCGGCCGCGGGTCCAGTCGTCGATGGTCGGCGTCTGATCGATGCTGCCGTTCACGATCTGCGTCGTGAGGTCGGCCGCCCACCGGATCGACTGGTTCGTGCCGGGCGTGCTGCCCGGCTGCACGGACTCGCCCGTCGCGCTCAGGAGGCCCGAGCCCTCGCTGCCGTTCGGCATGCTCGCCCACACCTCGATGCCCGAGACGTCGGCCCGCACGTCGCCGATCATGCTGCGGCCCGTGTCGCGGCCGGAGTACGCCCCGAACAGGACCTCGCCGGTCGCGGCATCCCGCATCGCCGACCCGTAGGGCGCGTACGTGCCGCCCTCGTGCGCCGTCCAGATCTCGAGGCCGGGGCGGCTCGGGTCGATGTCGGTGACGTGCATGGCGTCGCCGTGGCCGAGGCGCACGTTCTCACCCGGTGCCGCGCTGCCCTCAGGCAGCACGTCGAACGAGCTGTACAGCAGTCCGCCGTCGTCGTCGATCGTCGCCGCGCCGTACACGATCTCGTGCTTGCCGTCGCCGTCGACATCGGCCGCGCTCAGCGAGTGGAAGCCCTGCGTCGTGATCGAGCCGTACACCGGATCGGTGCCGTCACGGCCGTGCGGCCCGTCGTTGAACGGGTTCGTCATGGGCACGTGGCCGCTGTCGACGAACCAGCGGGTGCTGAGGCTCTCGCCGTCCCAGTCGTACGCCGCGATCGTGGACCGCGTGTAGTAGCCGCGGGCGAAGATCGCCGACGGGTGCGTGCCGTCGAGGTACGCCACGCCCGCGAGGAACCGGTCGACCCGGTTGCCCGGCTCGATGCGCGACATCGCGTAGTCGCCCCACAGCAGGCCGTCGTCGCCGCGGCCCGGCTCGTAGCGGACGGTCTCGAGCTCTTCGCCGGTGGCCGAGTCGAAGACCGTCAGGTACTCCGGGCCGTCGACGATGAAGCCCTCGAACGTCGTGAGGTCGTTGCGGCCGCTGCGCGACGGCGCGTAGGTGGTGATGAAGTAGTCGACGAGCTCGGTGGCGGACTCGGTCGACAGCGGGTACTCGTGGGCGACCGGGATGCCGAACGCCTCCTCGAGCGTCGCCGGCCAGTTGCCCGCGACGACCTCGGGGTGCTCCGACCAGCCCTCGAACACCTCGATGAGGTGCTCGCGGTAGTCGGCGGCGCTCGTGCGGTAGTCGTCGGTGTGCGCGTACCCCGCGGCGAGGTCTTCGGCGAGCATCGTGATGGGGGCCGGCGTCTGGGCCGTTCCGTCGGCGTCGTACCGCGTGGAGGTCGTGCCCGGCGCCGTCTTCAGCATCGTCTCGGACCGGCCGTCGCCGTCGAAGTCGTAGACCATGAACTGCGTGTAGTGGGCGCCCGCGCGGATGTTGACGCCGAGGTCGATGCGGTTGAGCAGCGTGCCGTCGAGCTCGTACGTGTCGACGTACACCGGGCCGGTGTAGCCCTTCTGCGACACGTCCTTCGAGTTGGACGGGTCCCACTTGACCACGAACTCCAGCGCGCCGTCGCCGTCGACGTCGGCGACCGACGCGTCGTTGGCCGAGTAGGTGTACGCCTCGCCGACGGGGGTCACGCCGTCGGCGGGCTTCTGCAGCGGCAGGTCGTAGAACCCGTCGCCCCAGACCGACACCGGCGCCGACTGGTCGCCGGTGATGTCGTGCCACGCCGGCGCGACGGTGTACTCCGAGTCGGCGGTGCCGTCGGGGTCGGAGTAGTTCGTGCTGTCGTCGACCGTCGCGATGCGCTCGCCGTCGCGGAACACCGCGAACGACGGGCCGCTCACGCCCGTGTCGGTGGCGGGCCCCGCCTCGGTCCCGAGCAGCCGCCAGCTGAGGAAGACGCCCTCGCCGGTGGACACCGCGACCAGACCGCGGTCGAGCGCCTCGAGCTGCGGGGCGCTCGGAGCCTCCTCGGCCAGCGCCGGCTGCGCGAGGCCCAGGGTGAGTGCGCACGCGGCAGTGCCTGCCACGAGCGCGCGGACGGATGTTCTGCGGAGATTCATCGTCGAATCGTTCTCCCGAGTCAGTGGCCCGCGTGGGGTACGGACCGTCCATCGTGAAGACGCGAGGAATGCGTTTTCCCGAGCGACGTTAGTCACTGGACGCGGCCCGGTCAACCACCCTTTCGGGGAGATTGGAACGATTTAATGTGCCGGGCCGGTGCGGTCGCGTGCGTTGCCGGGGCACAGGATCGGAGGTTGTGCGCGGCACGCCGGGTCGCGGCATCCGTTCCCGGCGTGTCGGTCAGAACCTCCGATTCTGTGCACCGGGTGCGGGGTTCCTCCCCAGCGATGCGGAGTCGTCCGAGCGCTCACATATCCGACCGGATGCACAGAAGTCGGATGCCGCGACCGTGAGTCTGGCCGGATGTGCACCGCTGCCTCGCCCGCCGTCGTGACGTTCCGCGAACTCAGAGGATCCGGGCTGTCGCGGTCGAAGATCGCGGCCGCGGTGCGGGACGGCGTTCTCTCGTCGCCGCGGCGAGGAGTGTACGAACGCCTCGGCGTCTGTGACGAGGTCAAGGCCGCGACGGCCCATGGCGGCTGGATCGCGTGCGTGAGCGCCGCGCGCCACCACGGGCTCTGGGTGACCGACCATGACGACGGCCTGCACGTCGGACTTCGCGCCCACGGGCGCGCCTATGCCCACGACGACTGCTCGTGCGTCGTCCACTGGAGCGACGACGGCGCGAAGCGCAGCGCCTTCGGAGTGCCATCGATTCGAGCGGTGGTGCGGCAAGTGCTTCGATGCCAAGGGCTCGAGTCGTTCTTCGTGGTGCTGGAGTCCGCGCTCCGGTTGCGCAAGCTCTCGAGCGCCGACCTCGTGTGGCTTCGGCAGCACACGAATGCCGCGGCCCGGGACGCGATCGGATTCGCCCGTCGCGACGCCGACAGCGGCCTCGAGTCGTTGCTCCGATGGCGGCTGCGGCCGCATGGGCTCAGTGTGCGGACGCAACAGGCGATCACCTCGGTCGGCCGCGTGGACTTCGTGATCGGCGAGCGCCTGATCGTCGAGGTCGACGGCGCAGACAACCACGACGGCGAGTCGCACCGTCACAAGGACCTCGTCCGCGACGCCAACGCCGCGGCGTGGGGATACGTCACCCTCCGCTTCGACTACGCGATGGTCGTCCACGACTGGGACACGGTCGAGCTCGCCATCCTCGGACTCGTCGACCGCGGGCTCCACCGGGCGTGACCTCGTGTGCACAGCGTCGGAGGTCTTCGGCGACTCGCCGGGTGGCGGCATCCGTTCGCGGCGTGTCGGTCAGAACCTCCGATTGTGTGCCCCGCCGGCCCGCACGACGACGGATGCCTCGACCCGGCGAGACGGACTACGAGGCGTACGTCACCAGGCCGAGCTCCACCGGCGACACCAGCTGCGGGTGCGCCGGACGCACGCGGACCGTGTAGCCGAACGTGCCGGTCACCGTGAGGGGGAGCGTGGCCGTGAACGTCGTGACGCCGTCGACAGCGGCGCCCGGCGTGAGACGGTACACCGAGTGGTCGCGGTCGAGGGCGTCGTCCTCGTCGGTGCGTCCGTAGATCAGCTCCACCGCGACGTCGTCGGGCGACAGACCGTCCAGGCGCACGTCGGCGCGCACCTCGAGCGTGTCACCGGCCTGCGCCTGCTGCGGGATGCCCGTGCTGTCGACGCTCGCGATCGACACCCGGCTCCACGCCGCCTTCACGCGCGCGATGAACGCCGACACCGCGCGCGCCTCGGCGAAGTCGCCGGCGCGCAGGGCGACGTCGTGCTGAGCGGCGGGGACGTACAGGCGCTCGACGTAGTCGCGCACCATGCGGTCGCTCGTCGCCTTCTTGCCGAGGTCGGTCATCGTGTGGCGCACCATGCGCAGCCACGCCGTCGGGATGCCGCCCTCGCGGTCGTAGAACCGCGGCACGAGCTGGTGCTCGATGAGGTCGTACAGGGCGGCCGCCTCGGCGTCGTCGCGCTCCTCGTCGTTCGACGCGGTGTCGGCGCTCGGGATCGCCCAGCCGTTCTCGCCGTCGAACCACTCGTCCCACCAGCCGTCGAGGATCGAGAGGTTGAGCGCGCCGTTGAGCGCCGCCTTCATGCCGCTCGTGCCGCACGCCTCGAGCGGGCGCAGCGGGTTGTTGAGCCACACGTCGCAGCCCGGATACAGGTCCTTGGCGAGCGTGATGTCGTAGTCCGGCAGGAACACGATGCGCCCGCGCACCTTGGGGTCGCGGCTGAAGCGCACCAGCTGCTGGATCAGGATCTTGCCCGAGTCGTCGGCCGGGTGCGACTTGCCGCCGATCACGATCTGCACCGGCCGCTCGGGGTCGGTGAGCAGCTTCGTGAGGCGCTCCGGGTCGCGCAGCATCAGCGTCAGGCGCTTGTACGTCGGCACGCGGCGCGCGAAGCCGATCGTGAGCACCTCGGGGTCGAGGAGGTCCTCGACCCACGACGGTGCGCGGCCGCTGCCGTTGGTGACGGATGCCGCGACCCGCCGCCGCGCCTCGGCGACGAGCTCGCCCTTCATCTGCTGGCGGACGCCCCACAGCTCGGCGTCGGTGACGACGGCGTGGTCGGTCCAGTCGTGCGCGTCGGAGTGGGCGTCGCCCCACGCGCGCTCGCTCACGGACTTCAGCGCCGGGTGCACCCACGTCGGCGCGTGCACGCCGTTCGTGATCGAGGTGATGGGCACCTCGTCGGCGTCGACGCCGGGCCACAGCATCCCGAACATCCCACGGCTCACCTCGCCGTGCAGCACCGAGACGCCGTTGGCGTGCTGGCCCAGGCGCAGACCGAGCACGGCCATGTTGAAGACGCCCTGGTCGCCGCCCGCCCACGTCTCGAGCCCGAGCGCGATGGCGCGCCCGGCGTCGAGGTTCTGGAAGAGGCCGCTCGCGAGGTAGTCCGCGATGAGGTCGCGCGAGAAGCGGTCGATGCCCGCCGGCACCGGGGTGTGGGTGGTGAAGACCGTGCCCGCGCGCACCTGCGCGAGCGCCTGGTCGAAGTCCAGGCCGTCGTGGGTGATCAGCTCCGACATCCGCTCGAGGCCCTGGAACCCGGCGTGGCCCTCGTTCGTGTGGTAGACGTCGGGCGCGGGGCGGCCGGTGAGCTCCGACCACGCGCGCACGGCGCGGACGCCGCCGACGCCGAGCAGCAGCTCCTGCAGCAGGCGGTGCTCGCCGCCGCCGCCGTAGAGGCGGTCGGTCACGCGACGCATCTCGTCGGTGTTCGACGGGGTCTCGGAGTCGAGCAGCAGCAGCGGGATGCGGCCGATGTCGGCGACCCAGACGCGCGCGTGCAGGCGGCGGTCGGCCGGGAGGTCGAGTGCGATCTCGACCGGGGCTCCGCTGCGATCGCGCAGCAGCGTCAGGCCGAGGCCGTACGGGTCGAGCAGCGGATACGCCTCGCGCTGCCAGCCGTCGTCGCCGATCGACTGACGGAAGTAGCCGGCGCGGTAGAAGAGGCCGACGCCGGTCAGCGGCACGCCGAGGTCGGAGGCGCTCTTCAGGTGGTCGCCGGCGAGGATGCCGAGGCCGCCGGAGTACTGCGGCAGCGAGCCGTCGACGCCGAACTCGGGGGAGAAGTACGCGATGTGCGCCGGCTTGTCGCCCTCGAGGTGCTGGAACCAGCGGTCGCCGGTGAGGTACGCGGTGAGGCGCTCGTCCTCGGCGGCCACGCGGGCGACGAACTCGTCGTCGCGGGCGAGCTCGTCGAGGCGCTCCTGGCCGAGCGCCCCGAGCATGCGGGCCGGGTTGGCGCCGATCTCGTCCCACAGCTGCGGATCCATCGAGGCGAAGAGGGAGTGGGTCGCCCGGCTCCACGACCAGCGCCAGTTCGACGCGAGGCGGTCGAGCGGGGCGAGGGAGTCGGCGAGGACGGGGCGGACCGTGAACGTTCGGATGGCCTTCACGCGAGCGATTCTAGGGGTACAAGCTGGAAGCGCTTGCACCAGTTGCCGCTCGGACACCTCAGGATCGTGCAAGGGCTGTGCCCGTGACACGTCCGGCGCCAAATCGCAACGGAGCGGGCTCGCGCCGGGCGCCGGGTCTACGCTGACCGTATGGCCATCGCACGACTGCACGGAGGCCCGCTCGACGGGCAGCTCCTCCCGCTGGAAGACCCGGACCTCGACCGCATGATCGTCCCGTACAGCGAGACCCAGGTGGTCTACGAACGCCGAGGCGACCTCGAGCGCACGGGCGACCACGACGGGCCGACCGAGGCCGAGTTCTGGTTCGTCGAGGCCGAGGACGACATCGACCCCGACAGCGACCAGCCCCGTGAGCGCCGCTGACCCGTCCTCGCCCGACGACGCCGGTGCGACGCACTCGGTCGAGATCGAGTTGAAGTTCGACGTCGACGAGTCGACGCCGCTGCCCGACTGGTCCCCGCTGCCGGGCGTCGCGTCGGTCGGCGAGCCCGAGGTCCGCGAGCTCGACGCCGTCTACCTCGACAGCGACGACCTCGCCCTCGCGCACGCCGGGTACGCGGTGCGCCGGCGCACCGGCGGTCCCGACGAGGGCTGGCACATCAAGGGACCGCGTCACGGCGAAGGCGGACGCCTCGAGCAGCAGTGGCCGCTGGGCCCTGCGGACGAGATCCCGGATGCCGTCGCCGCCGCCCTCGCGTCGGTCGCCACCGTCCGCGAGCTGGCGCCGATCGCCCGCATCCGCAACAGACGGGTCGCCTACGCGCTGCGGGATGCCGACGGGGGAGTGGTCGCGGAGTTCGTCGACGACCACGTCGTCGCCACCGACGAGCGGGCCGGAACCGAGCGCACCTGGCGCGAATGGGAGTTCGAGCTCGGACCGGCGGCGCCCGAGCCGGGTCCCGACCGCCGGCGCCTCTTCGCCAAGGCGGGCAGCGCCGTGCTCGCCGCGGGCGGCCGGCCCGCGGCATCCGCCTCCAAGCTCGCCCGTACGCTCGGCTACTGAGCATGCGAGAAGCCCCGGAGCCGAACGGCTCCGGGGCTTTTCTGCGGCTGCTGCGCGGGATGCGTCTCGTCAGCGCGATCCGGCGCGCGTCAGAGGTTGATCATGTGGCCGGCGAGACCGTGGAAGGCCTCCTGCACGGCCTCCGACAGCGTCGGGTGCGTGTGGACGTTGCGCGCCGCCTCGAGGGCGGTGAGGTCCCACTTCTGGGCGAGCGTCAGCTCGGGCAGCAGCTCCGAGACGTCGGGGCCGATGAGGTGGCCGCCGAGCAACTCGAGGTGCTCGCCGTCGGCGATCAGCTTGACGAAGCCGATCGGCTCGCCGAGGCCGTTCGCCTTGCCGTTGGCCGAGAACGGGAACTTCGCGACCTTGACGTCGTAACCGGCGTCGCGGGCCTGCTGCTCGGTGAGCCCGAACGACGCGACCTGCGGCGAGCAGAACGTGGCGCGCGGCATCATGCGGTAGTCGCCGAGCGTCATGGTCTCGGCCTTGCCGATCGTCTCGGCGGCGACGACGCCCTGCGCCTCGGCCACGTGCGCCAGCTGCAGCTTGGCGGTGACGTCGCCGATCGCGTAGATGTGCGGCACGTTCGTGCGCATGTGGTCGTCGATGTCGATGGCGCCGCGGTCGGTGAGCTTGACGCCCGTGGTCTCCAGCCCGAAGCCCTCGACGTTCGGGGCGAAGCCGATCGACATCATGACCTTGTCGGCGTCGATCGACTGCGTCTCGCCGCCCGCCGCCGGGGTGTAGGTCACGGTGACGCGGTCGCCGTGGTCGGTGACCGTCTCGACCTTGGTCGAGGTGAGGATGTCGACGCCGTACTTCTTGTACTGCTTCGCGATCTCCTTCGACACGTCGGCGTCCTCGTTGGGGAGCGCCCGGTCGAGGAACTCGATGATCGTCACCTTGACGCCGTAGTTCACCATCACGAACGCGAACTCCATGCCGATGGCACCGGCGCCGACGATCACGATGGACTTCGGGAGGTCGCGGGCGAGGATCTGCTCCTCGTACGTCACGATGTTGCCGCCGAGCTGCACGCCCGGGAGGAGACGCACCCTGGAGCCGGTCGAGATGATCGCGTTGTCGAACGTGACGTCCTCGGTGGAGCCGTCGGCCTTGGTCACCCGCAGGGCGTTGGGGCCCGTGAACGAGCCTCGGCCCTCGTACTCGGTGACCTTGTTCTTCTTCATCAGGTAGTGGATGCCCTTGACGTGGGTCTCTGCCACCTTGCGGCTGCGGTCCCACGCGACGCCGAAGTCGAAGTGCACGTCACCCGAGATGCCGAACAGGTCGGCCTTGTGGTGGAACTGGTGCGCGAGGTCGGCGTTCTTCAGCAGAGCCTTCGAGGGGATGCAGCCGACGTTGAGGCAGACACCGCCCCAGTACTTCTCTTCGATGATCGCGACCGTGAGGCCGAGCTGAGCAGCGCGGACGGCCGCGACGTACCCGCCGGGACCCGCGCCGAGGATGGCGACGTCGTAGTGAGGCATGCTTCCAGCCTAGTGGGCGGCCGGGGGCTCGGAACCGGGCCCGGAGGCGCCTCCCGCCGCGCCGTCACCGGCCTCGCCGGGGCGTCCGTCGCGGCGCCCGCGGGCGACGAGGAGGTAGACGACGACGCCCGCGGCGGCGGCCGCGATGAGGCCGAACAGCACCCACGGCCACACCGCGGCGGCGTCGGCCGCGGCGTCTTCCGGGGCGACCGTGGGGGCGGTGCTCGGAGCCGGCGTCTCGTCGGGCGCGGCGGTCTCGGTCGGCGCGGGGGTGGCCGTCTCGGTCGGGGTGGGTGCGGCGGCCGCGACGGTGAACGAGTACTCGCCCGAGATGGGGTGTCCGTCGCTGGAGACGACCTTCCACAGCACGGTGACGGCACCGGATGCCTCACCCGCGAGGGGCTGGGTGAGCACGTTGTCGCTGACACTCGGCGAGCCGTCCACGAGCGTCGTGCCCGCGGCATCCGTCACTTCCACCACCGAGGCTCCCTCGTCGGCGGCGATCCCGGCGCTGAAGGTCAGCGTCAGCTGCGCGGGCAGGGCGTCGAGGGCGGCACCGGCGGCCGGGTCGCTGCCGATGAGGTCGTCGTGGGCCTGCGCGGGGGATGCCGCCGCCAGGGCGACGCCGAACGCCACGAGCAGTGCGGCGGCCAGCGCCGAGAGGCGCGCTCGGAGGGGCGTGTGAATTGCGAGTGACATCACCCGATCGAGCCTAACCGGCCCTTTGCTCCCGACCCTGAGAGGTCTAGCCTGGCCGCAGGCGGGTCACCTGCCCGCCATCCCCACGTTGGAAGGACGGCGGCGATGGACGCGATGATGATGGGCGCCATGTCGAAGGACATGATGTCGATGCCCGGCATGGAGACCATGGACATGTCGGTGATGCAGGCGTGTATGGACGCCTGCTCGGCCTGCGAGCAGGCATGCACGGTCTGCTCCACGCAGATGATGTCGTGCGCTCCGGCGTGCATGAACTGCGCCGACATGTGCAACACGATGATGCGCGCCATGATGCGCCCGCAGGGCATGACCCCGGCCGCCATGATGTCGATGCTCGACGCGTGCATCGCGATGTGCCAGGTCTGCATGGACGAGTGCATGGAGCACGCCGACCACAGCGAGGTCTGCAAGATGTGCGCGCAGTCGTGCCAGGCGTGCATGGACGCGTGCATGAAGATGCGCGAGTCGATGATGGCGATGGGCTGAGCCCGTCGCCTTCGTCATGACGGGCGCGGCGCGCCACGGACGCTGAGCCCGCGGGCCCGGTCGGTGCGAGGCGTCAGCCCTGGAGGACGTTGAACCGCGCCCCGCCGACGGCGAGCACGTGGTAGCGCTCGTGGAGCGCGACGGGGGTGCCCGCGGTCGCGACCGCTGCGGCCCCCGTGCCGTTCCACAGCGCGACAGCCGTGCCGTCGGCGACCGTGCGGATGATCACGAAGCCGGAGCGGGCGTCGGATGCCTCGACGATCGCGTCTGCCCATTCGGACGGCGTGGCCGACGCGAGGCGCGCCTGGATCAGGTGCAGCGCGTGGCCGGGCGCGAACGAGGAGCAGCTGTCGCCGTGGTCGCACATGCACGCCGCACGCTCACGCACCTCGAGGGGCGGGATGTGGCGGTGCTGGCTGGACACGATCGACTCCTTGGGTCGCTGAGCGGCTGAGGTTTCTGCCAGGCTAGGCGGGCATGCTTTTCATGGCATCTCAGGTGACACGTGGCGAAACATTGCGTGTACGAGTTCTTCCTGCGCGGCTGGGGCGGCACGGCGAAGCGAACCGGTGAAGGCCTCTTCCGAGGCTGGGGCGATCGGATAGGCTGAACAGACAAGAGGAGGAAACCGTGGAGCACGACCGCCGACCCGATGAGGGCGAGATCCGCCGCGCAGCCGGGGCCGACGCACGGGATTCCGACCGCGCATCCGACACGACCCAGACGTTCGGCCATGATTCCGATCTGTCGTTCGTCCCGTTCGGCAGCGAACTGGCAGACGCAGAGCTCGACGCGATCGATGCCCTGCCGTCCGGTGCCGCTCTGCTGCTCGTGCGTTCCGGACCCACCGCCGGCGCCCGCTACCTCCTCGACTCCGACGTGACCACCGTCGGGCGTCACCCCGAGGCCGACATCTTCTTCGACGACGTGACCGTCTCGCGTCGGCACGCGGAGATCACGCGCAACGGCACGTCGTTCGAGCTCGTCGACCAGCGCTCGCTGAACGGCACCTACGTCAACGGCGAGCGGGTCGACCGCGCCACGCTCACCAACGGCGCCGAAGTGCGGGTCGGCAAGTTCCGCCTCAACTTCTTCGTCTCACCGGCCGACCTTACGCAGGCAGCGGAGGCCTGATGCCCGCGGCATCCGCCCGTGAGCGGGCGTCGTCCGCGGGTCTTCTCAGCATCGGTCAGGTTCTCGCCCGGCTGTCGCCGGAGTTCCCGTCGCTGACCTCGAGCAAGCTGCGCTTCCTCGAGGTGCAGGGGATCGTGACGCCGCTTCGCACCGAATCCGGCTACCGCAAGTTCTCGCAGGACGACCTCGAGCGCCTGCGCCTCGCGCTCACGCTGCAACGCGACCACTACCTGCCGCTGTCGGTGATCCGCGAGTACCTCGAGGACGTCGACGCCGGACGCGACCCGGCGACCCCGACTGCCGTGCCGCCGCCGTCGATCGTGCCCGCACCGCGCCGGTACCGCCGCGAGGAACTGCTCTCCGCCGCGGGCGCCGCGCCGCAGCTGCTCAACGACGCCATCAGCACCGGGATCCTCGCGGGAGCCGAGAGCTACACCGAGCAGTCGGTCACGCTGCTGCGCGCCCTCGTGGCGCTGGACCGTCACGGCATCGAGCCGCGGCACGTCAGGGCCCTGCGCCAGAGCGCGGAGCGCGACGTCGCGCTCGTCGAGTCGGCTCTCGCTCCGCTGCTGCGCCGGACGGATGCCTCGTCCCGGGGCCGCGCCGGCGAGCTCGCGCCCGAGCTCGTCCGCCGGCTCGACGACGTGCGGGCCATGTTCGTGCGCAGCGCGCTGGATCGCATGCTCTCTTGACGCCCACGCGACGGACGTCGCCGGCCGGAGCCGCGCGACACGCCGACCTCCGAACAGCGGATGTCGTTGCCGCGAGGGGGAGGCTGATCTAGCGTTGAGGTATTCGATCCGGAGGGGGGAACGAGCATGACCGGAGATGCTGCTGAAGGCGAGCGTTTCGGTGCAGACCTCCTCTTCACGGACGGCCTGCCGGCGATGGACGACGAGGTCGGGTACCGCGGGGCGGTCGCAGCCCGCGCCGCCGGCATCACGTACCGTCAGCTCGACTACTGGGCCCGCACCGAACTGGTCGAGCCGACCGTGCGCGGCGCGAGCGGCTCCGGGTCGCAGCGTCTGTACGGCTTCCGCGACATCCTCGTGCTCAAGCTCGTCAAGCGTCTGCTCGACACCGGGATCTCGCTCCAGCAGATCCGCACCGCCGTCGACCAGCTCCGTGCCGCCGGCATCCGCGATCTCGCCGGCACGACCCTCATGAGCGACGGCGCGTCCGTCTACCTGTGCACGTCCAACGACGAGGTCATCGACCTCGTCAGCCGGGGCCAGGGCGTCTTCGGCATCGCCGTCGGCAAGGTGCTGCGCGAGGTCGAGTCCGAGCTCGTCGAGTTCGAGGTCGAGAAGCCCGACGCCATGGACGAGCTCGCGGTGCGCCGCGCCGCCCGCACCGCCTGACGCGCGACGGCCCGGCTCAGCCGCGCACCGCTTCGACGCCGGCGGTCGCCGATGCGCCGACGGTGAGCGCCTGAGCGAGATCGGCGATGAGGTCGGCGGGGTCCTCCAGTCCGATCGACAGCCGCACGAGCGCATCCGAGGGCTTGGCCTCCGACGCGACGGGGCGGTGGGTGAGCGCCGCGGGGTGCTGGATGAGCGAGTCCACGCTGCCGAGCGACACCGCGTGGGTGAACAGGCGGACGGATGCCGTGAGCGCGGCCGCCGCATCGAAGCCCTCGGCCAGTTCGATCGCGATCATCGCGCCCGGGCCGTCCTGCTGCGTCCCGACCAGCCCGAGCGGGTCGCTGGAAGAGAACCCGGGGAAGTGCACGCGCGAGACATCGGGGCGCGTCGTGAGCCACTCCGCCACCGTGCGGGCACCCGCCTGCTGCGCGCGCATCCGCACCGGCAGCGTCGCGAGTCCCCGGTGCAGGAGGTAGGCCGCGAGGGGATGCATGATCGCGCCGGTGATGGCGCGGGTGCGGCGAAGAGCTGCGGCCGTCCGCGCGTCGCAGGCGACCACGCCGCCCACCACGTCGCCGTGCCCGCCGAGGTACTTCGTCGCGCTGTGCAGCGAGAGCGATGCGCCGAGGTCGAGCGGCCGCTGCAGCACCGGCGTCGCGAACGTGTTGTCGACGAGCACCGGCACCGAGCCCGCCGCGGCCACGACGGCGGCGATGTCGACGAGGTCCAGCGTCGGGTTCGCCGGCGTCTCGAGCACGACGAGCGCGGTGTCGCGGCGGACGGCGGAGGCGACGGCATCCGGAGCGCAGTACGTCGTCTCGACGTCGAGCAGGCCCGACGCCAGCAGGTGGTCGGTGCCGCCGTAGAGCGGGCGGACGGCGACGATGTGCCGGCGCTTCGACTCGTGCGCCATCGCGAGGATCACCGCGGTGACGGCCGCCATCCCCGACGAGAACGCCACGGCCTCCTCCGCGTGCTCGAGTCGTGCGAGCGCCTCCTCGAACCGGGCGACCGTCGGGTTCCACAGTCGGGCATAGACGTGGGACCCGCCCTCGAACGGATGCCCGCCGGTCGCGAGCACCTCGTACGACATGCCGCCGAGCTCGATGCCGGGAAGAGGGTTCGTCGACGAGAGGTCGAGGGGGAGGGCGTGGACGCCGAGGCTCGCGAGGTCTTCGCGGCCGGCGTGCACGGCAAGGCTGTCGGGGTGCAACGTCATCGGTGCCATGGCGATATGGTCAGCGAGTTCGCCGCGAAAGGCAAATCGTGTTCAGCGCAGCGTGCACAAAGCGTGCAGACTGATCATCTGCTGAGCAGACTGATCAGCAGACGGATGCCGCGGGCCGCAGCATCCGTGCTGGGGATGGTCAGGAGCGGGTGTCCTCGGGGACCGGGATGCGGCCGGTGCGCATGACGCGGTCGAGCAGCGAGTCGAAGTCGGCCGCGAGCTCCTGCGCGGAATCGCCGGGCCAGATGTGCAGGGGCTTCGCGGCGCCCTGCGCCTGCTGCAGCGACGTCCGCTCGGGCAGCTGCGGCGAGAGCACCAGCGGGCCGAACATGTCGCGCAGCTCCTTGATGCGGAACTGGTGCTCGATGGACTGCGGGCGCACGCGGTTGACCACGATGCCCAGCGGCTGCAGACGGGGGGAGAGGCCGCGGCGGATCTCCTCGATGGCGCGCAGGGCGCGGTCGGCGGCGGCCACCGAGAACAGGCCCGGCTCGGTGACGACGATCACGCGGTCGGAGGCCGCCCAGGCCGTGCGCGTCAGCGCGTTGAGTGACGGGGCGCAATCGATCAGCACGAGGTCGTAGTCGGCCTCGATGGTCGCCAGGGCCTCTTCGAGCTTCCAGACGTCGCGCACGCTCGGGTGCGGGCCGTCGAAGTTGATCGCGGACGGGCTGCCGATCAGCACGTCGATCGTGCCGGGATGCACCTTGGCCCAGCCGCTGGAGGTGATGGCCTGGCGGACCGTCTTCTCTTTGGGATTCCCGAGGACGTCGGCGACGTTGAGGCGCCCGGCGACCTGGATGTCCATGCCCGTCGAGACGTCGGACTGCGGGTCGAGGTCGACGACGAGCGTGCGGACCCCGCGGGCGAAAGCCGCCGACGCGAGTCCGAGAGTCACGGTCGTCTTGCCGACTCCACCCTTGAGCGAGCTGACGGATAGGACGTGCACAAGGCACCACGTTACCGTCCCCTAGGCTGAGAGCACACTCAGCCTGATTATTCAGGGGCCCGCCTGCGTCGCCGCACACGGAGGTCGAATGTTCCGCAAGATCCTGGTCGCGAACCGAGGCGAGATCGCCATCCGCGCATTCCGCGCGGCCTACGAGCTCGGAGCCCGCACCGTCGCGGTGTTCCCCTTCGAGGATCGCGGGTCTCTGCACCGCCAGAAGGCCGACGAATCGTACGAGATCGGCGAGAAGGGGCATCCCGTCCGCGCCTATCTCGACGTGGACGAGATCGTGCGGGTCGCCAAGGAGGCCGGCGCCGACGCCATCTACCCGGGCTACGGCTTCCTCTCGGAGAACCCCGAGCTCGCCGAGAAGGCCGCCGCGAACGGGATCGCCTTCATCGGACCCCCGTCCCACGTGCTGGAGATGGCGGGCAACAAGGTCACCGCGAAGCAGCACGCCATCGCCGCCGGCGTGCCGGTGCTGCGCTCGACCGAGGCATCCGACGACGTCGACGAGCTGCTCGGCCAGGCCGACGACATCGGATTCCCCATCTTCGTCAAGGCTGTCGCCGGAGGCGGCGGGCGCGGCATGCGCCGCGTCGAGCGGCCCGAGGAGCTCGCACCCGCCCTCGCCGAGGCCATGCGCGAGGCGGGCAGCGCGTTCGGCGACGCCCGCGTCTTCCTCGAGCAGGCGGTGCAGCGGCCGCGGCACGTGGAGGTGCAGGTGCTCGCCGACGGCACGGGCGAGACCGTCCATCTCTTCGAGCGCGACTGCTCGGTGCAGCGCCGTCACCAGAAGGTGATCGAGATCGCGCCCGCGCCGAACCTCGACCCCGCTGTGCGCGACGCGCTCCACGGGTACGCGGTGGCGTTCGCGCGCTCCATCGGCTACGAGAACGCCGGAACCGTCGAGTTCCTGCTCGAGACGGCCGGTCCGCGCACCGGCGAGGTCGTCTTCATCGAGATGAACCCGCGCATCCAGGTGGAGCACACCGTCACCGAAGAGGTGACGGACGTCGACCTCGTACAGTCGCAGATCCGCATCGCGGCGGGGGAGACCCTCGCCGACCTCGGCCTGACCCAGGACCGCATCCAGCTGCGCGGCGCGGCACTGCAGTGCCGCATCACCACGGAGGACCCGGCGCAGGGCTTCCGCCCCGACACCGGGCGCATCACCACGTACCGCTCGCCCGGCGGCGCCGGTATCCGCCTCGACGGCGGCACCACGGCCGCCGGCTCGCAGATCAGCCCGCACTTCGACTCGATGCTCGCGAAGCTCACCTGCCGGGCACGGGACTTCCCCGCCGCCGTCGCGCGTGCGCGCCGGGCGCTGGCGGAGTTCCGCATCCGCGGCGTCGCGACCAACATCCCGTTCCTCCGCGCGGTGCTCGACGACCCGGCGTTCGTCGCGGGGGACGTCAGCACCTCCTTCATCGACGAACGGCCCGCGCTGCTCACGAGCAACCCGTCGCGCGACCGTGCGACGAAGCTGCTGAACTGGCTGGGCGACGTCACGGTCAACCGCCCGTATGGTGAGAAGCCGCTGTCGGTGTCGCCGGGCAGCAAGCTGCCCGAGATCGACCTCGCCTCGGCCCCGCCCGCAGGCACGCTCGACCGCCTGCGCGAGCTCGGGCCGGAGGGCTTCGCGAAGGCGCTGCGCGAGCAGCGCAGCCTCGCGGTCACCGAGACCACCTTCCGCGACGCGCACCAGTCGCTGCTGGCCACCCGCGTGCGCACGCGCGACCTCGTGCGCGTCGGGCCGCACGTCTCGCGCATGACGCCGCAGCTGCTGTCGGTCGAGGCGTGGGGCGGTGCGACCTACGACGTCGCGCTGCGCTTCCTCGCGGAGGACCCGTGGGAGCGCCTGGAGGCCCTGCGCACCGCGATGCCCAACATCCCGATCCAGATGCTGCTGCGTGGCAGGAACACGGTGGGATACACCCCTCGGCCGGTCGAGGTGACGGACGCCTTCGTGCGCGAAGCCGCGGCCACGGGGGTCGACATCTTCCGCATCTTCGACGCGCTCAACGACGTGTCGCAGATGCGGCCCGCCATCGACGCGGTGCGCTCGACCGGCACCGCGCTGGCCGAAGTCGCCCTGTGCTACACCGCCGACCTGCTCGACCCGTCGGAGAAGCTGTACACGCTCGACTACTACCTGCGCCTGGCCGAGCAGATCGTGCAGTCGGGGGCGCACATCCTCGCCATCAAGGACATGGCCGGGCTCGTCCGGCCGGCAGCGGCGGCGAAGCTCGTCAGCGCGCTGCGCGAGAACTTCGACCTGCCGGTGCACCTGCACACCCACGACACCGCGGGCGGCCAGCTCGCGACGCTGCTGGCGGCGAGTGCCGCGGGAGTGGATGCGGTGGATGCCGCGGCTGCGCCCATGTCGGGAACCACGAGCCAGCCGTCGCTCTCGGCCCTCGTCGCGGCGCTCGCGCACACCGACCGCGACACCGGGCTCGACCTCCAGGCCGTCAGCGACCTGGAGCCGTACTGGGAGGCCGTCCGGCAGCTCTACCGGCCGTTCGAGTCGGGCCTTCCCGCGCCGACGGGCCGCGTGTACCACCACGAGATCCCCGGCGGTCAGCTCTCCAACCTGCGCCAGCAGGCGATCGCGCTGGGGCTGGCCGACGACTTCGAGCTCATCGAGGACATGTACGCCGCGGCCGACCGCATCCTCGGGCGCATCCCGAAGGTGACGCCGTCGTCGAAGGTCGTCGGCGACCTCGCGCTCGCCCTCGTCGCGGTGCGCGCGGACCCCGCGGACTTCGAGGCGAACCCCCAGGGCTACGACATCCCGGACTCCGTCGTCGGCTTCATGGCGGGCGAGCTGGGCGACCTGCCGGGCGGCTGGCCCGAGCCCTTCCGCACGAAGGTGCTCGAGGGGCGCACGATCTCGATCGACGTGCCGCCGCTGACCGACGAGGAGCGCGACGGCCTGGCCGGAGACGCGGCGAGCCGCCGGCGCACCCTCAACCGGCTGCTGTTCCCCGGCCCTGCCCGTGAGTTCGAGAAGAACCGCGAGACCTACGGCGATCTCACCGCGCTCGGCACCCCCGACTACCTGTACGGCCTCAAGCCCGGCGAGGAGCACGTCGCCGAGATCGACCCCGGCGTGCAGCTGTACGTCGGACTCGAGGCGATCGGTGAAGCCGACGACAAGGGCATCCGCACCGTCATGACGACGCTCAACGGCCAGCTGCGGCCGGTCTTCGTCCGCGATCGCAGCATCAAGGTCGAGACGCGTCAGGCGGAGAGGGCCGACACGTCGAAGCCGGGGCAGGTCGCCGCGCCGTTCTCTGGCGTCGTCACCCTCAAGACGGGCGTCGGCGACAAGGTCTCGGCGGGTCAGCCGGTCGCGTCGATCGAGGCGATGAAGATGGAGGCGGCCATCACCGCACCCATCGACGGGGTCATCGAGCGCCTCGCGATCGCCGAGACGACGCAGGTCGATGCCGGCGACCTTTTGGTCGTGATCCGCCCCTCGCAGTAGCCTGGAAGGCGGCATATGCCCGTATGCGCCGTTCCGCCCTGCCCAGGAGTACCGCCCAGTGACGCCCGACCGCAACGACCACACGCACGACGAGCCTGAGAACGGCGTGCTCTCCGACACGGGGAGTCTCGACACCACAGGCCTCGGCATCCTCGGCGGTGGGACGGCACAGGTCAACGTCGAGCTGCCGACGGAGTCCGAGGACGACCTCGACGACGACGCGGTGATCGACGGCGAGGTCCCCTTCGTCATCGAGATCCCGGCCGACGCGGACCTGCCGGTCATCGTGCCGGTCGCGGTCGAGGAGCCCGGCACGCACACCACCGAGGCCGAGATCGTGGACGGCACCGCCGACCTCGAGGAGTGGACCGTGGAGGGCGAGGGCTTCGGTTCGGAGGCTCCCGCGGAGGACGTCGCGGATGCCGACATCGTGGAGTACGAGGCATCCGTCGTCGCGCACGACTCCGCCGCCGAGCCCGAGACGTACGGCGAGGGGGAGGGTGAGCCTGTCGCCGACGAGCACCACGCCGCGGAGTCCGTCGACCCTGAGCCCGAGGTGCAGGACGAGCCCGCGGCCGACGCGCACGCCGAGCCCGAGCCTGTGTTCGTCGCCGAGCCCGAGGTTCACGTCGAGCCCGAGCCCGAGCCCGAGGTTCACGTCGAGCCGGAGCCCGAGCCCGAGGCGGCGCCGGCACCGGTGCCGGGCGACTCCCACACCCGGGCCGAGGACTTCCCGGTGGACTTCGAGGACGTGGAGTTCGAGGACGCCGACTTCGACGGGGAGTTCGACCCCGCCGAGTTCGAGCTCGTGCTCGACGACGACGGCGCAGAGGCCGCTCTGGCTGACGCCGCCCTGGCGGAGAATCCCGCCGCAGGAGACGATGTCATCGCGACCGACGACACCGCGGAGGACCCCATGACTGCGAAGACCCCGGCCGACGACGCGAAGGATGCCGCGCCCGCCCCGGTGACCCCTCCGGCGGCGCCGTCGGTTCCCGCCGCCGCTGCGGCGGCCGCGAGCCCGGCGACGGGGCCGGTGTCGAGCCGGCGCCGGTCGACGCACGGCACGGGCGCGCAGCCGGTCGTTGATCGCTCCGCCGAGCGCGCGGTCGAGCGCTCGGTCCCGCGCGCCGACGTGGCGCTCGCGTCGAAGCGGCTCGGCGAGCTCGAGTCGAGCCGCGAGACCGCGGACCTGCTCACCGCCGACCGACTGCTCGACCCGCATCAGGTGGTGCGTCCCGAGCCCGAGGGTGCCTGGCAGCAGTTCGTCTACTCGATCTCGGGCCGGCGCATCAACCTCGGCGACAGCAAGCGCGCGCGGGCGCGCAAGGAGCTCGACCGCCGCATCGCCGCGCCGCTGCCCGGCGGGGCACGCTTCGTGCCGGTGGTCTCGCGCAAGGGCGGCGTCGGCAAGACGACCGTGACCACGCTGCTCGGCATGGCGCTCGCCGACGCCCGTGACGACCGCGTCATCGCCGTCGACGCCAACCCCGACCGCGGCACCCTCGCCGAGCGCATCACCCGCGAGAGCGGCAAGACCGTGCGCGACCTGGTGCGCATCCGCGGCGAGGTCGTGGGCTTCAACGACCTCTCCAACATGGTGGCCCGCGACGAGACCAGGCTCGACGTCGTCGCCTCCGACGCCGACCCGCGCGTCTCGGAGGCGTTCAACGACGCCGACTACCGCGACGTGGCGAGCCTCGCCGCGCACTACTACTCGGTCGTCCTCACCGACACCGGCACGGGCATCGTCCACTCCGTCATGGAGGCCACGCTCGATCTGGCCGACCAGCTCGTCATCGTGGCGGGCCTCAGCGTCGACGAGGCCCGGCTGGCGTCCGAGACGCTCACGTGGCTCGAGACCAATGGGCACTCCGAGAAGGTGCGCAACGCGGTGGTGGTGCTCAACAGCGCCCGGCCGGGGCATCCGCTCGTCCAGCTCGACGAGCTCGAGACGCACTTCCGCACCCGCGTGCGCGCGGTGGTGCGCGTGCCGTACGACCCTCACATCGCGGCCGGCAGCGCCATCGTGTTCCGCGAGCTGCAGCCGGCGACGCGCCTGGCGGCCCGCGAGCTCGCCGCGATCGTGGTCGAGGGTCTCCGTTCGCTGCGGCCGGCGGCCTGAGCGCAGATGGCCGTCCGTCCCATCCGCCTCTTCGGCGACCCTGTCCTGAAGTCCGTCAGCGCCCCCATCGATGACATCGACGACGGCGTCCGCGCCCTCGTGCGCGACCTCGTCGACACCGTCGAGCTGCCCGGGCGCGCCGGTGTCGCAGCACCCCAGATCGGCGTCGGCCTCCGCGCCTTCAGCTACAACATCGACGGCGACATCGGGTACGTCCTGAACCCCGTGCTCGTGGAGGTGTCGGGCGAGCCCGAGCCCGTCGGCGAGGGCTGCCTGTCGGTGCCGGGCCTGTGGCATGAGGCCCTCCGCTACCCGTGGGCCAAGGTCGTCGGCATCGACCTCGACGGCGGCGAGGTCGTCATCGAGGGGGAGGGGCTGCTCGCGCAGGCGCTGCAGCACGAGACCGACCACCTCGACGGCACGCTCTACATCGACCGGCTCCCGCCCGAGCACCGTCGCGTCGCCATGCGCGAGATCCGCGAGTCCGACTGGTTTTGACGCGCGGCGGACGGGTCGAGCCGCTAGGCCGTCAGGATGACCTTGAGCGCCTTGGTCTCGGCCGCGCGGCCGAACGTGTCGTAGGCGTCCATGATGTCCTCGAGCGAGAAGCGGTGGCTGATGAAGCCGCCCACAGCGAGCCGTCCCTGCGCGAGCAGCTTGATGAGCATGCGCGAGGTGTCGGTGTTGACCAGTCCGGTGGTGATCGTGAGGTTCTGGATCCACGCCGACTCCAGCGGGAAGCTCACGGGCTTGCCGTGGACACCGACGTTGGCCACGTGGCCACCCGGCCGCACGATCGCCAGGCACATGTCCCACGTCGCCGGCACACCGACAGCCTCGACGGCGACATCCACGCCGAGCCCGTCCGTGAGAGCCAACACCTGCTCTTTCCAGTCCTCGTCCGACGAGACGACGCCGTCGCTCGCGCCGAAGCGCCTCGCCTGCTCGACCCGGTTGGCGTCGATGTCGATCGCGATGACCCGGCTCGGCCCGTAGAGCGAGGCTGTCGTCATCGCGGCGAGGCCGACGGGGCCGGCACCGATGACCGCGACGACATCACCCGGCTCGACGGCGCCGTAGCGGATGCCGATCTCGTGCCCGGTGGGCAGGATGTCGCTGATCATCGCGGCCTCTTCGGCGGCGACCCCTTCGGGCACCTTGTGCAGCGAGGTCTCGGCGAAGGGCACCCGCACGTATTCGGCTTGCGTGCCGTCGATGAGGTGTCCGAGGATCCAACCGATTCCGGATGCGCCTTCGTCCGCGAGGCAGTGGGAGTACATTCCCTCGACGCAGTAGCCGCACTTCCCGCACGCCGAGATGCACGAGATGATGACGCGATCGCCGACGGCGACCTCCGTCACAGCCGCACCGACCTCGGTCACCACGCCGACGCCTTCATGGCCGAGGATGCGCCCGGATTCGACCGTGGGAACGTCACCCTTGAGGATGTGCAGATCCGTTCCGCAGATCGTCGTCGTCTCGATCTTCACGACCGCATCCGTCGGCTTCTGAACCCGCGGAGCAGGTCTCTCCTGCCAGACGATCGATCCCGGACCTTGATACACCAGTGCCTTCATGTCTGCTCCTTGGATGTCCCCGCACAGGGCCGGGATACTCATCGTCCGCTTCGCGGCGAGTCCTCGGCAGGGACCTTCGACCTGCGGTGATTCGCGGCGACAGACGGCACAGGGACGAATGAAGAAAGCGGATGCCGGGAGCCCCGGCATCCGCTCTCTTCGTCGTTGATCAGCTCAGCGACACGTTCGATGTGCTGACCGGCACGGCGTAGAGCTCCTCGATGTCGGACGCGAAGTCCGCGAGGATCACGTTGCGCTTGATGCTCATCTTCGGCGTGAGGTGTCCGCTGGCCTCGGTCCACTCGCTGGGGAGGATCGTGAACTTGCGGATGGACTCGGCGCGCGAGACGAACTTGTTCGCGTGGTCGATCGCCCGCTGCACCTCGGCGCGGACGGCGTCGTTCTTGGCGGCGTCCTCGAGGGACATGTCGGCGGGCAGGCCGTTGTTCGCCAGCCAGGCCGGCAGCATCTCGGGGTCGAGGGTGACCAGGGCCGCGATGAACGGCTTCTGGTCCCCGACCACCACGACCTGGCCCACGATCGGGTTGGCGCGGATGGGGTCCTCGAGGGCGGCGGGGGCGACGTTCTTGCCGCCCGCCGTGACGATGATCTCCTTCTTGCGGCCGGTGATCGTGAGGAACCCCTCGTCGTCGAACGAGCCCAGGTCGCCGGTCTTGAACCACTCGCCGTCGAAGGCGGCCGCGGTCGCCTCGGGATTGCGCCAGTACTCCTTGAAGACGTTGATGCCGCGGACCTCGAGCTCGCCGTCGTCGGCGAGCCGCATGCCGACACCGGGGAGCACCGGGCCCACCGTGCCGATCTTCGACTTCGTCGCCAGGTTCACCGTCGCGGGCGCCGTGGTCTCGGTGAGGCCGTAGCCCTCGAGGATCGTCACGCCGAGGCTGTGGAAGAAGTGACCGAGACGCGGTCCGAGCGGTGCCGAACCCGACACCGCGTAGACCACGCGGCCGCCCATCGCGGTGCGCAGCTTGCTGTAGACGAGCCGGTCGAACAGCGCGAACTTGATCTTGGTGCCGAGGGGCACCTTCTTGCCCTCCTGCTGCAGACGCGAGTGCTCGATCGCGGTGTGCGCGGCGGCGCGGAAGATCTTGCCCTTGCCGCCCGCCTCGGCCTTCTGCTCGGCCGAGTTGTACACCTTCTCGAACACGCGCGGGACGGCGAGGAGGAACGTGGGCTTGAACGACCCGAGCGCGGGCAGGAGCTGCTTGGTGTCGGGCTGGTGGCCCGTCTTGACGCCGGCGTGGATGTCGAGGATCGAGATGAAGCGCGCGAAGATGTGCGCCGTCGTGATGAACAGCAGCGTCGATGCTCCGGGCACCTCGACGACCTCGTGCAGCGCCTTGGCCGAGTTGCGCGTGAGCTCGACGAAGTTGCTGTGGGTCAGCACGCAGCCCTTCGGGCGCCCGGTCGAGCCGGACGTGTAGATGAGCGTGGCGATGTCGGCGCCGTTGGCGATGTTCCGCCGGCGCTCGATCTCGTCGTCGGCCACGGAGGCGCCCTCGGCGATGAGCGTGTCGAGGTCACCGGCCTGCATCTCCCACGCCGAGCGCACGAGGGGCAGCTCCCCCTTCACCTCGGTGAAGCGGGCGGTGTGCTCCGGGCTCTCGGTGATGATGGCCACGGCGCCGGAGTCGGTGAGGATCCAGGCGATCTGCGACGCCGAGCTCGTCTCGTAGACGGGGACCATCACGGCGCCGGCATAGAACAGCGCGAAGTCGACGAGCGTCCACTGATAGGTGGTGCGCGCGACGAATCCGACCTTGTCACCCGGCTGGATGCCGCCGGCGACGAAGCCCTTCGCGAGGGCGATGACCTGCTTCTGGAACTCCGACGCGGTGATATCGCGCCAGCCGTCGCCCTCGGGGACGGCGAAGAGCGCGAGGCCGGGCGTCTTCTTGACACGCTCGACCAGCAGGTCGGTGACGTTCGCCTGCGGATCGGCGGGGACGATGGCAGGGACTTCGAATTGGACCACGGCAGCTCCTTCGGTACCGGATTGCGGGAATCTCGGGTGGGTCTGAGCAGAGTCTAATCGGCTGTCACATCCGACTCACCGGCGGATGTGGACAGCGCCGCCTGGATAGACTTCAAGGCGCCGTCGCGGGCGCGCCGGCCGGAGAGGGAGACTGTGCTCAAAGTCGGCATCGACATCGGCGGGACCAAGATCGCGGGAGGCGTCGTCGACCCCGACGGGCACATCGTCGAGAAGGTCCGCGTCGACACCCCCGCCGACACCGCAGCACTGGCTCAGGCTGTCATCGACATGGCTCGCCACTTCCGCGCCGGCCACGACATCGCCGCCGTCGGCGTCGCCGCGGCCGGCTTCATCGACCGCCGGCGTGCGACCGTCATCCACGCGCCCAACATCGCGTGGCGCAACGAGCCCCTCAAGGCCACGCTGGAGGCCGGCATCGGCCTGCCCGTCGCCATCGAGAACGACGCCAACGCGGCCGGCTGGGCCGAGTACCGGTTCGGCGCCGGCCGGGACGTCGGGCACATGGTCATGCTCACGATGGGGACCGGCGTCGGCGGGGCCATCGTCCTCGACGGCGAGCTCTTCCGCGGCGGCCACGGCATCGCGGCGGAGCTCGGCCACATGCGCTTCATCCGCGGCGGCATCCTGTGCGGCTGCGGACAGAGCGGATGCCTCGAGCAGTACGCGTCCGGACGCGCCCTGCAGCGCGAGGCCAACGACATCGCCGATGCGGGCGGCATCGGCGACGCCCTCGCGCGGCTGCGGTCGGAGAAGGGCTCGATCTCGGGCCCGGCCGTCTCCCGGCTCGTGCTGGCCGGCGACCCCGGGGCCATCGAGGCGCTGCGGCGTGTGGCGACGGCTCTCGGCGAGGCGTGCGGCGGGTTCCAGGCCGTCCTCGACCCCGAGCTGTTCGTCATCGGCGGCGGCGTCGCGCAGCTCGGCGAGGACCTGCTCGCGCCGGTCCGCCTCGCCTACGAGACGTCGCTGCCGGGGTATGGCGACCGCCCCGTCGCGCAGTTCGCGATCGCCCAGCTCGTCAACGACGCCGGGCTCATCGGCGCAGCCGACCTGGCCACGCCGGAGGGCTGAGCGCGCGATGTTCTACTGGCTGATGAAGTACGTGGTGATCGGACCGATCGTCAAGGCGATCTGGCGCCCGTGGATCATCGGCCGCCGGAACGTCCCCGCCGAGGGTGCGGCGATCCTCGCGAGCAACCATCTGTCGTTCGTGGACTCGGTGTTCCTGCCGCTCATGATCGACCGGCCCGTCGCGTTCCTCGCCAAGAGCGACTACTTCACGGGCAAGGGCCTCAAGGGCTGGGCGACCCGCATGTTCTTCAAGGGCACCGGCCAGCTGCCCATCGACCGGTCCGGCGGCAAGGCGTCCGAGGCATCCCTCAACACCGGTCTCCAGGTGCTCGGACGCGGCGATCTGCTCGGCATCTACCCGGAGGGCACCCGCAGCCCCGACGGCAAGCTCTACCGCGGCCGCACCGGCATCGCGCGCATGGCGCTGGAGGCGCACGTGCCCGTCGTGCCGGTGGTCATGGTCGACACCGACACGATGATGCCGATCGGAACCACGGTGCCGCGCATCGTGCGCGTGGGCATCGTGATCGGCGAGCCGCTGGACTTCTCGCGCTTCCAGGGGATGGAGGGCGACCGGTACATCCTGCGCTCCATCACCGACGAGATCATGGTGGCCCTGCAGCGGCTGGGGGAGCAGGAGTACGAGGACGTCTACGCCTCGACGGTGAAGGACCGGCTGTCGACGCGCACGCGGACCGACGCCCGATAGCCGCGCCCCTGACGCCTCGGCGAACAGCGCGTCACAGCGCACCGGGGCGCCGCGCCCCGCGGCTAGAATCGAGGGATGCTTCAGCAGCTCGATGCCCTCGACCACTGGCGGACCCTGCCCATCAAGCAGCAGCCCGCGTGGCCCGACGCAGAGGCGGTGGCTGCGGTGTCCGCTGAGCTGGCCACGCTGCCCCCGCTCGTCTTCGCCGGCGAGGTCGACAACCTGCGCGACCGGCTCGCGCGCGCCGCATCGGGCAACGCGTTCCTGCTGCAGGGCGGCGACTGCGCCGAGACCTTCGCCGGCGCCACGGCCGAGCAGATCCGCAACCGCATCAAGACGGTGCTGCAGATGGCGGTCGTGCTCACGTACGGCGCCTCCATGCCGATCGTGAAGATGGGGCGCATGGCCGGTCAGTTCGCCAAGCCCCGCTCGAGCGACACCGAGACGCGAGGCGACGTCACCCTGCCGGCGTACCGCGGCGACATCGTCAACGGCTACGACTTCACCGAGAACTCGCGGCAGGCAAACCCCGAGCGGCTGCTGAAGGGGTACCACACGGCGGCGTCGACGATCAACCTGATCCGCGCCTTCACGACCGGCGGTTTCGCCGACCTCCGCGAGGTGCACTCGTGGAACAAGGGCTTCGCGCAGAACCCGGCCAACCAGCAGTACGAGCGCCTCGCGACCGAGATCGACCGGGCCATCAAGTTCATGGAGGCTGCCGGCGCCGACTTCGACGAGCTCAAGCGCGTCGAGTTCTACACCGGCCACGAGGGCCTGCTCATGGACTACGAGCGCCCGATGACGCGCATCGACTCCCGCACGAACACGCCGTACAACACGTCGGCGCACTTCCTGTGGATCGGCGAGCGCACCCGCGAGCTCGATGGCGCTCACGTCGACTACTTCTCGAAGATCCGCAACCCGATCGGCGTGAAGCTCGGCCCGACGACCTCGCCCGAGACGACCCTCGCGCTCATCGACAAGCTCGACCCCGAACGCGAGCCCGGCCGGCTCACGTTCATCACGCGCATGGGCGCCGGCAAGATCCGCGATGCGCTGCCGCCGCTGCTGGAGGCCGTCAAGGACTCCGGAGCCGTGCCGCTGTGGGTCACCGACCCCATGCACGGCAACGGCATCACCACGCCCACCGGCTACAAGACGCGTCGCTTCGACGACGTCGTCGACGAGGTCCGCGGCTTCTTCGAGGCGCACCGCGCGGTCGGCACGTTCCCGGGCGGCATCCACGTCGAGCTCACCGGCGACGACGTCACCGAGTGCCTGGGCGGCTCCGAGCAGATCGACGAGGCCACCCTCGCCACCCGCTACGAGTCGCTGTGCGACCCGCGCCTGAACCACATGCAGAGCCTGGAGCTCGCCTTCCTCGTGGCCGAGGAGCTCGAGAAGCGCTGATCTCACGCCGCTGACACGACGACGATCCCGGCTGCCTCTCGCCGAGGCATCCGGGATCCGTGCTGTCGGCCGGGTGGGGGTGCGCGGCGGCTCAGCCGGTGACGGTGAGCTGGATGTACACGCGCGTGCCGCGGACCCGGAACTCACCGGCGGCGGGATCGGATGCCGTCACCTCGGTGATGTCGTCGGGCACGACGCCGAAGAACGCCGCGTAGTCCACCTGGAACCCGGCTCCCTCGAGCTTCTCGATCGCCTCGTCACGGCTGTCGCCGACGACGTTCGGCACCTCGAACAGCGGGGGACCGGTCGACACCACGAGGGTGACCGTGTCGTTCGGCTGCCACGAGCGTCCTTCGGGGCCGCTGACGCGGATCACGCGGCCCTCCTCGATCGCGTCGCTCGCCTCGGTGGCACTCTCGTCGGCCACGACGAGTCCGACACCCTCGAGCGCGCTCCGCGCGGAGCCCTCGCTCTGATCCACCACGTCCGGGACCGGTCCGACCGAGACCGAGAGCCGCGCGGTGTCGCCCTGGTGCACGACGCATCCCTCGAAGCAGGCGACGTCCTGCGAGCCGTCCTCCGGCGCTCCGGCCGGACGGATCGAGACGTTGACGACCGTGCCGGCAGCGTCGTCGGTGAAGAACTCGGCGTTCTCGTCGACCGTCTGGACGGACTGCTCGCTCAGCACACTGCGGGCGTCGGTCTCGGACATGCCCGCGAACGACGTGAACGTCGCCTCGGCCGGGCCGAGCGAGACGAAGACGTTGACCTGGGCCTCGCGGTCGACGCGCGAGCCCTGCGGCGGATCGGTGCGGATGACGAGACCGGCGGCGACGTCGAGGCTGCTCTCACCCTGCTGCACGGCGACGAGCGTGTCCTGCTGCAGGCGGGCGGATGCCTCTTCATACGTCATGCCGGACACGTCGGCGACGGCCACGAGCGACCCGGGACCGGACCCGAAGTACCAGCCGAGCCCGCCGGCGAGCGTCGCCAGCAAGAGCACCGCGATCAGGAGCCAGGCGCCGCGCGTGCGCCGGCGCTGGGTCGCCCGGCGCAGGCGCCCGGCGTTGTCGACGTCGCCCATGGCGGTGGTGGGTCCGGTCGGCGTGCCGGGCAGGACCGCCGTGAGCTCGCCCGTCGAGGCGCCGTCGTCGCGCACGATCCCGATGGGGCCGGTGCGGGCGACGACGGGCGCGACGCCGAGCTCCCGCTCGATCTCGCGCAGGCGCTGCAGCATCTCGCGCGCGTCGAGGGGACGGTCGTCGGGCGACCTCTCGGTCGCCCACAGCACGAGCTCGTCGAGCGGCTCGGGAACGCCCGGATTCTTCACGCTCGGGCGGGGGACCGAGTCGGTCGCGTGCTGGAAGGCGATCTGCATCGGCTGCTCGCCCTTGTAGGGCTGCTCGCCGGTGAGCATCTCGTACAGCATGATGCCGATGGCGTAGATGTCGCTGCGCGCGTCGGCGGTGCCGCGAGTGACCAGCTCGGGGGCGAGGTACGCGATCGTGCCGAGGAGCTGGGCGCCCGAGGCGGTGTTGGCCGTCGTGGCGCGAGCGAGCCCGAAGTCGCCGATCTTGATGCGGCCGTCCTCGGCCAGCAGGACGTTCTCGGGCTTGACGTCCCGGTGCACGATGCCGGCCTTGTGCGCGGCGGCGAGGCCCGACAGCACCGCGTCGAGGATCGAGATCGCCTGCGGGACGGTCAGCCGGCGCTGCTCGCGCAGGAGCTCGCGCAGGGTGATGCCCGGCAGGTACTCCATGACGAGGTACGCCATGTCGCCGTCCTGGCCCTGGTCGAACACGTTCACGACGTTCGGATCGGCCAGTCGGGCGGCCGCGCGGGCCTCCTGGATGAACCGGCTCTGGAACACGGTGTCGTCGCTGAGGTGCCCGTGCATCACCTTGAGGGCGATGCGGCGCTCCAGCCTCAGGTCGGTCGCGACGTACACGGTGGCCATGCCGCCGCGCGCGATGCGAGCACGCACCCGGTACCGGCCGTCGACCAGACGGCCGATCAGCGGGTCCGTCTGCTGACTCGTGCTCACGCTGAGAGTCTACGGACGCGCACCTGCGAGCCGGCGGAGCGCCTCACCCTGCGACCGTACCGTTACCGACGGTTCGGCGGGCTCGGGCCTCACCCGAGGGCGGCGAGCCACGAGAAGGCGGGCGCCTCCCACTGGGCATACGCGTCGGGGTACGCCGAGATCTGCACGGCCTGCGCGGCCTGGGCGAACGACATGCCCTCCCAGCCGGGGATGTCCAGGAGACCGCGCGTGCGCGCGCCGTTCGGGTCGCCCGCGCCGCCGAAGAAGACCCGCGTCGCGCGCGCCGCGTCCTGCACCTCGGCCTCGCTGCCCCAGCCGTAGCTGGGACGCTGCTGGAAGAGCCCCAGCGAGTCCCGGTCGCCCCACGTCACGTTGCGCAGCGAGGACTCCTGCATCGCGGTGCCGAGTGCGATCGCGATGGCGCGGTCCGAGGCGCCGAGCTCGCGGCCGATCCGCACGATGAGGTGCGCGTTGGCCGCCTGCTCGGATGTCAGCCCGGGGACGGATGGACCCGATGCCGGGATCTTCAGCGTCTGGCCGGGGTAGATGATCGACGCCCGGCTGAGGCCGTTGGCCGAGAGCACCGCGTCGACGGAGACGCCGTGGCGGCCCGCGATCGCGCTGACGGTGTCGCCCGCGGCGACGGTGTACGACCCGGCCGCGGCGCCCGGGGCCGGAGCCGGAGCAGGGGAGGGGGCGGATGCCGCCGGCGCCGACGCACCCGGGATCGAGATCGTCTGTCCGGGGTAGATGATCGACGACCACCCCAGGCCGTTGGCCGACAGCACGGCGCCGACGGTGGTGCCGTGCCGCCGGGCGATGGAGCTGACGGTGTCGCCGGCGGCGACGGTGTACGCGCCGGCTGCGGGTGCGGCCGGCGCCGGCGTGGTCGGTGCCGGGGCGGGGCTCGCCGTTCCGGTGAGCTTCAGCACCTGACCCGGCTGGATGATCGACGACCAGCCGAGTCCGTTGAAGGCGAGGACATCGGCGACCCTCAGGCCGAAGCGCGCGGCGATCGCGCTGACCGTGTCGCCCGGCTGAACCGTGTAGGTCGCCGACGCCGCGTGGGTCGGGCGCACGGAGGCGTTCACGCCCACCGCGACGGAGACGGGGGTCGGCAGTGCCCGCACGGTCGCCGGCGCGCCGGGCCCGTGCAGCGAAGCGGGGAGGGGGCCGCGGGAGGCGGCATCCGTCCCCACGGCGTGAGCCGGAGCTGCCGAGAGCGCGAGCGCGATCGAGCCGACGACGGCCGCCGAGACGCCGACGGGGATGCCGCGCGAGGCGGCGACGCCCTGGTGGACCTGGTTGCTGGTACTCCGGACTGATCGCACGAGACTCCCCCTCCGTCGACTCCGAAAACGCTGTCACGGATGTCTATTGGTGTCAACGCCTGTGGATAAAGGGGCTTGTGTGACTGATGGGACAGGAGTCGCCGGATCCGGCCCGCGCGCGATCTGGGATAGTTGCATTCGTGACCGCTGACGACTCTTCGCGTTTCGAGACCGATTGGCTCACCCTTCCTGAGCTCGTGGAGGTGCTGGGCGAACCTCTGGGCCGGGTGCGCCGGCTCCTCGACGAGTCCCACCTGGTGGGCTCGCGCCGGGACGGCGTGCTCAAGGTGCCGGCCGTCTTCGTGGTCGACGGGCACCCGCTGTCGTCGCTGCGGGGCACCGCGATCGTGCTCCACGACGCCGGCTTCTCGGACGACGAGGTGATCGACTGGCTGCTGACGCCGGAGGAGACCATCGGCGCCGCGCCGATCGAGGCGCTCCTGGCCGGTCGCAAGAGCGAGGTCCGCCGGGTCGCCCGCACCCTCGCCTGATCGGGGGCGTCTCCGCCGGGGAAGAGGCGGGCCTCAGGTCGTCCGGACGGTCGCGGCGTGTGCCAGGTCGCGCAGCGCACCCACCGCCGCGTTGCCGAGGCGGGCGCCCGAGAGCGCGCGGTCGGCCTCATGGGCGTATTGCGCGATGAGCTGCTCGACCCGGTCCAGCGCGCCGGTGTCGACGATCGTCTGCTGCAGCGAGGCGATCTGCTGCGCGTCCAGCCCGGGATCGCCCACCATCTCGTCGAGGATCCGCCGTGCGGGGGCCGCCAGGGCCTCTCGCGCGTAGGCGATCAGCACCGTGCGCTTGCCCTCGCGCAGGTCGTCGCCGGACGGCTTGCCGGTCGCGGCCTCGTCGCCGAACACCCCGAGCACATCGTCGCGCAGCTGGAAGGCCATGCCGAGCGGATGCCCGAACGCGGCGAGGGCGGCCTCCTGCGCGGCATCCGCCCCGGCCATCGCGGCACCGATCGCGAGCGGCTGCTGCACGCTGTACCGCGCGGACTTGTACGACGCGACGCGCAGCGCGCGCTCCGCGTGGCGGTCGTCCGGCTCGCTCACGAACGCCGACTCCTCGGCGATGTCGAGGAACTGCCCGAGCGTGACCTCGCGGCGCATCAGCGCGTACTGGCGGCGGGCGGCGGCGGCGCGGTCGGGGGAGAGCCCGGTCAGGCCCTCCTCGAGGAGGTCGTCGCTCCACGCCACGAGCAGGTCGCCGACCAGGATCGCCGCCGAGCGGCCGAAGTCGTCCGCGTCGCCGGCCCAGCCGGCGCGGCGGTGGCCCTCCTCCAGCGCGCGATGCGCGGACGGGCGGCCGCGGCGGGTGTCGGAGTTGTCGATGAGGTCGTCGTGCACGAGCGCCGCGGCGTGGAAGACCTCCAGTGCCGCGGCGGCCGCGAGCACCGGCTCGGGGGCGTCGCCCGCGGGTGACGCCGCTTCCTCCACCGCCCTCCACCCGGCGATGCAGAATCGGCCGCGCAGGCGCTTCCCGCCCGTCACCGCATCGGCGGCCGCATCGACGAAACGGGCGGCCTCGGGGCCGGCGTCGGCGACATCCTGTCGCCTGACCGTGACGAACATGTCCACTCGCTGGGAAATGGCTTCGATCGGCTCTGCGAGGGCGGACACGGGCCTAGCCTAGTGACGAAAGGCACGCGTACAATCGAGCCACCGAAGTACAGAGGGGGATGCATGCCACTCTCCGAACAGGAGCAGCGCCTGCTGGACGAGATGGAACGCCATCTCATGCGCAACGACGCGGACGTCGTCAGCGCGCCCCGCGGCGGACGCTCACTGAGCTATCGCAACATCGTCTACGGCACGATCCTCGTGCTGCTCGGCCTCGGTGGGCTCATCGTCGGCGTCTCGCAGCAGCTGATCGTCGTCGGCGTCATCGGGTTCGTCGTGATGCTGGGCGGCGTGATCCTCGCGATCACCCCCGGCCGCGGTCCCGGCAAGGCGCGCGTCGAGCCCGAGCGGCCCCCCAGAGCGCAGTCCAACTCTTCGTTCATGGATCGCATGAACGATCGCTGGGACAGGCGGCAGGAGGAGCGCTGAGCGTCCCCGCCGCCTGAGCAGCAGAACAAAGCACCGACCTTCGGGTCGGTGCTTTTTTTCGTGCCCGCAGGCACCCCGAGCGGTGCCGAGTGGGGGCGGCGGAGAACCGGTAGCGAGAAATGGTGGTCAAGTGGAGGAGAGTGGAGTAAAGTGGCGGACATCCCGGGGGGCCGGATTGAAGGGGGTGTGATGTACCGATGCTTTTGGGTACCCACACACCCAAGCTGGATGACAAAGGGCGCGTCATCCTCCCGGCCAAGTTCCGCGACGACCTTGGTGGGGGTGTCGTCGTGACGCGCGGACAGGACCGCTGCCTGTACGTGTTCAGCGAGAAGGAGTTCGAGCGGGTGCATGACCGCATCCGCGAGGCGCCGCTCGCGAACAAGCAGGCGCGCGACTTCCTGCGCATGTTCCTCTCGGGTGCCAGTGCCGAGAAGCCCGACGGTCAGAACCGCATCACGATCCCCCCTCCGCTGCGCGCATATGCCGGCCTGGAGCGCGACCTCGTCGTCACCGGCGTGGGCGCTCATGCCGAGATCTGGGACGCCGCTGCGTGGAACACCTACGCAGAGGCCAACGAAGAGAGCTACGCCGAGCTGGAGCAGGAGGTGATTCCGGGCCTGTTCTGAGGCTCACGTCGCCTGAAGCCCGACTCCCAGCCGCTCCCGCCCTGACGCCACTTCCCCGGTGCCAGGTCAGAGCGGATGGGGATCAGGCTCCAGGGGACGGGATCCGCGGATGCCCTGTCGATCATGAACCTGCGCGACATCCACACCCCGGTCATGCTCGAGCGCTGCATCGAGCTGCTCGCCCCCGCCCTCAAGCGGGACGGCGCGGTCTTCGTCGACGCGACCCTCGGCATGGGTGGGCACTCCGAGGCGTTCCTCGAGCGATTCCCCGGGCTCCACCTGGTCGGACTCGACCGCGACACCGACGCGCTGCGGATCGCGGGGGAGCGGCTCGCCCGCTTCGGCGACCGCGTGCACCTCGTGCACACCGTCTACGACGGGATCGCGGATGCCGTCGCCTCGGCCGGCTTCGCCGCAGCCGACGGCATCCTGTTCGACCTCGGCGTCTCGTCGCTGCAGCTGGACGTGGCCGATCGCGGCTTCGCCTACGCGCAGGACGCGCCGCTGGACATGCGCATGGACCAGTCCGCCGGCACCACCGCGGCCGAGGTGCTCGCGACCTACGGCGAGGGCGACCTGCGCCGCATCTTCGAGCGGTACGGCGAGGAGAAGCTCGCCGGACGCTACGCCCGCGCCATCATCGCCGCCCGGGCGGAGGCGCCGATCGAGCGCTCCGGCCGGCTGGTCGAGATCCTCCAGGCGGCGACGCCGGCGGCCGCGCAGCGCACCGGGCACCCCGCCAAGCGGGTCTTCCAGGCGCTGCGCATCGAGGTCAACCGCGAGCTGTCGGTGCTCGAGCGGGCCATCCCGTCGGCGCTCGGCATCCTGCCGGTCGGCGGTCGCATCGTCGTGCTGTCGTACCAGTCGCTCGAGGACCGGCTCGTCAAGCGCGCCCTCGCGGATGCCTCGGCCTCGACCGCGCCCCGGGGCCTGCCGGTCGAGCTCCCCGAGCACGCCCCCAGGTTCCGGCTGCTCGTCAAAGGCGCCGAGCTGGCCACCGACGAAGAGCGCGCGGTCAACCCGCGCGCGACGCCGGTGCGCCTGCGTGCCGCCGAGCGAGTGAAGGAGGACTCATGAGCACCGCGAACGCCCTCGCCGCTCCCGCGCGGACCAGGGGTGCCGTCGCGCCGGATCGCGTCGGCGACCCGCGCCGCGGACTGCGGGTCGTCGAGGCTCCCGCCCGGCGCCGCCGCCCGAAGCTCCTCTACGGCGTCATCGCGGTGCTCGGGGCGTTCCTCATCGCCGGCGCGCAGATGGCGCTGTCGATCATGACGACCCAGGGGACGTACGAGATCGCCGCCCTGACGAGCCAGCAGCGCGACCTGACGTACGAGAAGCAGATCCTCTACGACGACGTCGCGGGCCTCAGCTCGCCGCAGTACCTCGCGGCCAACGCCGCCGCGCTGGGCATGGTGATCAATGAGGCGCCGAGCTACCTGCGGCTGAGCGACGGTGCGATCCTCGGGCCCTCGGAGGTCGCGATGGGGGCCTCGTCGGTCGACGCGATCGGCCGCGGCGCGGTGCCCAACGCCCTCATCACCGACACACCGCTGGTCACCGTCCCCGACGCCACCATCGACGGCGTCCCGGTGCAGACGGCGGGTCCCGGCGACGCCGGTGTCGGCAACACACCGCCGCCGATCACCGAGGGACTGCCGGTCCCGAGCACACACTGAACCCGGACACACCCCACGGCGATCGAGACCGAGACGACGACTCACGCAGATGACGACACGCAGCACGAGAAGCCCCCGCCGCCGGACCGTCGTGGCCCTCGCCGTCGTCCTCGCCGTCCTCGCCGGCTTCATCGTGCGCCTGGTCGACATCCAGGTCGTCAACGCCGACGAGCACATCCAGGACTCGCTGGACACGGCGTTCGCAAGCTCCCAGACCCTCTACGGGACGCGCGGGCAGATCGTCGATGAGAGCGGGCAGACGCTGGCCGGCAGCATCCTCCGCTACGACTGCCAGCTCGACCCCCTGCTGATCACGCAGATCGACGCCCAGGTGCTGGAGGGCGAGTCCGACGCGCCGCTGTGGGGGGACCTGTCCAGCGACGTCGCCCGCATCACCGGTCAGACTCCGGAGGAGGTGCGCGAGATCGTCGGCACCGCCCTGGCCGCCGACCAGTACTCGCGCTACGCGCAGCTGAAGAAGGGCGTATCGACCGAGCAGTTCCGGGCTCTCGCCGACCTCGAGGCACCGTACATCACGTGCATCTCCCACCCGGCGCGCGCGTACCCCGACGGCGCCGTCGCGGGCAACCTCGTCGGGTTCATGGGCACCGACGGCGAGGCGCTCGAGGGACTGGAGAAGTCGCAGAACGACTGCCTGGCCGCCGAGAACGGCAGCCGCAGCTACGAGAAGGGCAAGGACGGCGTCGTCATCCCCGGCACCGAGACGGAGGTGCCCGCGCAGGACGGCGGCACGCTGCAGCTGACCATCAACCGCGACCTGCAGTGGTACCTGCAGCAGCTCATCGCCGAGCAGACGCAGAACATGGCCGCCCAGCACGGGTCGGTCCTCGTCTACGAGGTGAAGACCGGCAAGGTGCGTGCGGCGGCGGAGTACCCGACCGTCGACCCCAACGACGTGGACGCCACCGATGCGGAGGACCGGACCAGCGAGATCTTCCGCGGCTCCTTCGAGCCCGGGTCGACGTTCAAGGCGCTCACCGCCGCCACCGTCATCGACGCCGGCGGTCAGACGCCGCATTCCACGGTCACCGCGTCGGGGCTGGAGACCTTCCCGAACGGTGCGCGCGTGCGCGACGCGTTCCAGCACCCCGCGAACCTCTACACGCTGACCGGCGTGCTCATCGACTCCTCGAACGTCGGCATCTCCAAGTTCAGCGAGCGGGTCGACAACCAGACGCGCTTCGACTACCTGACGCGCTTCGGCATCGGCGCCGGCACCGGCTCGACCTACCCGCTCGAGGGCAACGGGCTGATCCACCCGGTGTCGGAGTGGGGCGCGCAGACGGCGTACAACACGTCGTTCGGGCAGGGCGTCACGACCACGATGCCCGAGCTCGCCCGGGCCTACGGGGCGATCGTGAACGACGGCGTGATGATGCCGCTGACGATCGTCGAGTCGTGCACCCGGCCCGACGGCACCGTGGTGACGCCGGAGCTCGCCGAGCCCGAGCAGGTGATCAGCGAGACCACGTCGGCGCACATGCGCGAGATGCTCGAGAACGTCTTCCTGCAGGCGCCGTACGCCAAGACGGTCGAGATCCCGGGCTATCGCCTGGGCGGCAAGACGGGCACCGGTGAGAAGCCCGACCTCGTCAACGGCGGCTACAAGGCGGGTGTCTACTACACGACCATGGTCGGGTTCGCGCCCGCCGACGATCCCGAGTACGTGGTGGTCGTCACCCTCGACGAGCCGACGAAGGTAACATCGTCTGCGGCCAATGCGACCGCGTTCCAGAAGGCCATGACCCAGGTTCTGAAGACGTATCGCGTCATGCCCTCGACGTCGTCGCCGGAGCTGCTGCCCAAGTTCGGGTAGTCCCGTGCCGGATTCCAGCTGAGGGCCGGAGTACTCCCCACATGATCGCGCTCACCATCGCCCAGATCGCCCACGCCGTCTCGGGCGAGCTTCATCTCGCCCCCGGCGCCACCGCCGACACCGTCATCTCGGGCGCCGTCGACACCGACTCCCGGCTCATCGAGGCGGGCGGCGTGTTCGTCGCGAAGCCCGGCGAGGAGACCGACGGCCACCTGTTCGTCGACGCCGCCGCCGGGAAGGGCGCGGCCCTCGCGATCGTGGAGCGGACGGTCGAGGCTCCGGTGAGCCAGATCGTCGTGGCCGACGCCGTCGAGGCGCTGGCCGATCTCGCCCGCGACGTCGTGAAGCGGGTGAAGGATGCCGGTGACCTCCGCGTCGTCGGCATCACGGGGTCCAACGGCAAGACGACGACGAAGAACCTGCTCGCCCGCATCCTGGAGGGGGAGGGCGAGACCGTCTCGCCGAAGGCGTCGTTCAACAACGAGGTCGGCGCGCCCCTGACCATGCTCCGCGTGACCGCGTCGACGAGGTACCTCGTGAGCGAGTTCGGGGCGAGCGGCCCCGGCGCCATCGCGCGCCTCGCCGGCCTCGTCGACCCGGACGTCGCCGTCGTGCTCATGGTCGGGATGGCCCACGCCGGCGGGTTCGGCGGGATCGAGGGGACCTTCCACGCGAAGTCCGAGCTGGTGAAGTCGCTGCGGGCGGGCGGCGTGGCCGTCCTCAACGCCGACGACGCCCGGGTCGCCGCGATGGCGCCCATCGCGTCCGAGGCGGGTGCGGGTGTCCGCTGGTTCGGCCGCGGCCAGGGTGCGACCGACGTGCGGGCGGACGACGTCGTGGTGACGGCATCCGGAACCTCGTTCACCGTGACCGCCGACGGCGTCTCGCTGCCGCTGCGACTGCGGGTGCTCGGCGAGCACCACGTGATGAACGCGCTGGCCGCCATCGCCGCGGCCACGACGCTCGGCGTGTCCCTCGCCGACGCCGTCGAGAGCCTGGAGACGGTCGAGATCGCCGAGCGCTGGCGGATGCAGCCGCTGGGCTCGGACCGCGTGCGCATCATCAACGACGCCTACAACGCCAGCCCCGACTCCATGGCGGCAGCCCTGCGCACACTCGCGCAGATCACCGGTCCGGGCGAGCGCACGGTGGCGGTGCTGGGCGCGATGAGCGAGCTCGGCGAGTACTCCGAGGAGGAGCACGACCGCGTCGGGCTGCTGGCGGTGCGCCTGGGCATCCAGCGGATCGTGGTGGTGGGCGACGCGGCGCGCCGCATGTACCTCGAGGCCGTCGCGCAGGGTTCGTGGGACAACGAGGCGGTCTTCTTCTCGACCGCCGACGAGGCGTTCGACTACCTGCGGGGCGAGCTGCGCGAGGGCGACCGCGTGCTGGTGAAGTCCTCCAACTCGGCGGGACTGCGGTTCCTCGGCGATCGTCTGGGAGAATCGTTCTCGTGAGATCACTCCTTACCGCGGCAGCGATCTCGCTGGCATTCACCCTGTTCCTCACGCCGGTCTTCCTCCGGCTCTTCCGCCGATGGGGCTGGGGCCAGGTGATCCGGACCCCGGAGGACATCCGCAACCCCAATCACCAGACCAAGCGCGGCACGCCCACCATGGGCGGGACGATCTTCATCGTCGGAACCATCGTCGGATACCTCGTCGGCGGCTTCGCGGGCAACAACCCGCCCACGATCTCGGGCCTGCTGGTGATATGGATGATGGTCGGCCTCGGCGCGGTCGGCTTCATCGACGACTACATGAAGGTTCGTCAGCAGAAGTTCATGGGACTGAGCGGCTGGCGCAAGATCCTCGGCCAGGTGATCGTGACGGTGCCGTTCGGCATCGTGGCGCTCAGCTTCCCCAACCAGTACGGGCAGACCCCCGCCTCGCCCTACATCTCCGTCTTCCGAGACGTGCCCGTGCTCTCGTTCATGGCGCTCGGTCTCATCGTCGGCTGGATCCTCTACCTCGCCTGGGTGTCGTTCATCGGCGTCGCCTTCTCGAACAGCACCAACGTGACCGACGGGCTCGACGGGCTCGCGGCCGGCTCGGGCATCTTCGTCGCGGGCGCCTACAGCCTGATCGCCTTCTGGCAGTTCAACCAGGCGTGCTGGGGAGGCGAGGCGCTGTCGGCCGCGGCGAAGGCCGCGTGCTACCCGACGCGCGACCCCTTCGACCTGGCCATCGTCTCCGCGTCGTTCGTCGGCGCCCTGGTCGGCTTCCTGTGGTGGAACGCGCCCAAGGCGAACGTCTTCATGGGCGACGTCGGATCGATGGCGATCGGCGGAGTCCTGGCCGCCATGGCGATCCTGACCCGCACCGAGCTGCTGGCGGTCCTCGTCGCCGGCGTCTTCGTCATCGCCCCCGGCTCGGTGATCCTCCAGCGGCTGTACTTCAAGATCACCCGCGGCAAGCGGCTCTTCCTGATGAGCCCCTTCCACCATCACCTCGAGATGCGCGGCTGGTCCGAGGTGACCATCGTGGTCCGCATGTGGATCATCGCCGGCCTGCTCGCGGTGTCGGGTGTCGGATTCTTCTACGTCGAATGGCTCTCCCGCACATGACCTCGGAACGCCTGGCCACCCTGACCAGCTGGAACGCCGACTGGAAGGGGCTGCGGGTCGCCGTGCTCGGGCTCTCGGTCACCGGCTTCTCGGTCGCCGACACGCTCGCCGAGCTCGGCGCCGACGTCCTCGTCGTGACCGAGAGGGCCGACGAGGAGTACGAGCGCCTGCTGCCCGTCATCGGCGTCCGGCTCTGGACCGGGCCCCTCGGCTCCGTGCCGGCCGAGCTCTCCGGGTTCGAGCCCGACGTCGTCGTCGCCTCCCCGGGCTTCTCGCCGAGGCATCCGGTCATCACGTGGGCGCGCGAGCGCGGCATCGCGCTGTGGGGCGACGTCGAGCTGGCATGGCGCGTCCGCGACAAGGTGCTGCGCGCGGACGGCACCCCGGCGGACTGGATCCTCATCACCGGGACGAACGGCAAGACGACCACGACGCGCCTGACGGCCGCCATGCTCGTCGGCGGCGGGCTGCGGGCGGCGCCGGTCGGCAACATCGGCACGCCGGTCCTCGATGCGGTGCGCGACCCCTCGGGATTCGACGCGCTCGTGGTCGAGGTCTCGAGCCACCAGCTCTGGTACCTGGGCCTGCAGAGCGGTCCCGAGCCGGTCTCGCCGCACGCGGCGGTGTGCCTGAACCTCGCCGACGACCACCTCGAGTGGCACGGCTCGTTCGACGACTACCGCGACGCGAAGGCGCACGTCTACGACAACACCCGCGTCGCGTGCGTGTACAACAAGGCGGATGCCGCGACCAGGCGCATGGTCGAGGACGCCGATGTGATCGAGGGCGCGCGGGCCATCGGCTTCGATCTCGGCGTGCCCGGCCCGAGCGACCTCGGCGTCGTCGAGGGCATCCTCGTCGACCGCGCCTTCCTCGAGGACCGGCACAAGAGCGCACTGGAGCTGTCGACGGTCGACGAGCTGACGCAGCTCGGGCTGGCGGCACCCCACATCGTGGCGAACATCCTCGCCGCCGCCGCCCTCGCGCGCTCGCTGGGCGTGCCGCCGCTCGCGATCCGCGACGCGCTGCGCGGCTTCCGCCTCGACCCCCACCGCATCGAGGTGGTCGCCCGGCACGCCGGCATCACCTGGATCGACGACTCGAAGGCCACGAACCCGCACGCCGCCGCGTCGTCGCTCGCGGCGTATCCCGGTGCGGTGTGGGTGGTCGGCGGCCTGCTGAAGGGCGTCGACATCTCGGCTCTCGTCGCCGGCAGGGGCGCCGGAACGAAGGCGGCCATCGTCATCGGCCTCGAGCGGGCGGAGGTGGTCGCCGCGTTCGAGCGACACGCGCCGGCGGTGCCCGTGTTCGAGGTCGAGGCCGATGAGACTGAAGAGGTCATGGCGCAGGTCGTCGAACTGGCGGCGGCGGTGGCGCGCGACGGGGACGTGGTTCTCCTCGCTCCCGCCGCAGCATCCTTCGACCAGTTCACGTCATACGCAGACCGCGGCCGCAGGTTCGCCGCCGCGGTACGGGATCGGATCGGGACAGGGGAGACGGGTGACCACGACGCAGCCGCCTCGGACCCGGCCGACCCGGACGGGTCCGACACCGACGAGCGCCGAGGACACTGACTCCGCGCGCCGCGGGCTCGCCGCGCGGGTCTCCCTCGGGCGCATCTTCGCCCCGGTGCCGAGCGAGTTCCTGCTCATCGCGTCCACGACGCTGCTGCTGACGGTCTTCGGGCTGGTGATGGTGCTGTCGGCGACGTCGGCGATCGCGACCGCGCGCGGCGTGGCGCCGTGGGAGGACGTCATCAAGCAGGTCGCCTTCGCCGCGATCGGCATCCCGCTCATGCTCATCGCCAGCCGGCTGCCGCTGACCTTCTTCAAACGGGTGGCCTGGCCGGCCCTCATCGCGGCGATCGCGCTGCAGCTCCTGGTGTTCACGCCGCTGGGCATCGACATGGACGGCAACCGCAACTGGATCAACGTCGGCGGCGTGCAGGCGCAGCCGTCGGAGTTCCTCAAGCTCGCCCTCGCCCTGTGGGTGGCGTTCGTGCTGTTCCGCAAGCGCACGCTGCTGGCCGACTGGCGCCACGTCTACATCCCGCTCGTGCCGGTGGCGGGGCTGGCGATCGCGACCGTGATCGCGGGCCGTGACCTCGGCACCGCGATGATCCTCGTCCTGGTGGTGCTCGGCGGGCTCTTCTTCTCCGGCGTGAAGCTGCGCGTGTTCATCCTGCCGATGGTGGCCGCGGTCGGCTTCGTCGCGTTCTACTTCTTGACGAGCCCCGACCGCATGCGGCGGTTCATGAGCTTCCTCAACCCCAACTGCCTCGACGACTACTTCAACGACTGCTACCAGCCGCTGCACGGCATCTGGGGTCTCGCCAGCGGCGGCATCTTCGGGCTCGGGCTCGGCAACTCGCGCGAGAAGTACGACTGGCTGCCCGCGGCGGCCAACGACTACATCTTCGCGATCGTCGGCGAGGAGCTCGGGCTCATCGGCTGCGCGGTGGTGCTGACGCTGTTCGCCCTCTTCGCGGTCGGCGCGTTCCACATCATCCGCAAGACGGACGACCCGTTCGTGCGCATCGCCGCCGGCGGCATCACGGTCTGGATCGTCGGCCAGGCGCTCATCAACATCGGCGTGGTGCTGCGCGTCTTCCCGGTGCTGGGCGTGCCCCTGCCGTTCATGTCGCAGGGCGGCACGTCGCTGCTGTCGGTGCTCGTGGCGGCCGGCGTCCTGCTGGCCTTCGCCCGCACCCTGCCGGCCTCCGTCGCGCGACGCGAGGCGCGCATCGCCGAGGTGCGCGCCGCGCGCGAGCGGGCGAAGCTGCGCGCCGTCCGCTGACCGCGGTCGTTGCCGCCGGCCTCGGACGCCCCCGGTCTCTTCTCCCAGGTTTGGGGCGCGCCCTGTGCGCTCGGGGCGCGCGAGGTGCGCCCCGAACGGACGCGGTGCGCCCCAAACCCGGAAGGACCGAGCCGGGTAGGCTCGGGGAGTGACGACGTACCTCCTGGCCGGCGGCGGCACCGCCGGACACGTGAACCCGCTCCTGGCGGTCGCCGATGCACTGCGCGCCCGTGACCCGGAGGCCGTGGTGCTCGTCCTCGGCACCCGAGAAGGGCTCGAGGCGCGCCTCGTGCCCGAGCGGGGCTACGAGCTGCTGTTCGTCGACAAGGTGCCGTTCCCGCGGCGCCCCGACAAGGCCGCCGCAGCCTTTCCGGCGCGGTTCCCGCGCGCGATCGCACAGGTGCGCGCCCACATCCGCGCACGCGGCGTCGACGTCGTCGTGGGCTTCGGCGGCTACGCCTCGGCACCCGCCTACGTCGCGGCGCGCCGTGAGCGCGTGCCGTTCGTGGTCCACGAGGCGAATGCGCGCCCGGGACTGGCGAACGTGCTCGGCGCCCGCCGGGCCGCCGGCGTCGGCGTGGCCTTCGAGGGCACCCCGCTCAAGCGATCGCGGGTGGTGGGGATGCCGCTGCGCCGCGAGATCGTCACTCTCGACCGCGTCGCACTCCGCGCCGAGGCGGCCGCCCACTTCGGGCTCGACCCCGCCCGGCCCGTGCTGCTGGTGTTCGGCGGGTCACTCGGGGCTCAGCGTCTCAACGAGGCCTTCGGCGAGGGCCACGGCGCCGCCTGGCGCGACGTCCTCGACGCCGGCTGGCAGCTGCTGCACATCACGGGGGAGCGTTCCGAACTCTCCGACCCCGGTGCGCCCGGCTACGTCGTGCGCCGCTACGTCGACCGCATGGACCTCGCGTTCGCCCTCGCCGACGCGATCGTGTCGCGCGCGGGCGCCGCGACCGTCAGCGAGATCAGCGCCCTCGGCATCCCGACGGTCTACGTCCCCTACGCCGTCGGCAACGGCGAGCAGGCGCTCAACGCGTCGTCCGCCGTCCGCGCGGGCGCGGCCGTGCTGATCCCGGATGCCGACTTCACGGGGGAGCGCGTCCGCTCCGAGGTCATCCCGCTCCTGGGCGACGACGCCCGGCGTGCGGCGATGGCGGCGGCCGCGGCATCCGTCGGCACGCGCTCGGGGACGCAGAACGTCGTCGCGATGATCGACGCCGCACTCCGGGGCTGACGAGGACCACCGAGCCGGGGACGGTCAGCGCGCCCTGCCCGAGGCGCCGGCCGCCCAACTTAGGATTGGACGGTCATGATCAGACCCGATCTCACCCTCCCCATTCCCGACGACATCTCCGCGGCCCACTTCATCGGCATCGGCGGATCCGGCATGTCGGGGCTGGCCCGCATGTTCCTCGAGCGCGGCATCCGCGTGTCGGGGTCCGACCGTGCCGACAGCGCGGCGCTTCGCGAGCTGGCCGGACTCGGAGCCACGGTGCACGTCGGGCACGACGCGGCGAACCTCGCCGACGACGTCGACACCGTCGTGCACACCGGTGCGATCTGGCCCGAGAACCCGGAGTTCGTGCTGGCGAAGCAGCGCGGCCTGCACGTCATCCACCGCTCCCAGGCGCTGTACTGGCTCATCGGCGGGCGGCGCCTCGTCTCAGTCGCCGGAGCCCATGGCAAGACGACGTCGACGGGCATGATCGTCACGGCCTTGCACGACCTCGGCGTCCAGCCGACGTTCGTCAACGGCGGCGTCATCGCCCAGCTCGGCGTGTCCAGCGGCAGCGGCTCGGACGACCTCTTCGTCATCGAGGCCGACGAGTCCGACGGCACGTTCCTGCTCTACGACACGTCGGTCGCGCTCATCACGAACGTCGACCCCGACCATCTCGACCACTGGGGCACCCGCGAGGCGTTCTACGAGGCGTTCGCGCGCTTCGCCGACGAGGCACGCGAGGCCGTCGTGATCTCGTCCGACGACCCCGGTGCGCAGCTGGTCGCCGCCCGCCTCACGCACGCGCACGTCGTCACGTTCGGCGAGGCCGACGACGCCGCCGTGCGCGTGAGCGACATCGTCACCGACGGCCCCGTGGCGTTCCGCGTCACCTACGACGGGCGCACCGTCGACGCGCAGCTGCCGGTCCCCGGCGCGCACAACGCGATCAACGCCGCCGGCGCCGTCGCGGTGCTGCTGACCCTCGGCCACGACCTCGATCCGGCCGTCCGTGCCGTCGAGGGGTTCGCGGGCACGGTCCGCCGGTTCGAGCTGCACGGCGTCGAGCGCGGCGTCAGCGTCTTCGACGACTACGCCCACCACCCCACCGAGGTCGCCGCGGCGCTGGCCGCCGCACGGACCGTCGTCGGCGACGGCCGCATCATCGCGATCCAGCAGCCCCACACCTATTCGCGGACGCAGGAGATGTACCGCGAGTTCGCCGAGGTGCTCGAGCGGTACGCCGACCACACCGTCATGCTCGACGTGTACGGGGCGCGCGAGGACCCGGTGCCCGGCGTGACGGGCGAGCTCGTCAGCGGCGCGTTCGCCGACCCGTCGCACGTGCACTTCGTGCCCGACTGGCAGCAGGCGGCCGACTACACGGCGTCGGTGGCCCGCGACGGCGACTACGTCATCACCCTGGGCTGCGGCAACGTCTACCAGATCATCCCGCAGGTCCTCGAGGCTCTCGGCCGCACGCGCACGGGGGAGTAGCAGCCGATGCGCCGTCCGTCGCCGTTGCCGCAGCCGCCGGTCGCCTCGCGCACCCCTGCGCAGCCGGCCGCGCCGGCGCGCCGGTCGCGCGAGCGGGCCGAGGCGGCACCGGCCGCAGCCGCCCCCGAGGATCACGCCGGCACCGGCGTGGACGAGGGCGCGCCGGCGCCCGTCATCCCGCTCGCGGCACCGACGCCCGCCGCGCCCGGGTCCAGCCCGGACGTCCGCGGCGAGGCCGCCGATCCGGCGGAGGCGGCCGAGGTCGGCTTCCGCGAGGTGTGGAGGGCGGCGCACGCGCGACGCAGGGCGCTGCGCGCCGAGATCCGCCGCTTCACCGCGCGCCAGCGACGTCGCCGCATGATGTGGGTCGGGGCCGCGGCATCCGTGCTGGTCCTCGCGCTCGGAACCCTCGGTGCCGCCTACAGCCCGCTGTTCGCCGTCGAGGAGATCACCGTCACCGGGGCGCAGCAGCTCGACGTCGCCGCGGTCGAGACGGCCCTGGCCGGTCAGCTGGGCACGCCGCTTCCGCTGGTGGACGAGAGCGAGGTCAAGGCGGAGCTCGTCGCCTTCCCCCTCATCGAGACGTACGCCCTCGAGGCGCGTCCGCCGCACGAGCTCGTCGTGCGCATCGTCGAGCGCACGCCGATCGGGCTCATCGAGACGCGCGCGGGCTACACGCTGGTCGATGCCGCGGGAGTCGCGCTGTCGACCACCGCCACGCCGGCGGCGGGGACGCCGCTGCTGTCGATCGAGGGCGGCGTCGACTCCGACGCGTTCGCCGCGGCCGGACAGGTGATGCGCTCGCTCCCCGCCGACATCCGCGCCCAGGTCACCGAGGTCTCGGCGACCACCCCGGACGACGTGACCCTCGCGCTCGGCGGCTCCAACGCGCAGATCGTGTGGGGAAGCGCCGCGGACTCGGCCGAGAAGGCCGTGAACCTCGCCAAGATGATGGCCGCCCGGCCCCCGGCGGAGGTCTCCACGTACGACGTGTCGTCGCCCGACGTCGTCGTCGTCCGCTGATCGAGCACGTCTCCGCGAAAGTTCGGCACCGGATGCCGCGACACGCCGATCCGCTCCCGGCGCGGGGGCGGCGTCCGCATACTTTCGAGTCGAGGAATTGCATACCGGGCAATTCTTTATACCTCTACTAGAGGTTGAAGGTTTAGAAGGTCCAGGGCTACGGAGGCCGGCATGAGCCAGAACCAGAACTACCTCGCCGTGATCAAGGTCGTCGGCGTCGGCGGCGGTGGTGTCAACGCGGTCAACCGCATGATCGAGCTCGGCCTGCGGGGCGTCGAGTTCATCGCCATCAACACCGACGCCCAGGCGCTGCTGATGAGCGACGCCGACGTCAAGCTCGACGTCGGGCGCGAGCTCACGCGCGGGCTCGGCGCAGGCGCCGACCCCGAGGTGGGCCGTCGGGCCGCGGAGGACCACGCCGAAGAGATCGAGGAGGCCCTGCGCGGCGCCGACATGGTCTTCGTCACCGCGGGCGAGGGCGGCGGAACCGGCACCGGCGGCGCCCCCGTCGTCGCGAAGATCGCGAAGTCGATAGGAGCGCTCACGATCGGTGTCGTGACGAAGCCCTTCTCGTTCGAGGGTCGTCGCCGCCAGCAGCAGGCCGAGACGGGCGTCTCGCGCCTGAAGGAAGAGGTCGACACCCTCATCGTGGTGCCGAACGACCGCCTGCTCGAGATCAGCGACCGCGGCATCTCGATGATCGAGGCGTTCGCCACGGCCGACCAGGTGCTCCTCGCCGGTGTGCAGGGCATCACCGACCTCATCACCACGCCGGGTCTGATCAACCTCGACTTCGCCGACGTCAAGTCCGTCATGCAGGGAGCGGGGTCCGCCCTCATGGGCATCGGCTCGGCGCGGGGGGCGGATCGCGCCATCAAGGCCGCCGAGCTCGCCGTGGAGTCTCCGCTGCTCGAGGCGTCGATCGAGGGTGCGCACGGCGTGCTGCTGTCGATCCAGGGCGGATCGAACCTCGGCATCTTCGAGATCAACGACGCCGCCCAGCTGGTGAAGGAGGCCGCGCACCCCGAGGCCAACATCATCTTCGGAACGGTCATCGACGACACGCTCGGCGACGAGGTGCGCGTCACCGTCATCGCCGCGGGATTCGACGGCGGCGAGCCGCAGACGCGCATCGAGCCGATCACGGCCGCCCGCGTGGTCTCCACGCCCGCGATCCCCGTCACCCCGGCCGAGGAGGCGGCGAAGGACCACCGCGAGACGACCGAGCAGGCGCCGGTGCCCGTCTCGGTGGGCGCGGTCACCGAGTCGTCGTACGACACGGCCTTCGGCGACGACGACCTCGACATCCCCGACTTCCTGAAGTAAGCCCTGCGGCGCGCTCAGGACAGGCTCAGAAGGTGATGGGAGATCTCCGGGCGCGCCTCGCGGCGGTCGACGACAGGATCGCGGATGCCGCGCGCGCGGCCGGTCGCGATCCCGCGGCGCTGACCCGCATCGTCGTCACGAAGTTCCACCCGGCGTCGCTGGTCGCCGAGCTGCATCGGCTCGGCGTCCGCGACGTGGGGGAGAACCGCCAGCAGGAGCTCAGCCGCAAGGCCGTCGAGGCCGGCGACCTCGACGGCCTGCGGTGGCACTTCATCGGGCAGGCGCAGACCAACAAGGCGCGGGCGATCCGGGCCGCGGCATCCGTCGTCCACTCCGTCGACCGTGCCCGCCTCGCCGACGCGCTCCACGCCGCCGCAGAGCCGGGGGAGCCGGCGCTGGACGTGCTCCTGCAGGTCAACCTGACCGACGATCCCGGCCGCGGCGGCGTGGCCCCGGCGGAGCTGGAGTCGCTGGCCGCACATGCCGCCGGGCTCCCGTCGCTGCGCGTGCGCGGGATCATGGCCGTCGCCCCCCTCGACGAGCCGCCCGCGCCCGCGTTCGAGCGTCTGCGCGGCCTCGCCGAGACGCTGCGCACCGTGGTGCCCGACGCCGGCTGGATCTCGGCCGGCATGACCGCCGACTTCGCCGAAGCCATCGCGGCCGGCGCGACACACCTACGCATCGGCTCGGCAATCACGGGCCCCAGACCACAACGCGGTTAACCTCGGAACAGATGAGCACTACGGAGGATCAGATGTCGAACCCGCTCAAGAAGACCATGGTGTACCTCGGACTCGCGGACGAGGAAGAGGTCTACGAAGAGCCGGCCCCGCAGCCCCGTGCTCGCACGTCCGAGAAGGCGGTCGAGAAGCCGGCCGCCCCGGTGACGCCGATCCACCGCCCTGCCGTCGTGCGGCAGCCGGCGCCCGCGACGATCAACGAGATCCTCACCGTGCACCCGAAGCAGTATCGCGATGCGCAGATCATCGCCGAGAACTTCCGCGACGGCATCCCGGTGATCATCAACCTCTCGCAGATGAGCGATGCCGACGCGCGCCGCCTGATCGACTTCGCCAGCGGACTCTCGCTGGGGCTCTACGGGCGCATCGAGCGCGTCACGAGCAAGGTCTTCCTGCTGTCGCCCGAGAACGTCGCCGTGTCGGGCGATGGGGCGGTTGCACAGGCGGATCCGGAGTCGGTTCCCTTCGCGCAGCCGTAATCTGGCTACGTGGCAGTCGTCCAACTCATCGCAGCGATCCTCAACCTCGCGCTGCTGCTCTATGTCTTCGTGTTGCTCTCCCGGCTGATCCTCGACTGGATCCCGTTCTTCAATCGGGAGTGGCGCCCTCGCGGCGCCGGCCTGGTGGCCGCCGAGATCGTCTACACCGTCACCGATCCGCCGATCAAGCTGTTCCGCCGCTTCATTCCGCCGCTCCGCGTGGGCGCGATCGCGATCGACTTCGGATTCGCGCTGACGATGCTGCTCGTGTTCATCCTGCTCAGCGTCACGCGCACCGTCGCGGGCTGAGCCGAAGGGCGGCATCCGACGCGCCGGTGCCCTTCGACACTCTCCGGACCGGTGACTATGCTTGCCTGATACGCACCGCCGTCCACCGGCGGTCGGCCCCGACATCGGCCAGCGACCAGAGCGCTCGAAAGAGGAATCACCATGGCATTGACCCCCGATGACGTCGTCACCAAGCAGTTCCAGCACGTCCGCTTCAAGGAGGGCTTCGACCCGGACGAGGTCGATGACTTCCTCGACGAGATCGTCGTCGAGTGGCGTAAGGCTCTGGCTGAGAACGAGGAGCTGAAGGCCAAGCTGGCGGCGTACGAGTCGGGCTCCGCTCCCGCGCCGGCCGCCGCCCCGGCCCCTGCCCCCGTCGAGGCCGCTCCTGCCGCCGCCGCCACCGCCGGCGGCCCCGCCGCGAGCGCCGGCATCATCGAGCTCGCGCAGCGTCTCCACGACGAGCACGTCGCCGAGGGCATCGCCCAGCGCGACCAGCTCATCGCCGACGCCAAGGCGCAGGCCGCCTCGATCGTGTCGGAGGCCGAGACCCGCGGTCGCGAGGAGGTCGCCCGTCTCGAGCGCGAGCGCACCAACCTCGAGGGCCGCATCTCCGAGCTGCGCAACTTCGAGCGCGACTACCGCGCGCAGCTCCGCAGCTACATCGAGGGCAAGCTGCGCGACCTCGAGACCACGGCGACGACGTCCGGCGCACAGCCGGTCTCGGCGCTCGGTCTCTAGGCCCGGTCCTTGACGGGCCGACCTCCCCTTCGTCAGGCGGCGGCCGGCACCATCATCGCGACTCTCGCGGTGCTGGTGCTGGCCGCCGACCAGTTGGCGAAGCAATCCGCTCTGCAGAACCTCCCGTACCAGGAGCCGGTGCACGTCATCGGCGACTTCCTGATCTTCTACCTCACGCGCAACCCGGGCGCCGCCTTCTCGCTGGGCGCCGAGGTCACGTGGATCTTCACCATCGCCCTGGCCGCCGTCGCCGTCGTGATCGGCTGGCTCGCGGCCACGCGGGTTCGCTCACGTCTCTGGGCGGTCGCGCTGGGACTCCTCCTCGGCGGCGTCCTCGGCAACCTGACCGACCGTCTGCTGCGTGAGCCGGGCTTCGCCGTCGGGCATGTCATCGACTTCATCAACACGCCGTGGCTCTGGTTCTTCCCGGGGATGTCGCCGGCGATCTACAACATCGCCGACATCTTCATCGTGTCGATGATGATCGGCGTCGCGATCCTCGTGGTGGTGGGCCTGCACCTCGACGGCACGCGCGAGCCTCGCCGCGGGGCCGCTGCGGCCGATGACGAGCAGGCGGATGCCGCGGCATCCGGCTCTCCCGAGGACTGACGTGGAGTCGCGCAGCCTTCCCGTGCCCGACGGCCTCGACGGCGCCCGCGTCGACGCCGCGCTGGCCAAGATGCTCGGCTTCTCGCGCACCTTCGCGGCCGACGTCGCCGAGGCCGGCGGGGTGTCGATGGACGGCCGCACGCTCGCGAAGTCCGACAAGCTGCGCGGCGGCGCCTGGCTGGACGTCTCGTGGGCGCCGAAGGAGGAGCCGCGGGTGGTGCCCGTCGAGGTCCCCGACCTCGGCATCGCCCACGACGACGACGACATCGTGGTGGTCGACAAGCCGGCCGGCGTCGCGGCCCATCCCTCGCTCGGGTGGGAGGGGCCGACGGTGCTCGGCGCCCTCGCCGCGGGCGGCTTCCGCATCGCCACGACGGGCGCGGCCGAGCGCCGGGGGGTCGTGCACCGCCTCGACGTCGGCACCAGCGGGCTGATGGTCGTGGCCAAGACCGAGCGCGCGTATGTCGCGCTGAAGCGGGCGTTCAAGGAGCGCGAGGTCGAGAAGATCTACCACGCGGTCGTGCAGGGCCACCCCGACCCGCTCGTCGGCACGATCGACGCGCCGATCGGGAGGCATCCGTCCCACTCCTGGAAGTTCGCGGTCACACCCGACGGCAAGGACTCCATCACGCACTACGAGACGCTCGAGGCGTTCCCGGGGGCGTCGCTTCTGGAGATCCACCTCGAGACGGGGCGGACGCACCAGATCCGCGTGCACATGGCCGCGCACCGGCATCCGTGCGTCGGCGATCCGCTGTACGGGGCGGACCCGACGATCTCGGCCCGGCTGGGGCTCACGCGCCAGTGGCTGCACGCGCGCGAGCTGTCGTTCGTCCACCCGGCGACCGGCGAATGGGCCACCTACACGTCGGAGTACCCGGCCGACCTGGCGCACGCGCTGGACGTGCTGCGCGGCGACTGAGCCCGGGGCCGTCGAGCACGGAATCGGACATTTCGTGCGACACGCGGCGAACGGATGCCGCGGCCCGGCGTGTCGGCGGAACCCTCCGATTCCGTGTCAGCGGCCGCCCTCGAACCGGGCGACGTCGTCGTCGGTCAGCGCAGACTCGATGCGCCGCCGCATGTCATCCTGCTCGAACGCCGGCAGGGCGCCCAGGTCGTACCAGCCGACTTCGGTCATCTCGCCGTCGACCGGGAACGGGTCGCCCGACACCCAGCGGCAGCGGAAGGTCAGATCCAGGTAGTCGCTCTGGTCGCCGTTGCTGTAGGTGATCCGCGGGATCTGGTGCACCCACGCGAGGCGCTCCACGCGGCAGCGGACGCCGGCCTCCTCGAGGGTCTCGCGGACGGCGGCGTCGGCGGGCTCCTCGCCGGGGTCGACGATGCCCGTGACCGGCGTGAGGTGGCCGTTGTCGCTGCGGCGGCCGAGGAGCACGCGGTCGTCGCGGAGCACCACCGCCGTCACGCCCACCAGCGGCAGCGGGTCGGTGCCGATCTTGCGGCGGAGGTCGAGGACGAAGTCGGGGGTGGGCACGCACCCACCCTAGGCGCGGATGTCGGAGCCGCCGGTCAGACTGGGGGCATGGCGATCGAGGTGCGGCCGGCGACGGTGTTCGAAGACGTCGCGACGCTGGTGGGCCCCAAGAACCCGCAGTCGAGCGTGTGCTTCTGCCTGAGCTACCGCATCCCCTCGAAGGAGAACGTCGCGCTCAAGGGCCCGGAGCGGGCAGACCGCGTGCGCCGGCTCATGGCGGAGGAAGGACCCATCGGCGTGCTCGCGTACGACGGCGACGAGCCGGTCGGGTGGGCGGCCGTCGCACCGCGCCGCCGGACGCACTTCGCCACCTTCCGCAAGATCCCGCACGTCGACGACCTCGACGTGTGGTCGCTGTGGTGCTTCCGCGTGCGCCCCGGGCACCGCAAGAAGGGCGTCATGCACGCCCTCATCGACGGTGCGGTGGAGTTCGCCCGTGCGCAGGGCGCCCCGGCGATCGAGGGGTACCCGGTCGACAACGGCGGCGAGAAGGTCGACCTCACCATGGCGTACGTCGGAACCCGCGGCCTGTTCGAGAAGGCAGGCTTCGCCAAGGCGGCCGACACCGCGTCGGTGCTCTCGGGGTTTCCGCGCGTGCTGATGCGACGCGACCTCTAGCGTGGACGCGTGAACGACCTGCTGCGCCGGCGCTTCGAGCGCTCGAACACCCTGTACCTCGACTTCCTCGACACCGTGCCCGAGAGCCGCCTCGGCTCGAGGCTGGCCGACCTTCCGTCCGACACGATCGGGCATCAGCTGTGGTGCGTGCTCGGCGCGCGCGAGAGCTACCCGCGCGCGGCGAAGGCGGGCCAGTGGCAGGGCTTCACGAGCCCCGTCACGGCGGAGCAGACGACGGATGCCGGGGCCCTGCGATCCGCGTTCGTCCAGACTGCCGCCGACCTCGACGCGTGGATCGCCGGCCTCGCCGCCGACGACGAGGAGTCCCTGCGGTACGTGCTCGCCCTCCTCGAGCACGAGACGCAGCACCAGGGCCAGCTCATCCGCTACCTGTACGGATTGGGCATCGACCGTCCGCACACGTGGCAGCAGCAGTACGCCCTCGACGAGGAGTTCTGACGCGGGGCGACCCTCACCCTCCACTCGAGGGTGAGGCGTATCCGCCGGGCGGCTCGCGGACCCGCCGACAGCGGCCCGCCCATGTCGGCGCCGGTTCGTAGACTCGTTGCGTGGCATCCGACTCCTTCGTTCATCTGCACGTCCACAGCGAGTACTCGATGCTCGACGGAGCCGCCAAGATCGGCGCGATGACGCAGGCGGCAGCCGACTACGGCATGCCCGCGATCGCCGTGACCGACCACGGCAACACGTTCGCCGCGTTCGAGTTCTACAACGCGGCCAAGGCGGCCGGGGTCAAGCCGATCATCGGGCTCGAGGCGTACGTCACGCCCGGCACGCACCGCAGCGACAAGTCGCGCGTCGCGTGGGGCACACCCGAGCAGAAGAGCGACGACGTCTCGGGCTCAGGCGCCTACACCCACATGACGATGTGGAGCCAGAGCACTGAGGGCATGCACAACCTCTTCCGGCTGAGCTCGCTGTCGAGCATGGAGGGCTACTACTTCAAGCCCCGCATGGACCGGGAGCTGCTCGAGACGTACGGCAAAGGGCTCATCGCCACGACGGGATGCCCCTCCGGCGAGGTGCAGACGCGGCTGCGGCTCGGCCAGTACGACGCCGCCCGCGCGGCCGCCGCGGAGTTCCAGGACATCTTCGGCAAGGAGAACTACTTCGCCGAGATCATGGACCACGGGCTGTCCATCGAGCGTCGCGTGATGACCGACCTGCTCCGGCTGGCCAAGGACCTCGACATCCCCCTGGTCGCGACCAACGACTCCCACTACACGCACCAGCACGAGGCGGACGCGCACGCGGCCCTCCTCTGCGTGCAGTCCGGCTCCACGCTCGACGACCCCAACCGCTTCAAGTTCGACGGCGACGGCTACTACGTCAAGACCGCGCAGGAGATGCGGCAGATCTTCCGCGACCACCCGGAGGCCTGCGACAACACGCTGCTCATCGCCGAGCGGTGCGAGGTCGAGTTCAACACGTCGGCCAACTACATGCCCCGCTTCCCGGTGCCCGACGGCGAGACCGAAGACAGCTGGCTCGTCAAAGAGGTCGAGGCGGGGCTGCACTACCGGTACCCCCAGGGCATCCCCGACCGGGTGCGCAAGCAGGCCGAGTACGAGACGGGAATCATCCTCCAGATGGGGTTCCCCGGCTACTTCCTCGTCGTCGCCGACTTCATCAACTGGGCCAAGGACAACGGCATCCGCGTGGGTCCGGGCCGCGGTTCCGGAGCCGGGTCGATGGTCGCGTACGCGATGCGCATCACCGACCTCGACCCGCTCGAGCACGGACTGATCTTCGAGCGCTTCCTCAACCCCGACCGCGTCTCGATGCCCGACTTCGACGTCGACTTCGACGACCGTCGCCGTGGCGAGGTGATCGACTACGTCACCGAGAAGTACGGCTCCGAGCGGGTTGCGCAGATCGTGACCTACGGGACGATCAAGTCCAAGCAGGCGCTGAAGGACGCCGGCCGCGTGCTCGGCTTCCCGTTCAGCATGGGGGAGCGGCTCACCAAGGCGATGCCCCCGGCCGTCATGGGCAAGGACATGCCGCTGAGCGGCATGTTCGACCCGCAGCATCCGCGGTTCAAAGAGGCCAGCGAGTTCCGTGCCCTCATCGACACCGACCCCGAGGCCAAGACGGTCTTCGATCGCGCGCTCGGTCTGGAAGGGCTGAAGCGGCAGTGGGGCGTGCACGCGGCGGGCGTCATCATGTCCAGCGAGCCGCTCCTGGACATCATCCCCATCATGCGCCGCGAGCAGGACGGCCAGATCGTCACGCAGTTCGACTATCCGTCGTGCGAGACGCTGGGCCTGATCAAGATGGACTTCCTGGGGCTGCGCAACCTCACGATCATCTCCGACGCGCTCGACAACATCCGCATGAACAGGGGCGAAGAGCTCGACCTCGAGCATCTCGCCCTCGACGATCGCGCCGCGTACGACCTGCTCACGCGGGGTGACACCCTCGGGGTGTTCCAGCTCGACGGCGGGCCGATGCGGTCGCTGCTGCGCCTGATGAAGCCCGACAACTTCGAGGACGTCTCCGCCGTCATCGCGCTGTACCGGCCCGGGCCCATGGGCGCGAACTCGCACATCAACTACGCCCTGCGCAAGAACGGCCAGCAGGAGGTGACGCCCATCCACCCCGAGCTCGAGGAGCCGCTGCGAGAGATCCTCGACATCAGCTACGGCCTGATCATCTACCAGGAGCAGGTCATGGCGATCGCCCAGAAGGTGGCGGGCTTCTCCCTCGGACAGGCCGACATCCTCCGCCGCGCGATGGGCAAGAAGAAGAAGTCCGAGCTCGACAAGCAGTACGAGGGCTTCTCCGGCGGCATGAAGGAGCGCGGGTTCGGCGACGCCGCGATCAAGGCGCTGTGGGACATCCTGCTCCCGTTCTCCGATTACGCCTTCAACAAGGCGCACTCGGCCGCCTACGGCCTGGTGTCGTACTGGACCGCGTACCTGAAGGCGCACTATCCGGCCGAGTACATGGCCGCGCTGCTGACGAGTGTGGGCGACTCGAAGGACAAGATGGCCGTGTACCTCAACGAATGCCGTCGCATGGGCATCAAGGTGCTGCCGCCCGACGTCGGGGAGTCGATCCGGTACTTCGCGGCCGTCGGCGAAGACATCCGCTTCGGGCTGGGCGCCGTCCGCAACGTCGGCACCAACGTCGTCGACGCGATCGTCGAGGCGCGGGCCGATGCGCCGTTCACGTCGTTCCACGACTTCCTCGCCAAGGTGCCCGTCCCCGTCGCCAACAAGCGCACGGTGGAGTCGCTCATCAAGGCGGGGGCGTTCGATTCGCTCGGTTCCACCCGCCGCGCGCTCATGGAGATCCACGAGGACGCCACCGAGGCGGCCGTGCTCGACAAGCGCCGCGAGGCCAACGGCGAGGTCGGCTTCGACTTCGACTCGCTGTGGGGCGAGGACGAGCCGCAGCAGGCGGCGAAGGTCCCCGAGCGTCCCGAGTGGACCAAGAAGGACAAGCTGGCGTTCGAGCGCGAGATGCTGGGCCTGTACGTGTCGGACCACCCGCTGGCCGGGCTCGAGATCCCCCTCGCGAAGCACGCCTCCACGAGCATCCACGACCTCCTCGCCTCCGAGGACATCGGCGACGGCGACCAGGTCACGGTCGCCGGCCTGGTCACGAGCGTCCAGCATCGCGTGGCCAAGCAGAGCGGCAACCCGTACGGCATGATCACCGTCGAGGACTTCGACGGCGAGATCACCGTCATGTTCATGGGCAAGACCTACACCGAGTTCCAGCACATGCTGCAGGGCGATGCGATCCTGGTCGTGCGGGGACGGGTGTCGCGCCGCGACGACGGCATGAACCTGCACGCGCAGTCGGCCTTCACCCCCGACCTCGGGTCGCTGGACGAATCCGGCTCCCTCGTGCTCGTCATGCCCGAGAGACGGGCGAGCGAGGACGTGATCGGCGAGCTGCTGCAGACGCTGCAGCGTCACGGCGGCGATACGGAGGTATCGCTCAAGCTCCACAGCGGCAGCGTCGCGAAGGTGTTCGAGGTGCCCCACACCGTGCGGATCACCCCGGACCTCTACGGCGAGCTCAAGGGCCTGCTGGGGCCGCAGTGCCTGGGCTGAGCTCCCGCCCGCGTTCGAGCGTCCGTGATGTGGCATTGGATCGCGTGGTCTCATCGCGGTCTCATGCGCGCTGAGTAAAATCGGCTCGACGCGGGCCTCGCGGGCCCGCCGGAAGGAACAGACATCGTGACGGACGAGAATCAGAACGTGCAGGTCGACAGAACGGCAGCCGACGAGCCGCAGTACGGGGTGGGTCCGTTCTCGATCCGGGAGGTCGCACTCGTCGGCACCTGGCTCGTCGCGTTCGTCGTCTCGTTCTTCCCCATCATCGGCGAGCTCGGCGAGGGGCCGTCGGTGTGGACCCACGGGATCGACTGGGTGCTGACCATCGGCCTTCCCACCGTGGCGGTCTTCCTCATCGTGCTGCGCCGCCTCTCCCCGCAGGGCATCCGCCGCGTCGGCTCGCTCGGCATCGACCAGTTCGCGTCGGTGGCCTTCTCGGTCGCCGCCGTGACGTGGCTGAACATCCTGTGGCACTCCTTCGTCTCCCTCGCCGAAGAGCGCTTCTTCATCGCGACGTGGGTCGTGTGGGTCGAGTTCTTCCTCATGCTCGCCGGTGTGGTGCTGACCGTCGTCGCGCCGTTCATCGCCCCGTTCGCCCAGGACTTCCAGGGGCGCCCCGAGGCTCCGGCGCACCGCAACGCGCGGCAGGTCCGTCCGGTCACCCCGCGTCCGCCCGTCGAGCGCCCCGAGCGAGCGCCCGAGCAGCCCGAGCCCGCGCCGTACGATGCGACGGCCGCCGCGCCGTACCCGCCCGAGGCGTCGCCCTCCGCGTCCGAGGCGGCTCCGGCGGCGAACGAGCCGGCTCCGGCGTACGTGCCCGATCGCGAGGATGCGGCCGCCGCCCGCGGTGCCTCGAGCGCCGAGGCCACCACCACGGTGATCCCGGTCGACCGCGAGACGGATGCCGTCGCCGCGGACGACGCCGCCGCCGCGGACACGGCGCCCACCGTGGCCGAGCCGGTGCAGACGCGCGAGTCGTTCGAGCACGTCGAGAACCCGAGCTCCACGGTCGAGCCGGCGGCCGCGACGACGCCCCAGAGCCAGGCCTTCTGGGCGCTCGTGCCCGAGGAGCGCGACGTCGTCGACGAGATCGGCATCCCGGTGTTCCGCATCGGCCCGACCGCGTGGGCCCTCGTGATCGAGGACCGCGGAGACGCGTTCGTCGTCCGCCACGAGGACGGCCGCATCGGCTACCTGCACGACGTCTCCGGCGTCACGCGGGGCTGACGGCACGACGACCGATCCCGCGGCGACCGCGCGATACCGTAGAAGGATGCTCCGGACGATCGACCTGCGGGGACGCACGCTGTCTCCCGCGGAACTCCCCGCCACCGTTCCCCGCGCCGCCGCCGCCCGCGAGGAGGCGCTCGCCACCGCGGCGCACATCGTCGACGACGTCGCGGCGCGCGGCGAAGCAGCTCTCCGCGAGCAGGCCGAGCGCTTCGACGGTGTGGCCGGCCACGACCTGCGGGTGCCGGCGGAGCACCTCGACGAGGCGCTGGGGGCGCTCGATCCCGCCGTCCGTGCGGCACTGGAGGAGGCCATCCAGCGCGTGCGGGAGGCATCCGCCGCGCAGGTGCCGTCGCCCACGGTGACCGAGCTCGGCCCGGGCGCCCGGGTGACGCAGCGGTGGCAGCCGGTCCGCCGCGTCGGCCTCTACGTGCCGGGCGGCAAGGCGGTCTACCCGTCGAGCGTCGTCATGAACGTCGTCCCCGCGCAGGTCGCCGGCGTCGCCGAGATCGCCCTGGCCTCGCCGCCGCAGCGCGGATTCGGGGGCCGTGTGCACCCGGTGATCCTGGGGGCCGCGCGCCTCCTCGGCGTCACCGAGGTCTATGCGATGGGAGGCGCCGGCGCGATCGGCGCGCTGGCGCACGGCGTGCCGGCGCTCCGCCTCGAGCCCGTCGACGTCGTCACGGGTCCCGGAAACAACTTCGTCGCCGCCGCCAAGCGCGCCGTGGCGGGCCTGGTCGGGACGGATGCCGAGGCCGGCGCCACCGAGATCCTCATCGTCGCGGACGACAGCGCCGACGCCGACCTCGTCGCCGTCGACCTCATCAGCCAGGCCGAGCACGACGAGCAGGCCTCTGCCGTGCTCGTGACCACGTCGGAGCGCCTCGCGCAGGACGTGGTCGCCGCGATCGCGCCGCGCGCAGCGGCGACCCGCCACGCGGAGCGTGTGGCGGCCGCGCTCGGTGGACCGCAGTCCGCGATCGTCCTGGTCGACGACCTCGCCGCCGCGACCGCGTTCAGCAACGCGTACGCCCCCGAGCACCTCGAGCTGCACGTGACCGACCCGCGCCCGCAGGACTTCGTGCACGCCGGGGCCGTCTTCGTGGGCGCCGACTCGCCGGTGAGCCTCGGCGACTACCTGGCGGGGAGCAACCACGTGCTGCCGACCGGCGGGCAGGCGCGTTACTCGGCGGGGCTCTCCGCCGCCACGTTCCTGCGCCCGCAGCAGGTGATCGAGTACGACCGCGGTGCGCTGGCGGCCGTCCGCGACGCGATCGTCACCCTCGCCGAGGCGGAGGCGCTCCCCGCGCACGGCGAGGCGATCACCGCGAGGTTCGGCGCTCGGCAGGGCCAGGAGCCCGTCGTCGAGGACCCGGCGTAGGCTGTCTGCACCATGCACTGCCCCTTCTGCCGTCACGCCGATTCGCGGGTGATCGACTCCCGCACGAGCGACGACGGGCTCAGCATCCGTCGCCGTCGTCAATGCCCGCAGTGCGGGGGCCGGTTCACCACCGTCGAGACGGCGAGCCTGAACGTCATCAAGCGCTCCGGCGTGATCGAGCCGTTCAGCCGCGAGAAGGTCATGTCGGGGGTACGCAAGGCCTGCCAAGGCCGCCCGGTGACAGAGGCCGACCTCGCGGTGCTCGCGCAGACCGTCGAGGAGAGCATCCGCCAGACCGGAGCGTCGCAGCTGGATGCGAACGAGATCGGGCTGGCCATCCTGGGTCCGCTGCGCGACCTCGACGAGGTGGCCTACCTGCGCTTCGCGAGCGTCTACCAGGCGTTCGACTCGCTGGAGGACTTCGAGTCGGCGATCGAGCAGCTCCGCGTCGACCACGGACGCGCTCCCGCGCGCGCCGAGGGCGTCGCCGGGGACTGACGGCCGAGGCCCGGAGTGCCGAGCCGATAATCTAGGGGGGATGTATCCCCTCCTCTTCCGCACCGTGCTGTCGCGCATGGATCCCGAATCCGCCCACCACGCCGCGATGCGGGTCATCCGGGTGCTCGGCGTGCCGCCGTTCTCATGGGCCGCCCGTGCGGTGACGCGCCCCGCGCCTGAGCTGGCCACCACCGCGCTGGGCCTCCGGTTCGACTCGCCGTTCGGCGTCGCCGCCGGATTCGACAAGGACGTGAAGGGCGCCTCGGGGCTCTTCGCGCTGGGATTCGGGCACGTGGAGGTGGGCACCGTCACGGCCATCCCGCAGGAGGGCAACCCGCGACCCCGGCTCTTCCGGCTCATCCCCGACCGCGCCGTCGTGAACCGCATGGGGTTCAACAACCACGGGGCGGAGGCGGCCGCGGACCGCCTGCGCAAGCTGCGTGCACGCAGGCGCCGTGGCGTGATCGGGGTCAACATCGGCAAGAGCCGCGTGGTCGAGGTGGCCGACGCGACCGCCGACTACGTGCGCAGCGCGACGCTCCTGGCTCCGCTCGCGGACTACCTCGTCGTGAACGTCTCGTCCCCGAACACGCCCGGCCTGCGCGGCCTGCAGGCCGTCGAGACGCTGCGTCCGCTCCTGGAGGCGGTCCGCGAGGCGGCCGGCGCGACCCCGCTGCTGGTGAAGATCGCCCCCGATCTGCCCGATGACGAGATCGTCGCGATCGCCGGGCTCGCCGTGGACGCGGGCCTCGCCGGCATCATCGCCACCAACACGACGGTCTCGCGCGACGGGCTGATCACAGACCCCGGGACCGTCGTCGCGGCGGGTGAGGGGGGACTGTCGGGTGCGCCGCTGAAGGTGCGCTCGCTCGAGGTGCTGAGGCTGCTGCGCGCGGGCGTTCCCGCGGACTTCTGCGTCATCTCGGTCGGCGGCGTCGAGACGGCCGCCGACGTGCAGGAACGGTTGGATGCCGGTGCCACGCTCGTGCAGGGCTACACGGCGTTCCTCTACCGCGGCCCGCTCTGGGCGCGTCAGATCAACCGCGGGCTCGTCGGGCGACGCTGAGCGCGCTGAGCGCGCTGGGCCGGGGAGGCGCCTCGCTCAGGCGGGCTTCTGGCCGCGCTTGACCTGCGGCTTGGGCAGGCGGAGGAAGCGCATCTGGACGGTGCGCATCGCGGCGTACCAGCCGAGGCCCTTCTCCATCTTGTCGGCGCCGAACTTCTTCTTCACGGCGCGCTTGACCGAGACCGAGGTGATCACCATGTCGCCGATGACGAAGAGGATGAAGATCCACAGACCGACGAACGCGTAGTACTGCAGCGCGGCGATGGGCAGGAACGTGGCGAGGATGACGAGCACCATGGCCGGCATCACGGCCTCACCGAGGTGCCATCCGGCGTCCACCCAGTCGCGGGCGAACTTGCGCTGGGCGCCCTGATCGCGCGCCGGGAGGTAGCGGGGGTCGCCGGCCGCCATGCCGAGACGGGCCTTCTCGCGCTGGGCGGCGAGGTCGGCGCGGGCGCGGGCCTTCGCCTCCTTCGTGTCGGGCACGAGCGGCCGCTTGCGGGCGGCCTCCCGCTCGGCGCGGGACGGCGTGGCGCGGCCCTTGCCGGCGGGCGTGCCGTTCAGGACGGTTCCCTCGCTGGGAGCGTCGTTCGGAACGGGGGCGGAGTTCTTGGCCACGGATCATCCTCGAGTGCGGAGAAGGGGTGCACTTAAGATTACCCGCATGACCTCTGAGCTCTCCCGACAGGATGCTGTGCGTGACGCGGCGGCCTCCGGCATCCCCTCCGCCCTGGCCGATCTCGGCACCCTCGTGCGCATCCCCTCCATCGCCTTCCCCGGATTCGACCCGGCAACGGTGCAGCGCAGCGCCGAGGCGGTCGCCGAGCTCGTTCGCGAGACCGGGCTGTTCGAGACCGTCGAGATCCGCCGCGCGACCATCCCGGAGACGGGGGAGCAGGGCAACCCCGCCGTGCTGGCGACGCGCGCGGCCCGCAACGGCCGCCCGACGATCCTGCTCTACGCGCACCACGACGTGCAGCCCGTCGGCGACGAGGCGCTCTGGGAGTCGGCGCCGTTCGAGCCCACGGTGCGCGGCGGCCGTCTCTACGGGCGCGGCGCCGCCGACGACAAGGCCGGCATCATGGCGCACGTCGCCGCGCTCCGCGCGCTCAAGGAGGCGCTGGGCGAGGACTTCGACCTCGGGGTCGCACTCTTCTTCGAGGGCGAGGAGGAGGCGGGATCCCGCTCCTTCGCCCAGTTCCTCTCGGACAACGCCGCCGCCCTGAGCGCCGATGTGATCGTGGTGGCGGACTCCGGCAACTGGGACGACAAGACGCCGGCGCTCACGGTGTCGCTGCGCGGCAACACCCGGTTCACGCTGCGCGTGCGCACGCTCGAGCATGCATCCCACTCCGGGATGTTCGGGGGAGCGGTGCCCGACGCCATGATGGCGACGGTGAAGCTCCTCGCGACGCTCTGGGACGCCGACGGCGCGGTCGCCGTCGCGGGCCTGACCGAGCGGGATGCCGAGACCCCTCCGTACAGCGAGGAGACCCTGCGCGACGAGGCGGGCCTTCCCGACGGCGTCTCGCCCGTCGGCCGCGGAACGATCCTCGGCCGCATCTGGAACAAGCCGTCGATCACGGTGACGGGCATCGACGCGCCGAGCGTCGTGAACGCCTCGAACACGCTCACGCCCGAGGTCTCGGTGGTCATCAGCGCTCGCATCGCCCCTGGGCAGCCGGCGCGCGAGGCCTACGCCGCCATCGAGGCGCACCTGCGCGCACACGCGCCGTTCGGCGCGCAGCTGGAGTTCAGCGACCAGGACTACGGAGACGCCTTCCTCGTCGACACGAGCGGCTGGGCCGTCGCGGCGGCACGCGAGGCGCTCCACGAGGGCTACGGGGTCGCGCCGGTCGACATCGGCGTGGGCGGGTCGATCCCGTTCATCGCCGACCTCGTGCGCGAGTTCCCTGGTGCGCAGATCCTCGTCACCGGCGTGGAGGACCCGCACTCGAAGGCGCACAGCCCCAACGAGTCCCTGCACCTGGACACGTTCCGCAACGCGGTGCTCGCGGAGGCGCTCCTGCTGGAGAAGCTCGACGGCCGGACCCCGCACGAGGGGTAGGCCGTGGGCCGCCGCACCGGAAACCGCAGTCGCGGAGCCTCCTCCCGGCGGGCGCGCGTACAATCGAGGCATCCCGCCGCCGATCGCCTCGGCGGCCCGTCCGGAGGAGTGCCATGACCGACACCGCACTGACGACCGAGCAGACCGCCCGCGACCACGGTGTGCTGCTGACCGATGCCGCCGCCGGAAAGGTGAAGAGCCTGCTCGAGCAGGAAGGACGCGACGACCTGCGTCTGCGCGTCGCCGTCCAGCCGGGCGGATGCAGCGGCTTGATCTACCAGCTCTACTTCGACGAGCGCTATCTCGACGGCGACAAGACGGTGGACTTCGACGGCGTCGAGGTCATCATCGACGACATGAGCGTCCCGTACCTCGACGGCGCCACCATCGACTTCAAGGACACGATCTCGGAGCAGGGCTTCACGATCGACAACCCGAACGCCGCCGGCTCGTGCGCGTGCGGCGACAGCTTCCACTGAGTCAGCGCCGACCGACGGTCGGCTGAGGATCCGAGCACTTCGCGGCGGGTCCGGTGCGCCTTTTTATGGCGCCCGGGCCCGCCTTTTTCGTCTTCGCACGCCGATTCAGCCTGAGTGAATGGCCTGAATGGCCTGGGCGCTTGCCCTAGACTTGCAGGAGTCCTGTTCGTGATCGGAAAGGTGCAACGTGCCTTCGAAACGCCGTATCCGCTGGGCCGTTCTCCCGCTCGGGATCGCGGCGGCTGCAGTCCTCGCCGGATGCACCCCGACCGAGCTCAACGGCTTCCTGCCCGGGTTCACCGAAGACGGCCAGGCGGCCACGAACCGCACCGACATGGTGAGCGGGCTCTGGGTCAACTCGTGGATCGTGCTGCTCGTCGTGGGCGTCATCACGTGGGGTCTCATGGGCTGGGCGGCGATCGCGTACCGGCGTCGCAAGGGCCAGATGGGACTTCCGGTCCAGCTGCGCTACAACATGCCCATCGAGATCTTCTACACGGTGGTGCCGCTCATCCTCGTGATCGGGTTCTTCGCGTTCACCGCGCGCGACCAGACGATCCTCGAGACGCAGTACGACGACCCGGACGTCGAGATCACGGCGATCGGCAAGCAGTGGTCGTGGGACTTCCAGTACGAGGGCGAGTCCGAGGACGACACGGTGTGGACCATGGGCGTCCAGGCCGAGACCGACGAGCGCGGTGACGTCGTCAGCGACCTGCCGACACTGGTCCTCCCCGTCGACCAGACGGTGAAGATCAAGCTCCAGTCGCGCGACGTCATCCACTCCTTCTGGATCATCGACTTCCTGTACAAGAAGGACATGTACATCGGGAAGGACAACTACTGGTCCTTCACGCCCACCCGCGAGGGCAGCTACGCCGGCAAGTGCGCCGAGCTCTGCGGCGAGTACCACTCCATGATGCTGTTCAACGTGGAGGTCGTGAGCGAGGCCGAGTACGACGAGTACCTCGCGACGCTCCGCGACGCCGGCCAGACCGGCGACATCAACGACGCCTACGACCGCCTCCAGAACCTCCCGGGCACGGGATCGGGCGAGGCGTCCGAGGAAGAGGGAGACAACTGATCATGGCGACGACGCTTCCGCTTCAGGAACCGACGCAGGGTCGCCCGACCACGCTGCCGCCGCGTCAGGCTGCGCTGCTCAGCGCCACGCGCGTCGAGGACAAGGGCAACATCATCGTCAAGTGGATCACCTCCACCGACCACAAGACGATCGGCTACCTCTACCTCATCTCGTCGGTCCTGTTCTTCCTCCTCGGCGGGGTGATGGCGCTGATCATCCGCGCCGAGCTGTTCGAGCCGGGGATGCAGATCATCCCGACCAAGGAGCAGTACAACCAGCTGTTCACCATGCATGGCACGATCATGCTGCTGATGTTCGCGACGCCGCTGTTCGCGGGCTTCGCCAACGCGATCCTGCCGCTGCAGATCGGCGCCCCCGACGTCGCCTTCCCGCGCCTGAACGCGTTCGCATTCTGGCTGTTCCTGTTCGGCTCGACCATCGCGGTCGCCGGCTTCCTCACCCCGCAGGGCGCCGCGTCGTTCGGCTGGTTCGCCTATCAGCCGCTCGCGAACGCCTCGTTCTCGCCCGGCGCCGGCGGCAACCTCTGGATGCTCGGGCTCGGCATGAGCGGCTTCGGCACGATCCTCGGTGCCGTGAACTTCATCACGACGATCATCACGATGCGCGCGCCCGGCATGACCATGTGGCGGATGCCGATCTTCTCGTGGAACACGCTGGTCACCAGCATCCTGATCCTGATGGCGTTCCCCGTGCTCGCCGCGGCGATCCTGGCCGCCGCCGCCGACCGCGTGCTCGGCGCCCACATCTACGACCCGCAGAACGGCGGCGTGCTGCTGTGGCAGCACCTGTTCTGGTTCTTCGGCCACCCCGAGGTGTACATCATCGCGCTGCCGTTCTTCGGCATCGTGTCGGAGATCTTCCCGGTCTTCAGCCGCAAGCCGATCTTCGGCTACAAGACGCTCGTCTACGCGACGATCGCCATCGCGGCGCTGTCGGTCGCCGTGTGGGCGCACCACATGTACGTCACCGGTGGAGTGCTGCTGCCGTTCTTCGCCCTCATGACGATGCTCATCGCGGTGCCCACGGGCGTGAAGATCTTCAACTGGATCGGCACGATGTGGCGAGGCTCGGTGACGTTCGAGACGCCGATGGTGTTCGCGCTCGGCTTCCTGGTGTCGTTCGTGTTCGGCGGTCTCACCGGCGTCATCCTGGCGTCGCCGCCGCTGGACTTCCACCTGTCCGACTCGTACTTCGTGGTCGCGCACTTCCACTACGTCGTGTTCGGCACCGTCGTGTTCGCGATGTTCGCCGGCTTCTACTTCTGGTGGCCCAAGTGGACGGGCAAGATGCTGAACGAGCGTCTGGGGTACGTCCACTTCTGGATGCTCTTCATCGGGTTCCACATGACCTTCCTCATCCAGCACTGGCTGGGCGTGGACGGCATGGTCCGCCGCTACGCCGACTACTCGGAGGCGGACGGCTGGACGTGGCAGAACCAGGTCTCGACGGTCGGCGCCATCCTCCTCGGCGCCTCGATGATCCCGTTCCTGTTCAACGTGTGGATCACCGCCCGCAAGGCGCCGAAGGTCACCGTGAACGACCCGTGGGGCTACGGGGCATCGCTCGAGTGGGCGACCTCCTGCCCGCCGCCGCGCCACAACTTCACGTCGATCCCGCGCATCCGCAGCGAGCGTCCCGCGTTCGACCTGAACCACCCCGAGGCGGGCATCCCCGTGGGCGTGGGGCCGGCCAAGGACGCTCCCGAAGCCCCGACTGTCGACCTCGCCGAGGGAGAGGTGAAGTAAGTGCGTACCAACGCCGGACTCTGGTGGCTGCTGTCCGCCTTCTTCCTCGTCGTCGCGGTGGTGTACACCGCGTGGAACCTGCTGTCGCACTGGGACACCAACGCCACCGGCGGCCAGCAGATGTGGGAGACGGTCACCCTCTCGATCGAGTGGGTCGGCAGCATCGCCCTGCTGTTCACCGCCTTCATGGCCGCGCTCATCGCGTTCTACGTGGGCAAGGTGCACAAGGCGCAGGGCGGTGAGCTGCCCGAGGACTTGCTCACGGCGGACATCGACGACGGCGACCCCGAGCTCGGCGAGTTCAGCCCGTGGTCGTGGTGGCCGATCGTCCTGGCGTTCTCGGCGGCTCTCGCCATGATCGGCCTCGCGGTAGGCGCCTGGCTCATGCCGATCGGCATCGCGGTCTTCGTCGTCGCGATCGTCGGCTGGGTCTACGAGTACTACCGCGGCTACTTCGCCCGCTGATCCGGGATCAGCCGAACTGAGCGACTTCTCGCGCGACGTACGCGGGGTCCCGTCACCGACGGGACCCCGCGTACGGCTGCATGCGGCCGCATCCTCCGACATCGGCCCGCACCGGGCGGTGAACCAGGATGCGGCGTTCACGGCCCCCTGGGGCGCTGCCGTGGCGGACGGCGTCGGAGGCGGCCCCGCAGGCGACCTCGCCTCGGCCGCATTCGTCCACCGGCTGGCCGCCGGACGCGTCGGCGCTGTGGAGCCGGAGGCGCTGGCGACGAGCGTCCGGGCGGCGAACTGGGACCTGCGTGCGCACGTGGAGCGGGACGTGACCCTCAGCGGCATGGCCACCACATTCACCGGACTGTTCGTGTCGAGTGCCGGGGATCTCCTCCTGGCGCACACGGGCGACTCCCGTGCGTACCGGCTTCGGGACGCCGCGCTCGTGCAGCAGAGCCGCGACGACTCGCTCGTCCAGGCGCTGCTGGAGCAGGGCCTGGTGTCGGCGGAGGACGCGCTGGCGCATCCGCACCGGAACATCATCACGGCGTCGCTGGGCGGCAGGGAGCGCGACGCGGCCAGTGTCGACGTGCACGAGGCGCGCATCGGCGACAGGTGGATGCTGTGCAGCGACGGGCTCACCGACTACGTTCCCGAGGCCGAGATCCACGCGATGCTCGCCTGGCACGCCGATCCCGCCGTGGCCGCACGTGCGTGCGTGGAGCTGGCGCTGACCGCCGGAACGCACGACAACGTGACGGTCGTCGTGTGCGACGTGCTCCCGGACTCCGGGGCCGATGCCGGCGAGACGGCGGGCACGGCGTTCTACGGGTCCGCCGCCGTGCGCTTCATGGAAGGGCTGTAGGACGAGCCGCTACCCGGGGAGCGGTACGCTCAGCCGGCCACGGGCGCGCGCACGACCATGACCTGCGCGTCGAAGACGCGGGGGAGCGGGCCTTCGTCGTTCTCGACGGGCTGTCCTTCGCGGACCCAGTACTCGTAGCCGCCGATCATCTCCCTGACGCTGTACCCGAGCTTCGCGAACTCCACCGCGCCCTTCGCTCCGGCGTTGCAGCCGGGGCTCCAGCAGTACACGACGACCGGTGTCGACCGGTCGATCTCCTGCGGAGCACGCTCGGCGATCTCGCGGTACGGCATGTGGACGGCCCCGGGAACGCGTCCCTGCGCCCACGCCTCGTCGCCCCGCACATCGACGAGCACGAACTGCTCGCCGGCCTTCTGGGCGGCGTACACGTCGGAGGCATCGGTCTCGAGGGCGAGCTTGGCGGAGAAGTACGAGAGCGCGTCGATCATGCTTCCACGCTAAGGCAGGCACGCCGCGGCGGCCGTCCGGACGTCGGACACCGGCCGTGCGATTCCTGCCGTTCGAGACGAGGTGGCGTCGTCGCGCACCTATCAGGCCGACATGACGGATGCCCCGGCACGATCTGGGCGATCGTGCCGAGGCATCCGTCGGCGAAGCGTCGAGCTCTACGCGCCGGGCTCCTTCTCGCGGTTGCGCGGCGCCTTGGTGCCTGCATCCGGCTCGGGGACGATGACGTTCGAGGGGCGCACCGGGATCTCGCCGTGCTTGCCGTCATCGATCGGCTTGTGCGGGGCATCCGGCACACCGGCGCGCTCGTGGGCGCCCTGCAGCTCGAGGTCTTCCTCCGCCGCGATGTGCTCGAGGTCGTGGTGCTGGTGGGCCAGCGCCGCGTCCAGCTCGCTCTGCGTCACCGGGGTGAGGCGGTCCTCGAAGAACCAGCGCGAGATGGACGCGCGGAGGTTCTCGTGCCACGGAATGCGGCCCTTGGCGTTCGGACGCACGACGAGCGGCTCGTAGGAGTCGAAGTCGGCGAGCTTGAAGCGCTCGTACTCGTCGACCGGCTGGTGCACCTCGATGTACTCGCCGCCCGGGAGGCGGACGATGCGGCCCGACTCGTAGCCGTGCAGCACGATCTCGCGGTCCTTCTTCTGAAGGGCGATGCAGATGCGCTTGGTGACGAAGTACGCGATGATCGGGCCGATGATCAGCAGCACCTGGAGGGTGTGGATGACACCTTCCATCGTGAGCCAGAAGTGCGTGGCGATGATGTCGGACGAGGCCGCCGCCCACATGACCGCGTAGAACGTGACACCGGCCGCGCCGATGGCGGTGCGGGTGGCCGCGTTGCGCGGGCGCTGGGCGATGTGGTGCTCGCGCTTGTCGCCGGTCACCCACGCCTCGATGAAGGGGTAGATGATGACCAGCACCAGGAAGATGCCGATGATGCCGAGCGGAACCAGGATGTTGAACGACCACGTGCGGTCGAGGAAGACGACCTCCCAGCCCGGCGGGATGAGGCGCAGCATGCCGTCCGCGAAGCCGATGTACCAGTCCGGCTGGGTGCCGGCGGACACGGGGGACGGGTCGTAGGGCCCGTAGTTCCAGATCGGGTTGATCGTGAACAGCGACGCGATCAGCACGATCACGCCGAACGTGATGAACAGGAAGCCGCCCATCTTCGACATGTACACGGGCATCATCGGGTAGCCGACGACGACGCTGTTGGTGCGACCGGCCCCCGCGAACTGCGTGTGCTTGTTGATCACCATCAGCATGAGGTGCACGACCAGCAGGGCCACCAGGATCGCCGGCAGCAGCAGGATGTGCAGGGTGTACAGGCGTCCGACGATGGCGGTGCCGGGGAACTCGCCGCCGAACAGCAGGAACGAGGTCCACGTGCCGATCAGCGGGATGCCCTTGACCATGCCGTCGATGATGCGCAGGCCGTTGCCCGACAGGACGTCATCGGGGAGCGAGTATCCGGTGAAGCCCTCGCCCATCGCCAGGACGAACAGGACGAAGCCGATCACCCAGTTGAGCTCGCGCGGCTTGCGGAAGGCGCCGGTGAAGAACACGCGGAGCATGTGCACGCCGATGCCGGCGACGAACACGAGCGCGCCCCAGTGGTGGATCTGGCGGACGAGGAGGCCGCCGCGCAGGTCGAACGAGATCTCGAGCGTCGAGGCCATCGCCGCCGACATCTCGATGCCGCGCATGGGCAGGTACGCGCCGTCGTAGTGCGTCTCGGTCATCGAGGCCTGGAAGAAGAACGTCAGGAACGTTCCCGAGAGCAGGACGACGACGAACGCCCACATCGCGATCTCGCCCAGCATGAACGACCAGTGGTCGGGGAAGATCTTGCGTCCGAGCTCCTTCACGAAGCCGGAGAGGCTCGTGCGCTCGTCGATGTAATTGGCGGTGGCGCCGATGAAGCGGCCGCCGAGAGGCTTGTCGCGCCCGTTCGAGGAGACGGGAGCGCCGGGAGCCTCAGGCTGGGTGACGGTTGGGGTGCTCAATGACGCTCCCAGAAGCTCGGGCCGACGGGTTCGGTGAAGTCGCTGCGCGCGACGAGGTAGCCCTCATCGTCGACGGTGATGGGCAGCTGCGGCAGCGGGCGGGCGGCCGGGCCGAAGATGACCTTCGCCTGGTCGGTCACGTCGAACTGCGACTGGTGGCAGGGGCACAGCAGGTGGTGGGTCTGCTGCTCGTACAGCGCGACCGGGCATCCGACGTGCGTGCACACCTTGGAGTAGGCGACGATGCCGTCGTACGACCAGTCCTTGCGGTCCTCGGGCTCGGTCAGCTGCTCGGGGAGCAGACGGACGAGGAGGACGAGGGCCTTCGCCTTCTCTTCGAGGTAGCCCTCGCTGTGCGACAGCTCGGCCAGCGCCTCGGGGATGACGTGCACGGCGGAGCCGAGGGTCAGATCGGCGGCGCGGATCGGCTCGCCGGTCGGGTCGTGCGCGAGACGCATTCCCTCGGTCCACATGGTGTGCTCGAGGAGGAACACCGGGTCGCCCGCGTGCGGGTGCTCGGGGGAGCTGAAGGGCGCGAGGCCGCGGAACAGCACGACACCGGGCACGATCGAGGCGGCCAGTGCGGCGAACAGCGAGTTGCGGATCATGACCCGGCGACCGAAGCCCGAGTCGGCGTCGGCGTCGGCGAACGCCTGGATGGCGGCCGCACGCGTCGTGTCGCGTCCGCGGGTCGCGTGGCGGGGCTCGACGAACTCCTTGTCGGACATGACGGCCTTCGACCAGTGGATCGCGCCGATGCCGATGGCCAGCAGCGCGAACGCGATGCCGAGACCGATGAAGAGGTTGTTCGCGCGGATGTCGACGATCCGCCCGCTCTCGATGGGGAACAGCATGTAGGCGGCGACCGCCCAGATGCTGCCCGCGATCGACAGGTAGAACAGGGTGTAGACCGTCCGGACCGCGCGCTTCATCGAAGCGGGGTCCTTGTCGGTCATCCGCTCGCGGTGCGGGGGGAGGCCAGGGTTGGTGACCGGGTCGGGGACCGCGACGGCGAGCCCGGGGGAGGGCTTCCAGGTAGCCCTCTCGTGCTCGAGCGGGTCGTCCACGTGGGCCATGCTGCTCCTCGTCAAGTGTTGCTGTGGTGTTCGTCGATCAGTTGGACTTCGCCGTGATCCACACGGTGATGGCGATCAGCGAACCGATCCCGAAGATCCAGATGAAGAGGCCCTCGGAGACCGGGCCGAGCGAGCCGAGCGAGAACCCGCCCGCGGACTCGTTGTCCTGCAGGTAGAGCAGGTAGGTGATGATGTCGCGCTTCTCTTCGGTGGTCAGCGTCATGTCGTTGAACACCGGCATGTTCTGCGGACCGGTGACCATGGCCGCGTACATGTTGAGAGGCGTCGTGGTGTGCAGCGCCGGGGCGTACTTGCCCTCGGTGAGCGCACCGCCGGCGCCGGCGACGTTGTGGCACATCGCGCAGTTGATGCGGAACAGCTCGCCGCCCTCGGCCGCGTTGCCCTCGCCGTCCAGGACCTCCTCGTCGGGGAAGGTCGGTCCGGGTGCGATCGACTGGATGTAGGCGCCGATCGCCTCGATCTGCTCGTCGGTGAACTGCACCGGCTTCTGCGGGGCCTGCGGCCCCTGCGCCTGCAGCGGCATGCGGCCCGTGCTCATCTGGAAGTGCACCGCCAGCTCGCCGACGCCGTAGAGCGACGGGCCGTCCTCGGTGCCCTGCACGTCGAGCCCGTGGCAGGTGGCGCAGTTGGCCTGGAACAGCCGCTCGCCGTCCTCGACGGTCAGCGCGGAGTCCACCGCGGTCTCGGTGGTCGTGGCGGCCATCGCGGCGGAGGCGCCCGCATAGACGCCGCCGGTGATGAGCAGGCCGATGCCGATGAGCGCTGCGGCGGCCCAGGGGCTGCGGCGGCCTTTCGAGCGGCGCGTGGTCTCTCGTGCCATGTCGGGGTTCAGCTCCGCTCTCACTTGAGGAAGTAGATGACGAGGAAGAGGGCGATCCAGACGACGTCGACGAAGTGCCAGTAGTACGACACGACGATCGAGGACGTCATCTCTTTGCGCCCGAAGTTCTTGACGGCGTACGCGCGCCCGATGACGAGCAGGAACGCGATGAGGCCGCCGGTGACGTGGAGGGCGTGGAAGCCGGTGGTCAGGTAGAAGGCGGACGCGTAGGCGTTGGCCGTGATGGGCATGCCCTCGGCGACGAGCTGTGCGTACTCCCACACCTGGCCCGAGACGAAGATCGCACCGAGTGCGAAGGTCAGCCAGAACCACTCGACCATGCCCCAGCCCAGCCAGCCGCGCTTCTTGGTCGAATAGGGCTGGAAGCGCTCGGCGGCGAACACGCCCATCTGGCACGTGACGGACGACAGCACGAGGATGATCGTGTTGACGGTCGCGTACGGGATGTTCAGAAGCTGCGTCTCTTCCGCCCACAGTTCGGGGGAGGTGCTTCGGAGGGTGAAGTAGATCGCGAACAGGCCCGCGAAGAACATCACCTCGCTGCCGAGCCACACGATGGTGCCGACAGCGACCGGATCCGGCCGCTTGACGGACCGCATGGCCTGGGAGTAGGTCGCTGTGGAGGTCGTCACGCTCCCCATTATGGCCGATTCGGGAAGCAGAGTTCCGCACCGCGGACCATCTCTTCGGCCGGATGTGAAGTTAGGGGAACCTAAGAGTTCCCTGCGACTCTGCCCTGAACCCGTGGTGAAGACGCGGAATCGCCGCCTCCGGGACGCCGTGTCACGAAAAGGTCCTGATTCACGGGCCCGGCTAGGCTTCTTCGTTATGGCGGAGTTGTACACCTGGCCGGCGATCCTGACCGCGCTCCTCGAGCGCCGCGACCTCAGCGTGTCGGAGTCGACGTGGGCGATGCGGCAGATCATGTCGGGCAGTGCGACGCCCTCGCAGCTGGCCGGCTTCCTGGTCGCGCTGCGGGCGAAGGGCGAGACGGTCGACGAGATCGTGGGCTTCCGCGACGCGATCCTCGAGGCGGCCCTCCCGCTCCCCGTCGACGCCGCGGTGCTCGACATCGTCGGCACCGGCGGCGATCGCTTCGGCACGGTGAACGTCTCGACCATGGCCGCACTGGTGGCCGCGGCATCCGGCGTCCCCGTGGTCAAGCACGGCAACAAGGCGGCGAGCTCGTCGTCGGGCTCGTCGGACGTTCTGGCCGCCCTCGGGGTCGACCTCGCGCTCCCGCCCGAGGCGGTGGCCGAGACGCTGTCCCGCGCGGGCATCACGTTCGCGTTCGCGGCGGCCTTCCACCCCGGCTTCCGTCACGCCGGCGCCACGCGCGCCGAGCTGGGCGTGCCGACCGTGTTCAACTTCCTCGGCCCGCTGTGCAACCCGGCGCGTGCGGAGGCCAACGCCGTCGGCGTCGCGCACCTCGACCGGGTGCCCCTCATCACGGGCGTCTTCCGCACCCGGGGCGCCACGGCGCTCGTCTTCCGCGGCGACGACGGGCTGGACGAGCTCACCACGACCGGCCACAGCCGGCTGTGGGAGGTCAGCCGCGGCGACATCCACGAGCACGACCTCGACCCGCGCGATCTGGGCATCCCGCTCGCTGACATCGACGACCTGCTCGGCGGCGACCCGGCGCACAACGCGAAGGTGGTGCGGCGCGTGCTCGACGGCGAGGCGGGCGCCGTGCGCGACATCGTGCTGCTGAATGCCGCCGCCGGAATCGTCGCGTACCGGCTGTTCCGCGATGCGACGCAGGTGCAGCGGCCCATCCTGGAGCGCCTGGCCGAGGCCCGGGACGACGCCGCGCTGGCGATCGACAGCGGCGCCGCGACGGCGACGCTCGACCGCTGGGTCGAGGCCACGCGGTCGTTCGCGGCCTGAGCCCCGGCGCGACCCCTCCCGGCGCGTGGTCTTCCGCGGCGCGCGGCGTCCCCGCTAGCGTGTGGCGCAAGACGTCCCGTTCCGAGGAGGCAGCATGAGCCAGGTTGAGCCCCGCACCGCCGACGTGATCGAACCCCCCGAGAAGAAGGTCGGCCTCGTGAAGGCCGTGGGCATCCTCGGAATCGTCGGCGGCATCCTGCTGATCGTCGTGGGCATCATCGCCTGGATCGGCGTCACCACCCAGCTGACGGCCGAGAACATCACGATCCCCGATGACGCCGCGGCGTTCCAGGGGCAGCAGGTGACGGGGCCCTTCACCGCCTATGTGCAGGCCGACATCATCAACCAGCACGCGCTGGAGGCGTCCGGCGGGAAGACCTACGCCGAGCTCGACCAGGACGACCCGGTGCGCGCGACGGTGATGCAGGCGTCCTTCCTCCGGGCGTCGCTCTTCACCTCCGTGGTCGCCTACGGGGTCGCGCTCTTCGCCGCCGGCATGGGAGTGCTGGCGATCCTGTTCGGGTGGGCGATCCACCGCCTCGCCGACGTCCCCGTCGTGATCAAGCGGGCGAATGTCGTCTGACCTCGCCCGCAGCCACGCGTGAACCCGCACGACGCGCTCACCGAGATCGCGACGCTGCTCGAGCGCGAGCGGTCGTCGCGGTACAAGTCCAAGGCGTTCCGGGCCGCAGCCGACGCGATCGCGGGGCTGAGCGACGAGGAGCTGCGGGATGCCGCATCGCTGCGCCGGCGCAAGGGCATCGGCGAGTCCACGTTCGCTGTCATCCAGCAGGCGCTGTCGGGCGAGGTGCCCGGGTACCTCGCCGACCTGCGGGAGCGCGCCGGGGTGCAGCGGACGTCGTCGCTGCGGCCCCTGCTGCGCGGTGACCTGCACTCGCACAGCGACTGGTCCGACGGCCTGACCTCGATCGACCTCATGGTGGCGGCCGCGCGGTCGCTCGGGCACGAGTACCTCGCCCTGACCGACCACTCGCCCCGGCTGCGGGTCGCGAACGGACTGTCGCCCGAGCGCCTGCGGGCGCAGCTCGAGGTCGTCGGGGGGATGAGCGGGGACGGGTTCACGCTGCTGTCGGGGATCGAGGTCGACATCCTCGAGGACGGCGCGCTCGACCAGGAGCCGGAGCTGCTGGGAGAGCTCGACGTCGTGGTGGCCTCGGCCCACTCGAAGCTGCGCATGGAGCGCGGGCCGATGACCAGACGCCTGGTCGCGGCTGCGCGCAACCCGCACGTCGACGTGCTCGGGCACGTCACCGGGCGTCTGGTGGAGGGCTCCCGCGGCACGCGCCCACCCTCGACGTTCGACCCCCGCGCGGTCTTCGAGGCGTGCGCCGAGCACGGCGTCGCCGTGGAGATCAACTCGCGCCCCGAGCGGCAGGACCCGCCGGACGAGCTGATGGCGCTGGCGCTGGAGATCGGATGCCTCTTCTCCATCGATTCGGACGCCCATGCGCCCGGGCAGCTCTCGCTGCTGGACTACGGCGCCGAACGGGCGGAGCGGCTGGGCGTGCCCGCCGAGCGCATCGTCACGTCGTGGCCGCTGGAGCGGCTGCGCGCGTGGACGGGCCGCGACCGCTGACGGCAGCGCGACGGCTGACGGCAGCGCGACCGCTGACGACAGCCCGACCGCTGCCTACAGCGCGTCCAGGGCGTCGACGATGCGCGTCATCGCGCTGGTGAGGGCCCACCGCTCGGCCAGCGCGGCGGCATCCGCTCTCGCGCTGTCGTCCAGGGGGCGCAGACGGGGATCGGGGACCTCGAGCGGCAGGTCGCGGACGACCGCGACCACCTGTGGTGCGACGGCCAGATAGGGCAGACCCGCCAGCACCTTGGAGCGCACCCCCGCCGACATGCCCTCGCCCGCCTGCGCGGCGGCGATGATGCCCTCGAGATCGCCGTGGGTCGCGAGCAGGCCGGCCGCGGTCTTCTCGCCGATACCGGCGACGCCCGGCAGCCCGTCCGACGAGTCGCCGCGCAGCGTCGCGTAGTCGGCGTACTGCGAGGGGAGGACGCCGTACTTCGCCACGACCGACGCGTCGGTGAGCACTTCGAGGTTGCTCATGCCCCGGGCGGTGTAGACCACGCGCACGTCGCGTCCGTCGTCGACGAGCTGGAACAGGTCGCGGTCGCCCGTGACGATGTCGACGGGCATCGCCGCGGTCGTCGCGAGGGTGCCGATCACGTCGTCGGCCTCATGCGCCGGCGCGCCGACGATCCGGATGCCGAGGGTGTCCAGCGCCTCGCGGATCACCGGCACCTGCACCTCGAGGGGGTCGGGGACGACCTCGACGTCGGGCCCGCCGGCGACGACCTCGGCGACGCGGTGCGTCTTGTAGGTGGGGATGAGATCGACCCGCCACTGCGGCCGCCAATCGTCGTCCCAGCAGGCGACGAGGTGGGAGGGGCGGTAGGTGGACACGAGCCTCGTGATGATGTCGAGGAAGCCGCGCACCGCGTTCACGGGCGTGCCGTCGGGCGCCCGCACGGTGTCGGGGACGCCGTAGAACGCGCGGAAGTACAGCGAGGCGGAGTCCAGCAGCATGAGGCGTTCTGTCACGCGTTCATCCTGGCACGCGGGTCCGACGGCGCGCCCACCGGGGCCGCGGCACGCGTCGTTCACCCGCCGGACGTCCGTCGGTCGCCTGCCGGCACCCGTCGCGTTCACGTCTCGCGCCCACCGTGGGGAGACAGCGGTGAGAGGAGACGCCATGGGCCGCGAGGACGTGCTGGCGTGGGTGGAGTCGCCGCTCCAGCTCATCGGCGCCGCCGAGTGGGCCGCCGCGCATCGCACGGCGGTCCCGGTCGCCGGGCGCCTCACGGCGCAGATCTCGGCGACCGCCGACGAGATGCTCGCCCGCGGGGCCGCGTTCGGCGAGCTCGCGCCCTACCTCGGCATCCCGTGGAGCCTGCTCGCCCGCCATGACCACTGGCTCGTGGGCGACGGCTTCTCAGGGCAGTTCCGTCTGGCCGCCGCCGTCCTGCGGCCGCGTCGGATCACGTTCCTCGACGACGGCGGACTCGCCGTCGCGTTCGCCGACACGCTCTTGGGCCGGCGCCCGTACGCGCGGCCGCACGTCGACGAGCGAGGTCTCACGACGATGGTCGCCCCGCTGGCCGCGGAGCTGGTGCACCGTCGCGCCGCGGCGCGGCGGGTGAGCGTGTTCACCGCCTTCGACCTGGGCGGGGACCGCTTCGACGCGCTGGCCGACCGCGGCTTCGGCATCCGTCGACACGATTTCTCCTGGACGCGCGCGACGGCGCCCGCCGCGCCCGAGCTCGGGCCGCGCATCGTGCTCGGCAGTGCGCTGCCGGTCGACGGCCGCATGATGCTGGTGGACTACCTGCGCTGGGTGCGGGATGCCACGGCCGGCGCCGCGGTCTATCTGCCGCATCGCCGCGAGTCGCAGGAGCAGCTCGACGCCGTCGCGACGCTGCCCGGAGTGCGGATCCATACGACAGGGCTGCCGGTCGAGCTGGTGCTCGCGGGCGCCCGCGAGGCGCTGGACGTCCATACGCTGCCGTCGAGCACCGCTACGACGCTTCCGCTGGTGCTGGCGGGCACGGGCGCCGTCGTGCGCACGGGCGCCGCGCGGCCCTCCGCGCGAAGGGCGGCCGCATGAGCGAGGCCGTCGCGATCATCCCCGCGCGGGGCGGGTCGAAGGGCATCCTGCGCAAGAACCTGCAGCGCGTGGGCGGGGTGCCGCTGGTGGCGCGCGCCGTCGACGCCGCCCGCCGATGCCCCGCCATCGACCGCGTGGTGGTGACCACCGACGACGCCGACATCGCCGCCGTCGCCGCCGAGTGGGGCGCCGAGATCGTCGAGCGCCCCGCCGACCTCTCGGGCGACGAGGCCGGCTCCGAGAGCGCGCTGCTGCACGCCCTCGACGTGCTCGAGGCGCGGCGGGTGGATGCGGGGATCGTGGCCTTCCTGCAGGCGACGTCGCCGTTCCTCGACGTCGACGCGCTGACCACCGCGGTGCAGCTCGTGCGCTCCCGCCGGCGCGACAGCGTCTTCTCCGCGGTCGAGACCTACGGGTTCCTGTGGCGGAAGGGCGGCGGGGGCGCGGCCGAGGCGATCAACCACGACGCCGACGTGCGCCCGCGCCGCCAGGACCGCGATCCGCACCACCTCGAGACGGGCGGCTTCTACGTCCTGCGGGCCTCCGGTCTCCGCGCCGCGCGCCACCGCTTCTTCGGAAGCATCGGCATCGTCGAGGTCGACCCGCGCACGGCGATCGAGATCGACACCCTCCAGGAGCTCGAGACGGCCCGCGCGGTCGCCGGCCTGATCGACCGGGCGCCCGACGGCCACGGTGCGGCGATCGCCGCCGACGCCGTCGTCACCGACTTCGACGGCGTGCACACCGATGACCGGGTGCGGGTCGATCAGGACGGCATCGAGTCGGTCGCCGTCAGCAGGTCCGACGGCATGGGCGTGTCGCTGCTGCGTGCGGCCGGCATCCCCTTCCTCATCCTCTCCACCGAGGCGAACCCGGTCGTCGCCGCGCGCGGCCGCAAGCTCGGTGTCGAGGTGCGGCAGGGAGCGGCCGACAAAGCGGCCGTCCTGCGCGACTGGGCGAAGGGGCGCGGCATCCCGCTCTCCCGCATCGCCTATCTCGGCAACGACGTCAACGACCTCTCCTGCCTCGAGATCGTCGGATGGCCGGTCGCCGTCCCCGACGCGCACCCGCTCGTGCTCTCCGCCGCGCGCGTCGTCCTCGACCGGCCCGGGGGCTCCGGCGCCGTCCGGGACCTCGCCGAGCGCGTGCTCGCCGGACGCAGCCCCGCGACGCCCGCAGGAGCACCCCGACAGGTCCACGAACGCGCCGCCGATGCGGCATCCGATCACCCCACCGCACCACTGGAGGCCTCATGACCGTCACCATCGGATCCCGCGTCGTCGGGGGCGGACGCCCCGCCTACGTCATCGCCGAGATCGGACTGAACCACAACGGCGACGTCGAGCTCGCCAAGCGGCTCATCGACGTCGCCGCCGACGCCGGCGCGGACGCGGTGAAGTTCCAGAAGCGCACCCCCGAGATCGCGACGCCCGAGCACATGCGCGACGTCGCCCGCGAGACCCCGTGGGGCACGATGTCGTACCTCGAGTACCGCCGGCGCGTGGAGTTCGACCGGGATCAGTACATCGAGATCTCCGATCACGCGCTGCTGCGCGGCCTCGAGTGGTTCGCCTCGCCGTGGGACGTGCCGAGCATCGCGTTCCTCGAGGACCTCGGCGTCGTCGCCCACAAGGTGGCGTCGGCATCGGTGACCGACCGCGAGCTGCTGGAGGCGCTGCGCGACACCGGCAAGCCCGTGATCCTCTCCACCGGCATGTCGACGATCGAGCAGATCGACGCGGCGATCGACATCGTGGGAACCGACCGCCTGCTGCTGATGCACGCCACCTCGACCTACCCGATGGAGCCTGCCGAGGCGAACCTGCGCATGATCCCTACGCTGCGCGACCGGTATCCGGGCGTGCCCGTCGGGTACTCGGGGCACGAGCGCGGCCTGCAGATCTCGCTCGCCGCGGTCGCCCTCGGCGCGGTGGCCGTCGAGCGGCACATCACCCTCGACCGCACCATGTGGGGCTCGGACCACGCGGCGTCCCTCGAGCCGACGGGCCTCGCGCACCTCGTGCGCGACATCCGCGTCATCGAGGCCGCGCTCGGCGACGGCGTCAAGCGGGTGTACCCCGGCGAGCTCGCGCCGATGGCGAAGCTGCGCCGCGTGCCGGCGTGACGGCGACGACCGGCGACGGCGCGCGGCTGCGGATCGTCGCGATCGCCGACACCGACTCGTACGTGAAGTGGGCCGCGGCGCTGCTCGGCGGCGTCGCGGGCCGGTGGGATGCCTCGCTCCTGGTGCTCGAGACGCCGCTCGTGGTCAGCGCACCGCAGCTGGGCGCGGCGCTCCGGGGCAGCGGCGTGGATCGGGACCGGGTCGAGCGCGTGACGTACGACGGGCTCGCCGCGCGGCTGTCGGAGCTGCGCGCCGACGTCGTCGTCCTCGGTGCGCGCGGGCCGCTCGTCCGTGTGCTCGCCCGCGATGTCGCCGCCCTGCTGCCGCGCCCTGTCGTCGTCACGGGGCTGCCCGGGATCTCGATCCCCGCCACGCGCAAGGCCGTCGTGTACCGCCTGCAGTGCGACCTGTTCGTGGTGCACTCCCGACGCGAGCTGCGCGAGTTCGCCGCCCTGTCGGCACGCACCGGCTACGCGCACCGCTACGCCCTCGCGACGCTGCCGTTCGCACGCGGCGCGGCGGTGGCGGGGACAGGCGCGCGCGATGAGCGCGGGGCGACGGGCGGCACCGACCTCGTCTTCGCCCCGCAGGCCAAAGTGCCCGCCGGCCGCTCCGACCGACTCGGGATCGCGCGGCTCATGGTGCGGGCGGCCGTCGCCGATCCGTCGCGGCGGGTGGTCGTGAAGCTGCGGGCCGCGAGCGGGGAGCACCAGACCCACCTCGAGCAGGACGGATACCCCGAGCTGCTCGCCTCGCTGGGGCCGCTGCCGCCCAACCTCGTCACCTCGACGGGCCCGATGGGGGAGGCGCTCTCGACGGCCGAGGGGCTCGTGACGGTCAGCTCGACCGCCGCGATCGAGGCGGTCGCCCGCGGCATCCCCGTCATCGCGCTGGACACCTACGGAGTGTCGCCGCAGCTGATCAACGAGACGCTCGCCGACGCGGATCTGCTGGCCTCCGAGCACGACGTCGTCGCGCGGCGGTTCCGCCATCCCGACCCGGAGTGGCTCGACGACAACTACTTCCACGATCCGGCCGAGGACGACTGGGCCGACCGGGTCGAGAAGCTGGTCACGGCGCGCCGGGCCGGGATGCTGCCGGGGCGCGCCGCCTTCGCACGGCGCGGCGGCGCCCTCCGCGACGCGTGGGAGCGCAAGGTCGCCCTGGGACGCAGCGACACCTCTCCGGCGGGTGCGGTCGCCCTCGTCATCGGAGTGCCGCTGCGGGCGCTCGCGCGCCTCGCCGGCCGGCTGCGCGCTGCGATCGGGTTCGGCGCTCAGCAGCCCGCCGCGGAGGAGTCCTCGGCGCACGTCCGGTCGACGAGCGCCGTGCGCGCCTCGACGATGCGGACGCCGTAGCCCGGCCCGGCCGCGCGGACGACACCCGGCACGGCGTGCCACGCGCCGCTGCCGAAGTCGACGGATGCCGCGTACTCGACGGTCACCGACACGTCGTAGGTGCCGCGCTCCCGGTACACGTGGCTCGTCGCGGTCGGCGTGAACTGCCCCTGTCCGAGCGACGTCCACGACGCGCCCCCGGTCGTGGAGCGTCCGACGGTGCCGTCGCCGTGGTCGAACACGTACGCGGTCGGCAGGAACCGCACCGTCACGTCCCAGCCCAGCACGGTCCCCGGGATGCGCTCCTCGGATGCCGTCGCCACCAGGTTCGTCGGCATGCCCACGACCCCGAAGCCGGCCGGCTCGCCGCCGAGGGTCGGCGGCGAGGGGCGGAACGAGGCGAGATCGGCGAGCGTCACGTCGGGGATCCCGACCACGCTGTACTCGATGCAGCGGTTCAGCGGCCCGCAGTCCTCGGGCGGCGCGGGGGATGGAGAAGCTGGTGCAACCGCCGAGCCTTCGGAACCGGGCGTCCGTAAGCCCGGAGCAGCGCCGTTGTGTGAACTGTCAGCTGAAACGACTACTTCTCTACCGCTATTGCTGACCGATGGGCAGCCTGTCAGGAGCGGTGTTCCGGTCGCGCATGTGCCTTCTCCCATTGTTACTGGACCGCCAAGGAGCAGCACCGCAGCGAGTGACGCCGCCGTCAGCACTGCAGTCGCTCCGACGCTGAGATCGCGGCGATCGAAAGCCCGGTAGGTTGCCCCGTTTCCGAAACGAGGACCACCGTCAGTGGTTGGATGTCAGGCCGCTCTGCCGACACAAGTGACTCACCCTGCGCATTCTTGATGTCCACCGCACCGACGTCGTAGCAGGCGTCAATCTCCACGCGACCGGATTCCTCCTCGTAGCTCTTACCTTCGACTCGCGAGACCACCGCGTCACCGGTCTTGGTCAACCCATCGGCATGCCATTCGGAGAACTGCTTGCGATCCGACGCGTTGAGATCAGCGACCGTCAGTGAATACAGTTGCTCGAACGTCTCCGGGTCGCTCAGATCGACCTGGTTCAGCGCATCCACGTACGCCCGGTAGGTCTCCTCGGCGGCGGCGAAGGCTTCTTCCTCGCTGGAGAAGGCCGCCGTGGGGGTAGGGGTGGCCGGCTCGGGGGTCGTGCACCCGGACAGGGCGAGCAGCACCGCAGTGCCGATGACTGCGAGCGCGCGATTCCTCACGCCCCCACGGTAACCGGCAGGCCCGGAGCCGCTCGCGAGTTATCCACACCCGAAGACAGAGAAGCCGGCGATCACGACGGGGGCTCGGATCGCCGGCTTCGGGCGGGTCCGCGGGAAGCCGGCGCTAGGGGGACGCACGGTCCGGGCGAGACGCATCGCCGTTCGGTGCACGAGACGAAACCGGACAGCTCCGCCTCGTGAACGCAACCATGGTGGCACTCCCGCCTGGGAGCCGGCCATGCCTCCGCCGTGCAAACACCGGACGCGCGCGCGGGCACTGCCGGGGCGCCGCCACGCGGCCGCGCCGGGACCGTCCACGGCACGCCGCCGCGGCGGTCGCGGCATCCGGGCGTATCCTCGTGCGATGACCACCGCCGCGGGCCGGCGCGAGCTGCGCGCGCTCCTCGACGAGCTGCACGACGCGGCGACGGCCCGCCTGGCCACCCTGGACGACACGCTCGCCGAGCTCCGCGCCGACCGCGGTGCCGATGTCGCCGACGACGAGCACGACCCCGAGGGTGTCACGCTGTCGGGCGAGTGGGCGCGCGCCGTCGGTCTGGCCGAGGCCGCGCGCAGGGAGATCGGGGAGATCGACGAGGCTGTCCGGCGCTGGGAGGCGGGCACCTACGGGGTCTGCGTGGACTGCGGGCGAGGCATCCCGATCGCACGCCTCCGGGCGCGCCCCTTCGCGACCCGCTGCGTCTCGTGCGCCGAGAAGGCGGGTGCGTGACATGCCGTCCGGCGCCGCCCGCGGCGGGCCGGGAACCGGCTTCCCGCGCGTCGCAGACACCGACCCCTGCCCGTGCGGCAGCGGAGACGCTTTCGGCGGATGCTGCGCCCCGCTGCTGCGCGGGACTCCGGCCCCGACAGCCGAGCGCCTCATGCGCTCGCGCTACACCGCTTTCGTCGTCGGAGACGAGCGTCACCTGTCCGACACGTGGCATCCGGGCACCCGGCCCGAGGAGCTGACCCTCGACCCCGCGCAGCGCTGGACGGGCCTGGAGATCATCGAGGTGGACGCCGGGGCGGAGGGCGACAAGCGCGGCATCGTCGAGTTCCGCGCCGGCTGGCGGTCCGGCGCCGAGCGTGGCGTGCTGCACGAGCGCAGCCGGTTCGTCACGCAGAGCGGGCGGTGGTGGTACCTGGACGGACGCATCGATCCGGGCTGACCGGGCCGCGGCATGCTCGGGCGCCGATAGCGTGAAACCCATGACCACTCACGCCGAGAAAGCACTGACCCTCGCCCGGATGCACGCCGCCCCCGAGATCCTGCGCCTGGTGAACGTCTGGGATGCCGTGTCGACCCGGACCATCGCCGCGCTCCCCGAGACGCGGGCCATCGCGACCGCCGGGCACTCGATCGCCGCGTCGTTCGGCTACCGTGACGGCACCATCCCCCTCGACGTCTCCCTCGACATGCTCGGCCGCATCGTCGAAGCCGCCGGCGACCTGCCGGTGAGCGCCGACCTCGACGCCGGCTACGACGACGCGGGCGAGACCGTCCGCCGGGCGATCGGCGTGGGCGTGGTGGGCGGCAACGTCGAGGACCGGCTGCGACCCCTCGACGAAGCCGTCGCGGCCGTGAAGGCCATCGTCGCCGCCGGTGAGGCCGAGGGCGTGCCGTTCGTGCTCAACGCCCGCACCGACGCCTTCGTGCGTGCGGGGGACCGGCCGGTGGAGGAGTCGATCGCGGACGCGATCGAGCGCGGGCGCGCCTACCTCGACGCCGGCGCCGACCTCGTGTTCGTACCGGGAGTGCTGAACGCCGACGTCACCCGGCAGCTCGTGGACGGCATCGGGGAGCGCAAGATCAGCGTCATCGGCCTGCCCGGCGCCCTCTCGTCGACGGAGTACGAGCAGCTCGGGGTCGCTCGCATCTCGTACGGCCCGACGACGCAGCGCGTGGCGCTGACGGCGCTGCAGGACACCGCGGCCGATCTCTACCGGGGTGGCGTCATCCCGTCGTCGACGCGCGCCCTCAACTGACACCGGCCCGGCCCGGGAATCCCCTCGGGCCGGGGAAGGTTGTCGGGGGTATGGAGCCCGCACCCGTCGACGTCGTCGTGATCGGCGCCGGGCAGGCGGGTCTGTCCGCCGCCTACCACCTGCAGCGGCGCGGCTTCGTGCCGCTCGCGCGAGCGGCGGCCTCCGATCCGTCGTTCGTCGTCCTCGACGCCGACGTGCGGCCGGGCGGCGCGTGGCAGCACCGGTGGGCGTCGCTGCGGATGGCGACGGTCAACGGCATCCACGAGCTGCCGGGCTTCCCGGTTCCGCCCGCCGACCCGGCGGCAGCCAGCCGCGACGTCCTGCCGGCGTACTTCGCCGCGTACGAGGAGCGCTTCGCGCTCGACGTGCTCCGCCCGGTGAGGGTGAGGGCGGTGCGACGCGCCGACTCGGACGGCCGCCTCGTGGTCGAGAGCGACAGCGGCTCCTGGGCCGCAAGGCACGTCGTCAACGCCACCGGCACGTGGCGACGTCCCTTCTGGCCGCACTATCGCGGGCAGGAGCGGTTCCGCGGCCGGCAGCTCCACGTCGCGGACTACGTCTCGGCGGAGGAGTTCCGCGGCAAGCGTGTCGTGATCGTCGGTGCCGGGATCTCGGCCGTGCAGCTGCTCGACGAGATCTCGCACGTGGCCGACACGTTCTGGGTCACCCGGCGGGAACCCCACTGGGTCGACGAGGACTTCGACGTCCCCGCCCGCGTCGCCGCCATCGCCGGGGTCGAGGATCGGGTCCGTCGCGGTCTGCCGCCGGGCAGCGTCATCTCGGTGACGGGCATGCGCTGGACGCCGTGGGCGCGCGCCGCCGAGGCGCGTGGCGTGCTCGTGCGCCATCCGATGTTCACCGGGATCGAGGAGCACGGCGTGCGCATGCCGGACGGGTCCTTCGAGCCGGCCGACGCGATCCTGTGGGCCACGGGCTTCCGGCCTGCGCTCGACCACCTCGCCCCGCTGCGGCTGCGCACCCCCGAGGGAGGCGTCCGTGTCGAGAACGGCCGGTCGATCGACGAGCCACGGCTGTTCCTCATCGGCTACGGACCGTCGCAGTCGACGGTCGGCGCCAATCGCGCCGGGCGCGACGCGGTGCGGGCGATCGTCGCCGAGCGCGAGGCGCTCGCCGCCTGATCCTCAGCGGGGCGCGACGGCGTCCAGAAGCAGGTCGAGGGCGTCATGCGCGGACGCCCGGGCCCGGGCGTCGCCCGGCCCGTCAGCCAGCCACAGCGCCGCCTCGTTCATGGCGCCGCTCAGCTGGCGGGTCACGGCGTCGACGAGACCCGGCGGAACGGTGCCGAGCGCCGCGATCGCCTCGCGCAGCTCACGCCCCGCGGCTTGCGCGTCGAGCTCCCGCCACTGCGCCCACCCCAGGACGGCGGGTGCGTCGACGAGGAGCACGCGCACCGCGCGATCGTCGGTGATCGCGTCGAGGAAGGCATGGCTTCCGGCGCGCAGCTGGTCCGCGGCATCCGTCTCGCTCTCCGCCGCCGCGACGACCCGCGCGGCGATCTCGCCCTGCAGCCGCTCGGCGACGGCGCGGAACAGCCCGGGCTTGCTGCCGTAGTGGTGGTAGACGGCCCCGCGGGTGACGCGCGCGCGGCGGGCGATGTCGTCGACGGATGCCGCGGCGAAGCCATCCGCGGCGAAGCGCTCCTGCGCCGCCTCGAGCACGCGGCGTGAAGTCTCGGCGGCGTCGGCAGCACTTGCTCGGGGCATGGGTTCCTTTACGTGCGTGGTGTATGTATCGTTGCTTACGAACTCATCGTATGTAAAGGAGCCGGCCGATGGAGACGATGACGAGCTTCTACCCGGTGGTCATGACGACGGATGCCGCGGCCGCCGCGCGCTTCTTCGAGGAGCGCTTCGGCTTCACGCGGACGTTCGCGGCCGACTGGTACGTCAGCCTCGTGCGGGACGGAGCAGAGCTGGCGTTCCTCGCGAGCGACCACGACTCGATCCCGGCAGGCTTCGGCGCGCCGGTGCGGGGCGTGCTGCTGAACGTGGAGGTCGACGACGCGCGGGCGGCGTACGAGCGCCTGGTCACCGGTGGCGGAGCGGAATGCGTGCTGGCGCTGCGCGACGAGCCGTTCGGACAGCGGCACTTCATCCTCGCCGCACCCGGCGGCGTGCTCGTAGACGTCATCGAGCCGATCGAGCCCTCGGAGGAGTTCGCCGCGGCGTTCGCGTGAGCAGCGACCGCGACGGTGCCGGGAGGGGCGGCCTGCGTGCGCCCGCGGACCGGAGGCGGTGACCCGGCCGATGGCCCGCTGGCGTAGCGTGGGTGGTCCGACGGAGGGAGTCCCATGGCCCGCATCCTGATCCTCGGTGGCCACGGCAGGGTCGCGCTGCTGCTCGAGCCGCTGCTGGTGTCGCGAGGACACACCGTGACCGCGGTGATCCGCAACCCCGACCATGCCGCCGAGGTCGCGGCGACCGGCGCGCAGGCGCTCGTCGCCGACATCGAGACCTTCGACCTCGACCAGCTGACCAACCTCGTCGCGGGGAACGACGTCGTCGTGTGGTCCGCCGGCGCCGGCGGAGGAGACCCGGCGCGCACGTACGCCGTCGACCGGGATGCGGCGATCCGCTCGATGGACGCCGCCGCGGCCGCGGGCGCGCTGCGGTACGTGATGGTGTCGTGGATCGGCTCCCGGCAGGACCACGGCGTCGCCCGCGACAGCTCGTTCTTCCCGTACGCCGACGCGAAATGGGCCGCCGACGCGCACCTCGCGCAGAGCGGCCTCGACTGGACCATCCTGGCCCCGGGGACGCTGACGCTCGACCCGCCCACCGGACGCATCGCGATCGACCCCGAGGGCTCCGGCGAGGTGCCGCGTGCCGACGTCGCGGCGGTGATCGCGGCGGCGATCGCGGACGACTCGACCATCGGCCGCACCATCCGCTTCGGAGCCGGGGACGAGGCCATCGGCCACGCGGTGGCCGGCTGAGCTCAGTCCTCGCTCGAATGCAGCCCGCGGTGGGCCGAGAGCAGGGTCACCTCGGGCCGCTCGGCCACCAGCCGCTCGGCGTGGTCGAGGACGTCGCGCACGTGCGACGCCCCGGATGCCACGACCGACACGCCGATCCGGGCGCGTCGGTGCAGGTCGTGCTCGCCGACCTCGGCCGCGGCCGCCTCGGTGCGGCGGCTGAGCTCGGCGATCAGCGGCCGCAGCACGCTGCGCTTCTCCTTCAGCGATCGCACGTCGCCCAGGAGCAGGTCGAACTCGATCCATCCGATCCACATGGGTACATGCTGACAGGGGGCGGGCCCGGGACGCCCTATCGTCGGGACGTCTCGCGTCTCGCGTCTCGCGTCGAGCGGCAGCGCAGCCCGCCGCCCCACCGGGGCCCTTAGGCTCGGACGCATGCTCGCCACCGTCATCCACGCAGCCCGAGACATCCGCGTCGAGTCCGTCCCCGATCCGGTGCTGTCCACCGGCGGCGATGCGATCGTCCGCGTCGTCGCCGCCTGTGTGTGCGGCTCTGACCTCTGGCCGTACCGCGGCGTGACCCCGACGACCGAGCCGCACCGGATCGGCCACGAGTTCGTCGGCGTGGTCGAGGAGGTCGGCCCCGACGTGAGGATCGTGCGTCCCGGCGACTTCGTGATCGCGCCGTTCTACGTGTGCGACGGCACCTGCGCGAACTGCCGCAACGGCGTCAGCACCTCTTGCCTCACCGGCGGCTGGTGGGGGAGCGACGACCGCTTCGGCGGCTTCGCCGACGGCGGCCAGGGCGAGCGCGTCCGCGTGCCGCTCGCGGACGGCACCCTCGCCGTCGTCCCGGGACCGGTGGCCGACGACGAGATCCCCGGTCTGCTCACGCTCAGCGACGTCATGGGCACCGGCCACCACGCCGCCGTCTCTGCCGGAGTCCGGCCCGGCGACAGCGTCGCGGTCGTCGGCGACGGCGCGGTGGGACTGTGCGCGATCATCGCGGCCAAGCGGCTGGGCGCCGGGACCATCATCGCGATGTCGCGCCACCCGCAGCGACAGGCGCTCGCCCGCGAGCTCGGCGCCACCCACATCGTGCAGGAGCGCGGCGATGCGGGCGTCGAGGCCGTCCGCGAGCTCACCGACGGCGTCGGCGCAGACCGCGTGCTCGAGTGCGTCGGCACCAAGGAGTCGATGGATCAGGCGCTGCGCTCCACCCGGCCCGGCGGGATGGTCGGATACGTGGGCGTGCCCAACGGCGGCCCCGAGCTGCCGGTGCGTGAGATGTTCGGTCGCAACGTCGGGGTCAACGGCGGCGTCGCGCCGGTCCGCGGCTACATCGAGGAGCTGCTGCCCGACGTCCGCTCGGGCGCGATCCGGCCCGGGCGCGTGTTCGACCTCGTGCTCCCGCTGTCGGAGGCCGCCGAGGCGTATGCCGCGATGGACGAACGACGCGCCGTCAAGGTGCTCCTGCGGCCGTGAGCAGGGACGCGCGCAGCGGCCGATCCGGTGCGCCGGCGATCCGCGACGCGCCCGCGCGCCTGCGCGCGACCGGCCGCGCGTGCGGTAGAACAGCAGAAGTCGAAGGGACACCCGAACCGTGAAGCTCGTCAAGCGCATCGTGCTGCTGCTCGTCATCGCGTTCGCGGTCTTCTACCTCATCACCAGGCCGCAGGACGCGGCGAACGCCGTGCAGGGCGCCATCGGTGCGGTGTGGGGTGCGGGTGCCGCCGTGGTCGACTTCTTCGTGGCCCTCGCCCAGGGCTGACCGTGTTCGATCCGCGGATCGACAAGCACCTGATCACGGATCAGGGGGAGCGGATCGTCGACGAGGTGCGCAAGCACTGGGCCGCCAGCGCCTCGGCCGCGCTCGAGCTGTTCGCCGGCATCGTCGTGCTGCTCCTGACGTTCTCCGTCCCCGCGCAGGCGTGGTGGGTGCCCGCGGTGCTCGGCGGCGCGGTGATGGTGCACGCCGTCTGGCGCCTCTTCGAACAGCACACCGACCGGTTCGTGATCACCAACATGCGGGTGTTCCGCGTGCACGGCATCGTGTCGCAGCGCATCGCGACGATGCCGCTCACGCGCATCCTCGACATCTCGGTGCACAAGCCCGCCATCGGCCGCATCTTCGGCTATGGGCACTTCGTCTTCGAATCGGCCGCCCAGGAGCAGGGCCTTCGCGACATCCGCTACGTGGGCGATCCCGACGGACGCGGTCTGACGATCCAGCGGGTGATCCAGCAGGCGGGCCTGCGCGGCGCCGCCGGGCGGCCCGACTTCGCCGGCGCGCCGATGATGCCCGCTCCGCAGCCGGCGCCCGCCGCCTCGCTCACCACCGCCGAGACTGCGCACGAGACCCATGCCACGGCGCCGGTGCCCGGGGTCCGGCACGCCGCCGCGGCCTCGGGGTGGGACTGGCTCGCCGAGGCGCAGCGGCGCGAGGACGAGCGGCTGGCGCAGCTGCGCGGAGAGCCCGCCCCTGCCGCCGAGGCCTTCGATCCCGACCGCACCAGCACCGCGCCGATCGACCTGCCGCGGTGAGCCGCGGGGCGCCGGCGGCGCCCGAGCCGCGCTTCGCGGGAACATCGCGGGCGACCCCGTCGTTCTGATACCCTGGATCGTCACTCGTGTGGCTGTTTCGCCACGCCTGAGTACCGGTTCGCGCCGGTGACCGGACCCCGCAAGGGCCGGGTGGCATCGCTTTACACAATCCGCTTCGCCTCGGCTCGAGGCATCCGTTCGCGCTCGCGTGGCCGGCTGCCGCTGAAAGCCGCGGCCCGACTCCCAACCCAACAAGGACAACCCACTACATGACTAGCGCAACGACCGCCACGGCCACCAAGCAGGTCGCGATCAACGACATCGGCTCTGCTGAGGACTTCCTGGCCGCGGTCGAGAAGACTCTGAAGTTCTTCAACGACGGCGACCTGATCGAGGGCACCGTGGTGAAGATCGACCGCGACGAGGTCCTCCTCGACGTCGGCTACAAGACCGAGGGTGTCATCCCCTCGCGCGAGCTCTCCATCAAGCACGACGTCGACCCCAACGAGGTCGTCAAGGTCGGCGACGAGGTCGAAGCCCTCGTTCTCCAGAAGGAGGACAAGGAAGGCCGCCTCATCCTCTCCAAGAAGCGTGCGCAGTACGAGCGCGCGTGGGGCGACGTCGAGAAGATCAAGGAGAACGACGGTGTGGTCACCGGCTCCGTCATCGAGGTCGTCAAGGGCGGTCTGATCGTCGACATCGGCCTGCGCGGCTTCCTCCCCGCCTCGCTCATCGAGCTCCGCCGCGTCCGCGACCTCACGCCGTACCTCGGCCAGGAGATCGAGGCGAAGATCCTCGAGCTCGACAAGAACCGCAACAACGTGGTGCTCTCGCGCCGCGCGCTGCTCGAGCAGACGCAGTCCGAGTCGCGCACGACGTTCCTCAACAACCTCCACAAGGGCCAGGTCCGCAAGGGCACGGTCTCGTCGATCGTCAACTTCGGTGCGTTCGTCGACCTCGGTGGCGTCGACGGTCTCGTCCACGTCTCGGAGCTGTCGTGGAAGCACATCGAGCACGCGTCCGAGGTCGTCGAGGTGGGCCAGGAGGTCACCGTCGAGATCCTCGAGGTCGACCTGGACCGCGAGCGCGTCTCGCTGTCGCTCAAGGCGACCCAGGAGGACCCGTGGCAGGTCTTCGCCCGCACGCACGCGATCGGCCAGGTCGCGCCGGGCAAGGTCACCAAGCTCGTTCCGTTCGGCGCGTTCGTGCGCGTCGCGGACGGCATCGAGGGCCTCGTGCACATCTCGGAGCTGTCGGGCAAGCACGTCGAGCTCGCCGAGCAGGTCGTGTCGGTCGGTGAAGAGGTCTTCGTCAAGATCATCGACATCGACCTCGAGCGTCGCCGCATCTCGCTCTCGCTCAAGCAGGCGAACGAGTCGGTCGACCCCAACGGCACCGAGTTCGACCCGGCCCTCTACGGCATGGTCACGGAGTACGACGAGAACGGGGAGTACAAGTACCCCGAGGGCTTCGACCCCGAGACCAACGCGTGGCTCGACGGCTTCGACGAGCAGCGCGAGAAGTGGGAGCAGGAGTACGCCGCCGCCCACGCTCGCTGGGAGGCCCACAAGGCCGCCGTCACGAAGGCTCTCGAGGCCGAGGCTGCCGCCCCGGCCGAGACCGGCTCGTCGACCTTCTCGTCCGACAGCAGCCCGGTGGGCACGCTGGCCGACGACGAGGCGCTCGCCGCTCTGCGCGAGAAGCTCTCGGGTCGCTGATCCCGGGCTGAGCCCCGCGGTTCGCTGAACCTCTGGTCGAAGGGCCGTCACCTGCCGGTGGCGGCCCTTTCGCCTGCCTGCCGGGCATCCGCCGTCGCCTCGGCAGCGGCGTCGGTGGTCCTGGGTAGTGTCGCGGTGTGCCCGTGAACCCCGCTCCCGTCCGCTGCGCCGTGGATGACGACGGATGCCGCGGCCCGGTGCCCGCCGGCGCTCCGGTGCCGCTGTGCGAGGCCCACCTGGCGATGGCGGGGGAGTGGGCCGGGGTAAAGTACGGTCTCACCGACGTGCTGCCGTCGCCCTGCCTGCTCTGCGGGTCGCGCCTGGGAGTGCACTACGCATCAGGATGGCTGTGCGCGGTGTGCGAGTGGCGCCACGGCGAGATACCCGACGGCGAGCTGGCGCCCCCGCGCGTGGACGTCGTCTACTACCTCGGCTATGCCGACCGCATCAAGATCGGAACGAGCTCGAACCCGAGGCAGCGCCTGTCGGCGATCTGGCACGACGAGCTCCTCGCCTTCGAACGCGGCGGGCGCGCGCTCGAGCAGCGTCGGCACGCGCAGTTCGCGGCCGACCGCCACCCGCGCACGGAGTGGTTCCGACGCTCCGAAGCCCTCACCGCCCACATCGCCGTGCTGGCCGCCGGGGTCGACGACCCGTGGGATCAGCACGCCCGGTGGCTGAGCGAGGCGCTCGCCGCGCGCGGGTAGCAACCCTACGCTGGGCGGACGGCGGCGGTCGACCCTCCAGCCCGCTCAGAGGAACCGCCTCTAGCGTGTGAGACACCGCACCACCCCGCAGGACGGAGCAGACCATGGGATTCCTCGATCGACTCTTCGGAGCCTCGGACGACGCGCGCCAGGCCCCGCCGGTGCCGCAGAACTCCTACGGCGGGCAGACTCCGCCGTCCCGGCCGGGCATGCAGCCGCCGCGCAGCCAGGACGAGATCGCGGTCGAGCGCTACCGCTACCTGCTGCGGACGGCGCCGCCCGAGACGATCGAACAGGTGCACGCGGAGGCCTTCGCGAAGCTCACCGAGCCGCAGCGGCAGCAGGTGCTCGCCGAGCTCTCCGCGGGCCTGCCGCCGTACGAGCAGCCTCGGTCGACCGACCCGCAGGCGATGGCGCGGGCGGCGACGCGGGCCGAGTACCAGAACCCCGGCTTCATGGAGCGCACCCTCGGGCCGCAGCGACAGGGCGGCGGCCCCTCGTTCGGGTCGATGCTCGGCTCGTCGATCCTCGGCACCGTCGTCGGCTACGTCATCGGCTCCGCGCTCGTGAGCTCGTTCCTGGCGCCCGGCATGGCGTACGACCAGGGCTACCAGGACGGCTCGGCCGCCGAGGACGGCTCCGGCGACGGCGGGGGAGACACCGGAGCGGATGCCGCGGGCGACGCCGGGGCGGGCGACGCCGGGGCGGGCGACGCCGGCTGGGGCGACCCCGGCTCCGGGTGGGGCGGCGACGCGGCCGGCGACATGGGCGGATTCGGAGACATGGGCGGCGACTTCGGCGGCGACTTCGGGTTCTGACCCCTCGCGGGGCGTCCCGCCCGCTGTCGCGGGACGGGAATGCCGCGCGCGCCCCGCACACGCGCGGGCGGGCATCCGTTAGCGTCGCGGTATGACCGCCGCGAGACCGCGCGAACCGGGCGTGCTCACCGGCCGCCCGCGCCCGGGAGTGACGGCACCCGACGCGGCCGACCGCACGCGCGGTCGCACGGCGACGCTCAATCAGCTGCTGCTGGCGGCCGTCGTCTTCGTCCTCGGCGTGTTCGTGGCGATCGGGCCGTTCACGGGCGACCCGCAGCTGTTCTTCCTCGGCGTGGTGATCGTGGTCGTCGTCGCGGCGGCGACCGTCGTCATCCCGTGGGGCCGCATCAGCTACGGCTGGGTCGCGCTGGTGCCGGCCGTCGACATCCTCGCGATCACACTGATGCAGGTCGCAGCACCCGACACCGTCATCGGCCTCCTGTGGATCTTCCCCACCACCTGGCTCGCCGGCGGCTTCGGGCTGATGGGGCTGTCGGGGGTGATCGTGGCGATCGCGGGCATCGCCAGCGTGCTGGCCGCGCTCAGCGCGACGGAGGTCACGTACCTCACCTTCCTGCTCCCGCTCGTGCTGACCGCGCTGGCGGCGACGAGCCACCTCAACGCGCGGCGCTCGGACGCGCAGCGGATGCTGCTGGCCAAGCAGTCCGAGCTGCTGCGGAGCGTCCTGGCCCGTACCCGCCGACAGGAGCAGGTCGTCACCGAGGTGCTCGACGCCGTCGACTTCGGAGTCGTGCGGCTGCGCCCCGACGGGCGGGTCACGATCACCAACGAGGCGCACGGCAGACTGCAGCTGGGCCTCGAACCGGACGAGGCGTCCGAGGTGCCCGCCTTCCGCGACGACGGCACCTCCCGGATGCCGCACGACGAGCTTCCGCTCGAACGGGCGCGGCGCGGCGAGGCGTTCGACGATCAGGTGGTGTGGTTCGGTGAGGAACCCGGCCCGCGCCGCGCGCTGAACATCACGGCGCGGCGCATCACCGACCCGGACGGGGGCGACGCGGGCGCCGTGGTCGTATCGCGCGACGTGACCGCCGAGCTGACCGCCCTCCGTGCCCGGGACGACCTGGTCGCCTCGGTCTCGCACGAGCTGCGCACCCCCCTCACGTCGATCCTCGGCTACCTCGATCTGGCGATCGAGGACCCCGACACCCCCGAGACCGTGCGTGCCGGGCTCGACATCGCCGAGCGCAACGCCGAGCGACTGCTGCGGATCGTCGCCGACATCCTGGCGGCGTCGAGCTCGTCCCCGTCCTCGGTGGAGGCCTCGCTCGTGCCCCAGCTGCTCGACGCGCGCGAGCTCGTCGGCGCCGCCGCAGCCGATGCGGCGCCTCGTGCCGCGGCACGCGCCATCACGATCGACCAGACGGGGCTGGAGCCGGCGGCGGCGTGGGCGGACCCGCTGCGGCTCCGGCAGGTCGTCGACAACCTGGTCTCCAACGCCATCGCGTACAACAAGGACGGCGGCACCGTGTTCGTCGGGACTACCAGTGACGGGACGTCGAGCTGGATCCTGGTGCGCGACACCGGCGTCGGCATCTCGGACGCCGATCGCTCGCGCCTGTTCCAGCGGTACTACAAGGCGGGAGGGGAGCGCCGCGCCGGGACCGGGCTGGGCCTGGCGATCACCCGCGACATCGTGCGGGCCCACGGGGGCGAGCTCGCCCTGCACACCGCTCCCGGCGTGGGCTCGACGTTCATCGTCAAGCTGCCCGCGGTCGCCCCGGAAGGAGACAGATCATGACGCTCGACCTCGCCAGCGTCCACCTCATCACCGCGCTCGTGGTCAATGTCAGCGGCGTGCTGTTCATCATCGAGACGATCCTCCGCCGCGACGAGGGCGCCGGCCGGATCTGGTCGCTCGCCTTCCTCGCCGGCATGCTCACGACGCTCGCCTACACCGTCTGGGTGCTGTCGGAGGGCGCCTGGTGGGCCATCGCCGTCGGGAACGCCTCCTTCGTCGCCGGCACGGGGTGCATGTGGCTCGGATGCCGCCGCTTCAACGGCCGCCGGATGCAGTGGGCGTCGCTCGTGGTCGCGGCCGGGGTGATCGGGGCCGCTGTGGCGGTCGCGGTTGAGGGCGCGCAGGGCGGGGACTGGGCGGGCGCGCTGTGGATGTTCGTGCCGCTGCTGGCCTTCGCCGCGGCCGGCGCGACAGAGTGCTTCCGTGGCGACATGCGGGAGTCGCGCACCGCGTGGGTGCTGGGCGCGGTCCTCGGCTTCCAATCGCTGTACTACGTGTCGCGCACGACGGCATTCGTGACCTCGGGACCCGACAGCGCCCTGTTCCGGACCGCGTTCGGCACCATCAGCACGAGCTTCCTCACCGTCACCCTCACCATCGTCGCGGTCGTCGTGACCTCGGTGCTGCGGGCGAGCCGTGCGCCGATGCGGGGCTACCTCATGCGCGCTCCGTCCGGCGACGCCGAATCGGGCATCGTCGACGGGTCGTCCTTCCCCGCCTTCCTCGAGGTGCTGTGCGACCGGGCGTCGCGGCGCGGAGAGCTCGTGGCCGTGACGTCCGTGCGACTGGACGACCTCGACGACATCTCCACGGCCTTCGGAAGCGATGTGGCCGGCGCGGTCTCGGAGACGTGGCGTGCAGGGGTCCGGCGGCACGCGCCCACCAACGCGGTCGTCGCCGAGGACGGCCCCACCGGGTTCGTCGTGGCCCTCGCGGTCGCCTCCGGGCCGGAGGCGCGCCGCCAGGCCGGCGCGATCTACCGCGCGCTGTTCGACGACCTCGCGAAGGTCGGCGAAGGCGTGATCCCCGTCGTCGGCGTCGGGGTCGCGCTGAGCGACTCCGCCGGCTACGAGCCCGCCCGCCTCGTCGGCGCGGCGCGCGACGCCGCCAGCCGGGCGGCTGCGAACGTCGAGACCTCGGTGCTGGTCGACGAGGGCGAGTGACCGGCGTGGACGGCGGGTGATCAGGCGGTGAGCCGGTAGCCGACGCCCCGCACCGTCTCGATCCACCGCGGCTGAGACGGCGACTCGCCGAGCTTGCGCCGCAGATTGGCCATGTGCACCTCGATGGCGCGGGCGTCGCTGTCGCTGACGAAGTCATTCGCCACGTACTGGTCGCCGCGCAGCATGATCGCGAGGTCCGACTTCGCGCGCACGCGCCGGCCGGCGACCAGCAGGTCGGCGAGGATGTCGAACTCGCTGCGCGTCAGCTCGATGTCGTGGCCGTCGACGGTGACGATGTGCGTCTCGGCGTTGAGCCTGAGGCCGCGGTGCTCGAGCCACGAACCGTCGTCGGCGGCGGGCGGCGCGGCATCCGCTGACTCGGCCGGCGCGACGTGGCGGGGCCTGCGCAGCATGGCGTCGATCCGCGCGCGCAGCTCGCGGGGCCGGAACGGCTTCGCGACGTAGTCGTCGGCTCCCGCTTCGAGGCCCTGCAGGGCGTCGATCTCCTCCGTGCGCGCGCTCAGCATGACGATGTAGGTCGAGCTGATGGCGCGGATGCGCTTGGCCGTCTCGAAGCCGTCCATGCCGGGCATGTTGACGTCGAGTGTCGTCACCAGCGGTCGGCGCTCGCGCACGAGCTGGACCCCGTCGGCACCGTTGGCCGCGCCGTGAACCTCGAATCCGGCCTGTCCGAGGACGGTGGACAGCAGCGACCGGATGTCTGCCTCGTCTTCGATGACGACGGCGATACGAGATTCCTGCACCGTTGCACCTTCCCCGAACGGTGTTGCGGACGACCGGTCCTGGACGTCCGAAATGATATCCCAGAACACGGTCTGGAATCCGCGGGGCCGATCGTCCATCAGCGGACGCGGCGAGGAAGGAAGCCGGCGGCGGCGAGCGCACGGCGGCTCGTCGCGGCTGGAAGACAGGGCGCGCGGAGGGCGGGAGATGCCCCCATTCCCCGCCCCACGCGCGTCCTCGACGTGCGGGGCCCGGCCGCTTTCGTCCCCACGCGAGCGGCCGGCCCGCACTCCCGGACGATCCCTCCGCGCCTGCCATCGAGCTGACGGGCGGCGCGGCGTGTGCGGAGGGGCGGATCGGCGTCGTGCGCAACGTGGTCGCGTCCGGCGCTCATCCTCCGCCCTCCCCAGCTCCGCACCTGCGGATCCTGTCCTTCGGGTGCCCCCGACGCTACTCCCGGCCCCTCAACTCCCGCTCAGCGCAGCCTCAAGAAGTCCGCAGGCTTGCCGGCGCCGGGGACGGTCGCGGACGTGGCATCCTCGACTCATGCCGCTCGTCGCCCTCACCGGAGGCATCGCCTCGGGAAAGTCCACGATCGCCCGCCGCCTGGCCGAGCACGGCGCCGTCGTGATCGACGCCGACCAGCTCGTGCGCGAAGTGCAGGCACCCGGCTCGCCGGTGCTCGACGCGATCGCCGACGCCTTCGGCGACGAGATGCTGCGACCCGACGGATCCCTCGACCGCGCGGCGCTGGGCAGCCGTGTCTTCGGCGATGAGGCGGCGATCCGCAGGCTCAACGCCATCGTGCATCCCGCCGTCCGGGCGGAGTCGGCGCGCCGTTTCGCCGAGGCCTTCGCGGCCGACCCTGCCGCGATCGTCGTCTACGACGTGCCGCTCCTGGTGGAGGCCCGCGCGGAGGACCCGTGGGAGCTCGTCGTCGTGGCGCACGCTCCCGCAGACATCCGGGCCGCGCGGCTCGTCGAGCTGCGCGGGCTCAGCGAGGCGGAGGCCGCCGCGCGGATCGCGTCGCAGGCTCCCGACGAGGCGCGCCTTCGCATCGCCGACGTGGTGATCGACACCGCGGGAACCCTCGACGAGACGCTGCGCCAGACCGACGAGCTGTGGAACCGCCTGCCGGAGCACGTCGGCGGACGCACGGGCCGGGGTTAGCCTCGGGAGCTCTCTGTGTCCGGAGGGGGCGGGGGAGCGGCATCCGTCGTCGTACCGAGCCGCCGCCGGCGCCGTGCCCGCAGGGCGAGCGCGACCGCGACGACGAGCGCGATCATGATGACGAGCGCGACGAGGGGCAGCAGGATCGCGAACACCGACAGGCCGAGCGCTGTGGCGTCCTCGGCGGTGCTGACGGCGGGCGCGGCCATGCCCGCCGTGGCCAGGTTGGCCGCCGGACGGACGGCCGTCTTCGCGACGTGGACGGCCAGTGCGATGACGACGCCGACGACGATCGGGATCCAGGCCGTCCCCGCGAACAGGTCCGGGTCGTCCACCCGGACCGTCTCGGCGCTCGAGCCCGCGCCGAACGCGATGCCTCCCGCCACCGGCCGCACCGCGGTCTGGATCACGTCGTTGACGGAGTCGACGGCGGGGATCTTGTCGGCGACGATCTCCACGACGAGGAGCACGCCGACGATCCACAGTGCGGCATCCGACGACAGCCACGCCCAGCCGGCGGGCAGCTCGACGGCCGGAACGAAGCGATCGGCGATCCCCAGCACGAACAGCGGCATCCACGCGTTCAGGCCCGCCGCGGTGGCCAGCCCCGATCCGACGATGAACTCCAGCACGCGTCCACTCTAGATTCCCGCCGCCCGGACCGACCCGCGCACGCGCGCGTACCGCGGCGGGGCCGCGCGGCGTAGCCTGGGAGCGGATCCAGGGGGTGTCACATGGGCGTGTTCTCGAGACTCAGGCGGCGTCGCGACCCGTACCGGTCGGTGACGGAGGAGGAGCGCATCTCGCGCTACGTCTATCTGCTCAACACACTGCCCGCGTCGGTGATCGAGAGCGCGCACGCGTCGGCGTTCAAGGACGTGCCGCCCGAGCGACGCCGTGAGATGTTCGAGCAGCTCCGGCCCTTCCTGTCCGATTCCGAGCGGGACGCCGCCGCCGAGGACCCCACCGTCATCGCGCGGCTCGTCCGCAGGGCCGAGGAGCACCGGGCGCGGCGCGCGCAGGCCGCCGAGACGGATGCCGCGACCCGCGCTGCGCCCGAGACGGCGCGCACGGCCGTCGGCGTCGAGGACGGTGATCCTCGGGACGGGGTCGACGCGCGCGCGATGCTGATGAACGTGGGCGTGATGGCCTTCGTCGCGAATCAGTTCCTGCTGTCGAGCTCGGTGGCCGCGTACTACACGGTCGGCGCGGGATCGCTCCAGATCGGGTCCGAGCCCGGCTGGGTGGGCGAGACCTTCGACCCGGCTTCGGCGGGGCTCGACGGCGGCTTCGGCGGAGGCTTCGACGGCGGCGGATCCGGGGGAGCGGACGGCGGCGGGTTCGCAGGCTTCGACGCCGGCGGCTTCGGCGGAGGCTTCGACGGCGGGGGCGGCTTCGGCGGATAGCCGGTGAGACCGCGGGCCCTCCCCGGGCGAGGCATCCGCTCGCGGCGAACGCCGCCCCGGTGTCGGTGGTGACGCCTACGCTGGATCGAGTGCAGACCACACGATCCGTGCGACCGTTCGAGGTCGTGAGCGAATTCGCCCCGTCGGGCGATCAGCCACAGGCGATCGCCGAGCTGGCGGCGCGCATCAATGCCGGCGAGACGGACGTCGTGCTGCTCGGGGCGACGGGTACCGGCAAGTCCGCCACCACGGCGTGGCTCGTCGAGGCGGTCCAGCGCCCGACGCTCGTGCTCGCCCACAACAAGACGCTGGCGGCGCAGCTCGCGAACGAGTTCCGCGAGCTCATGCCTCACAACGCCGTCGAGTACTTCGTCAGCTACTACGACTACTACCAGCCCGAGGCGTACGTCCCCCAGACCGACACCTTCATCGAGAAGGACTCCTCGATCAACGCCGAGGTCGAGCGCCTGCGGCACTCCACCACCAACTCGCTGCTGAGCCGCCGCGACGTCGTCGTGGTCAGCACCGTCTCGTGCATCTACGGCCTCGGCTCGCCCGAGGAGTACCTGCGCGCGATGGTGGCGCTGCAGGTCGGCGAGCGGTACGAGCGCGACGCGCTGATCCGCAAGTTCATCGCGATGCAGTACAACCGCAACGACGTCGACTTCTCGCGCGGCAACTTCCGCGTCCGCGGCGACACGATCGAGATCATCCCGGTCTACGAGGAGTACGCCATCCGCGTCGAGATGTTCGGCGACGAGATCGAGGCCCTCTTCATGCTCCACCCGCTCACCGGCGACGTCGTGCAGCGCCTGGACTCCGTGCCGATCTTCCCTGCGACGCACTACGCGGCCGGCACCGAGACGGTGCAGCGCGCGATCGGCACCATTGAGCACGAGCTCGAGCAGCGTCTGAAAGAGCTCGAGTCGCAGAACAAGCTCCTCGAGGCGCAGCGCCTGCGGATGCGCACGACGTTCGACCTCGAGATGCTCCAGCAGCTCGGCTTCTGCTCGGGCATCGAGAACTACTCCCGCCACCTCGACGGTCGCATGGCGGGGGAGCCGCCCCATACGCTGCTGGACTTCTTCCCCGACGACTTCCTCATGGTGATCGACGAGTCGCACGTGACCGTGCCGCAGATCGGTGCGATGTACGAGGGGGATGCCTCCCGCAAGCGCACGCTCGTCGAGCACGGCTTCCGGCTGCCGAGCGCGATGGACAACCGGCCGCTGCGGTGGGACGAGTTCAAGGAGCGCGTGGGGCAGACGGTCTACCTGTCGGCCACACCGGGGCGCTACGAGATGGGGATCGCCGACGGCGTGGTGGAGCAGATCATCCGGCCGACGGGCCTGGTCGACCCCGAGATCATCGTCAAGCCGTCCAAGGGCCAGATCGACGATCTGCTCGAAGAGATCCGCCTGCGCGTCGAGCGAGACGAGCGCGTGCTGGTGACGACGCTCACCAAGAAGATGGCCGAGGAGCTCACCGACTTCCTCGGTGAGCACGGCGTGCGCGTGCGCTACCTCCACTCCGACGTCGACACGCTGCGCCGTGTCGAACTGCTCAGCGAGCTGCGGGCCGGCGTGTACGACGTGCTGGTCGGCATCAACCTCCTCCGCGAGGGCCTGGACCTGCCCGAGGTGTCGCTGGTGTCGATCCTCGACGCCGACAAAGAGGGCTTCCTCCGCAGCGGCACGTCCCTCATCCAGACGATCGGCCGTGCGGCCCGGAACGTGTCGGGCCAGGTGCACATGTACGCCGACACCGTCACCGACTCGATGCGCAACGCGATCGAAGAGACCGACCGTCGCCGCGAGAAGCAGGTCGCGTACAACACGGCCCACGGCATCGATCCGCAGCCGCTGCGCAAGCGCATCGCCGACATCACCGAGGTCCTCGCACGGGAGGCCTCCGACACCGATCGGATGCTCCGGGGCAAGGCCGCCGCCAAGACGAAGTCGGGCGTCGGCAAGAGCCCGACCCCGCAGCTGCGCCGGGAGGGGATCGCCGCCGAGGGTGCGGAGCAGCTCGAGGCGACGATCGCCGACCTCAGCCAGCAGATGCTCGCGGCGGCGGGGGAGCTGAAGTTCGAGCTCGCAGCCCGGCTGCGCGACGAGGTGCAGGACCTCAAGAAGGAGCTGCGCGCGATGGAGCGGGCCGGCCACGCGTAGCGCCCGCTCAAGCGGTCGACGCGACGACGTCGATGCCGCGACGGCTGCCGCGGGGCTGTGCGGATGCTACGGGCAGTGCATGAGCGGCTTCGGGCCGGACCGGTCGAAGGTGTGCTGCGTGATCGGCGCACCGCACAGGGGGCACGCCCGCTCCGCACGCTGCGCGGGACTCGGCGGCGGAGCCGTCTCGTACGGTCCCACGGCGGCGGGTCCCGCGAGGCGGATCAGATTCGCGTTGAGGAAGGCGTACCAGCCGCCGGCCTCGCGGACGCGCTCGCGGAGCGGTCGGCGGTCAGGGGCTGCGGCATCCGGTGTCGGCATACTCATTAGTGTACTAACGATTCGTGCGCGATAGACTCATCCGCGTGACGACCGCCCCGCCGACGCCCGACGATCTGCTCAAACTCGACAACCAGCTGTGCTTCGCCCTCGTGACCGCAGCGCGCAACGTCGTCGGGCTCTACCGCCCGATCCTCGAGCCGCTGGGGCTCACGCATCCGCAATACCTGGTCATGCTGGCGCTGTGGGAGCGGTCGCCGCGCTCCCTGCGCGAGCTGGCGGGGGAGCTGGCGCTCGAGCCGGCCACGCTGTCGCCCCTGGTGAAGCGGCTCGAGGCGCAGGGGCTCGTCACCCGCGCGCGTCGCGAAGGGGACGAACGCGTCCTTGACGTCGCGCTCACCGACGACGGAAGGGCGCTCCGCCGCCGCGCGCTGGCGGTGCCGGAGCAGGTCATGGCGCGTACCGGCATGACGGTCGACGACCTGGCGACGCTGCGCGATACGCTCAAGGACTTCGCCGGCGCGGAGCCGAAATGGGGGTCTTCGCTGCGCGACGGCTGACCAATGTGTGAACTCCTGCCGATGACTCTTCCCGAATTCCCAGGAAGTTCTTAGGCTCGACATCGGTGCGAGGGTGTCCCGAGGATTCGCCCGAGCCCGTCCCGTCCTTCACAGAGGAGATCCCGCCCATGCACGTCAGGTCACACCCAGACCGCTCACCCGCCATCCGGCGAGCCGCGACCGCGGCCGCCGCTGCCGCGGCACTCGGAGCGGGCTTGCTCGCCGCGCCCCCCGCCTACGCCGCCGACACCGAGATCCAGATCGTCGCCACCAACGACTTCCACGGCCGGATCCTCGACGAGGGGGCGCAGGCCGGAGCGGCGAAGCTCGCCGGCGCGCTGGACGCGCTGCGCGCCGCCAACCCCAACACGGTCTTCGCCGCGGCGGGCGACCTGATCGGCGCCTCGACGTTCGAGTCGTTCATCCAGAATGACAAGCCGACGATCGACTCGCTGAACGCCGCGGGCCTCGAGGTCTCGGCTGTCGGAAACCACGAGCTCGACCAGGGCTACGACGACCTGGTGAACCGCGTGCTCGCCCCGTACGATCCCGAGACGAACCCGTACGGCGGGGCCGAGTGGGAGTACATCGCGGCGAACCTGAAGATGCGCGCGACGGGTGAGCCGGCGGTGCCCGCCACGTGGATCAAGGAGTTCGGCGACGTCGAGGTCGGCTTCGTGGGCGCGGTGACCGAAGACCTTCCCACGCTCGTCAGCCCTGACGGCATCGCCGACATCCAGGTCGACGGCATCGTGGAGTCGGTCAACACCGAGGCGGCCGCCCTGGTGGCAGAGGGGGCCGACCTGGTCGTCATGCTCGTGCACGAGGGCGCCCCGTCGACTTCGTGCGAGACGATGGACGACTCCGGGCGGTGGGCGGACATCATCAACACCGTGTCGCCGGACGTCGACGCCATCGTGTCGGGCCACACCCACCTCGCGTACAACTGCGCCTTCCCCGTCGCCCAGTGGGCGACCGAGGGGCGGGCCGTGACGGAGCGGCCCGTGGTCTCGGCGGGGCAGTACGGCACGAGCCTGAACCGGCTCATCTTCACGGTGGACGGCGCGACCGGCGAGGTGAAGGCGAAGGCACACGACATCCTGGCCGTCGCCGGCTACCCGGCCGACTCCGAGGTGGCGGCGCTCGTCGCCGACGCCGAGGCTGTCGCCGAGGACCTGGGCTCGGTCCCGATCGGCGAGATCGCCGGTGCGTTCAACCGTGCCCAGCTCTCGACCATCAACCCGACGACGGGTCTGCCGAACGAGAACCGCGGCGGCGAGTCGACGTTGGGCAACCTGGTCGCCGAGGTCCAGCAGACCGCGACGGAGAGCGCGGAGTCCGGGGCGGCCCAGATCGCCTTCATGAACCCTGGCGGACTTCGGGCCGACATGGTCGGGACGCCTGCCGGCGACCCGTACCCGCGAGAGCTCACCTACCGGGAGGCCGCAGAGGTGCAGCCGTTCGCGAACACGCTGGTCAACATGTCGCTCACGGGCGCTCAGATCGAGACGCTCCTCGAGCAGCAGTGGCAGCGTGACAGCCTCAACCGGGTCGGCACGCGTCCGTTCCTGCGGCTGGGCGTCTCGGAGGGCTTCGAGTACACGTACACGCAGCGCATGGTGACGGAGTACCCGCTCGACAACCCGGCGACCGCCGACGTCGACGAGTCGCTCACGCCGTACACGGCGCCGCGCGGGTTCATCACCGGCATGTGGCTGAACGGCCAGCCGATCGACCCGGCCGCGACGTACTCGGTGACCGCGAACGCGTTCCTCGCAGCCGGCGGCGACAACTTCCGCGAGTTCGGCAACGCGACGGGCAAGCGCGACACCGGCAAGATCGACCTCGCCGGGATGGTCGACTACATGGAGGACGCGGCGGCGACCGGCGCGGTGCCGGTGGACTACTCGCAGCGCGCCGTCGAGGTCACCTTCGGCGAAGGCGCCGCCACGGAGTACGCGGGCGGGTCGACCGTCGCCTTCGACGTGAAGTCGTGGTCGATGTCCACCGCCGCCGATCTCACGGACAGCGAGATCGTCGTGACCCTCGGCGACCAGACGCTGGGCACCTTCCCGGTGGCCACCGTGCTGGGAACCGACCCGTACGACAACCTGGGCACCGCGCGCGTGTCGGTCCAGCTTCCCGCCGGCCTGCCGGCCGGTCAGGCGACGCTGGTGCTCTCCGGAGCGACGACGGGCACCGAGGTCCTCGTCCCGCTCACGGTCGTGGAGGGCGTCAAGACGACCGTCTCGGGCAAGCTCACGGGCGGCAAGAAGGGCGAGCCGTACGTCCTGGACGTCACGGTGAAGGCGCGGGGGATGTTCGCCCCGGGCTCGGTCACCATCACCGTCCCGGGCCTGGACCCCATCGTCGCGCCGCTCACCGACGGCACCGCGTCGGTGGAGCTGCCCGCGCTGCCTGCCGGTAAGACGGAGATCACCGTCTCCTACCCCGGAAACGGCGTCTTCATCGCAGCGGAGACCACGGTCAAGGCGAACGTGAAGTGACCCGGATGTGATCGACGGCGGATGCCGCGGGGCCCGGGCCCCGCGGCATCCGTCGTCTTCGCCCGCGGCGAACGGCTCACAGGCCCTATGTCGGAGGCCCCGCCTAGACTTGTCTGGTGCCCATCGTCCCTGTCGCCCTGCCCGGAAACATGCCTGGCAACACGCCCGGAACCGCCCTCGGCGGCACCAGCGGAAAGCTCAGCGTCCGCGGTGCCCGAGTGCACAACCTGAAGGATGTCGACCTCGACATCCCGCGGGATTCGCTCGTGGTGTTCACCGGCCTGTCCGGCTCGGGCAAGTCGAGCCTCGCGTTCGACACGATCTTCGCCGAGGGCCAGCGCCGCTACGTCGAGTCGCTCAGCGCGTACGCGCGCCAGTTCCTCGGCCAGGTCGACCGTCCCGACGTCGACTTCATCGAGGGACTGAGCCCCGCCGTCTCGATCGACCAGAAGTCCACGAACCGCAACCCGCGCTCGACGGTGGGCACGATCACCGAGATCCACGACTACATGCGCCTGCTGTGGGCGCGCATCGGCGTCCCGCACTGCCCGGAGTGCGGCGAGGTCATCCAGCGCCAGACCGTGCAGCAGATCGCCGACCAGCTCATGGAGCTGCCCGAGCGCACGCGGTACCAGATCGTCGCGCCCGTCGTCACGCAGAAGAAGGGCGAGTTCGTCGACCTCTTCAAGGAGCTCGGCGCCAAGGGCTACGCCCGCGCCATCGTCGACGGCGAGCTGATCCAGCTGGCCGAGCCGCCGACGCTCAAGAAGAGCTACAAGCACGACATCGCCGTGGTCGTCGACCGCCTCGTGGCGGCGCCCGGCATCCTCGACCGCGTCACCGACTCGGTCGAGACCGCGCTGTCGCTCGCCGGCGGCGTGCTCCAGATCAACTTCGTCGACGAGGAGGGCGATGCCGCATGGCAGTCCTTCTCCGAGAAGCTCGCGTGCCCGAACGGGCACCCGCTGCAGCTGACCGAGATCGAGCCGCGCACCTTCTCGTTCAACGCGCCCTTCGGCGCCTGTCCCGCCTGCTCCGGCCTCGGCACCCGCATGTCGGTCGACGTCGAGCTGATGCTCGGCGATGAGGACCTCTCGATCCGCGAGGGCGTGCTCATCCCGTGGACGACGCAGGGCAAGGGGCTCTTCCAGTACTACGAGCGACTGCTCGAGGGTCTGGCGAACGACCTCGGCTTCTCGCTGGACACCCCGTGGAAGCGCCTCCCGTCGGCGGTGCGCGAGGCCGTGCTGCGCGGCGAGAACTACAAGGTCACGGTGAAGTGGAAGAACCGCTACGGCCGTGAGATGCGGTACTCGTCGGGCTTCGAGGGGGTCGTGCCCTACATCGAACGGCAGTACACCCAGGCAGAGTCCGACACGCAGCGCCAGCGCTGGTCGGAGTACCTGCGCGAGGTGCCGTGCCCGGTCTGCAACGGCGACCGCCTGAAGCCCGAGGTGCTCGCGGTGCTCGTCCACGGGCATTCGATCGCGGATGCCTCGCACCTCAGCCTCGGCGAGGCGCGCGAGTACTTCGCCAAGCTGACCCTGACCGAGCGCGAGGCGACGATCGCGGCGCAGGTGCTTCGTGAGATCCGCGTCCGCCTGGACTTCCTGATCCGCGTGGGGCTGGACTATCTCAGCCTCAGCCGCGCGGCAGGCACCCTGTCCGGCGGTGAGGCGCAGCGGATCCGGCTGGCCACGCAGATCGGCTCGGGCCTGACCGGAGTGCTGTACGTGCTCGACGAGCCGTCGATCGGCCTGCACCAGCGCGACAACCGGCGGCTCATCGAGACGCTCGTCGCGCTGCGCGACCTCGGCAACACACTCATCGTCGTCGAGCACGACGAGGAGACCATCCACGCCGCCGACTGGGTCGTCGACATCGGGCCCGGTGCCGGCGTCAACGGCGGCGAGGTCGTCCACTCCGGGCCGATCGAAGAGCTCCTCACGGACCCCGACTCGATCACCGGCGACTACCTCGCGGGGCGCCGCGAGATCCCGACGCCGAAGAAGCGCCGCAAGATCGACAAGAGCCGTCAGGTGAGCGTCGTCGGCGCGCGCGAGAACAACCTCAAGAACGTGACGGTGGACTTCCCGCTCGGCGTGCTCACCTCGGTCACCGGGGTGAGCGGGTCGGGCAAGTCGTCGCTCGTCAACGGCATCCTGTACCAGGTGCTCGCGACGCGGCTCAACGGCGCCCGCCGGGTCGCCGGCAAGCACACCCGCGTGACGGGTCTGGACAACCTCGACAAGGTCGTGCACGTCGACCAGGCGCCGATCGGCCGCACGCCCCGATCGAACCCCGCCACCTACACCGGCGTCTTCGACCGGATCCGGACGCTGTTCAGCGAGACGCCCGAGGCGAAGGTGCGCGGCTATCAGCCGGGGCGGTTCAGCTTCAACGTCAAGGGCGGCCGCTGCGAGGCGTGCTCGGGCGACGGCACGATCAAGATCGAGATGAACTTCCTGCCCGACGTGTACGTCGACTGCGAGGTGTGCCACGGCAAGCGGTACAACCGCGACACGCTGGCCGTGCACTACAAGGGCAAGAACATCGCCGAGGTGCTCGAGATGCCGATCGCCGAGGCGGCGGAGTTCTTCGAGCCGATCCAGGCGATCCACCGATATCTCAAGACGCTCGTCGACGTCGGGCTGGGCTACGTGCGGCTCGGGCAGTCGGCCACGACGCTCTCGGGCGGCGAGGCGCAGCGCGTCAAGCTCGCCACGGAACTCCAGCGGCGCACGAACGGCCGGTCGATCTACGTGCTCGACGAGCCGACGACGGGTCTGCACTTCGAAGACGTGCGCAAGCTCCTCGAGGTGCTGAACGGCCTCGTCGAGAAGGGCAACACGGTCATCGTCATCGAGCACAACCTGGACGTCATCAAGTCGTCCGACTGGGTGATCGACCTCGGGCCCGAGGGCGGCGCCGGCGGCGGTCAGGTCATCGCCACCGGCACGCCGGAGCAGGTCGCGCGTGCCGAGGGCAGCCACACCGGCGCCTTCCTCGCGGAGGTGCTCGGCGTCCGTGCGCCGGCAGGCCCGGTCGCCGAGCTCGTCGGGGCCCGCAAGGCCGGCTGAGCCGGGCGAGGCCTGACACCATGGCGCGATCCGCTCCCACGGTCCCGTACAAGCCGAAGCCCGGCGAGATCCCCACCAATCCCGGGGTCTACCGCTTCCGCGACCGCGACGGCCGCGTGCTGTACGTCGGCAAGGCGAAGAACCTGCGTGCCCGCCTGTCGAACTACTTCGCACCGCTGCACACGCTGCACGAGCGCACGCGGCGCATGGTGACGACCGCGGCCTCCGTGGAGTGGACGGTCGTCGCGACCGACGTCGACTCGCTGCAGCTGGAGTACCAGTGGATCAAGGAGTTCGATCCGCCCTTCAACGTGCGGTACCGCGACGACAAGTCGTATCCGTTCATGGCGATCACCCTCGCCGACGAGGCGCCGCGCGTGATCGTCACCCGCAACCGCCGCATCGCCGGGGCGAAGTACTTCGGGCCCTACCCGAAGGTGTGGGCGGTCCACGACACCATCGACCTGATGATCAGGGTGTTCCCGATCCGCACCTGCAGCGACTCGTCGTACAAGAAGGCGATGTCGACCGGACGCCCCTGCTTCCCCGGTCAGATCGGGCGGTGCGGAGGCCCCTGCTCGATGAAGGTCACGATCGAGGAGCACCGCGCGATCGTCGAGGACTTCATCGCGTTCATGTCCGGCGGCGATCAGCGGTTCACCAAGGAGCTGACGGCCCGCATGCGCGAGGCGTCCGCCGCGATGGACTACGAGGCGGCCGCCGTCTACCGAGACCGGCTGCAGGCCATCGACGCCGTGCTGAACAAGAGCGCGCTCGTGCTCGCCGCCGACACCGACGCCGACCTGTTCGGCATCGCCGAGGACGAGCTGGCCGCCACCGTGCAGCACTTCGTCGTCCGCGGTGGCCGCGTGCGGGGCGTCCGGGCGACCACGATCGAGAAGGAGATCGACATCTCGGGCGGGGACCTCGTCGACCAGGTGCTGCAGCGCACGTACGGCAACGCCGCCGGCGCCGACATCCCGCGCCAGGTGCTCGTGCCCGCGATGCCCGAGGACGCCGCGGACCTGGAGGAATGGCTCCGCGGCCGCCGGGGCAAGGCCGTGACCATCCAGGTGGCCCAGCGAGGCCGCAAGGCCGATCTGATGCGCACCGCCAGCCTCAACGCGCAGCAGGCGCTGATGCTGCACAAGACCCGTCGCACCAGCGACTACGTCGCCCGCACGCAGGCGCTCACCGATCTTCAGGAGGCGCTGGACCTCGCCGAGGCGCCGCTGCGCATCGAGTGCTTCGACGTGTCGCACCTCAGCGGCACCAACGTCGTCGCGTCGATGGTGGTCTTCGAGGACGGACTGCCGAGGAAGGACCAGTACCGCTCCTTCGGCGTCGGCGAGACGACGGACGACACCGATTCGCTCTACCAGGTGCTCACCCGCCGGCTCGCCTACCTCGACCGCCCGGATGAGCAGGACGAGACGACGGATGCCGCATCCCGCGCCATCCCGGACGGCGAAGAGCCGGTCGTCACCACGCGCAAGCGTCCCCGTTTCGCCTATCGGCCGCAGCTCCTCGTCGTGGACGGCGGCAGACCGCAGGTCGAGGCGGCCGCCCGCGCCCTCCGCGACGCCGGCCACGAGGAGATCGCGCTGTGCGGGATCGCGAAGCGCCTGGAGGAGGTGTGGCTGCCGGGGGAGGACTTCCCGGTGATCCTGCCGCGCACCTCCGAGGCCCTCTACCTCCTGCAGCGCCTCCGCGACGAGGCGCACCGGTTCGCCATCACGCATCAGCGCAGGCGGCGGCGGCGCGACATCCAGAGCGTGCTCGCCGAGGTGCCGGGTCTCGGCGAGGCCCGGATCAAGGCGCTGCTGCGGCATTTCGGCTCGGTGACGGCCCTGAAGAATGCGACGGCGGACGAGATCACCGAGCTTCCGGGAGTCGGGCCGAAGCTCGCCGCGGCGATCCATGCGCACCTCGCGCAGTCGCCGGCCCTGCCGGACGGCCAGGAGGCACCCGCGCGCGAGCATGCCGCCGCCACCAGTGACTAGGCTGGTGAGGACGGGGGTGGTCATGGTCGAGGCGACGCGTCACGACGTCGGAGAAGTGCTGATCGTCACGGGCATGTCGGGCGCCGGTCGGTCGACCGCGGCGAACGCGCTCGAGGATCTCGACTGGTACGTCGTCGACAACCTCCCCCCGCAGATGCTCAAGCCGCTGCTGGAGCTCACCGAGCTCGCCGGGGGAGTGCTGCCCCGCGTGGCGGTCGTGGTCGACGTGCGCGGCCGGGACCTGTTCTTCGATCTGCCCGACGCGATGCGGGCGCTCCGCGAGCGCCGGCAGATCCGCCTGATGTTCCTCGACGCGTCCGACGAGGTGCTGGTGCGTCGGTTCGAGGCTGTGCGCCGCCCGCACCCGCTGCAGGCGGACGGGACGCTGCTGGACGGCATCCGTCGCGAGCGCGCCCGGCTGGCAGCCGTCCGCGAGAGCGCCGACGTGATCATCGACACGTCCTCGTTCAACATCCACCAGCTCGCCACGAAGGTCGCCGATCTCTTCACCGAAGAGGGCGCCGCGCGCCACACCGTGACGCTGCAGAGCTTCGGCTTCAAGTACGGGCTGCCGGCCGACGCGGACATCGTCGCCGACATGCGGTTCCTGCCGAACCCGTTCTGGGACGAGCGGCTGCGGCCGTTCACCGGCGAGGACGCCGAGGTGCGCGAGTACGTGCTGGCGCAAGAGGGCGCGAAGGAGTTCCTCGACGCCTACAGCGCGGCGCTGCGGCCCGTCCTGGAGGGGTACCAGCGAGAGAACAAGAGCCACTCCGTGATCGCCGTCGGGTGCACGGGCGGCAAGCACCGCTCGGTCGTGATGGTGCGCGAGCTCGCCGGTCGCCTGGCCGCCGTGCCGGGCGTGGCCGTGCGAATGACCGACCGAGACCTCGGTCGCGAGTGATGCCCGCCGACCCGGCCGACCCGGCCGGGTAGGCTTGACGGTCGTTCCCGGAAGACCCTTGAGAAGGAGAGTCGTGTCGCTGACCGCTGACGTGAAGGCCGAGCTGATCACCGTGCGAGACCCGCGCCCCACCGCGCGGGTGGCCGAGCTCACGTCGCTGCTGCGGTTCTCGGGAGGCCTGCACTCGATCGCGAACCGCGTGGCGGTCGAGGCGGAGCTGGACTCCGACATCCTCGCGCGCCGCACCGCGCGCGATCTCGTCGAGCTCTACGGCGTGCGCCCCGAGCTCGTGCACGTGCAGGGCTCCGGGGCCCGCAGCGGCAGCCACTACGCCGTGCGCGTCATCGAGGGCGGCGAGACGCTCGCCCGTCAGACCGGACTGCTCGACCAGCGCCGCCGCCCCGTCCGCGGCCTGCCCAACAAGCTCACGACCGGCTCCCGAGGCGACCTCGCCGCCATCTGGCGGGGCGCGTTCCTCGCCGCCGGCAGCCTCAGCGACCCCGGCCGCTCGGCGGCGCTGGAGATCACCTGCCCGTCCTCGGAGGCCGCCATGGCGCTCGTCGGCGCCGCCCACCGCCTCGGCATCGCGGGGAAGGCCCGCGAGGTGCGCGGCATCCCCCGGGTGGTCGTGCGCGAGGGCGAGGCCATCCGCGCCGCCCTGGCAGCCATGGGCGCCGTCCGCGCGGCGGCCGAATGGGATCAGATGCGCCAGCGCCGCGAGGTGCGGGCGGGGGTCAACCGCCTCGTGAACTTCGACGACGCCAATCTGCGGCGCTCCGCCCAGGCCGCGGTCGCCGCGTGCGCCCGCGTGGAGCGCGCGCTGGAGATCCTCGGCGACGCGGTGCCCGAGCACCTCCGCCAGGCAGGCGACCTGCGTCTGGCCCACCGGGATGCGAGCCTCGACGAGCTCGGCCACCACGCCGACCCGCCCCTGACGAAGGATGCCGTGGCCGGTCGCATCCGCCGGCTGCTGGCCATGGCCGACAAGAAGGCCGAGGCCGAGGGCCTCCCCGGCACGGAGTCCGCCGTCCCCGCCGGCATGGAGGACTGATCCGCCGCCGGCGAGGCATCCGTCTTCCACACGTCATGGAGGGAAGCAACCCCGGCGCGCGCGCGTTGCCGCTCAGTAGGATGAGTCCGTCACCCTCGCTGCGCCGGGGAATCGGCGCGCGCCGACAGGAAGAAGAGAACATGGCGAAGTACACCTTGCCCGACCTCCCCTACGACTACGCGGCGCTCGAGCCGCACATCAGCGGCAAGATCATGGAGCTGCACCACAGCAAGCACCACCAGGCGTACGTCACCGGTGCCAACACCGCGCTCGAGCAGCTCGCGGAGGCCCGCGAAACCGGCAGCCTGGCGAACGTGAACAAGCTCGAGAAGGACCTCGCGTTCAACCTCGGCGGACACGTGAACCACTCCATCTTCTGGACCAACCTCTCTCCGGAGGGCGGCGGCGAGCCCGAGGGCGAGCTGCGCGCCGCCATCGACGAGTTCTTCGGCGGCTTCGACAAGTTCCAGGCGCACTTCACCGCCGCTGCGACCGGCATCCAGGGCTCGGGCTGGGCCGTGCTCAGCTGGGACCCGATCGGCGAGCAGCTGATCATCCAGCAGCTCTTCGACCAGCAGAGCAACACCGCGCAGGGCACCGTGCCGATCTTCCAGCTCGACATGTGGGAGCACGCGTTCTACCTCGACTACCTCAACGTCAAGGCCGACTACGTCAAGGCGGTCTGGAACATCGCGAACTGGCAGAACGTCGCGCAGCGCCTCGACGCCGCCCGTCAGAAGACCTCTGGCCTGCTGGTACTGTCCTAGTAGGCGCGGCCGTCCCGGCGGGATGATGCCCGCCGGGACGCCGTTGTCCTCGTTCGAATCGCAACAACCGCGCACTCGCGCACGACACACTCAGGAGAAACTCCGTGGCTGTCAAGATCGGCATCAACGGCTTCGGCCGAATCGGACGCAATTACCTCCGCGCGGCCCTCGCGCAGGGCGCGGACCTCGACATCGTGGCGGTGAACGACCTCACCGACAACAAGACCCTGGCCCACCTGCTCAAGTACGACTCGGTGGGCGGCGTGCTCGACGCCGACGTCTCGTACGACGCGGACTCGATCACCGTCGGCGACAAGAAGATCAAGGTCTTCGAAGAGCGCGACCCCGCCAACCTGCCCTGGGGCGAGCTGGGCGTCGACATCGTCATCGAGTCCACCGGCCGCTTCACCAAGGCCGACGACGCCAAGAAGCATGTCGCGGGCGGCGCGAAGAAGGTCCTCATCTCGGCACCCGCGACCGGTGACGACGTGACCGTCGTGATGGGCGTCAACGAGGGCGACTACGACCCCGCGAACCACGTCATCATCTCCAACGCGTCGTGCACGACGAACTGCCTCGCGCCCCTGGCGAAGGTCTTCAACGACGCCTTCGGCATCGAGCGCGGCTTCATGATGACGGCGCACGCCTACACCGCCGACCAGAACCTGCAGGACGGCCCGCACAGCGACCTCCGCCGTGCGCGCGGCGCCGCGATCAACATCGTGCCCGCCTCGACGGGCGCCGCCAAGGCCATCGGCCACGTGCTCCCCGAGCTGAACGGCAAGCTCAGCGGCTCGTCCTATCGCGTGCCGGTGCCCACCGGCTCGATCGTCGACCTCACGATCGTCACCCCGGCCGAGGGCCTCACGGTCGACCAGGTCAACGCCGCCTACCAGGCCGCCGCGGCCGACGGTCGCCTCGCGGGCTACCTCCAGTACACCGAGGACCCGATCGTCTCCAGCGACATCCAGGGCAACCCGCACTCGTCGATCTTCGACTCGGAGCTGACCAACGTCAGCGGCAACCTGGTCAAGGTCTCGGCCTGGTACGACAACGAGTGGGGCTACTCCAACCGTCTCGTCGACCTCACCGAGTACGTGGCCGAGCGCCTCTAAGCGATCACCATGGCTCTGCGCACCCTCGACTCGCTGGGTTCGCTGGCCGGCAAGCGCGTCATCGTCCGTGCTGACCTCAACGTCCCCCTCAAGGACGCGGTCATCACGGACGATGGCCGTGTGCGGGCCACGCTCCCCACGCTGAACGCCCTCATCAACCAGGGCGCCCGCGTCATCGTCTGCTCGCACCTCGGCCGCCCCGACGGCGCGCCCGACCCGAAGTACAGCCTCGCGCCGGTGGCGCAGCGCCTGTCGGAGCTCCTCGGCAAGCCCGTCGCCTTCGCGCGGGACACCGTGGGGGAGTCGGCTCATGAGGCCGTCGCCGCGCTCGAGGACGGCGACGTCGCGATCATCGAGAACCTGCGGTTCAACGCCGGCGAGACCGCGAAGGACGACGCCACACGCCGTGCCTTCGCGGAGGAGCTGGCCGACTTGGGCGACGTCCTCGTGTCCGACGGCTTCGGCGTCGTGCACCGCAAGCAGGCGTCCGTCTACGATCTCGCCGAGATCCTCCCTTCGGCCGCCGGCTTCCTCATCGAGAAGGAGGTCGACGTCCTCGACCGCCTCACCGAGAACCCCGAGCGCCCCTACACGGTCGTGCTCGGCGGCTCGAAGGTCAGCGACAAGCTCGGCGTCATCGACCACCTGCTGCCGCGGGTGGACCGGCTGCTCATCGGCGGGGGGATGCTGTTCACCTTCCTCGCGGCGCAGGGGCACAAGGTCGGGTCGAGCCTCCTCGAGGCCGACCAGCTCGACACCGTGCGCGAGTACATGACGCGCGCCGAGGAGTCCGGGGTCGAGCTCGTGCTGCCCACCGATGTCGTCGTCGCCTCGAAGTTCGGCGCCGACGCGGAGCACGTGGTGACCAGGGCCGACGCGATCGAGGAGACGCCGTTCGCGGCATCCGGCCTGGGACTGGACATCGGACCCGAGACGGGCGAGCGCTTCGCCGCGCTGGTCCGCGACTCCAAGACGGTGTTCTGGAACGGTCCTATGGGCGTGTTCGAACTCGCCCCCTTCGCCGCGGGCACCAAGGCTGTCGCTCAAGCGCTCACCGCGGTCGACGGACTGTCGGTCGTCGGCGGCGGCGATTCCGCCGCGGCGGTCCGCCAGCTCGGATTCGCCGACGACGCGTTCGGTCACATCTCGACCGGCGGCGGCGCCAGCCTCGAGTTCCTCGAGGGCAAGAAGCTCCCCGGACTGGAGGTCCTCGGATGGCAGTGAGCACGCGAACCCCGCTCATCGCGGGCAACTGGAAGATGAACCTCGACCACCTGCAGGCGGTCGCATTCGTGCAGAAGCTGCACTGGACGCTCAAGGACGCCAAGCACGACGACGCGTCGGTCGAGGTCGCGGTCTTCCCGCCCTTCACCGACCTGCGCACCGTGCAGACGCTCCTCGACGCCGACAAGATCCCGTTCGCGCTCGGCGCGCAGGACGTGTCGACGCACGACTCCGGCGCCTACACCGGCGAGGTCTCGGGCGCGTTCCTGGCGAAGCTCGACGCGCGCTACGTCATCATCGGCCACTCCGAGCGGCGCCAGTACCACGCCGAGACCGACGAGGTCGTGGCCTCGAAGGTGAAGGCGGCGATCAAGCACGGGCTCGTCCCGGTGATCTGCGTCGGCGAGACCAGCGAGGATCTCGAGAAGTTCGGTGCGAGCGCCGTTCCGGTCAGCCAGCTGTCCGTCGCGCTGGAGGGCCTGAAGCCCGACGCCGACATCGTCGTGGCCTACGAGCCGGTGTGGGCCATCGGCTCGGGTCAGGCCGCGACGCCGGAGCAGGCGCAGGACGTCTGCGCCAAGCTGCGCGACGTCATCGCGGACAAGCTCGGGGCGGATGCCGCGGCCCGCACCCGTGTGCTCTACGGCGGGTCCGTCAAGGCGGCCAACATCGCCAGCTTCATGCGCGAGCCCGATGTCGACGGCGCCCTCGTCGGCGGTGCGAGCCTCGTCGTCGACGAGTTCGCCGCCATCATCCGGTACCAGAAGCACGTCGGCGTCTGACGCCGTGGCCGGCGGGCCGCGGGGCTCCTCGCGGTCCGTCGGCCGACACGTATACTTGACCCTTGTGCGATCGGCGACCGATCGCAGCGAAAGGCTTCAACGACTGTGCAGATCCTCGAGTTCGTCCTGCAGGTGCTTCTCGGCATCACGAGTCTCCTGCTGACCCTCCTCATCCTGCTCCACAAGGGACGCGGTGGCGGCCTGTCCGACATGTTCGGCGGCGGCATGACCTCGGCCCTCGGCTCGTCCGGGCTCGCTGAGCGCAACCTCAACCGATTCACGGTGGTCCTCGCCCTGGCGTGGTTCGCCTCGATCGTCGCGCTCGGCCTGATCACGAAGTTCCAGGCCCTCTGATGGCGACCGGAGGCAACGCGATCCGCGGCACCCGCGTCGGCGCGGGCCCGATGGGCGAACAGGACCACGGCTTCCACGCGGAGCGCATCGCGATCTCGTACTGGGACGCCCTGGGCAACGAGACGGTGCGCCACTTCGCCGCGGGCATCCCCGAGGAGGAGATCCCCGAGATCATCGACTCGCCGCACTCGGGTCTTCCCGCCGGTCGAGACAAGGACAACCCGCCCGCGGTCGCCAAGACCGAGCCGTACAAGACGCACCTGGCCTATGTGAAGGAGCGTCGTACCGAGGAGGAGGCCGAGAGCCTCCTCGAGGACGCCCTCAAGCAGCTGCGCGAGCGTCGCGGCCAGGAGTGACCTCCTGAACAGACAAGAAGAGCGGATGCCGACGGCATCCGCTCTTCCCGCCTATGCGCTCGCATGTGATCCGAGCCGCGTCAGTACTCCCGGTCGATGAGCTCGGGCGGAACCTGCGAGGCAGCGGCCTCGTCGACGAAGAAGGTCGTGCGCTTGCGGCCCTTCGCGCCGGCGGCGGGCACGCTGGCGTAGCTCGCCCCGGCGAGCGCGAGGCCCAGTGCGGCGGCCTTGTCGGCGCCGGCGAGGACGAGCCACACGCGCTTGGAGCTGTTGATGACCGGGCGGGTCATCGAGATGCGCTCCGGCGGCGGCTTGGGGGAGTCGCGCACGGGGACCACCGCGCGATCGGTGATCTGGATCTCGGCTCGATCGGGGAACAGCGAGGCGATGTGCCCGTCCGGGCCGACGCCGAGGAAGCAGACGTCGAACGACGGCCAGGCACCCTCGCTGCCGGGGAACGCGGCGAGCTCCTCGGCGTACGCGGCGGCAGCGGCGTCGAGATCGGCGCCGTCGTCGCTGCCCAAGGGCGAGTGGATGTTGCCGGCCGGGATGTCGAGGGCGTCGAGGAACGCCGCGCGCGCCGGTGCGTCGTTGCGGTCGGCGTGCCCGCGCGGCACGAACCGCTCGTCGCTCCACCAGAAGTGCACGCGCGACCAGTCGATGTCGGCCACGCGCGGGCTGCGGGCTGCGACGGCGAGCACCGCGGCCCCCATCGATCCGCCGGTGAGGGAGACGTGGGCGAGCTTGCCCTCGTCGACCCGCTTGGCCACGCGGCTCAGGAAGCGCGGAGCGACCGACTCGGCGAGTGCCGCGGGATCAGGACTGATGATGACGCGCTTCTCGGCCCAGCCTTCAGGCATTCGCAATCCCGTCCGTCACCCGCACGTCGCTCATCTGGCCAGCGTCTCCTTCGTCGCCGGAGAGTCGAGCAGGTCCCAGCCCTCCGTGATGACTCGACCATACAGGAGGTCCGGGTCCAGGCGACGGAGCTCCTCGGCGAGGCACTCGCGCAGCGTGCGGCGCGGGAAAGCCAGCTCGTGGCTCGGCTGCCCCGGCTGCGTCAGGATCGCGACACCGGGCGTCGGACGCTCCAGCAGCACCTCGCCGCTGGGGCGGACGAGTGCCACCGACTTGATGCCGTGCGGCCACTCCTCGGGATCGAGGTACGCCCAGTCGACCGGCACGTCGAGGGTGAGCCGCAGCCAGGCCGCGAGCAGCGCGGTGGACGGCGAGTCCGATGCGCCGCGCACCCGCACGCTGAGCACGGGCTCGTACGGCGGCTGGTCGAGGATCGCGGCGAGCTGCTCGCGCCACCGCGTCAGACGCGTCCACGCGAGGTCGGTGTCACCGGGCGCGTACTGCTCGCCGAGGTCCGCGACCCACGCCGACGGGTCGGCCTGCGCGGCGGCATCCGTGATCCGTCGCTGTGCGATGCGGCCGATCGAGGTCTTCGAGATGTGGGCGGGCGTGCGGTTCGGCCACCAGACCACCACCGGCGCGTCCGGCAGCAGCAGTCCCGTGACGAGGCTCTCGAGATTCGAGCGCCCGGCGTCGCCGAACGCGCGGAGCGTGACGACCTCGCTCGCCCCCGCGTCGCCGCCCACGCGGATCTGCGCGTCCAGGCGCGGATCCTCGTCGTAGCCGTCGGCGATCATCAGCACGATCACACGCATGGGGTGCTCGCGGGACGCGTCGTTGGCGGCCTCGATGACCTCTTCGACGGCGCCCTCGCGGGTCAGGATGATGAGCGTCAGCACACGGCCGAGCGCGACCGCGCCGCCCTCCTCGCGCACGTTGACCAGTGCGCGGGAGATCTTGCTGACGGTGGTGTCGGGAAGATCGACGATCACGGGCGCCTCCAGCTCCGTCCGTCGCGGGCGAGCATCTCGTCCGCGGATGCCGGGCCCCACGACCCGGGCGAGTACTGTTCGAGCGGACCGCCCTGAGCGTCCCAGAAGCGCTCGATGGGGTCGAGGATCTTCCACGACAGCTCGACCTCTTCGTGCCGCGGGAACAGCGGCGGGTCGCCGAGCAGCACGTCGAGGATGAGTCGCTCATAAGCCTCGGGGCTCGCCTCGGTGAAGGCGTGGCCGTAGCCGAAGTCCATCGTGACGTCGCGCACCTGGGCGCCGGCACCCGGCACCTTCGAGCCGAAGCGGATCGTGACGCCCTCGTCGGGCTGCACGCGGATGACCAGGGCGTTCTGCCCCTGTCCCGAGGTCTGGCTGCGCGGGAACAGGAGCTCGGGCGCGCGCTTGAACACGACGGCGATCTCGGTCACCCGCCGCCCGAGGCGCTTGCCGGTGCGGAGGTAGAACGGCACGCCCGCCCAGCGGCGGGTGTTCACCTCGAGGGTCACCGCGGCGTACGTCTCGGTGGTGGAGTGCGGGTTCATGCCGTCCTCCTCGAGGAAGCCCAGCACCTTCTCGCCGCCCTGCCAGCCGCCCGCGTACTGCCCGCGCGCGGTCGAGCGCGCGAGGTCCGCGGGGAGCGTGACGGCCGCGAGGACCTTCTCCTTCTCGGCGCGGAGGTCCTTGGCCTCGAACGAGATGGGCTCCTCCATCGCCGTCAGCGCCATGAGCTGCAGCAGGTGGTTCTGGATGACGTCGCGTGCCGCGCCGACGCCGTCGTAGTAGCCCGCGCGTCCGCCCACCCCGATGTCCTCGGCCATGGTGATCTGCACGTGGTCGACGTAGTTGCGGTTCCAGATCGGCTCGTACAGCTCGTTGGCGAAGCGCAGCGCCAGGATGTTCTGGACCGTCTCCTTGCCGAGGTAGTGGTCGATGCGGAAGATCGAGTCCGTCGGGAACGCCGAGCGCAGCACGTCGTTGAGTGCGCGCGCGGACTCCTGGTCATGGCCGAACGGCTTCTCGATGACCACGCGGCGCCAGCGGTCCGGCCGGTCGGCGGTGTCGTCGACGAGGCCGGATGACTTCAGCTGCTCGGCGACGAGGGGGAACGCCTTGGGCGGGATCGACAGGTAGAACGCGTGGTTGCCCATCGTGCCGCGCTCGGTGTCGAGCTTGTCGACGGTCTCGCGCAGGCGCCGGAACGCGTCGGGGTCGTCGAACTCGCCGGACACGAACCGGATGCCCTGCAGCAGCTGCTGCCAGGTCTCCTCGCGGAACTCGGTGCGCGCGTGCTGGCGCACCGCGTCGTAGACGACCTTGGCGAAGTCCTGGTCCTCCCAGTCGCGGCGGGCGAAGCCCACCAGGGCGAACCCGGGGGGCAGCAGACCGCGGTTGGCGAGGTCGTAGACGGCGGGCATGAGCTTCTTGCGGGAGAGGTCTCCCGTGACGCCGAAGATGACGAGCGCGCTCGGGCCGGCGATGCGGTTGAGGCGACGGTCTTCGGGGTCGCGCAGCGGGTTGTGCCCGCGCGCAATCTCGACGGTCATGGGGCGGTGAGCTCCTACTGGGCCGCTTCGAAGAGCGAGAGCACTTCGATCTGGGGATCGGTCAGGGTGAGGGTGACGACCGGGCGGTCATGGCCTTCGGCGAGCACGCTCGCATCGCCGGCGGCCTGCGCCTGGATGAGCTGGCCGAAGGTGAACGGCCGGCCGGGGATCTCGAGGTCGACGTCGGTCTGCTCGAGGACCTGGAGGAAGACGCCGTTCGCCGGTCCGCCCTTGTGGTACTGGCCGGTCGAATGCAGGAACCGGGGTCCCCATCCGAAGGTGGTGGGCCGCCCGGAGTCCGCGGCGACGAGCTCGCGCAGTCCCGAGAGCTGCGGCAGCTCGAGACGGTTGACGTAGGCATGGATGGCGACGTAGCCGCCCGCCGGGATCCGCGCCCAGAGCGCGTCCAGGACGCCGGCGACGGTCCCGGATGCCGCCAGAGCGGGGTCGGACACGCGGACCTCGACGCCCTCCGCCGAGAACGCGGGGGCGGTGGGCTCGGGCCGTGCGTCGAGCAGACCTCGCGCGGCGACCTTGGCGGACTCGACGTCGGGCTGGTCGAAGGGGTTGATCCCCAGCATCCGGCCGACGATCGCCGTCGCGTACTCCCACACGACGAACTGCGCGCCGAGCGAGCCGCTCACGAGGACCTCGCCCTCGTGGTGCTCGAAGAGGTGGAACTGCTTGGCCTCGTCGACGAAGCGCACGATCTGCACATCGTCCGGCCGGGTCTCGACCTCGGGGGAGACCGGCAGCATGACGACCGGCAGCACACCCGTCCCGTCCTTGCCGGTGGACTCGGCGACGAGCTGCTCGATCCAGTCCGGCAGCCCCTCGATGTGGGTGCCGTCGGTGACGAGACCGAGCTTGTCGCGGCGCGGCTCGTCGCCGGCGATCGCGGCGGCCAGGACCAGCGCCGGGTTGTCGGGGCTGTCGATCGCCACCTCGAGGAGCGACGCCTCGGCCTCGTCGAGCAGCTCGGCGATGTCGGCGCCGGCGAGACCGGCCGGCACCAGGCCGAACGCGGTGAGCGCGGAGTAGCGCCCGCCGACCGTCGGGTCGGCGTTGAACACCGTGTAGCCGTCGGCGCGCGCGGACTCGTCCAGCGGGGAGCCCGGGTCGGTGACCACGACGATCCGCTCGGCCGGGTCGATGCCCAGGTCGCGGAACGCAGCCTCGAAGGCCCGCTTGGCCGAGTCCGTCTCGACGGTCGACCCCGACTTGGACGACACCACGAGCGCCGTCCGCGTGAGGTCGCCGCTCTCGGCGTCGCCATCGATGGCGGCGAGCACCTGGCCCGGCGCCGTCGAGTCCAGGATCACCAGCGGCACGCCCGCGGTCTGCGCGATCACCTCGGGAGCCAGCGACGAGCCGCCCATGCCCGCGAGCACGACACGCGTGACCCCGCGCGAGCGGAGGCGCTCGCGCAGCGCGAGGATCTCCGGCACCAGGGGGCGCGAGACGCTGACCGCCTCCACCCAGCCCAGACGCCGGGACGCCTCGTCCTCGGCGGCCGGCCCCCACAGGGACGCGTCGCCGGCCGTGATGCCCGACGCGACGAGGCTCGAGACCAGGCCGGGGAGCGTCTCCTCGACGACCGACTTGACGCGTCCCGACAGGTGGATGTCGAAGCTCATCGGGTGCCCTGGAGGGCGTCCTCGAGGGCGGTCTTCACGGTGCCCTGGAGGTCGTGCCAGGAGGCGATGAACTTGTCGACGCCCTCGTCCTCGAGCACCTGAGTGACGTCGGCGAAGTCGACGCCGGCCGCCGCGAGGTCCGCGAACACCTTGTGGGCGGCCTCGTAGGTGCCGGTGACGGCGTCGCCGGCGATCTGACCGTGGTCGAACGTGGCCTCGAGCGTCTTCTCGGGCATCGTGTTGACGGTTCCCGGGGCGACGAGCTCGGTGACGTACAGCGTGTCGGGCAGCGACGGGTCCTTGACGCCGGTCGAGGCCCACAGCGGGCGCTGGACGTGGGCGCCGGCATCCGTCAGCGCCTTCGCGCGGTCGGTGGCGAACTCCTTCTCGAACAGCTCGTACGCCAGTCGCGCGTTGGCGACGCCGGCGAGCGACTTCAGCTCCGCGGCCTCGTCGGTGCCGATCGCCGTGAGACGCTTGTCGACCTCGGTGTCCACGCGCGAGACGAAGAACGACGCGACGGAGTGGATCTTCGAGATGTCCTTGCCGTTCGCCTGCGCCTGCTCGAGGCCCGCGAGGAAGGCCTCGATGACCTCGGCGTACCGCTCGAGGCTGAAGATCAGCGTCACGTTGACCGAGATGCCCTCGGCGAGCACCGCGGTGATGGCGGGCAGGCCCGCCTTCGTCGCGGGGATCTTGATGTGCACGTTCGGGCGGTCGACCTTCGCCCACAGCTCCTTGGCCTGGGCGACGGTGGCGTCGGTGTCGTGGGCGAGGTCGGGGGAGACCTCGATCGAGACCCGGCCGTCCACCCCGTCGGTCGCGTCGTAGACCGGACGGAAGATGTCGGCGGCGTCGCGGACGTCGTCGGTCGTCGCCGCGAAGATCGCGTCGTCGACCGAGGCGCCGGCGCGAGCCAGCTCGCCGATCTGGTCGGCGTAGGCGTGCCCGCCGCCGCCGATCGCGCCCTGGAAGATCGTCGGGTTCGTCGTGACGCCGGAGACGTTGCGCGTCGAGATGAGCTCGGTCAGGTTGCCCGACGTGATCCGCTCGCGCGACAGGTCGTCGAGCCAGATGCTCACGCCCTCGGCGACCAGCTTCTCGGTGGGGGTGCTCATGCTGCCTTCTCCTCGTGCTTACTCTGCCGCGGCGGCCGCGATGGTCTCGCGGGCAGCCTCGACGACGGCGTCGGCGGTGATGCCGAACTTCTGGAACAGGGTCTTGTAGTCGGCCGACGCGCCGAAGTGGTCGATCGCGACCGAGCGGCCGGCGTCGCCCACGATGCCGCGCCAGGTGAGCGCGGAGCCGGCCTCGACCGACACACGCGCCTTGACCGCGGCGGGGAGGACCTTCTCGCGGTACGCCTCGTCCTGCTCGTCGAACCACTCCAGCGAGGGGGCCGACACCACGCGGGCGTTCACGCCCTCCGCGGCGAGGGTCTCGCGTGCGGCGACGGCGAGCTGGACCTCGGAGCCCGTCGCGATGAGGATCACGTCGGGGGTGCCGTTCGGCGCCTCGGCGAGGATGTACGCGCCCTTGGCGACGCCCGCGGTCGAGGCGAATTCGTCACCGGATGCCTCGCCCTCGCCGCGCGGGAACACCGGGATGTTCTGGCGGGTCAGTGCGATGCCCGACGGCCCGCCCTGGCGGCGCAGGATCTCGAGCCACGCCGCGGACGTCTCGTTCGCGTCGGCCGGGCGCACCACGGTGAAGTTCGGGATCGCGCGCAGCGTCGCGAGCTGCTCGACCGGCTGGTGCGTGGGCCCGTCCTCGCCGAGCGCGACGGAGTCGTGCGTCCACACGAAGATCGACGGGATGTCCATCAGCGCGGCCAGACGCACCGAGGGGCGCATGTAGTCGCTGAAGATGAGGAAGGTGCCGCCGAACGGACGCGTCGGGCCGTGCAGCTTGATGCCGTTGACGATCGCGCCCATGGCGTGCTCGCGGATGCCGAAGTGCAGCACGCGGCCGTACCGGTCGCCCGACCACTCGTGCGTCGACCATTCGGACGGGATGAAGGACTTGGCGTCCTTGATCGTCGTCAGGTTGGACTCGGCGAGGTCGGCCGAGCCGCCCCACAGCTCCGGGAGCTCCGCCGCGAGGGCGTTGATCACGACACCCGACGCGGCACGGGTCGAAACGTCCTTGCCCGCCTCGAACGAGGGGAGAGCGGATGCCACGTCCGCGGGCAGCTCGCCCGCCTCGAGGCGGTCCAGCAGCGCCTTGCGCTCGGGGTTGGCCTTCGCCCACGCGTCGAAGGACTCCTGCCAGGCGGCGCGCGCCTCGGCGGCGCGGTCCTTCAGCGCACGGGTGCGGGCCAGCACGTCGTCGGCGACGACGAACGACTGCTCGGGGTCGAAGCCGAGGACCTTCTTGGTCGCGGCCAGCTCGTCCGCGCCGAGGGCGGAGCCGTGGATCTTGCCGGTGTTCTGCTTGCCGGGCGACGGCCAGCCGATGATGGTCCGCAGGACGATGAGCGACGGCTTGTCGGTCTCGCCCTGCGCGGCCTCGATCGCGGCGTGCAGCTCGGCGACGTCCTCGACGTACTCGCCGGTCTTCTTCCAGTCGACGGTCTGGACGTGCCAGCCGTATGCCTCGTAGCGCGCTGCGACGTCCTCGGTGAAGGCGACATCGGTGTCGTCCTCGATCGAGATCTGGTTGGAGTCGTAGATCGCGATGAGGTTGCCCAGCTGCTGGTGGCCCGCCAGCGAGGACGCCTCGCTGGTGACGCCCTCCTGCAGGTCGCCGTCACCGGCCACCACGTAGACGAAGTGGTCGAACGGAGACTCGCCCGCGGGCGCCTCCGGGTCGAACAGGCCGCGCTCGTAGCGGGCCGCGTACGCGAAGCCCACCGCCGACGCGAGCCCCTGGCCGAGCGGGCCGGTGGTGATCTCGACGCCCTTGGTGTGGCCGTACTCGGGGTGGCCCGGGGTCTTCGAGCCCCACGTGCGCAGCGCCTTCAGGTCGTCGAGCTCCAGCCCGAAACCGCCCAGATAGAGCTGCACGTACTGCGTCAGCGACGAGTGCCCGGCCGAGAGGATGAACCGGTCACGGCCCAGCCAGTCGGTGTCGGCGGGGTCGTGGCGGAGCACGCGCTGGTAGAGCAGGTACGCCGCCGGCGCCAGGCTCATCGCGGTGCCGGGGTGGCCGTTGCCCACCTTCTCGACCGCGTCCGCTGCCAGCACGCGTGCGGTGTCCACCGCGCGCCGATCAATCTCATCCCACCGCAGTTCCGACACCCGGCCGCCTTTCTCGAGGAGGTTGCGCCCAGAAGCCGGCCGGCTCGCGGCCCTTGTCCGGACGGAGAAGGGGGAATCGGCGACGGGCGCGCGTGGTCTCAGCATAGCGAAGCGGTATACCACCGAGGCCATGCGAGAGGTCTATGTGACGCAGTCTTGCGAAGGCCCTGTCGCCGCCTGTGACATGGCGGTGTCCTGGACGTCACGTTCTGCTCACGCTCGCGGCAGGCGTCATGTGATCCGCGGGCCGCGACCGGGAAGGGGGCGGGCGGGCAGGGCGCGACACGCCGATGACATAGACTTGGGAGGATTCTGCAGGCGGCGATTGCGGGGGCCATGGACATCACGAAGACGGCCGGCGCCGGGGCGCTCGTCGACGGTTCGCACCGGCCGCGTCAGAGCTTCGGCCGCACCGTCCGGGCCTACATCGCCCTGATGAAGCCGCGCGTCCTCGAGCTTCTGCTGGTGACCACCGTCCCGGTCATGATCCTCGCCGAGGGCGGGCTCCCCGACATCTGGCTGGTCATCGCCACCGTCATCGGCGGAACCGCGAGCGCGGGCTCGGCCGCCGCGTTCAACATGTATCTCGACCGCGACATCGACGCGCACATGCAGCGCACGGTGAACCGGCCGCTCGTGACGGGCGAGGTGTCGCCCCGCGGCGCGCTGATCTTCGCGTGGACGCTCGCGGTGTTCTCGACGGTGTGGCTGTGGGTGACCACCAACTGGCTCGCCGCGACCCTGTCCGCCGCGGCGATCTTCTTCTACGTCGTGATCTACACGATGATCCTCAAGCGCCGCACCGAGCAGAACATCGTGTGGGGCGGCATCGCAGGCTGCTTCCCGGTGGTGATCGGCTGGACCGCAGTGACCGGCTCGCTGGCCTGGCCGCCGATCATCCTCTTCGCGCTGGTGTTTCTGTGGACGCCGCCGCACTACTGGCCGCTGTCGATGAAGTACAAGGACCAGTACGAAGAGGTCGACGTTCCGATGCTGGGGGCTACGCGCGCCGGCTCGCAGGTCGGGCTCCAGGTGATCCTGTACGCGTGGGCGACCGTGGTGTGCTCGCTCCTGCTCATCCCCGTCGCCGGGATGGGCGTGGTGTACACGGTCTCGGCGCTGGTGTTCGGCGGCTGGTTCATCTACGAGTCGCACGTTCTGTACAACCGCGCGGTGCGCGGGACCGAGCCGCGACCGATGCGCGTCTTCCACGCGTCGATCACGTACCTCACGCTGCTCTTCGTCGCCATCGCGGTCGACCCGCTGCTCCCGTTCTGACAGGAACACGAAGAGGCCGCCCGGCTTACCGGGCGGCCTCTTCGTGAACGTGCGATCAGCGCGAGAGCGCGGACTCCTCGGCGGCCGGCTCCGCCTCGGCGGGCGACTCGTCAGCGATCTCGGACTCGGTCCGGTCGGTGAGCTCCACGACCTCGACGGGCGGGTGGGGACGCAGCGTCGAGAGGGCGGCGACGGCCAGCGTGAGCAGCACGCCGATGACTCCCGCGCCGATGAGGGTCCCGCCGAGCTGGGCGATCGACTGGCCGACGTAGACGTCGACACCGGTCGCGGTGCCGTCGGTCAGCGTCGTCGTCATCGAGGCGAGCTCGCCGGTCGTGAGGAACCAGCCGGCGGCGATCGTCGCCAGCGAGACGACGAGAAGGCCCCAGAACGGGATGCTGCGGATGAGACGGGGACGGGTGGGCATAGGGTCGATCACTCCTCGGGATGTGCGACCCGGGTGGCCGCGGCATCCCACCCTCCCAAACGCGCCCGTGCGGCGCCAATCCTCGCGCTATGAATCAGCTGTGGGCGGCGTCGGCCGCGGCGGCCCGCTCCGGCGCCTTGAGGTGCAGCACCACGACGGTCATCGTGGCCGCGGCGAGGGCCGCCAGCACCATGTGCGCGCCGACGGCGAGTTCGGGAAGGCCGTTCCTGGCCTGGTACAGGCCGACGCCGATCTGGACGAACTCGACCGCGAGCAGGACGACCGTCCAGCGCAGCAGCCGGGGCGCCGCGGTCCGCGAGCGCCGGCCCGCGACCAGCAGAGCGACGGTGAGGGCGAACAGCGCATAGCCCGGCCACGCGTGGACGTGCTCGAGGATCGAGGCGTCGAAGCCGTTGCGGCCGGCGTCGGCGTCGCCGGAGTGCGGCCCGGCGCCGGTCGTCAGCACGCCGAAGGCGATGGTCAGCGCCATCGCGAGGGAGGTCGCGTGGGCGAGCACCTCGTGCCAGCGCGGCACGAGCAGTACGCGCGGTCCGGCGGGCTGCGACATCCGCACCAGGAAGGCCGCCGTCACGCACACCAGGGCGAGCGACGCGACGTAGTGGAAGCCGACGATGAACGGGTTGAGCCCGGTGAGCACCGTGATGCCGCCGACGATGGCCTGCGCGGCGACACCGCCCACCACGACCACGGCGAGCACGTACAGGTCGCGCCGCCGCGTGCGCAGCTTGAGCAGGAGGATCAGAACCGCCAGGGCGATGAGCCCGACGACGCCCGTCATCAGCCGATTGCCGAACTCGATGATCGAATGGATGCCCTCGTCGATCCCCGGCGTGGGGACGAGCGAGTCGGCCGTGCACAGCGGCCAGGTGGGGCAGCCGAGGCCCGACCCGGTGAGGCGCACGGCGCCGCCGGTGCCGATGATGATCACCTCGGCGAGGAACGAGAGCCACGCGAACACGCGGATCCGCCGGTCGACCCGATCGGGCAGCCAGCGCCAGAAGCGCTGCCACAGGCCGGGGTCGGTCTGGGTGGTCTGCTGCGCGGACATGCCGGTCTTGCCTCCAGGGAGAGGCTCCGCGCTCCCCGTGTGACGGACGTCGCGCGTCCGCGGCGGGGTGGAACCTGTAGAATCGAGGGGTCGGTCGCGCGCGCCCTCGGCGCCGCGCACCACCGACAGTCTAGGCGCGATGGTCGGCGCCACTTGAGAGGGCCCGAGAAGCGGCATCCCCCCTCCGGTATCTCCACCGGAGATCACGGATGCCGGGACGGATGACACCGCCAGGGCCCGGAGGAGAACGTGACGATGACTGATGTGCTGATCGATCGCCCGGAGCTGGAAGGCCTGGGTGTCTACGAGTTCGGATGGCACGATGCCGACGCCGCGGGCGCCGTGGCGAAGCGCGGCATCGACGAGGGCGTGGTGCGCGGCATCTCCGCTCTCAAGAACGAACCGGAGTGGATGCTGAAGACCCGTCTGAAGGGCTATCAGCTCTTCGGCCGCAAGCCGATGCCCACGTGGGGGGCTGATCTCAGCGAGATCGACTTCGACAACATCAAGTACTTCGTGCGCTCCACCGAGAAGCAGGCGCAGTCGTGGGAGGACCTCCCCGAGGACATCCGCAACACCTACGAGAAGCTGGGCATCCCGGAGGCGGAGCGTCAGCGCCTCGTCGCCGGCGTCGCCGCGCAGTACGAGTCCGAGGTGGTGTACCACCAGATCCGCGAAGACCTCGAGGCGCAGGGCGTCATCTTCATGGACACCGACACGGCGCTGCGCGAGCACCCGGAGTTCTTCGAGGAGTACTTCGGCACCGTGATCCCCGCCGGGGACAACAAGTTCGCCGCCCTGAACACCGCGGTGTGGTCGGGCGGGTCGTTCGTGTACGTCCCGCCGGGCGTCCACGTCGAGATCCCGCTGCAGGCCTACTTCCGCATCAACACCGAGAACATGGGCCAGTTCGAGCGGACGCTCATCATCGCCGACGAGGGCTCGTACGTGCACTACATCGAGGGCTGCACCGCCCCGATCTACAAGAGCGACTCGCTGCACTCGGCCGTGGTCGAGATCATCGTGAAGAAGAACGCCCGTGTGCGCTACACGACGATCCAGAACTGGTCGAACAACGTCTACAACCTCGTCACCAAGCGGGCCGTGGCCCACGAGGGCGCGACGATGGAGTGGATCGACGGCAACATCGGCTCCAAGGTGACGATGAAGTACCCGTCGATCTTCCTGATGGGCGAGCACGCCAAGGGCGAGACCCTGTCGGTCGCCTTCGCGGGACCCGGCCAGCACCAGGACGCCGGCGCGAAGATGATCCACATGGCGCCCTACACGCAGTCCTCGATCGTCTCGAAGTCGATCGCCCGCGGGGGCGGCCGTGCCGGCTACCGCGGCGAGGTGCGCGTCGACGCCAACGCCCACCACTCGGCCAACACCGTCCGCTGCGATGCGCTGCTGGTCGACACGATCTCCCGCTCCGACACGTACCCCGCGATCGACATCCGGGTCGACGACGTGCAGCTCGGCCACGAGGCGACCGTCTCGAAGGTCAGCGAGGAGCAGCTGTTCTACCTCATGAGCCGGGGACTGCCCGAGGACGAGGCCATGGCCATGATCGTGCGCGGCTTCATCGAGCCGATCGCGCGCGAGCTGCCCATGGAGTACGCGCTCGAACTCAACAAGCTCATCGAGATGGGCATGGAAGGATCCGTCGGCTAGATGAGCCCCACCACCGAGGCCCCCACCATTCCCGGCGCGAAGGGCCACTCCGATGGCGCCGGTGCGTTCGTGCCGGTGCAGACGCGCTCCGAGCGTCCCCGTTCCTACGACCCGGCCGCCTTCGAGGCACCGACCGGGCGTGAGGTGAACTGGAAGCACACCCCCACGAGCCGCCTGGCGCCGCTGTTCGCCGACCAGCCCGCGCCCCACGGCGTGATCCAGGTCGACGTCCAGGCGCCCTCCGAGCTGGTCCAGGAGCGGCTCGGCCACGGCACCCGGCCGCGCGGAGAGGTCTTCCAGCCCGAGGACCTGCCCGCCGCGATCGCCTGGAAGCAGGAGGCCGAGGCGCCGCTGCTGCGCATCCCCGCCGGCGTGGAGCTCTCCGAGCCGGTCGTCGTGAACCTGCGGGGGACCGGCGGGCTGGCGCACGCCCACGTCGTGGTCGAGGCGCTGCCGAACTCCCACGCCACCGTGGTGTTCCGCCACACCGGCACGGCGCAGCACGCCCAGAACGTCGAGATCATCGTCCGCGACGGCGCCCATCTCACCCTGGTGTCGGTGCAGGAGTGGGACGACGACGCCGTGCACGCGGCATCCCACCAGGCCCGCGTCGAGCGCGACGCGACCCTCCGCCACGTGGTCGTCAGCTTCGGCGGCGGCGTCGTGCGCGTCAACCCGAGCGTCGAGCTCGCCGGAACCGGCTCGCGCGGCGAGCTGTACGGCCTCAGCTATTCCGACGCCGGTCAGCACCTCGAGAGCCAGGTGTACCTGCACCACAAGGGCGCCGAGACCAGCGGCGACGTCCTGTACAAGGGCGCGCTGCAGGGGGAGGGCGCGCGCAGCGTCTGGATCGGCGACGTGCTCATCGGACCGGATGCCGTCGGCACGGACTCGTACGAGGCCAACCGCAACCTGGTGCTCACCGACGGCGCGCGCGCCGAGTCGATCCCGAACCTCGAGATCGAGACGGGCGACATCCGCGGTGCCGGACACGCCAGCGCCACCGGACGCTTCGACGACGAGCAGCTGTTCTACCTGCAGTCCCGCGGCATCGGCGAGGACGAGGCACGGCGCCTGGTCGTGCTCGGCTTCCTCGCGGAGATCGTGCAGAAGATCGGCGTCGCCGAGCTCGAGACCGAGCTGTTCGCCGCGATCGAGGCTGAACTCGCCAAGGAGGTCGTGCGATGACAGCGCAGCGCGTGTGCGCCCTCAGCGACCTCGTCCAGGACGAAGCCCGCCGCGTCGAGGTGGACGGCGTCGCCATCGCCGTCGTGCTCGACTCCAACGGCGAGGTGCACGCCATCGGCGACGTCTGCACCCACGGCGACATCTCGCTGTCCGAGGGCTTCGTCGACGGCGAGACGCTCGAGTGCTGGGCCCACGGCTCGGCGTTCTCGCTGCGCACCGGAAAGCCCCTCAACCTCCCCGCGTACGAGCCGGTCCCGGTCTTCGCGGTCACCGTCGACGGCGATGACGTGCTCATCGACCCGACCGTCAAGCTCGAAGTGAACTGAAGAAGGTACTGAACAATGTCTGTCCTCGAGATCCGCGACCTGCATGTGACGGTCGAGACGGATGCCGGCACCACCCCGATCCTCAACGGCGTGACGCTCACGATCCGCACGGGTGAGACCCACGCGATCATGGGCCCCAACGGCTCCGGCAAGTCCACGCTCGCCTACACGATCGCCGGTCACCCGAAGTACACCGTGACGAGCGGTTCGATCACGCTCGACGGCGAGGACGTCCTGGAGATGTCCGTCGACGAGCGCGCACGCGCGGGCCTGTTCCTGGCCATGCAGTACCCGGTCGAGATCCCCGGCGTCACCGTCACCAACTTCCTGCGCACCGCGAAGACGGCGGTCGACGGCGAGGCGCCGTCGATCCGCACGTGGACCAAGGACGTCAAGGCGTCGATGAAGAACCTGCGCATGGACCCGAAGTTCGCCCAGCGCAACGTCAACGAGGGCTTCTCCGGCGGAGAGAAGAAGCGCCACGAGATCCTCCAGCTCGAGCTGCTGAAGCCGCAGATCGCCGTCCTTGACGAGACCGACTCGGGGCTGGACGTCGACGCGCTGAAGGTCGTCTCGGAGGGCGTCAACCGCGCCAAGGCCGAGACCGACCTCGGCGTGCTGCTCATCACGCACTACACGCGCATCCTCCGCTACATCCACCCCGACTTCGTGCACGTCATGGTGGGCGGCCGTATCGTCGAGGAGGGCGGACCCGAGCTCGCCGACCGCCTCGAGGACGAGGGCTACGACCGCTTCCTGCCCGCGGGCGAAGAAGAGCCGGCGGCCGAGGCCCCCGTCGGCAGCGAAGCGTAGGATCGTCTCATGACGGCGACGCTCACGCCCGAGAAGTACGACGAGGTCACCGAGGCCCTGAAGGACGTCATGGACCCGGAGCTCGGGATCAACGTCGTCGATCTCGGTCTCATCTACGATCTCGCCTGGGATGACGAGAACGATGCTCTGGTCATCCACATGACCCTGACATCGGCCGGCTGCCCGCTGACCGACGTGCTCGAGGAGCAGACGGCGCAGGCGCTCGACGAGGTCGTCGATCGGTTCCGCATCAACTGGGTGTGGATGCCGCCGTGGGGTCCCGAGCGGATCACCGACGACGGCCGCGACATGATGCGCGCGCTCGGCTTCGCCATCTGACCGAGGCTGGTCGCCACGACGGCGGTGACGTTTCGCACGGTGACGCCTCGGCGATGCGGCGGCGCACCCGTCGCTAGGCTCGAACGGTGAGCGTCATCACCCCCCTGCAGGCACTTCCCGTCGATCAGCTGCGCCGGCGCTCGAGCACGAAGTGGCGCCGGTATCCGGAGGACGTGCTGCCGATGTTCGTCGCCGAGACGGACTTCGTGCCCGCCCCTGCCGTCACGGCGGCGCTCGCGCGGGCGGTGGAGCTCGGCGACACCGGCTACACGCCCCCCGACCCCGGCATCCGCGACGCCTACGCGGGCTTCGCGGAGCGACGCTTCGGATGGACCGTCGACCCGGCGCGCATCCGCACCACGTGCGATGTGATGATGGGCGTCGTCGAGATCCTGCGGCGGGTCGTCGAGCCCGGGAGCCGCGTCGTCGTGACGCCGCCGGTCTACCCGCCGTTCTACGACTGCGTGCCCGAGGCGGGCGCGGTCGTGGAACGGGTGCCGCTCCGTGACACCGGCGACGCGTGGGAGCTCGACCTGGCCGGCATCGAGGCGGCGTTCGCGGACGGGGCGCGCGCGATCCTGCTCTGCAACCCGCACAACCCGACCGGCACCGTCCACTCCCGCGCGACGCTGGGGGCTCTCGCCGAGATCGCGTCGAAGCACGGCGCCGTCGTCGTCAGCGACGAGATCCACGCCCCCCTCACCGGACGCGGCGCCACCTTCACGCCGTTCCTCGACGCGTCGCCGACGGCCGCGCGGGTCGGGTACGCCGTCGTGAGCGCGAGCAAGGCGTTCAACCTCGCGGGCCTGAAGTGCGCGCTGATGGTCACCGCCGACGACGCGACCGCGGCGGTCGTGCGCTCCCTGCCCGACGAGGTCGAATGGCGCACAGGCCTCTTCGGAGCACTCGCGGCCGTCGCCGCCTTCTCTCCGGAGAGCGACGGCTGGCTCGACGCGCAGCTGGCGGCCCTCGACGAGAACCGGCTCCTGCTGGCCGACCTCCTCGCCGAGCATGTGCCGGCGGCGCGGTACCGGATCCCGGATGCCGGATTCCTCGCGTGGATCGACCTCTCCGCGTTGGGCTGGGGCGAGAACCCCGCGGTGAAGGTGCTCCGGGATGCGAAGGTCGCGCTGCACTTCGGCCCGCTCTTCGGCGAGGAGGGCAGGGGCCACGTCCGTCTGAACTTCGGCTGCTCACCCGACGTGCTGCGCGAGGCGGTGCAGCGCCTGGGCGCCCTGGCGCGGTCGTGACCGGCCCGCCGCAGACGAGCATCTGGCAGGCGCGCTACGTCTGGGTGACCGTCGGCGCCGTCGCGCTGATCTTCCTCGCGGCCATGCAGTCGCTGGCGATCACGACGGTCATGCCCGTCGTCAGCGCAGACCTCGACGGCGATCGGCTCTACGCCGTGGCGTTCGCGGGCACGCTCGCCACGAGCGTCATCGGCATGGTGGCGGTCGGCGCCTGGTGCGACCGCGGCGGCGTGCTGGCCCCGCTCACCACCGCGGTGGGACTCTTCGTCGTCGGGCTGGTGCTGTCAGGGCTCGCCCCGAGCATGCCCGTGCTCGTCGCGGGCCGTCTCGTGCAGGGGCTCGGCACCGGCGGGCAGACGGTGGCGCTGTACGTCGTGGTGGCGCGGGTGTACCCGGGCGCCGTGCACGGGCGCGTGTTCGCCGCGTTCTCGGCGGCGTGGGTCGTGCCCTCGCTCATCGGTCCGTTCCTGGCCGGCGCGGTCACCGAGTTCCTCCACTGGCGCTGGGTGTTCCTCGGTGTCGCCGCGCTCACGGTCGTCGCGTTCGTCATGGTCGTGGCGCGCCTGTATGGGCTGCCTCTGCACACCGATCAGCCTGCGACGGGGCGCGTCGGGCCACGGCTGGCGTGCGCCGTCGCCCTGGCGATCGGCGCCCTCGGGCTCAGTCTCGCCGGAGAGCTGGGGGTCTGGGCCGGAGTCGCGGTCGCGGCATCCGTCGCCGTCATCGCCCTCGCCTCGCGACCTCTGCTGCCGCGCGGGACCCTGCGCGCGGCGCGCGGTCTTCCCAGCGTGGTGCTCATGCGCGGGCTGATCGCGGGGGCGCTGTTCGGAGCAGAGATCTACGTGCCGTACCTGCTCATCGACGACTACGGGTTCTCGCCGACGTGGGCCGGTCTGGGCCTGACCGCCGCGGCACTCGCGTGGGCGGCCGCCGCCGACGTGCAGGGCCGGTTCGGCGACCTGATCGGGAACACGCGGATCACGCTCGTCGGCACCGGGCTGCTCGTCGCCTCGCTCACCGTCGCCGCGGCCACAGCGCTCCTCGGGCTGCACCCGGCGATCCTCATCGCCGGGTGGGGGCTCGCCGGCGGCGGCATGGGACTGATGTATCCGCGACTGACCGTGCTGACGCTCGCGTACTCGACGGCGCAGAACCAGGGGTTCAACTCATCGGCGCTGTCGATCTCCGACGCGGTCGGCTCGGCGTCGTCGATCGCCGTGATGGGACTCGTCTTCACGATGCTGGCGGCGACGGATGCCGGATTCCCCGCCGTGTTCGCGATCGGCATCGTGCTCGCGCTCGCGGCCCTCATCCCCGGGCTCCGTCTCGGCCACGCCCATGAGGCTGCGCGCGCGTGACGGCGGATGACGACGCGCGATTTGGGGGAGCGAGGCAGGTAAGGCTAGCCTAACCGGGTGAGCACTTCGATCGAGACCCGCACACGTCCCGCCTATCGTCCCTACCGGACCAGCGTCGTCGCGGTCGAGCGGCTCGCGCCGCACTTCGTGCGCGTGACCTTCACCGGCCCCGACCTCGACGTCTTCGGAACCGCCGGTCTCGACCAGCGGATCAAGCTCATCCTCCCGCTGCCCGACGGCTCCCTCAGCGACATCGGGCAGGACGACCCCGCCGCGGTCGACGACGGGAGCTGGTACCTCCGCTGGCGCTCGGTGCCGGGCGCGTCCCGCAGCCCCCTCCGCACGTACACCGTCCGGCGCATCGACCCCGTCGAGCGCCGGCTGGTGGTGGACTTCGTCGTCCACCACGACGCCGGGCCGGCCGGTTCGTGGGCGGAATCCGCCGCCGCCGGACAGGAGCTCGTCATCGTCGGACCCGACGAGCGCAGCGAGGACCGCCGCTCCGGTCTGGACTGGCATCCCGGTACCGCACAGCGCGTGCTGCTCGCCGGCGACGAGACGGCGACGCCGGCGATCTGCGCCATCCTCGAGTCGCTGGACGACTCCTACGACGTGGACGCCTTCCTCGAGGTCCCCACGGCGGCGGATCGCCTGGACCTCGACGTGCCCGGCCACTTCCGTGTCACGTGGCTCGCCCGCGACGCCCGGCCGCACGGCGAGAGCCTGATGTCCGCGGTGTCGGCCTGGACGGATGCCTCGCCGGACGTCCTCGCCAAGGCCGCGGCGCCGCGGACGCAGGACCTCGTCGACGTCGACGTGGACACCGACCTGCTGTGGGACAGCCCTGCCGACGCCGACGGCGACTTCTACGCATGGATCGCGGGCGAGGCGGCGATGGTCAAGGGACTGCGCCGTCACCTCGTCCAGGGGTGCGGCGTCGACCGCAAGCGCGTCGCGTTCATGGGGTACTGGCGCCTGGGTCAGTCCGAGCGGCAGGAATGACCGGCGCCCGCACGCGGCGCGCGCGGGCCATCTTCGCGGCGGCCCTCGTCGTGCTCGCGATCGCCGTGCTCCTGAGCCTGGCAGTCGGGGCGCGGCCGATACCGCCGTGGGTGGTCTGGGACGCGCTGACCGCGCCGGACCTGACGATGGCGGACCACTCCGTCGTGCTGACGCAGCGCATCCCTCGCACCGTGATCGGGATCCTCGCCGGAGCGGCGCTCGCCGCGGCCGGGGCGGTGATGCAGGGGCTCACGCGCAACCCGCTCGCCGATCCCGGACTGCTGGGCATCAACGCGGGGGCTTCGCTCGCCGTCCTCGCGGCCATCACCCTCCTCGGCATCACCACCCCCGCCGGGTTCGTGTGGTTCGCCTTCGCCGGAGCGGCCGCCGCCGCCGTCCTCGTCGCCGCGATCGGCTCACGCGGGGCGGACGGCTCGAACCCGGCCAAGCTCGCGCTCACGGGCGCCGCCGTCACCGCCGGTCTGACCTCGGTGTCGATCCTCATCCTGACGACGGACATCGTCGCGCTGGAGGTCTACCGCTACTGGTCGGTCGGAGCCCTCACCGCTCGCGGCCTCGACGCCGTCGCCGCGGTGGCCGGGCCGGTCGTCGTCGGGCTCGCGCTGGCGGTCGTCTCGATCCGCGGACTGGACCTGATGGCGCTCGGTGAGGACACGGCGCGCGGCCTCGGCCATGATGTGACGCGCACCCGGGTGGTGGGGATCCTCGCGACGGTGCTGCTCTGCGGCGGGGCGACCGCGATCGCCGGGCCGATCGTGTTCCTCGGCCTGCTGGTCCCGCACGTGCTGCGCGCATTCGTCGGAGACAGCTACCGCGACCTCGTGCTGATCGGCATCCCGCTCGGCGCCGCGGTGCTGGTGCTGGCGGACGTCATCGGACGCGTCATCGCGCCACCGGGGGAGGTCCAGGCGGGCATCGTGGTCGCCTTCCTCGGGGCGCCGATGCTCATCGCCCTCGTCCTGCGGCGGAAGCAGGTCACGCTGTGAGCGTCGTCGAGGCCGTCCGCACGAGGACGCGAACCCGTCGCCGCTGGGTCGTGCTGGCGCTGAGCGCGGTGCTCGTCCTCATCGCCGCGCTCTCGCTCTCGCTCGGGGACTACCCGCTCTCGCCCGATCAGGTCTGGCGGACGCTGTGGGGCGGTGGCGAGCGCGTCGAGGCCTACGTGGTGTTCCAGGTGCGGGCTCCGCGCTTGACGATGGCCCTCACCGCCGGCGCCGCGCTCGGCACCGCGGGTGCGCTGCTCCAGGCGCTGCTGCGCAATCCGCTGGCCAGCCCCGATCTCCTCGGGATCTCGGGCGGCAGCGGCGTGGCGGCGGTGTTCGCCCTGCTGGTGCTGGGGACGACCGGGCCCGTCCTGACGGTCTTCGCGTTCGCGGGCGGCCTCACCGTCGCGGTCCTCCTGCTGTTCGCGGGGCGGGGCCAGCGCGCCGGCGGCTACCGGCTGATCCTCGCCGGCATCGGGGTGGCGTTCCTGTGCACGGCGATCACGAACTTCCTCATGGTGCGCGCGCAGGTGGAGCAGACGCAGACCGCGCTGCTGTGGCTCACGGGAAGCCTGTCCTCCACCCCGTGGTGGCAGGTCGTGACGCTCGTGCTGGTCGGGGTCGCCGCCGTCCCCGCCGTCATCGCGTCCGCCCGCTGGCTCCCGATCAACCAGATGGGACCCGCGACGGCGGCGGGACTCGGCATCCATCCCTCCCGGGTGCAGCTGGTGGCGGTCGGGGCGGCCGTGCTCCTGACCGCTGCGACCTGCGCGTTCATCGGCCCCGTCGGCTTCATCGCGCTGTGCGCGCCGGCGATCGCACGACCGCTGCTCGGGCACGGGGCCATCGGCGTCGGCTCGAGCGCGGTCGTCGGTGCGACGCTGCTCGCCGCCGCCGACCTCGTCGCGCAGTTCGCCATCCCCGGCCTGCAGCTGCCGGTCGGGGTCGTGACGGGTGCGCTCGGCGCCGTCTTCCTCCTGTGGCTTCTCGGCACGTCGAAAGGACGCAACCTGTGAGCACCGACACTCTTTCTCCGCGGCTGGTGGCGCGCGGACTGTCGGCCGGCTACCCGGGTCGACGGGTGATCGAGGATCTCGACCTCACGATCGCCCCGGGTCGCGTCACGATGATCATCGGCGCGAACGCCTGCGGGAAGTCGACGCTGCTGGGCGTGCTCGCCCGTCTCCGCCCCCCGATGGCGGGCACCGTCGAGCTGGACGGCGTCGACGCGACGACCCTGTCGCGGCGGCGGTTCGCGCGAGCGGTCGGCCTGCTGCCTCAGCAGCCGTCGGCGCCCGAGGGGCTCACCGTGGCAGAGCTCGTCTCGCGCGGTCGGCATCCGCACCGAGGCGTGTTCCAACGGTGGAGCCCGGAGGACTCCGCGATCGTGGACTCGGCGCTGGCGAGCACGGGGATGACCGAGCTCGCCGACCGCCCCGTCGGCGACCTCTCCGGCGGCCAGCGGCAGCGCGCGTGGATCGCGATGGCGCTCGCGCAGGACCCGCGGATCCTGCTGCTGGACGAGCCGACCACGTTCCTCGACCTCAGCCACCAGATCGAGGTGCTCGATCTGCTCCGAGAGCTCAACCGCACGCAGGGCACGACGATCGTGGTGGTGCTGCACGAGCTCAACCTGGCGGCGCGATACGCCGACGAGCTCGTCGTCATGTCGCACGGCCGTGTTGTGGCGCATGGCGCGCCCGCCGATGTGCTGACGGCGGAGGTGGTCGCCGAGGCCTTCTCGCTCGACGCCCTGGTCATGCCGGACCCGCTCACCGGCACCCCGCTGATCGTCCCCGTCCCCGGCGGCGCCCACAGCGCCGCCGACCACGCCTGACACCATCGAAAGGAACACCACATGTCACGCAAGCTCACCCGTGGCGCCGCCGGCGCGGCTGCGGTCACGGCGCTGGCCCTGACCCTCGCCGCGTGCGCGGGCGCGCCCGCCGCCGAGACGTCGGCCGAGGAGGGGTCCGAGACCGGCGCCTACCCGCTGACGATCCCGAGCGCGCTCGGCGACGCCGTGATCGAATCCGCGCCGACCCGCGTCGCGACGTGGGGATGGGGCGCGACCGACGCGGTCCTGGCGCTGGGAGTCGTCCCTGTCGCGATCCCGTCCGACGACTACTCCGGCGGCGACGACCGCATGGCTCCGTGGGTGGCGGACGGGCTGGAGGAGCTCGGCGGGGAGGCGCCGGCGATCCTCGACAACTCGACCTACGAGCTCTCGGTCGAGGAGCTGCTCGCCACCGACCCGGACGTGCTCCTGGCGCCCTACTCGGGTCTCACGCAGGACGAGTTCGACGCCGTGACCGAGGCGGGCGTGCCGGTCGTCGCGTACCCCGACGGTCCGTGGACCACCCCGTGGCGCGATGTCGTCACGATCGTCGGTGAGGCGCTGGGCAAGGAGGACGAGGCCGAGCAGGTGCTCGAGGACCTCGACGCGATGGTCGCCGAGGCGGCTGCGGCGCATCCCGAGTTCGCCGAGTCGACGATCGCCGTTCCCACGGAGTCGGCGGGCACCTACTACCTGTACCTGGCCTCCGACCCGCGCGTCGAGATCCTCGAGGACCTCGGATTCCAGACGCCCGCGAGCGTCGCCGACCTCGACACGGGGGAGAGCACGTTCTACACCACGGTCAGCCCGGAGAACCTCGACCGGATCGATGCCGACGTCATCCTGACGTTCGCGGAGACGCAGGACGCGCTCGACGCGTTCCTGGGCTCAGATGCGGGCAAGCTCATCCCCGCCGTGCAGAGCGGCGCGGTCGCCTCGCTCGTGGGCGCCGAAGACGTCTCGGCGCTGTCGCCCACGCCGCTGACGCTGCCGTGGGGGCTGGACGCCCTCGTGGAGAAGCTCGCCACGGCGACCGCCGTCGCGCAGGGCTGACGCCTGGAACAAGGGGAGCCCCGGCCGATCGGCCGGGGCTCCCTCGTCGTCCGAGCGCGGGATCACTCCTTGGAGGCGTCGGCCTTGCGCACCAGCGCCCACGCGCCGGGGATGATCGCGGCGGCGAGGGCCGCCTTGATCAGGCCGCCGAGGATGAAGGGCAGCAGCCCCACCTCGAGCAGGCCGGCGAAGGAGTAGTCCAGCCCCATCACGACGTTGAGGATGAACGCCATGTAGGGGATGCCGAAGAGGAAGGGCACGATACTCGCGGCGGCGAAGCCGATGAAGGCGAGGGCGGGTCGCCGATCCCATGCGCGCTCGGCGAACCAGCCGGCGACGAACGCCGAGACGATGAACCCGATGACGAAGCCGAAGCTGGGCTTGCCGACGGCGGCAAGGGTCCCGGTGAAGCCGGCGAACACGGGGAGGCCCGCGAGGCCCACGAGCATGTAGGTCGTGAGGGCCGCCGCGCCGCGCCAGGCGCCGAGTGCGGCGCCGACGACGATGACGCCCAGCGTCTGTCCGGTGATGGGGACGGGCCAGAGGGGGATCTCGACCTGGGCGAGGAGGGCGACGACGGCGGCGCCGGCGATGACGAGCCCGGCGTCGAGGGCGAAGGCGCGGGCGCGGGAGGACGGGCGGGCGATGACGTCTGCGAGCACGCGGCGCGCGCCTGCGGCGGCGGTCGGGACGGCGGCGATGGATGACATGGGACTCAGCCTAGGGGGCGACGGATGCCGCTAGTTGGACGCAGTCCACCAATGATCGGCCGATCCGCTGTCCGGCTTCCACACCCGCCGAGGTGAGGGCTGCGGTGCGAGGGCGGGACGATCGCCGGCCGACGAAGGCCCGTATACTGGATGGCTGGCCACTCGGCCGCCCCACCACCCACCGACGGAACGGACATCCGCTGTGCTCGCCGTGCACGACCTCGAGATCCGCGTGGGCGCGCGCGTGCTCATGTCGGACGTCTCCTTCCGCGTCTCCGATGGCGACAAGATCGGCCTCGTCGGGCGCAACGGCGCCGGCAAGACGACGCTCACGAAGGTGCTCGCGGGCGACCTCATCCCCGCGGACGGCAAGGTCGAGCGCTCCGGCGAGCTGGGCTACCTGCCGCAGGACCCGCGCTCCGGCGACCCCGAGATGCTCGCGCGAACGCGCATCCTCGACGCCCGCGGCCTCGGCACGCTCGCGATCGGCATGCACGAGGCATCCCTCGCCATGGGCGACGGCGACGAGGCCGTCGCCGCGAAGGCGATGCGCCGGTACGCGAACCTCACCGAGCGCTTCGAGGCGCTGGGCGGCTATGCCGCCGAGGCCGAGGCGGCCTCGATCGCGCACAACCTGTCGCTGCCCGACCGCATCCTCGACCAGCCGCTGAAGACCCTCTCGGGCGGTCAGCGGCGGCGCATCGAGCTCGCGCGCATCCTCTTCTCGGACGCGCAGACGATGATCCTCGACGAGCCCACCAACCACCTCGACGCCGACAGCGTCGTCTGGCTGCGGGAGTTCCTCAAGGGCTACAAGGGCGGGCTCATCGTCATCAGCCACGACGTCGAGCTGGTCGGCGAGACGGTCAACCGCGTGTTCTACCTCGACGCGAACCGCCAGGTCATCGACGTCTACAACATGAACTGGAAGAACTACCTGCGCCAACGGGTGGCCGACGAGGAGCGCCGCAAGAAGGAGCGCGCCAACGTGGAGAAGAAGGCCACCGTGCTCCAGCAGCAGGCGGCGCGGTTCGGTGCGAAGGCGTCCAAGGCCGCGGCGGCCCACCAGATGGTGGCCCGCGCCGAGAAGATGCTCGCCGGGCTCGACGAGGTGCGTCAGGAGGAGCGCGTGGCCAAGCTGCGCTTCCCGAAGCCTGCGCCCTGCGGCAAGACGCCGCTCATGGCGTCGGGCCTGTCGAAGTCGTACGGCTCGCTCGAGATCTTCACCGACGTCGACCTCGCGATCGACCGCGGCTCGAAGGTCGTCATCCTCGGTCTCAACGGCGCCGGCAAGACGACGCTGCTGCGCATCCTCGCCGGTGTCGACCAGCCCGACACGGGGCAGCTCGAGCCGGGCCACGGGCTCAAGATCGGCTACTACGCGCAGGAGCACGAGAACCTGGACGTCTCGCGGTCGGTGCTCGAGAACATGATGTCCGCCGCGCCCGACATCACCGCCACCGACGCGCGCAAGGTGCTCGGATCGTTCCTGTTCACCGGCGACGACGTGCTCAAGCCGGCCGGCGTGCTGTCCGGCGGCGAGAAGACGCGCCTTTCGCTCGCGACGCTCGTGGTGTCGTCCGCGAACATGCTGCTGCTCGACGAGCCCACGAACAACCTCGATCCCGCCTCGCGCGAAGAGATCCTCGGTGCGCTCGCGCACTACGAGGGCGCCGTGGTGCTGGTGTCGCACGACGAGGGCGCTGTCGAGGCGCTCAACCCCGAGCGCGTGCTCATCCTGCCCGACGGCGTCGAGGACATCTGGGGCCGCGACTACGCCGACCTGGTCACCCTCGCGTAGCGTCCGCGCCGCCGCATGCCGGCGACGTCAGCGCCCGGCGGCGTCCAGCAGGGCGTCCTCGTCCTCCGCATCGCGATCACGCCGGCGGCGCGATGGCGCCGCGGCCGCGGCATCCGTCGCCTCCGCCCTCTCAGCGGCTGCGTCCAACGCGTCCTCCGCGTCCTCGCGGCGGTGGCGGCGTTCCGTGCGGATGACGTAGCCGATGAAGACGAAGCCCATGATCGCGAACAGGATCCACTGGATGGCGTACGACAGGTGCGGACCGGGGTCGTCCGACGGCGCCTCCAGTGCGTTGGGCGTACTCGCCGGCGCGGGCTCCTCCGAGACCATCACGCCGTAGGCACTGCGCTCGAGGGCGTCACCGGCCGCGGGGGAGAGGCTCTCGGCGACGAGGCCGAGGTTGATCGTCGGCACCTGTCCGTCGGGCGCGCCGCGGCCCGACGCCGGGAGAGGCTCGCCCGGCCGGAGCCGGGCGACGACCGTCGCGGGACCGTCGGGTGGAGCGGGCACGGCGTCCGGCACGGGCTGATCCTGCCCGGGCGGCACCCACCCGCGATCCACCAGGAGCACGCGGCCGTCATCGAGCCGGAACGGCACGAGCACCTCGAACGCCGACGTGCCGCCGTGCGGACGGTTGCGCACCAGCAGCGCGTCGTCGGCGAGGTACGTCCCGCGAAGGACGACCGGACGCCACTCGTCCGCCGGGTCGAGCCCGTCGCCGTCGGCGATGAGCTCTGCCAGCGGGACCGCGTCGGCGTCGTAGTTGCGCTCCACCAGCTGGAGCTGGGCGGATCGCTCCTGGTTGCGCGAGAACTGCCAGTTGGACAGGAACGCGCACGCGATCGCGAAGACGACGGCCAGGGTGATGTAGATCGCCCACCGCCCCGCGCGCGGGAGATTCTGCATGCTCACCGAGCGCCCGCTCATCGCGCGGCCTCCGTGGGAAGAAGGGGGTCCACCGAGAGCGGGAAATCCCGTGCGGCGAGGAACTCCCGGAGGTAGCCGACGTGCTCGTCGCACGCGACCCACGTCTTGCGGCGATCGGCGGCGTGGATGCGCGGGTTGCGCCAGTCGATCCGCCAGCGCGCAGCGGCGCGGCATCCTGTCCGCGAGCACATCGCGTCGGCGACCTGATCGGGCTCGGGGAGGCTCATGCGCTCCGGTCCGTCGTGTCGTCGGCCGCCGGACGCGACTCCTCGATGCGGATGACCCGCGGCGGCGAGGGCTCCGCGGGCGGCGCGGAGGACGGCGCCGGCAGCGCGGGCTCGGGGTCCTCTCGGCGGTTGCGACGGCTCTCCTGTCCGACGTTGGCCGAGACGACGGCGATATAGGGCAGGAAGATCGCGCCGGCGGCGAACACCCACGTGTACCAGCCGTACGGCGTGATGACGACCATCAGGATGAAGCACGCGACGCGGATGCCCATCATCACGAGATACCGCGCCGACCGCGCGCCGACCTCGTCGCGCGGTGCGCGCGGCAGGGATGTCGCAGACGGGGCGTTGCCTGAGCTCTTCACGGTACTTCCAGCGTACGCCGGTTGCACCGTGCGGGCGCCCGGGGAGCGGCTCCCCGGGCGCCTCCGTCAGACGCTTCCGCCGGACTGCTGGTAGATCGCCGCGAAGAACGAGAAGAACACGATGGCGGCGATGATGCCGAGGATGGTGAGGCCCAGGCCGACCCACCCGACGATGGTGCCCGCCAGCGCCATGCCGCGGCCCTGCTCGCCGCTCGTCTTGAGCTGGTTGAGCGACATGTGGCCCGTGATCACTCCGACGATCGACCCGATGAAGGGGAGGATGACGAAGCTCGCGATCGACGAAATGAGGGAGACGATCGCCAGCGTGTTGGTCTTCGCCGGCGCGCCGTAGCCGTAGCCGTACGACGGAGCCGATCCGTAGGCCTGCGTCGAGCCGTACGCGGCTCCGGGGGCGGCGGCCGGGTCCGAGCCGTAGGCCGGCGGGTACGCACCCTGCGAGGCGGGAGGGTACGCGCCGGGCGACGCCTGCGCCGGGGACGGCGGGGGCGGGACCGGCGGGTAGGAACCGGGCTCGGGGTTCTGGGGGCTCTGCGGGGTGCTGTCGCTCACGGCGAGGCCTTTCTCGATGTCTGGCTCCAGCGTCCCAGCGGCGGTCGGGGGTGTCAAACGCGACCGGGCGGGGCCCTCGCGCGCCGATAGGCTGGTGCGGATCCGCCCGCTCACCCCTGGGAGTACCACCATGTCCAGCGATCGCGTCGTCCTCGTCACCGGCGGCAACCGCGGCATCGGCCGCGCCATCGCCGAGCGCTTCGTCGCGGAGGGCTACCGCGTCGCCGTCACGGCGCGGTCAGGTGAGGGCCCCGAAGGCACCCTCACGGTGCGCGCGGATGTGACGGATGCCGCAGCCGTCGACGCCGCCTTCACCGAGGTCGAGAAGGCGCTCGGACCGGTGGAGATCGTCGTCGCCAACGCCGGCATCACCAAGGACACGCTGCTGCTGCGCATGACCGAGGACGACTTCGACAGCGTCATCGCCACCAACCTCGGCGGCACCTTCCGTGTGGTCAAGCGGGCCTCCAAGGGGATGCTCCGCGCCCGCTGGGGCCGCGTCGTGCTGATCTCGAGCGTCGTCGGCCTCTACGGCTCCGCCGGGCAGATCAACTACGCCGCCTCCAAGAGCGCCCTCGTCGGCTTCGCCCGGTCGCTCACGCGCGAGCTCGGGGGCCGCGGCATCACCGCGAACGTCGTGGCGCCGGGCTTCATCGAGACCGACATGACGGCCGAGCTCTCCGACGAGACGCAGGCCGAGTACAAGAAGAACATCCCCGCCGGCCGCTTCGCCTCGGCCGAGGAGGTGGCGGGCGTCGTGGCGTGGATCGCGTCGGACGACGCCGCGTACATCTCCGGCGCCGTCATCCCGGTCGACGGCGGCCTCGGCATGGGGCACTGACCTCCGCGAGCCGGTCGACGGGTCAGCCGATGGCCCGCAGGATCGCCTCTGCCACCGCGCCGGGACGTGAGAACTGCGGCCAGTGACCGGTCGGGTCGCCGTCTGCTCCGAGCTGGATGATGTCGAGCTGCCGCAGCGCCGCGAGTTCTGCCGCCCACTGCGGGGCGGCCGCGATGATCTCGCGGATCTGCGCCTCGCTCACTGTTCCGGTGATGATCGTCGCGGGCACGGAGCGCCGGCGCTCATCGGACAGGTGGATCGGGTCGGTGGGCACGCGCGCGGGAACCGAGCGGGTGCGGGCCGCGGCATCCGCCCTCGTCTGCGGGTCGAGGTCGGCGACGTCGAGCTCGTCGAAGAAGTCCCACCCGGGGAACGGGATCACCCCGTCGACGACGGGGAACTCCGACACGGACCCGCCGTCGGAGGGAGGGAAGGTGTCGAGGAAGACCACGCGCGCGACACGCTCGGGGCGGGCATCCACTGCGCCGTAGGCGACATTGCCCCCGCCGGAATGCCCGACCAGCACGATCTCGCCGTCGAGCCGGCCGACCGCCGCGACCGCCGCCTCGACCCAGTCGGCGATGCCGATCCCGGCGGACTCGTCGGCCGGCGCGCCGACTCCGGGCATGGTGAGCGGGTGCGTGCGATGGCCTGCCGACTCGAGCGCCGGGGCGACGTCGCCCCACGACGCCGCGTCGAGCCACAGTCCGGGTATGAGGATGATGTGCATGGCGCCGACGCTACGCCTCGCCGCCGACATCGCGCGAGGACCGTCAGGGCAGCAGCGGGATGACCTCGGCGAGGTCCACCGGTCCGACGACGACATCGGCGCGGGCGCGCACCGCCGGCTTCGCGTTGAACGCGACGCCCAGGCCCGCGACCGCCATCATCTCGAGGTCGTTCGCGCCGTCGCCGATCGCGATGGTGCGTGCCAGCGGGACGGTGCGCTCGGCCGCCCACTCCCGCAGGGCGGCGGCCTTGCCCGGGGCATCCACGATCTCCCCGTCGACGACGCCGCTGAGAACCCCGTCGCGCGTGGCGAGACGATTCGCGCGCCACACGTCGACGCCGAGCTGCGGCGCCACGGTGTCGAGGATCTCGTGGAAGCCTCCCGACACCACCCCGACGGCCCCGCCCCGGTCGTGCACCGCCTCGATCAGCTCGACGACGCCCGGCGTCGGCTCGATGCGGGCCCGCACCCGGGCGAACGCCGCGAGCGGCACGCCCTCCAGCACGCGCACGCGCGAGCGCAGGCTGGTCGCGAAGTCGACCTCGCCGCGCATCGCGGCCTCGGTCGCCGCGGCGACCTCCGGTCCGCGGCCCGCCTCGTCGGCGATCAGCTCGATGACCTCGTTGCGGATGAGCGTCGAATCGGCGTCGAGGACGACCAGGAAGCGGGCGGGCGCTGCGGGCATGACTCCACGCTAGCGGGACGCGGATGCCGCTCCCGACCGCCCGTCATCGTTCGACGCGCACGCCCTTGCCGACCACCGTGATGCCGCTGTCGGTCACCGTGAAGCCGCGGGCCAGGTCCTTCTCCCGGTCGACCCCGACGGTCGCGCCGTCCTCGAGCCAGACGTTCTTGTCGAGGATCGCGCGGTGCACGCGCGCCCCGGCGCCGACGTGCACGTAGTCGAACAGGACGGAGTCGGTGATCGTGGAACCGCCGCCGGCGAGCGTCCACGGCCCCACCACGCTGCGCTCGAGGTGCGTGCCCGACAGCACCGATCCGAGCGAGACGATCGAGTCGATCGCGTTGCCGATGCGGCCCACCGAGTCGCGCACGAACTTCGCCGGCGGGGAGTTGACCGCCTGCGAGTGGATCGGCCAGTCGGTGTTGTAGAGGTTGAAGATCGGCAGCGTCGAGATGAGGTCGCGGTGCGCGTCGAAGAACGAGTCGATCGTTCCCACGTCCCGCCAGTAGTACCGGTCGCGGTCGGTGGACCCCGGCACCTCGTTGCGGTTCATGTCGTAGACGCCCGCCTCGCCGCGCTGCACGAAGTAGGGGACGATGTCTCCGCCCATGTCGTGGTTGGAGGTCGCCAGCTCGCCGTCGTGCTCGACCGCCTCGATGAGCGCGTCGGTGTTGAAGATGTAGTTGCCCATCGACGCGAGCACCTCGTGAGGCGCGTCGGCCAGCCCCACGGGACTCTGCGGCTTCTCGAGGAAGTCGCGGATCCGGCCCGGGTCCTCCGGGTCGACGTCGATGACGCCGAACTGGTTCGCCAGTGCGATCGGCTGCCGGATGCCGGCGACCGTGGCGCGCGCGCCGGACTCGATGTGGGCCGCGAGCATCTGCCGGAAGTCCATGCGGTAGACGTGGTCGGCGCCGATCACGACGACGATGTCGGGCTGCTCGTCGTTGATCAGGTTGAGGCTCTGCAGGATCGCGTCGGCCGAGCCGGAGAACCAGCGCTTGCCGAGGCGCTGCTGGGCGGGCACCGACGCGACGTACGAGTCCAGGAGCGCCGACATCCGCCAGGTCTGGGAGATGTGGCGGTCGAGACTGTGGGACTTGTACTGGGTGAGCACCACGACCTGGCGCAGCCCCGAGTTGATCAGGTTCGAGATCGCGAAGTCGATGAGCCGGTACTGCCCACCGAACGGCACCGCCGGCTTGGCGCGATCCGCGGTCAACGGCATCAGCCGCTTCCCTTCGCCGCCGGCGAGGATGATTCCGAAGACCTTGGGCGCTGCTGGCATGGCACCACCCTAGGCCCGGCGGGTGATTCGGGGGTACCCGTTACACCCGGGCACGCCGGTGTAATAGGTTTCGTGCCATGCGCGTCGACATCGTGACCAAGGAGTACCCGCCGGAGATCTACGGGGGAGCCGGCGTCCACGCCACCGAGCTCGTCAAAGCGCTGCGCGACATGATCGACGTCCGGGTGCGCGCCTTCGGCGCCGACCGCGACGAGGAGGGGACGACGTCCTACGGGGTGCCGTCCGAGCTGGCGGCCGCCAACGCCGCCGTGCAGACGCTCGGCACCGACCTCGAGATCGTGTCGGACGTCGCCGGCGCCGACGTCGTCCACAGCCACACCTGGTACGCGAACTTCGCGGGGCACCTCGCCTCGCTGCTGCACGGCATCCCGCACATCGTCACCGCCCACAGCCTCGAGCCGCTGCGCCCCTGGAAGGCCGAGCAGCTGGGCGGCGGGTACGCGGTCTCCAGCTGGATCGAGAAGACGTCCTACGAGGGCGCGGCCGCGATCGTCGCCGTGAGCGGCGGCATGCGCGCCGACATCCTGCGCAGCTACCCGGCGCTGGACCCCGACCGCGTGCACGTCATCTACAACGGCATCGACGTCGAGGCGTGGCATCCGGTCGAGGACCCGGCTCTGCTGGAGGAGCTCGGGATCGATCCGGCGAGGCCGTCGGTGGTCTTCGTCGGGCGCATCACGCGCCAGAAGGGCCTGCCGTACTTCCTCCGTGCGGCCGAGCGCCTTCCCGCCGACGTGCAGGTGATCCTCGCGGCCGGCGCCCCCGACACTCCGCAGATCATGGCCGAGGTCGAGGGTCTCGTGCGCGGCCTGCAGCAGAGCCGCGACGGCGTCGTGTGGCTGGACCGCATGCTGTCACGCCACGAGCTGTGCACGATCCTGAGCGCCGCGACGACATTCGTCTGCCCGTCGGTGTACGAGCCGCTCGGCATCGTCAACCTCGAGGCGATGGCGTGCGGCGCCGCGGTGGTCGGCACGGCGACCGGCGGCATCCCGGAGGTCGTGGTCGACGGCGTGACGGGGCGCCTCGTGCCCATCGAGCAGGTGCAGGACGGCACCGGCACCCCCACCGATCCCGAGCGCTTCGTCGCGGATCTCGCCCGCGTGCTGACCGAGGTCGTCAGCGATCCCGAGCGTGCCCGCGAGTACGGCGCGGCAGGGCGCCGGAGGGCGACCGAGGAGTTCAGCTGGCGGCGCATCGCCGAGCAGACGGCGGCGCTGTACGCGGAGGTGGCCGCCGGCGGCCGATAGGCTGTCGGCATGCCTGAGGTGCTCGAGTTCTCCGACGTCGTCGTCCGCCGAAACGCTCGGAACATCGTCGATCACCTGAACTGGACGGTCTCCGACGACGAGCGCTGGGTGATCCTCGGGCCGAACGGCGCCGGCAAGACGACGCTGCTGCAGATGGCCGACACGCTGCTGCACCCGACGTCCGGCACCGTGACGATCCTGGGGGAGCGGCTCGGCCGCACCGACGTCTTCGACCTGCGCCCCCGCATCGGCTTCGCCTCTTCCGCGATGGCCCGTCGGGTGCCCCCGGAGGAGACGGTGCTGAACGTCGTGCTCACCGCGGCGTACTCGGTGCTCGGACGCTGGCGCGAGGACTACGAGGACATCGACGAGCGGCGCGCCCTGCGCGTGCTCGCCGAGTGGAAGCTCGACCATCTCGCCGATCGCACGTTCGGAACGCTCAGCGACGGCGAGCAGAAGCGAGTGCAGATCGCGCGGGCCGTCATGACCGACCCCGAGCTGCTGCTCCTCGACGAGCCCACGGCGAGCCTCGACCTCGGCGCCCGCGAGGAGCTGCTCATCCTGCTGGGCGGGTACGCGCAGGCGCCGACGACGCCGGCGATGATCATGGTCACGCACCACGTCGAGGAGATCCCGGTCGGGTTCACGCACGTCCTGCTGCTGCGCGACGGCCAGGCGGTGGCATCCGGCCCCGTCGGCGAGACCCTCACCGCGGACGCGCTCACCGAGACCTTCGGCGTGCCCATCCGGCTGAGCGAGGACGGCGGCCGCTACGCCGCCCGTGCCGCACACTGACCCGTCCGGCTCGCGCGCCGTGGAACGGCGGTTCGGCGAGCGGGCCCGGGGCTGGTAGACTCGCTCTTTGGTGCGCAAGCACCGCAGACTTTGACCGCCCTGGCAAAATCCAGGGCACCATCCTCAAAGGACCATCATGAAGACTGACATCCACCCGGACTACCAGGCCGTCGTGTTCCGTGACCTCGGCTCGGGCGAGACCTTCCTCACCCGCTCGACGGTGTCGAGCGACAAGACGATCGAGCTCGACGGCGTCGAGTACCCCGTCATCGACGTCGAGATCTCGTCGGCCTCGCACCCGTTCTACACGGGCAAGCAGCGCATCATGGACTCGGCCGGCCGCGTCGAGAAGTTCAACCAGCGCTTCAAGAACTTCGGCACCAAGTAAGCCGCCGCGCATCGGACCGTCGACGGTCCGCCGCCCCGGAAGACCCCGCCCCGCGGGGTCTTCTGCGTGTGCGGCGTCAGCGGATCGGCCAGCGGCCATCGAGCCGGTCGTCGGGGTCGATACGCCCGACGCGGATGAAGTACTCCGTCAGGCTCTCGGCCTGCGCGCGGGCCCACCCGATCTGCCGGGTGTGGAGCTCGTGCACGGTCGTGGGGAGCCAGGGCGCGAAGCGCTCGGCGAGGGCCTGCGCGACGCGGCCCGCCGCCACGGCGTCCGCCGAGGCCTCGTGGGCGGCGTCGAGGCGCACCGCGTAGTGGGCGGCGACGACCTCGAGCGTGCGCTTGCCCCGGCGCCAGCGGTCGTACGCCTTGTCGACGACGAGCGGGTCGATCACCGGCGACGGGCTCTCGATGGGCGGGACGCCGTGGCGCAGCGCCTCGTACTTCAGCATCGAGAAATCGAAGGGCGCGTTGTAGGCGACCACCGGGATGCCGGCGTCGAGCAGGGCGCGCAGCGCCGTGACGACCTCGTCGACGACCTCGCGCGCGCCGCGCCCGTGGCGGCGGGCGTGCGCCGTGGAGATGCCGTGGATGGCGCTGGCCCCGTCGGGGATCTCGACCCCCGGATCGGCGAGCCAGTCGCGGGCGCGGATCACCCCGCCCTCGGCGTCGAGGAGCCCGACGTGCGCGGTGACGATGCGGTCGGCCGTGACGTCGACCCCCGTGGTCTCGAGGTCGAAGACCCCGACCACCTGGAGCCACTCCGGGACATCCCACAACGCCAGCTGATCGGGATGCCGGTGGCTCATGCCGCTCACGGTATGCGCCGGCTCCGACATCCCGGGTCAGGCGCTCCGCGCGATGCGGGCACGCGGCGGGCTCGTAGACTCGACGGGTGACCTCCGTCAACCCGTACGCGCGTCTGCTCGATGAGATCCCCGTCGAGCGGCACGAGGCGAGCGTGCTGGGAGGGACCACCGCGTACTGGGTCTACGGGCCGGCCGACGCGCCGACCACGATCGTCGCGGTTCACGGGTTCCGCGGCGAGCACCACGGTCTCGAACCGGTGGTGGCGCACCTTCCCGGTATCCGCGTCATCTCACCCGATCTGCCCGGGTTCGGCGAGACGCCGCCCGTCCCCGGCCGCACGCACGACCTCGAGCTGTATGCGCAGTGGCTGGAGGAGTTCGCGCGTGCCGTCGCCCCCGGCGCCGTGATCCTCGGTCACTCGTTCGGCTCGATCGTGGTGGCGGCCGCCGTGGCGGGCGGGCTGGACACCCCGCGGGTGATCCTCGTCAACCCCATCGGCGCCCCCGCGCTGGAGGGGCCGCGGGGCATCCTCACGCGGCTCGCGGTGTTCTACTACTGGGCAGGAGCGCGGCTTCCCCGGCGGCTGGGCGAGGCGCTGCTGCGCAACGGCCTGATCGTGCGCGTGATGAGCGAGTCGATGGCCAAGACCAGGGATCGCGGCATCCGTCGCTTCGTGCACGATCAGCACGACACCTACTTCTCGCGCTTCGCCGATCGCGACGTGCTGCGCGACGCGTTCGTCGCGTCGGTCTCGCACGACGTGCGCGCGTTCGCCCCGCGCATCGCGCAGCCGACGCTGCTGGTCGCGGCGCAGCGCGACGACATCACCCCCATCGAGGCGGAGCGGCGCCTGGCGACCATGTTCCCGGCGGCGGAGCTCGTCGAGATCGCCGACGTGGGGCACCTCATCCACTACGAGACGCCGGCGACCGCGGCCGGCGCCATCACGCGGTTTCTCGCGCCTTCCGACGCCGGTACGCGTTGACGTTCATCCGGTTGCCGCAGTTGCCGGTGTCGCAGTAGCGCTTCGAGCCGTTCTTCGAGTAGTCCACGTAGACGCCGTCGCAGTCGTCGGCCGCGCAGATCCGCACGCGGTCGTACTCGTCGGCACGGATGACGTCGACGAAGGCCATCGCCGCCTCGACGAGGACCCGCGTGGCCAGCGGTGCGTCGTCGCTCGTGGCGTGGACATGCCAGTCGAACCCGTCGTGGATGACGAGGCGGGGGAGGGCGTGCCCGTCGCGGAGCATCCCGTTCACGAGCGGCACCGCGCCGTCGCGGTCGACCTCCCAGAGCCGGCGCAGCCGCGGCCGGATGGCGCGCAGGGCCGACAGCTCGGTCTCGTCGCGCCGGATCGCTCCCGTGTAGGGGTTCACCCGCAGGTACTCCTCGAAGTCGTCGGCGGTGGTGAGGGTGTCGTCGCCGTCGCGTCCGGGCATCGTGTTGACCAGATACGCGGCGGCGCGCAGGCTCTGCTGCGTGTCATGGATGAAAACCATGTTGACTCCTGACGTCCGACGCGAGTACCGTCACCAGTGTAAGCACGTTTCACTCCTGACAGTCGGATGCCGCCCATGACCGCCTCGACCGCGCCCCTCCCCGTCATCGCCCCCGGCGCGGCCGTCGCCTCCGGCGCTCGGCTGCGCACGACCGGGCTGCTGCTCGGCATCGCGTCCGCACTCGCGTTCTCGTCGAGCGGTCCGTTCGTCAAACCCCTGCTCGAGGCGGGCTGGTCGCTCGGGGCGGCGCTGCTCGTGCGCATGGGGGTCGCAGGGCTCGTCCTGTCGCCGGCGCTGCTGCTCGCGATGAGGCGGCAGCCGGGATTCCTGCGGCGGCACTGGCGGCTCATCGTGGGATTCGGCCTGATGCCGGTGCTCGGCTGCCAGCTGTTCTTCTTCTCCGCCATGCAGCGGATGCCCGTGGCCGTCGCGCTGCTGATCCAGTACCTCGCGCCGGTCATGCTCGTCGCCGCCGTCTGGCTGCGCACCCGCCGGCGCCCGTCCGGCCTCGTGCTGTGGGGGTCCGTCGTCGCGATCGCCGGCCTGGTGCTCGTCGTCGACATCTCCGGGGCGTCGTTCGACCTGCTGGGCACGTTGTTCGCGCTCGCGGCGGCCGTGTGCGTGTGCGCGTACTTCGTGATCTCGGAGCGGACCGGCGACGACCTTCCGCCCCTCGCGCTGGCGGCGAGCGGTCTGCTGACGGGCGCGCTGGTGATGGGCCTGCTGTGCCTCACCGGCCTCATGCCGTTCCGGGCGCCCGCCGTCGACGTCGTCCTCGCCGGCGTGGAAGTGCCGTGGTGGATGCCGATCCTCTGGGTCGCCGGCGTCGCCACGACGCTCGGCTACGCGTTCGGCGTCATGGCTGTCCCGCGCATCGGCTCACGGGTGGCGTCCTTCGTCGGGCTGTCGGAGGTGCTGTTCGCGCTCGCGTTCGCCTGGATCTTCCTCGCGGAGGTGCCCGCGCCCATCCAGTTCGTGGGCGGTGCGCTTCTCCTCGCGGGCGTGGTGCTCGTGCGCGCCGATGCGTCCTCGAGCGGGAATCCGAGGGGCGAGGCCGCGGTCATCTCCTGACCGCGTATTCGCCGGCGATCACTCGCGTCGCGCGAGCTCCATCAGCGGCGTGACGCGGTGGGGGATGACCTCGCCCATGACGAGCGAGGTCTCGGTGCGCTCGACGCCCTCGATCGCGAGGATGCGGGCGTCGGTGTCGAAGAGGTGCTGCGTGTCGCGGCACGCGACCCGCACCAGCAGGTCGACCTGACCCGACAGGCCGTGCGCCTGGACGACCTCCGGCACGCGCGCGAGCTCCACCGCGATGCGGGGCAGATCCGCCTGGCGCACGATGACGCTGATGAACGCCTCGATGGGAAAGCCGAGCGAGGCGGAGGAGATGGCGCGCTCGTACGAGAGGAAGACGCCCGCGCGCTCGAGCCGGGCCATCCTCGCCTGCACGGTGTTGCGCGACAGTCCGAGCCGCTCCGCGAGGGCGACGACGGTCGCGCGGGGGTCCGCGGAGAGCGCGGCGAGAAGCTCCAGGTCGACGTGATCGAGGGCACCCATAGTGCGAAACGTTAGCACGCCTCCGGGGGGTGATAGTTGTCAACATGCTCAAGTCGAACGCAGATGCTTGAGCGAGGTGCCTGGCGGACGTAGCCTCGAATCAGTCGGCGACGAAGCCGGCGCACGCGAAGCGGCTCCTCACGAGGGGGCCCGCAACGAGGAGTGATGACGATGACGCACACCCTGACCCCGACAGCGGATCTCGCCACCGACATCGACGATGTCGCGCGGCTGCTCACCCCCGACGGCGAGCGCATCGCCGACCCCGAACTGGACCGCTGGGTGGCCGACGTCGACGCGGCCGCGCTGCGCGGCCTGTACCGGGACATGGTCCTGCTCCGGCGCATCGACACGGAGGGCGTGGCCCTGCAGCGCCAGGGCCAGCTGGCTCTCTGGCCGCCGTGCCAGGGCCAGGAGGCCACGCAGATCGGCACCGCCAGAGCGCTCCGCGCCGACGACTTCGCCTTCCCGAGCTACCGCGAGACGGGCGTGGTGTACGCGCGCGGCGGAAAGCCCTCCGACTTCGTCCTCGCCTGGCGCGGCGAGGAGCACTCCACCTACAACCCGTACGAGCTCAACACGGCGACCCAGCAGATCATCATCGGCGCGCAGGCGCTCCACGCCGTCGGGTACGCGATGGGCATCCAGCGCGACGGCACCGACCAGGTCTCCGTCGCGTACTTCGGCGACGGCGCGTCCAGCCAGGGCGACGTCAACGAGGCGATGGTCTTCGCGTCGTCCTTCGGCGCACCGGTCGTCTTCGTCTGCACCAACAACCAGTGGGCGATCTCCGAGCCCGTCACCGTGCAGGCGAAGTTCCCGATCGCCGGCCGCGCGCCGGGCTTCGGCATCCCGAGCATGCGCATCGACGGCAATGACGTCCTCGCGTGCCTCGCCGCCATGCGCTGGGCGATCGACAACGCGCGCCGCGGGAACGGACCGGCCTTCATCGAGGCCGTCACATATCGCATGGGACCGCACACCACGTCGGACGACCCCACGCGCTACCGCGACAAGGAGGAGGTCGAGAAGTGGCGCCGCCGCGACCCGATCTCCCGCGTCGAGGCGCTGCTTCGGACGCAGGGCGAGTTCGACGAGGCCTTCGTCGCGAGCGTCGAGGCCGACGCCGACGCCCTGGCCGCCTCGGTGCGCGAGGCCGCCATGACCGCCACGACGCGCGCGCCGATCACCGTCCTGGACGACGTCTACGCCGAGCCCCATTCGGGCATCGACGAGCAGCGCGAGTGGTTCGGCGCCTACCTCGACGGGTTCGCCCCGGCGGCAGAGGGGGCGTGACGATGGTGCAGCTGACGATGGCCAAGGCCATCAACGAAGGGCTCCGCCGTGCGATGGCCGACGACCCGAAGGTGCTCGTGATGGGCGAGGACATCGGGAAGCTCGGCGGCGTGTTCCGCATCACCGACGGTCTGCAGGCCGAGTTCGGCGCGCAGCGCGTGGTCGACACGCCGCTGGCCGAGGCGGGCATCATGGGCACCGCCGTCGGCCTCGCGTTCCGTGGCTACCGTCCGGTCGTCGAGATCCAGTTCGACGGGTTCGTGTATCCGGCGTTCGACCAGATCGTGTGCCAGGTGGCCAAGCTCCACTACCGCACCCGCGGCAACGTGACGATGCCGATCACGATCCGCATCCCCTGGGCGGGGGGCGTCGGCGCAGCCGAGCATCACTCCGAGTCCCCCGAGGCCTACTTCGTCCACACCTCCGGCCTCCGGGTGATCGCCGTGTCCAATCCGCAGGACGCGTACGTCATGCTGCGCCAGGCGATCGCCTCCGACGACCCCGTGGTCTACTTCGAGCCGAAGCGCCTGTACCACTCCAAGGGCGAGGTCGATCTGGACGTGCAGCTCGCCGATGCGCCGCCGATGGGCCTCGCGCGCGTCGCGCGGGAGGGGAGCGATGTGACGCTGCTGACGTACGGCTCGCAGGTCGGGACCGCCCTCGACGCCGCCACCGCGGCCGAGGACGACGGCGTCTCGATCGAGGTGATCGACCTGCGATCGATCTCGCCGGTGGACTACCGCACCGTGACGGCATCCGTCCGCAAGACCGGCCGGGTCGTCGTCACGCACGAGGCCGCGCGCGAGGCGGGCGTGGGCGCCGAGCTGATCGCGAGCGTGACCGAGCGCTGCTTCAACTACCTCGAGGCAGCGCCGCAGCGCGTCACCGGGCACGACATCCCCTACCCGCCCGCGAAGCTGGAGAAGCACCACCTTCCCGACCTCGACCGCATCCTCGACGCCGTCGATCGCGTGATGGACCGCCCGAACAGCCTCTCGGGGGTGCTGGACTCATGACCCAGGACTTCCGACTCCCCGATCTGGGCGAAGGCCTGCCCGAGGCCGAGCTGGTGCAGTGGATGGTCGCGGTGGGTGACACCGTGACGCTCAACCAGACGATCGCCGAGGTCGAGACCGCGAAGGCGGTCGTCGAGCTGCCGTCGCCGCACGCCGGCACCGTCACGGCGCTCCACGCCGAGCCCGGCGACGTCATCGCCGTCGGATCGGTGCTCATCTCCTTCGACACCGCGGCGACGGATGCCTCGCCCTCGGCGCCCGCCCAGGAGGCCGGCGTCGTGCACGCCGACACCTCGGCCCCCGCGGTCGAGGCGTCACGGCGGCCGGAGCCGGTTGAGGCGGCCGAGCAGGGCCAGCCGAACCTCGTCGGGTACGGCGCGGCCCCGCGAGGCTCCGCCCGCCCGCAGCGCCGTGCGCGCGTCGCCGCCTCGGCCGCCGCGGCGTCCGACACGGCGGTGCTCGAGGCGGCGCCGCACGACGCCATCCAGCTCGGCGACGTCGAGCGCCCGATCGAGCGGCCGCGCTCGACGCCGCCGGTGCGCAAGTACGCCAAGCAGCTGGGCATCGACCTGGCCCTCGTGGAGGCCACGGGGGCGTCGGGCGTGATCACGCGGGCCGACGTCGAGGCGTATGCGACGCGGGTCGGGGCGGTCGCCACGGAGCCGGCCGCCGCCGAGCCGGTCGAGGCGTCCGAGCCGCCGCGGCCCGTCGCCGCCGGCGAACGGACCACGCGCACCCCGATCCGCGGGGTGCGCCGGCTCACCGCCGACGCCATGGTGCGCAGCGCCTTCACCGCGCCGCACGTCACGACGTTCCTCACCGCCGACGTGACCGCGACGAGCGAGCTCATCGCCTCGCTGAAGGCGGACCGGGCACTGCAGGAGCACCGGATCGGCATCATGGCCGTCGCCGCCAAGGCCGTATGCCTGGCACTCGCGCGGCACCCGGGACTGAACTCCCGCTGGGACGAGCAGGCCGGCGAGATCGTCGAGCACCACTACGTCAACCTCGGCATCGCGGCCGCCACCGGCCGCGGCCTGGTGGTGCCGAACATCCGCGACGCGCAGCAGCTGAATCTGGCCGAGCTCGCCGACGCGATCCGGGCTCTCGCCGAGACCGCGCGCGCCGGCAAGACGGCACCCGCCGACATGATGGGCGGCACCTTCTCGATCACGAACGTCGGCGTGTTCGGGGTGGATGCGGGCACTCCGATCATCAACCCGGGCGAGGCCGGAATCCTCGCGCTGGGTGCGGTGAGGCGCCAGCCGTGGGAGCACCGCGGTGAGATCGCGCTGCGCGACGTGATGACGCTGGCGCTGTCGTTCGACCACCGTCTCGTCGACGGGGAGCAGGGATCCCGGTTCCTCGTGGAGGTCGCCGACATCCTCCGTGAGCCGGGGAGGGCGATGCTCCTGCAGTGAGCGGTCTGCCGCCGCCGGAGGCCTGCCGCGCAGCGGCGTCGCCGGTGGCGGCATCCGTTCACGACGTCTTGGGATAGAACAGCCCGAGGCCGTGCTTCTGCAGCACGTCGAACGCCTCCGCGTAGCTCTGCGGCTCCGGGGCGCCGGGGGGTCCGTACTTCGCGAGCAGCAGGCCGAGGAGGCCGCGGCCCGGCGGGCTGAGCGGCTTGTGCCCGTGGGGGCCGTCCTTCAGGTCGGATGCCTCGTCCTCGTGCGGGTTCGGCGGCACGTACATCGCGTGCACGACGGGCCAGGTCGCCGGGTCGCGCGGCGCGTCGAGGTTGACGATCGAGAAGAGGTCGTTCGCCTCGGCGTCGCGGCGCGTGAGCGGGCGGAGCCCGTGCAGGCGTGCGAGCGTCGCGATCACGGCGGCGTGGTGCATCTCGTCGTGGACGACGGTCCCCGCGCGCGTGTAGGCCGACACGGCGATCGCCGGGACGCGCACCCCGAGCCGGTCGAAGGCGAAGCCCATCTCGCCCGGAGCGTCGTCGGCGACCGGCGGCGTGGCGGGGGGAGGAGGGACGTGGTCGTACGTGCCGCCGTGCTCGTCGAAGGTGATGAGCAGGAGCGTGTTCATCGCGTTCGATCCGTCCGGCGCTGCGGACGTCTTCACGGCGTTGTAGACGTCGGCGACGAGCTTCTCGCCGTTGCGCACGTCGGACACGGCGGAGTCGATGACGTCCTCGCCCTCGACGTCGCTCTCGCGAAGCGTCCCGAACGGCGGGTGGAAGTCGTTGTGGTTGTAGACCAGCCGGGGCTCGATGAAGGAGTACGCCGGGAGGCGGCCGGCGGCGGCATCGTCGTAGAACTCCGACATGTGCCCGAACCGCCCGGTCCGCCAGTACTCCTCCAGCACCGGAGCGTGGAGGATGCCGGTGAGCGAGACGAGCTGCATCTCGTCGAAGTACACCTTCCAGGACACCCCGGCGTCCTCGAGCCGGTTGAAGATCGTCGGCGCCGCATCGGCGTCGAGCCACTTGTCGTAGCCGCCGCCGTGCTTGTTGGTGACGTACCCGTGCGAGGTGGAGGCGTGGAAGAACGACCGGTTGCAGTACGTCTGCGACGGCACGGCGGCGAACCACGCATCGAAGACGGCGAAGCCCCTGGCCAGCGTCGACAGCACCGGGAGCTGCTCGGGCGAGAAGCCGCCCATGATGTGCGACGCCTCGTCGAGGGTCGGCGCCTTGCCGTGCCGCAGCCGCATCAGGTTGTTCCAGTAGTCGCGGAGGAAGCCCTCCATGGTCGCGGCCGTGCCCGAGGACGGCGCGTTGAACGGCGCCACCATGTCGCCGACCTGGCTGGCGGCATTGCCCGCGGGGTGCACCGTGCCGAACAGCTGCGTGTTGACGTGCGGGAACTCCTCGCCGGGGTCCGGGTCGGGGCGCGCCATGACGTCGTCGGTCGGGCCCGAGTACGCGTGCACGCTCACGCGCTCGCCGGAGGGCGCGATGTTGGCGTAGTCGCCGAACGCCAGCCCGTCGAACGTCTCGCCGTCCGGCAGCGTATCGGGCGTGTAGAGCCAGCCGAGGAGATTGTCGAAAGACCGGTTCTCGCCCATCAGGACGACGATGTGGTCGAAGCCCGGCTCGGATCGCGGCGCGACGGCGCCGAGGTCGAGCGAGCCCTCCCGGTAGCCGACCGCGTGTCCGATCGCGGCGCCGGCGGCCGCTCCGACGCCGCCGCCGACGACGAGTCCCGCGGCGGCGATGCCGCCGAGCTTCAGGAAGTCGCGCCGGGAGCTCTGATCGAGCGCTTCGGGCGCAGGCGGAGTCGCGGGCGTCTCGGTGGCCTCGACGCGGCCCGCCCCGCCGTCGTCGTCGTCGTGCCCATGCCCCGCCATGGTGGGTCCAGACTAGGGCCTTCCGCGGCTCAGGCCGTGAGGGAGGCCTGCGCCATCGTGCGGAGGATGCCGCGCACGTCCCCGGCGCCGGGCCGTGAGCGGGTCGCGCGCACGGTGTGCGGCGTCGAGTTGATGAGGCCGAAGCAGGCGTGGGCGCGGACGCGGAGGTCGTCCTCGTCGCGATCGGGATGCACGGCGGCGAGGATGCCGATCCACACCTCGACGTACTCGCGCTGCAGTCGCCGCACGGTGTGGCGATCGGCGTCGCTGAGGCTCGCCAGATCGCGGTCCTGCACGCGGATGACGTCGGCGTCGCGGAGGGCGAACTCGACGTGGAAGTCGATGATCGCGTCGAGCTGGGCGACGGGTTCGTCGTGCGCGGCGAGGACCTCCCGCCCGCCGGCGAGCAGGCGCTCGCTCACCTCGACGAGGATGGCGCCCAGCAGCGCCTGCTTGTTGGCGAAGTGCCGATACAGCGCGGGGCCGCTCACGCCGACGGCGCCGCCGATGTCCTCGAGGCTCACGCCGCTGAACCCGCGCTCGGCGAAGAGGGCGGCGGCCTCGTGGAGGATCGCCGCGTGCCGGTCTGCCTTCGCGCGTTCGCGGTCGGTGGCGCCGCTCGTCATCTCCGCACTCCGCTTGTCGTTCGAGTTAACAACCGCTAACCTAAAGCTCAGTTAGTGAACACTAACCAATGCGATCGCGTCCGGACAACCGGCGTGATCCGATCGTGACGTCGACGGGGATGACACGGAGGGCGAGATGAGCGTGCTGACCACCGCCGCGGTGCACGACGAGGCGTTCACGCGCACGCGAGACGCCCAGCGGGAGCTGGCGGAGCAGCTGCGCGAGCGGCTGGCGGCGGCATCCCTCGGCGGACCTCCCGCCTCGCGGGAGCGCCACGTCGCCCGCGGCAAGCTGCTGCCGCGCGACCGGGTCGCGCGCCTGCTCGACGAGGGGAGTCCCTTCGTCGAGGTCGCGCCCCTCGCCGCCGAGGGCCTCTACGACGGCGACGCCCCCGCCGCCGGGGTGATCGCCGGCATCGGGCTGGTGCAGGGGCGCCACGTCATGGTGGTGTGCAACGACGCGACGGTGAAGGGCGGCACCTACTACCCGCTCACGGTCAAGAAGCACCTGCGCGCGCAGGAGATCGCGCTCGAGAACCGGCTCCCGTGCATCTACCTCGTCGACTCCGGCGGGGCGTATCTGCCGATGCAGGACGAGGTGTTCCCTGACCGCGATCACTTCGGGCGCATCTTCTTCAACCAGGCACGGCTGTCGGCCGCCGGCATCCCGCAGATCGCCGCCGTGCTCGGCTCGTGCACGGCCGGGGGCGCCTACGTGCCCGCGATGAGCGACGAGACGGTGATCGTCCGGGATCAGGGCACGATCTTCCTCGGCGGACCGCCGCTGGTGAAGGCGGCCATCGGCGAGGTCGTCACGGCGGAGGAGCTCGGCGGGGGAGAGTTGCACGCCCGCCGCTCGGGCGTCGTGGACCACCTCGCCGAAGACGACGAGCACGCGCTGGAGATCGTGCGCGACATCGTCGCCACGCTGCCCGGGCCCGCCGAGCCGGCGTGGGACGTCGCGCCGTCGCGGGAGCCGGCGGTGGCGGCATCCGATCTGTACGGCGTCGTCCCGGTCGACGTGAACCAGCCCTACGACGTGCGCGAGGTCATCGCGCGCCTCGTCGATGCCAGCGAGTTCCACGAGTTCAAGCGCGAGTACGGCGACACGCTGGTCACCGGGTTCGCCCGCGTCCACGGGCATCCCGTCGGCGTCGTCGCGAACAACGGCGTCCTGTTCAGCGAGTCGGCCCAGAAGGGCGCCCACTTCATCGAGCTGTGCGACCAGCGCGGGGTGCCGCTGCTGTTCCTGCAGAACATCTCGGGCTTCATGGTGGGCCGGGATGCCGAGGCCGGGGGCATCGCGAAGGACGGCGCGAAGATGGTGACCGCGGTGGCGACCACCCGCGTTCCCAAGCTCACCGTCGTCATCGGCGGGTCCTTCGGCGCGGGCAACTACTCGATGTGCGGTCGCGCGTACTCGCCGCGGTTCCTGTGGACCTGGCCGGCGAGCCGCATCTCGGTGATGGGCGGCAACCAGGCCGCGTCCGTGCTCTCGACCGTCAAGCGCGATCAGATCGAGGCGCACGGCGAGGAGTGGCCGGCCGAGGACCAGGCCGCGTTCGAGGCTCCCATCCGCGCGCAGTACGAGCAGCAGGGCGATCCCTACTATGCGACGGCCCGCCTGTGGGACGACGGCGTCGTCGACCCGCTGGACACCCGCGACCTCCTCGGCCTCGCCCTGGACGTCGTGTCGCGCACGCCGCTTCCCGAACCGCGCTTCGGCGTCTTCCGGATGTGAGACCCATGTTCGAAACAGTCCTGGTCGCCAACCGCGGCGAGATCGCGCGCCGGGTGATCCGCACGCTCCACCGCCTCGGCATCCGCTCGGTGGCCGTCTTCAGTGACGCCGATGCCGGGGCGCCGCACGTGCGCGAGGCCGATGCCGCGGTGCGCATCGGGCCCGCGGCGGCGGCGCGCTCGTACCTCGACGTCGACGCCGTCGTGCAGGCGGCGATCGTCGCCGGCGCACAGGCCGTGCACCCGGGCTACGGGTTCCTGTCGGAGAACGTCGCGTTCGCGCGGGCCTGCGCCGCGGCCGGCATCGTCTTCATCGGCCCGGGCGAGCGAGCCCTCGAAGTCATGGGCGACAAGATCCGCGCGAAGGAGCATGTCGCGGCCCACGGCGTGCCGACCGTGCCCGGGTTCAGCGCGGCGGAGATGACGGATGCCGAGATCGCCGTCGCCGCCGAACGGTCCGGCTACCCGCTGCTGGTCAAGCCGTCCGCGGGCGGCGGCGGCAAGGGCATGCAGGTCGTGCGCTCTCCCGGAGAGCTGCCCGACGCCCTCGCGACCGCGAGACGGGTGGCGCTCGCCGCATTCGGCGACGACACGCTGCTGCTCGAACGCCTGATCGAGCGGCCCCGGCACATCGAGGTGCAGGTGCTCGCCGATGGGCACGGCGGTGTGGTCCACCTCGGCGAGCGCGAATGCACGCTGCAGCGCCGACACCAGAAGGTGATCGAGGAGGCGCCGTCGCCCGCCGTCGACGCGGCGACGCGCGCACGCCTCGGCGCCGCGGCCTGCGCCGCCGCGGCATCCGTCGACTATGTCGGCGCCGGGACGGTGGAGTTCCTCGTCGCCGCCGACCGGCCGGACGAGTTCTTCTTCATCGAGATGAACACGCGGCTGCAGGTCGAGCACCCGGTGACCGAGCTCGTGACCGGCTTCGACCTCGTCGAGCAGCAGCTGCGGATCGCGGCGGGGGAGCCCCTGTCGTTCGCGCAGGACGACGTGCGCCTCGACGGCCACGCGATCGAGGCGCGGGTGTACGCCGAGTCGCCGGAGCGTGGCTTCCTGCCCGCGACCGGCGAGGTGCTCGCGTGGCGGCCCGCCGCCGGGGTGAGGACGGATGCCGCCGTCGAGACGGGCAGCGTCGTCACGGCCGACTACGACCCGATGATCGCGAAGGTCATCTCGCACGGCGAGGATCGTGCGACCGCCCTCGCGTGCCTGGACGCCGCGCTCGCCGACACCGTCGTGCTCGGGCTCGACACCAACATCGGGTTCCTCCGCACGCTGCTCGCCGACGACGGGGTGCGCACCGGCGACATGGACACCGGGCTCATCGACCGCATGCCCGCCTTCGTCGCTCCGCAGCCCGGCCCGACCGCGCTCCGCGCCGCCGCGTCGTTCGTCCGGGCTCATGCCGAGATCGCACCATCTCGTCGAGACAGCACGTCCTCGGCGCCGAGGACGTGGTCGTTCGGCGAGAACGCGCGATCTCGACGCAGCGGGGCGGTGTGGCACGAGCTGTCGGGGTGGCGGATGGGCGCTCCGCCGGCGCCGGCGACGGCCGCGTTCGAGACCTCCGACGGTGGGGTCGTCGTCACCGAGGCCGATGCGCCCGGACCGGTCGTGGGCGCGGGAGCGGACCCGCGCGGCGCCCTCCGCATCGGCCACGCGGCTGCGCCGGGGGTCGAGCTCGCGACAGCCGCCGACGAACTGCTGTGGGTCCACGTCGACGGGGTCACCACGGCGCTCCGCCCGCTCACCCGGCGCGCCGCGATGGAGCGCCGCCTGGCGGCCCGCCGACGCGAGGCCGCGGCATCCGATCCCGAACTGCGCGCGCCGATGCCGGGTGCCGTCGTCGCCGTCCACGTCGCCGACGGCGCGGACGTCGTCACGGGCGACCGCATCGTCACCATCGAGGCCATGAAGATGGAGCACCCCGTCCTCGCGCCCCACGACGGCGTAGTGCGCGTCGACGTGGGCGTCGGCGACCAGGTGCGCCGCGACCAGGTGCTCGCGCACGTGACAGCCCCTGATGCGGCGGGCGCGGCATCCGACCATCCCGCACAGCCCGACGCGGACGCCCACGAGGCGCCTGCGACCGCCCCCTGACACCCCCGAGGAGCACCATGGACGGCTACGACACCTACGACATCACCGACGACGAGCGCGAGCTCGCCGCGATGGCCCGGCAGTTCGCCGAGGAGGTGGTCGCGCCCCGCTCGTACGAGGCCGACCGCACGCACACGCTGCCGATGGACGTCGTCGCCCAGATGGGCGAGCTGGGGCTGTTCGGCCTGCCGTTCCCCGAGGAGTACGGCGGACAGGGCGGCGACTACTTCGCGCTGTGCCTCGCGATCGAGGCGCTGGGCAGGGTCGATCAATCCCTCGCGATCACGCTCGAGGCCGGGGTGAGCCTCGGCGCGATGCCGGTGTTCCGGTTCGGCACCGAGGAGCAGAAGCAGCAGCTGCTTCCGGACCTCCTCGCCGGCCGTGCGCTGGCGGGCTTCGGCCTCACCGAGCCGGAGGCGGGATCGGACGCCGGCGCCACCCGCACGACCGCGCGGCTGGAGGGCGGCGAGTGGGTGATCAACGGGTCGAAGCAGTTCATCACGAACTCCGGCACCGACATCACCCGATTCGTCACCGTCACCGCGGTCACCGGCGAGACGGACGGGCGCAAGGAGATATCGACCATCATCGTGCCGAACGGCACGCCGGGCTTCACGGTGGAGCCGGGCTACGACAAGGTGGGCTGGCGGGCCTCCGACACCCATCCGCTCACCTTCCAGGACGCGCGGGTGCCCGAGGGGAACCTCCTCGGCGAGCGCGGGCGCGGCTTCGCGAACTTCCTGCACATCCTCGACGAGGGCCGCATCGCGATCGCCGCGCTCTCCACGGGAGCGGCGGAGGGATGCCTCGAGGCCGCCGTCGACTACGCGCGCAAGCGCACGGTGTTCGGCGAGGCCCTCGCCACGCGGCAGGGCATCCAGTTCCTCCTCGCCCGGATGCAGCAGCGAGTGCACCTCGCCCGGCTCGCGTGGCACCACGCGGCGCGGCTGCGCGACGCCGGCAGGCCGTTCAAGACCCAGGCGGCGATCGCGAAGCTCACCGCGAGCGATGCGGCCATGGACAACGCGCGCGACGCCACCCAGGTCTTCGGAGGCAACGGGTTCATGAACGAGTACCCGGTGGCCCGGCACTACCGCGACTCGAAGATCCTCGAGATCGGCGAGGGCACCAACGAGGTGCAGCTCCTCGTGATCGCCCGGGCGCTCGGCATCGCGTGAGGGTAGCGTGGCACAGGTGACCCCCGACCCCCACGACGCCGGCGCCGCCCGCGCGATCGTGCAGCGCGGGCTGTACTACGACGAGCTCGAGGTCGGCGCGCGGTACCTGCATCGTCCCGGCCGCACCGCGACGGAGGCCGACAACGTGCTGTTCTCGTCGCTGACGATGAACACGCAGGCGCTGCACCTGGATGCCGCGTACGCGGACGCGCAGCCGTTCGGGCAGCGTCTCATGAACTCGATGTGGACGCTGGCGACGATGGTGGGCGCATCGGTGACCCAGATCACGCAGGGCACCCTCGTGGCGCAGCTCGGACTGACCGACGTCCGCTTCCCGGCCCCGCTGTTCCACGGCGACACGCTGTACACCGAGTCGGAGGTCGTCGACAAGCGGCTCTCGGCCTCGCGGCCCGGGCAGGGCATCGTGACGCTTCGCCACACCGGCCGCAACCAGCGCGGCGAGATCGTGGCGGAGGCGACCCGGACCGCGCTGATGTGGTGCGCTCCGCCATCCGCAGCCGAGCCGCCCGGCGCCGTGCCGGCGGAGGGGGAGACGTCATGACCTTCGAGCTGGGGCCCGCGCTGCTGTTCTGCCCCGCCGACCGGCCCGAGCGGTACGCCAAGGCCATGCAGCGCGCGGACGGGGTCATCCTCGACCTCGAGGACGCGGTCGCGCCGGCCGACAAGACCGCTGCGCGCGGACACCTCATCGAGTCGGAGCTGGACCCGGCGCGCGTCATCGTGCGGGTGAACCCGCCCGAGACGGGAGACTTCGCCGCCGATCTCGCGACGCTGTCGCAGACGGACTACCGGCGGATCATGGTCGCCAAGGCCGAGTCCCCCAAGCGGATCGCCAAGATCGACGCCCGGTTCGAGGTCGTCGCGCTGTGCGAGACGGCCAAGGGGGTCGCGCAGGCCGATCGCATCGCGGCGCTCGGCAACGTCGCCGCGCTCATGTGGGGGGCGGAAGACCTCGTCGCGAGCATCGGCGGCACGTCCAGCCGCAAGCCGAACGGCCGCTACCGCGACATCGCGCGCCACGCGCGGGCACAGGTGCTGCTCGCGGCGGGCGCGCGCGGCAAGGCGGCGATCGACGCCGTGCACCTCGACATCGCCGACGTGAAGCGCCTGGCGATCGAGGCGGCGGATGCCGCGGCATCCGGCTTCCGCGCCACGGCCTGCATCCACCCGAGCCAGGTGGCGATCATCCGCGATGCGTACCGCCCCGACGACAAGACCGTGGCGTGGGCGCGCGGCGTGCTGGAGGCGGCGCGCGGCGAGCGCGGGGTGTTCTCGTACGAGGGCCGCATGGTGGACGAGCCGGTCCTGCGGCACGCGCGCGGGATCCTGGTGCGCGCAGACGGCTGAGCGGTGGATCGAGGCTAGGCCACGAGGCCCGCGTACGCGATGAGCCGCAGGTGATCGCGCTCGTAGACGAAGTCGTGCGCCGAACCGTTGAGCAGGCGCTCGCCTTCCGGCGGCAGCTCGCCCGCCGTCGCGTGGCGGATGATCTCGCGGATGAGCGCGCCGTGGCTCACGACGATGAGGGATGCCGCGACGGGGGCCGTCGCGCGGCGATGGTCGCGCACCGCACGGCCGAGGGCGGCGATGCCCCGCTCGCGCAGGTCCGGCCACGGTTCGGCGCCGGGCACCTCGGCGGTGTACCAGTCGCCCCACCGGGCACGGAACTCGTCGACGCCGAGGCCCTCCGCCTCCCCGTACGCGCGCTCGCGAAGACCGCGGTAGGTCCGCGGCGCGGCGAGACCCAGCTCGCCGGCGATGATCTCGGCCGTCTCGCGGGCGCGGGCGAGGTCGCTCGACACGATCGTCGGCTGGTCGGCTCCGGACAGGCGCTCGCGGAGGAGGGCGGCGGTCGCGCGCGCCTGCGCACGTCCGTTGTCGTTGAGGGGGATGTCCGTCGACCCCTGGATGCGCCGGTCGCGGTTCCAATCGGTCTCGCCGTGGCGGATGAGGATCAGCGCGGTCACGCTTCGAGCCTACCCGCGCGGCATCAGGCGAGCGCCGGCAGCCCGTCCGCGAGGAGACGCAGCACCTCGCTGGTGCCGGCGTCGATCTTCACCGTGGCGCGGCTGTCGGCCCTGGTCTGCCCCCGGTTCACGATCACCACGGGCAGGCGGCGCCGCCGCGCGCGCTCGAGGAGCCGGATGCCGGAGTTCACGACGAGCGAGGAGCCGGCGATGACGAGCGCCTCACTGGCGTGCACGAGCTGCTCGGCCTCGCGGAACTTCCCGGCCGGGATGAACTCGCCGAAGAACACCACGTCGGGCTTGAGCATGCCGCCGCACACGCTGCAATCGGGCACGCGGAAGCCGTCGGTGCTCTCGGGGAGCACGTCTCCGTCCGGCCCGAGCGGGACGTTCTCGGGCACGCGGATCCACGGGTTGTCGTCCTCGACGCGCGCCGCGAGGTCCCGCCGGTCGAAGACCTGGCCGCAGTGGGTGCAGAAGACCCGCCGCATCGTGCCGTGAAGCTCGACGACCCGCCGGCTGCCCGCCCGCACGTGCAGGCCGTCGACGTTCTGCGTGACGACGCCGGTGGCGAGCCCCCGCGCCTCGAGGTCGGCGATCGCGCGGTGGCCCGGGTTGGGCTCGGCCGCCGCGAACGCCTTCCAGCCGAGGTGGCTGCCCACCCAGTAGCGGCGGCGGGACGCGTCGCTGGCGAGGAACTGGTCCGCGGTCATGGGCGTGCGCACGGGCGCGCCCGCACCGCGGTAGTCCGGGATGCCGGAGTCGGTCGACACGCCCGCACCGGTGAGCACCGCGATGCGGCGCCCGGCGAGCGTCGCGATCGCCTGCGCCACGGCATCCGTCGCGCGGGCGTCCAGTCCGGTCGCCATCGAGGTCACGGTGCACCCCCTTCGCGGTCGAGTGTACGGTCCGGGCTTTACCGGGATGTTACGGCGTCGGCCGCCGTGCCAGGATGAGCGCGTGGGCAGCTTCGGAGGTGTCAGCGCGGATGCCTACGCGCGCTTCATGGGCCGGTTCTCGACTCCGCTCGCGGTCTCCTTCGCCGACGCCGGGCTCGTGGGCGTCTCGCCCGATGCGCGGGTGCTCGACGTCGGCTGCGGCCCAGGCATGCTCACGGCGGAGCTCGTGCGGCGCCGCGGCGCGGACGCCGTCGTCGCGGTCGACCCGGAGCCGGCGTTCGTGGCGGCCACGGCCGAGGCGTGCCGCGGCGTGGACGCCCGGGTCGCCCGCGCCGAGGAGCTGCCGTTCGACGACGGCGAGTTCGGGGCGGCCCTCGCCCAGCTGGTCGTGCACTTCATGACGGATCCCGTGCGCGGGGTCGCGGAGATGGCGCGGGTGACGACGACGGGCGGACTGGTCTCGGCATGCGTGTGGGACCACGGCGGGGGAGGGGGGCCCCTCTCGGACTTCTGGCGGGTCGCGCAGCGGCTCGACCCCGACACCCGCGGCGAGGGCGGGCTCAGCGGCGCCTCCGAGGGGCAGCTCGTCGAGATCTTCGAGCGTGCCGGGCTCGCCGACGTCACCCAGCAGGTCGTCGAGAGCACCCTCTCGTTCGACGGCTTCGACGACTGGTGGCAGCCGTTCCTCCTCGGCGTCGGGCCGGCAGGCCGCTACATCGCCGGTCTCGACGCGACGGCGATCAGGCGGCTCGAGCGGTCCCTGCGGGACGAGCTCGGGGAGGGGGCGTTCACGATCACCGCGCGCGCCTGGGCGGCGGTCGGCGTCGCCCGGTGAAGCGCCGGGCCCGTGCGACGATGGGACGCGATGGGTGCGACCTGGATCTCCGACGCCGCCGACGTGCGGCTCGCCGACTACCGCGACCTCACGGACGTCGCGCTGCGCCGCGTCATCGAGCCCGAGGGCGGTCTGTACATCGCCGAGTCGGCCAAGGTGATCTCGCGCGCGCTCGCGGCCGGACACCGGCCGCGCTCCGTGCTCGTGCAGGACAAGTGGCTGTCCGACGCCGAGGCCCTGGTGGGCGACGCCGATGTGCCGATCCACGTCGTGACCGCGGAGGTCGCGCAGTCGCTGACCGGGTATGCCGTGCACCGCGGGGTGCTCGCGTCGATGCATCGACCCGCGCTGCCGCCGGTCGCCGACGTGATCTCGGGGGCGCGTCTGATCGTCGTGCTGGAGGACATCGTCGATCACACCAACGTGGGCGCGATCTTCCGGGCGGCCGCGGGACTCGGAGCCGACGCCGTGCTGATCAGTCCGCGCTGCGCCGATCCGCTCTACCGGCGGAGCGTCCGGGTGAGCATGGGCACGGTGTTCCAGGTCCCCTGGACGCGGCTGCCCGAGTGGAGCGAGGCGCGCGCCGCGCTGCACGACGTCGGCTTCGAGCTCGCCGCGCTCGCGCTGTCCGACGACGCGGTGCCGCTGGACGCATACAGCGCACGGCGCCCCGAGCGGGTGGCGCTGATGCTGGGCGCCGAGGGCGACGGCCTGTCGCGCGCCGCGCTGCAGGCCGCCGACACGGTGGTGACCATCCCCATGGCCGGCGGCGTGGACTCGCTCAACGTCGCGGCGGCCAGCGCCGTGGCGCTGTGGGAGCTGCGCCGGCCCTGAGCGGAGCACCCGCGCGGCAGACCGGGCTCAGCCGCCGGGGCGGACGGTGAGCTCGGTGAGGTCGGCGTCGCGCGGCAGGTCGAGCGCCGCCAGGATCGTCGTCGCGACCGAGGCGGGGTCGATCCACTTCGTCGCGTCGTAGTCGGCGCCCTCCTGCTGATGCACCTTCTCCTGCATGGCCGTCGCCGTCCGTCCGGGATACACCGTCGTGACCCGCAGGCCGTGAGCGCGCTCCTCCTCGCGAAGGGCGTCGGCGACCGCGCGGACCGCGAACTTGCTCGCCGCGTACGAGCCCCACTCGGGGCTCACCCGCAGTCCGGCGCCGGAGTTGACGAAGACCACGTGCCCGCGCGCGATGCGCAGACCCGGAAGCAGGAGGCGCGTCAGCTCGGCCGGTGCGACGGCGTTCACGTTGAGCTGGTGCTGCCAGGTCGTCACCGGGGTGTCGGCCACCGCGCCGAGCTCGACGACGCCCGCGACGTGCAGCAGCGAGTCCAGACGTCCCGGCACGCTCTGGTGGCTGAAGGCCCACGACAGGCGCCCCGGATCGGCGAGGTCGCCGACCAGCGTCCGCGCCCCGGGGAAGCGCTCACGCAGCTGCGCGGCCCGGCCCGCGTCGCGTGCGAGCAGCCAGAGCTCGTCGCCCCGCTCGGCGAGCCGCTCGGCCAGGGCGGCCCCGATTCCCGATCCCGCGCCGGTGATGAGGTGCGTCGCCACGTCAGGCCTCGTCTTCGCGCGCGGCGGCGGCATCCGGACTCAGCGCCGGCAGCGCCGACGTCTCGCCCGGGGGCGCCGACGCGATCATCGGCAGCGGGTCAGGGCGCTTGGCCGTGACGGTGTCGCCCGAGGACTGGTGGCGGACCCGCCGGAGCACCCACGGCACGAGGTACTCCCGCGCCCACACGAAGTCGACCGCGCGGGCCTCGCGCCACGTGCGCACGGGCAGGGGGTCGGGCTGCATCGGCTGGAGGTCGTTCGGCACGGCGAGGGCGCGCAGCACCATGCGGGCGACCTCGTGATGCCCCAGCGCGTTGTAGTGCAGGCGGTCGTCGTCGAAGAAGCGCATGTCCTGCACCTCCTTCAGCGCCCACTGATCGGCGACGACGCAGTCGTACCTGTCGGCGATCGCGCGGATGTTCTCGTTGTAGATGGCGACCTTCCCGCGGATGCCGCGGAACACAGGCGTGAAGGCGGTGTCGATGCCCGTGAACACGACCACCGTCGCGCCGTCGCGTGAGAGGCGCACGACGGCGTCCTCGAAGAGCTGCGCGATCGCATCGGGATCGCCGTTCGGCCGGATGACGTCATTGCCGCCGGCCGAGAACGTCACGAGGTCGGGCTTGAGCGCGATCGCCGGCTCCACCTGCTCCGCGACGATCTGGCCGATGAGGCGCCCGCGGATCGCGAGGTTCGCGTACGCGAAGTCCTCCACCTGCTCGGACAGCACCTCGGCGACGCGGTCGGCCCACCCGCGGAACCCGTTGGGCGCGGTCGGCTCCGGGTCGCCCACGCCCTCGGTGAACGAGTCCCCGATCGCGACATAGCGACGCCAGGGGTGGGGCCCGGCGTTCGCGACGTGGGGAGTGCGGGGGTCTTCTGTCGTGGACATCCCTGTTCCGTTCCTCGGCTCGTGACCGACACACAGGCTACCGCGCACCGCGGACGCGGACGGATGCCTCGGATCCGGTGAGGTGGCACCCACGATGTCGGCCCGGTCGTCTATCGTGGTGACTCGTTGTCTACGGGGGAGGTGCATTCGGTGACGGACGAAACGACGATCGAATCGCCGCCCGAACTCACCGAACCGCACCACGACCCGCGCGCCGCGCGCGACGGCGAGCCGCACATCGGCAGCTTCGCCGCCGAGCACCTGTCGCCGACCTATCCGCAGCGCGCGCCATGGGGAACGGCCCAGCGGCTGCGCGCGTGGCAGGCCGAGGCCCTCGACCTGTACTTCGGGCTGGACGGCCCCGACGGCCCCGGGGGCGGACCGCGCGATTTCCTCGCCGCGGCGACCCCCGGCGCCGGCAAGACGACGTTCGCCCTCCGCCTTGCCAGCGAGCTGCTGCGCCGGCGCATCGTGAACCGCGTCGTCGTCGTCGCGCCGACCGAGCACCTGAAGACGCAGTGGGCGGATGCCGCGGCCCGCGTGGGCATCCGGCTCGACCCGGCGTTCAGCAACCGCCACGTGGCACCGGCCCGCCAGTACCACGGCGTCGCCGTGACCTACGCGCAGGTCGCGGTGAAGGCATCCGTCCATCAGCGGCTCACGATGGACGCGCAGACGCTCGTGATCCTCGACGAGGTGCATCACGGCGGCGACGCGCTGAGCTGGGGCGACGCCCTGCGCGAGGCGTACGGCCGCGCCACGCGACGCCTGCTGCTGTCGGGCACGCCGTTCCGCAGCGACACCGCGCCCATCCCGTTCGTGGAGTACCACCCCGACGCCAAGGGCATCCGTGTCTCGCGGACCGACTACGCGTACGGCTATGGCCGCGCGCTCGAGGACGGGGTCGTCCGCCCCGTGATGTTCATGGTCTACGCCGGGCACATGCGGTGGCGCACGAAGACCGGCGACGAGATGGAGGCGCATCTCGGCCAGGACAACACCAAGGACATCACCGCGCAGGCGTGGCGCACGGCGCTGGACCCGGAGGGCGACTGGATCCCCGCGGTCCTGCGCTCGGCCGACCGCAGGCTCACCGAGGTGCGCGAGCACGTGCCCGACGCCGGCGGACTGGTCATCGCGACCGACCAGACGGCCGCGCGCGCCTACGCCGCGATCCTGCACCAGCTGACCGGCGAGCCGCCGACGGTGGTCCTGTCGGACGAGGCGGAGGCGTCGGGCCGCATCGAGGCGTTCTCCCAGAGCACCAGCCGCTGGATGGTGGCGGTGCGCATGGTGTCGGAGGGCGTCGACGTGCCGCGCCTGGCCGTCGGCGTGTACGCCACCAGCGCCTCCACACCGCTGTTCTTCGCCCAGGCGATCGGACGCTTCGTGCGCGCGCGCCGCCGCGGCGAGACGGCGAGCGTGTTCCTGCCCAACGTGCCGCAGCTGCTGGCCCTCGCGGGCGAGATGGAGCGACAGCGCGACCACGCGCTCGACCGCGACTCCGACGGCGACGACGAGTGGAACGCCGAAGAAGACCTCATGGACGCGGCGGAGCGCGAGGACAAGGCGTCCGACGCGCTCACCGAGGAGTTCGCGTATCAGGCGCTCGGCTCGCTCGCGCACTTCGACCGCGTGCTGTTCGACGGCAAGGAGTTCGGCCAGCTCGCCGTTCCGGGCACCCCCGAGGAGGAGGAGTTCCTCGGCATCCCCGGTCTTCTGGAGCCCGACCAGGTGCACGAGGTGCTGATGTCCCGTGTCTCGCGGCAGTCCCGCCACCGCGCCGCCCGCGAGGCCCGCGCCGCCCGGGCCGAACCCGGCTCGGAGACCGCCGACGAGGAGCCCGCGCTCCCGCAGGCGCTGCACCGCACGCTCAAGGAGCAGCGGCAGCTGCTCAACAGCCTCGTCGGCCTCTACGCCCGGCAGTCCGGCGAGGCCCACGGGCTCGTGCACGCCGAGCTGCGGCGCATCTGCGGCGGACCGGCGGTCTCGCACGCGACGGTGGCGCAGCTGCAGGCGCGCATCGACGTGCTCCGCAAGCGCGTCCACTCCTGACGCGCCCGCCCACCCGCACGTCAGACGCTGCGCGCCACCCCACGTCAGGCGCTGCGCGGAGCGGAGGCGGCGCCGGCCGCTGAAGGCCTATGCCGTTCGGATCCCCGAAATGCTGGCAATCCTCGGTTTCCGCCGGTTCGCGGCCGGGCCGCTGGCTACCGTTGACGAGTCCCGAACCGCCGACTGGAGGCACGAGTGAGCGCGCCCGCCGCACCGACCGACCGCGATCGACGCCGCTGGGCGCGGTACCTCGTCAACGAGCGCGCCGAGGCGCGCGTGTACCGCGAGCTCGCCGGGCGGCGCAGCGGCGAGGAGCGAGAGATCCTCCTCGCGCTCGCCGAGGCCGAGGGCAGGCACGAGGCGCACTGGCTGGAGCTGCTGGGCGCCGAGCCCCAACGGCTGCCGCAGCCGGACGTCCGCACCCGCCTGCTGGGGTGGATGGCCCGCAGTTTCGGATCGATCTTCGTCCTCGCGCTCGCGCAGAGCGCCGAGGCGCGATCGCCGTACGACGACGAGCCGTTCGCGACGTCGCGGATGGCCGCCGACGAGAAGGTGCACCACGAGGTCGTCCGCGGTCTCGCGGCCCGCGGCCGCCGGCGCCTGTCGGGCACGTTCCGCGCGGCCGTCTTCGGTGCGAACGACGGCCTGGTGTCCAACCTGGCACTCGTGATGGGCATCGGCGCGACGGGCGTCGCGGGACAGTTCGTGCTGTTCAGCGGAATCGCCGGCCTCCTCGCCGGAGCGCTGTCGATGGGGGCCGGGGAGTTCGTCTCGGTGCGCTCCCAGCGGGAGCTGCTCGCCGCCACCGAGCCCAGCGACTACGCCGACGGTGCCATCCCTCACCTGGACATCGACGCCAACGAGCTCGCGCTGGTGTACCGCACGCGCGGGATGCCGGAGGCCGAGGCGTCCGCACGTGCCCGCCGCGCCGTCGAGGCGGCTCGCGCCCTCGGGCAGGGGAGGGCCGAGACCGGCCCCATCGCCCTCGCCGACGACGGCGAAGTGGTGGGCACCGCGTGGGGGGCCGCGCTGTCGAGCTTCCTGTTCTTCGCGTCGGGGGCGATCATCCCGGTGCTGCCGTGGATCCTCGGGCTCACGGGCACCCCGGCGATCGTCGTCGCACTGGTGCTCGTCGGCATCGCGCTGATGTCGACGGGGGCCGCGGTCGGGCTCCTGTCGGGGGCCCCGCCGCTGCGCCGCGCACTGCGCCAGCTCGCCATCGGATTCGGCGCCGCCGGCATCACCTACCTCCTCGGACTGCTGTTCGGAGTGTCGCTCGGATGACGCGCCCGGCAGCTCTCGGCGATTCGTTGAACGGTCGGTGACGTGGTAATGTCATTCCTCGGTTGCGAAACCGGAAACCACCTGCGCGGGTGGCGGAATAGGTAGACGCGCTAGCTTGAGGTGCTAGTGCCCGTATAGGGCGTGGGGGTTCAAGTCCCCCCTCGCGCACAGTGAAGAAGGCCCCCGGAAGGGGGCCTTCTTTCGTGCGCCGACAGGCGCCTCGCCGGCTCATCCGCGTGTCGCGGACGAGGGGTCCGGCGGCCGGCCTGGAAACGGAGGGGAAACGAGTGACAGGTAGGTTGGAGCGCATGCCCTCACCCGATCTCGGACTCCCCGAAGTCGCCGCCGTGGCGCGAGACCTCATCCGCTTCGACACCACCAATCACGGCGGGGGCCGGGCGGCGGGCGAACGGGAGGCGGCGGAGTACGTCGGCGCGTACCTCGAGGGCCTGGGCCTGCAGGCGGAGTACTACGAGCCCGTCCCGCGGCGCACCAACGTGATGGCGCGGGTTCCCGGACGCGACCGCGACAAGCCGGCGCTCGTGCTGCACGGTCACCTCGACGTCGTCCCCGCGATCGCGGAGGATTGGAGCGTCGACCCGTTCGAAGGCGTCGTCAAGGACGGGCTGCTGTGGGGCCGCGGCGCCGTAGACATGAAGGACATGGACGCCATGATCCTCACGTCCGTCGCCGATCTCCTCCGCGCGGGGGAGCAGCCCGAGCGCGACCTGGTGCTGGCGTTCTTCGCCGACGAGGAGAACGGCGGCATCGAAGGCTCGGCGCTGGTGGTGCAGGACCATCCGGAGTGGTTCGCCGGCGCGACGGAGGCGATCAGCGAGGTCGGCGGGTACTCGATCCCGGTCGGCGACCGGCACGCCTACCTCCTCCAGGTGGGGGAGAAGGCGCTGGTGTGGATCCGCCTCGTCGCCCGCGGCCGCGCGGCGCACGGATCGAGCGTGCACGCCGACAACGCCGTCACGCGCCTGGCCGAGGCCGTCGCGGCGCTGGGACGCACCGCGTGGCCGGTGACCCTCACCGACACCACGCGCGAGATGACCGACCGGCTCGCCGAGATCATGGGACGCTCCGCAGCCGACCCCGACGCCGTCGCCGCCGCGACGGGCGCGGCATCCGGATTCCTCCGCTCGACGCTCCGCACGACGACGAATCCGACCGGCCTGGTCGCCGGGTACAAGCACAATGTGATCCCCGATCGCGCCGAGGCGCTCGTGGACGTGCGGGTGCTCCCCGGCACCGAGGACGCCGCTCTCGCCGACATCCGCCGGATCGTCGGCGACGACGTCGCGGTCGAGGTCGTGCATCAGGACATCGGCCTCGAGGTGCCGTTCTCCGGCGACCTCGTCGATGCGATGGTGGCGGCCCTCGGCCGTCACGACCCGGGGGCGCCTGTCGTGCCGTACCTCATGGGCGGCGGCACCGACAACAAGGCGCTGGCGGCCCTCGGCATCGCCGGCTACGGCTTCGCGCCGCTGCGGCTGCCGGCGGACCTCGACTTCACGGGCATGTTCCACGGCGTCGACGAGCGCGTGCCGATCGACGCGCTCGTGTTCGGCCAGGCCGTGCTCACCGACCTGCTCCGCACCTACTGAGACCCGAGCGGATGCCGCGACCGGCGGCATCCGCCCTGTACGGCTGAAAGGCGCCCATGCTTCTCGAAGCGATCATCCTCGGCTTCGTCCAGGGATTGACCGAGTTCCTGCCGATCTCCTCCAGCGCGCATCTGCGGATCCTCGGGGAGTTCCTGCCCTCCGCGCAGGATCCGGGGGCCGCATTCACCGCGATCACCCAGATCGGCACGGAGACGGCGGTCGTCGTGTTCTTCTGGCGCGACATCGTGCGCATCATCGGGCAGTGGTTCCGGTCGCTCGGCGGACGCGTGCCGCGCAACGACCCCGACGCGCGGCTCGGCTGGCTCATCATCATCGGCTCGATCCCGATCGTCGTGCTCGGACTGCTCTTCCAGGACCAGATCGAGACGGTGCTGCGGTCGCTGTGGATCACCGCCGGCATGCTCATCTTCTTCGGCGTGCTGCTGGGCATCGCCGACCATGTCGGCGCGAAGAAGCGCAAGCTCCAGGACATGACGGTCGGACACGGCGTCATCTACGGCTTCGCGCAGTCGCTCGCACTCATCCCGGGCGTGTCGCGGTCAGGCGGGACGATCACCGCCGGCCTCTTCATGGGGTACGAGCGCGCCGCGGCGGCCCGCTACGCGTTCCTGCTCGCGATCCCGGCGGTCTTCGGCAGCGGGTTCTTCCAGCTGTTCAAGAACCTCGGCGAGCCGGGCGTGTTCACGCTCGGCGAGACCGCGGTCGCGACGGGCGTCGCGTTCATCGTCGCGCTCGGAGTGATCGCGTTCTTCATGAGCTGGATCTCCAAGCACAGCTTCCTGCCGTTCGTGGTCTACCGCGTCGCGCTCGGATCGCTCCTGCTCGTGCTCCTGAGCATGGGCGTCATCCAGCCGTAGCGGCGCACGCGCCGCAGCATCGGCAGACGGATGCCGCTCAGCGGCGCGGATCGTCGCGGCCGGGCTTGTTCGGCCCGTCGCCCGGCTTGCCGTCCGTGCGGCGCAGGTAGCGCTCGAACTCCTGCGCGATCGCGTCTCCGGAGGCCTCGGGGGAGTCCCATGTGTCGCGGGTGCGCTCGAGCTGGCGGATGTACTCCGTCATCTCCTCGTCGTCGGCCGCGGCCGCGTCGATCGAGGCCTCCCATGCGGCCGCCTCGGTGGCGAGCTCGCCGCGCGACACCGACGCGCCGGTGAGGTCCTCGAGGCGGTCGAGCAGGGCCAGCGTGGCCTTGGGCGACGGCGTGTGGCCGGCGACGTAGTGGGGGACGCTCGCCCACAGGCTCGCCGACGGGATCCCGGCGCGCTCGGCGGCATCGCCCAGCACGCTGAGGATGCCGACCGGGCCCTCGTAGGTGGAGCGCTCGAGGCTCAGCGCGCCGCGGAGCGCCTCGTTCTCGCTGCCGGCGAAGACCGAGATGGGGCGCGTGTGGGGGACGTCCGACATCATCGAGCCGATGGACACGAACCCGGTGATGTCCTCGCGGAGGGCGACGTCGATGAACTCCGACGAGAACGCCTGCCAGGCGCGCGCCGGCTCCACGCCGGTCAGCAGCCACAGCTGCGTGCCGCGCGTCGCGTGGGCCGGGCGGAGCAGCGTCGCCTCGGGCCAGCGCAGCGACCGGCCGCCGTCGCCGTCGGCGGAGATATGGGGCCGGGTGTACTGGTAGTCGAAGTACAGCTCGGGATCGACGGAGAACACGGTCTCGTACGAGCCGCCCTCGCGCAGCTGCGTGAGCGCGGACGACGCGGCTTCGCCCGCGTCGTTCCACCCGTCGAACGCGGCGACGAGAACCCGGCGACCCAGTCCGTCCACGAAACCTCCTCCGCCCGCATCCGGCGGTGCGAGCTTCTTCCAGGATAGGCCCCCTCCCAGCGGGGGGCCCGAGGCCCGTCGGTAGGATTGGACGGTGAACCAGCCCCGACTCGCCGCCGTCCTGTGGGACATGGACGGCACACTCGTCGACACCGAGCCCTATTGGATGGCAGCCGAGACGCCGCTGGTCGAGAGCTTCGGAGGCTCGTGGTCGCATGAGCAGGCGCTCGGCCTCGTCGGGCTCGGGCTCGAGGACTCGGCCCGGATCCTGCAGGAGACCGGCGTGCGGATGAGCACCGACGCCATCGTCGACCACCTCACCACGGAGGTCATGAGCAGCCTGTCCCGGACCGGTGTGCCGTTCCGCCCCGGCGCGCGCGAGCTCCTCGCGGGCCTGCGGGCGGCGGGCATCAAGACGGCCCTGGTGACGATGTCGATGCGGCGCATGGCCGAGACGGTGGTCGACCTGATCGACTTCGAGGCCTTCGACGTCGTCATCGCCGGCGACGACGCCACCCGCCCCAAGCCCTTCCCCGACCCGTACCTGCAGGCGTGCGAGGCGCTCGGGGTCGCGCCCGAAGAGACGGTGGCCATCGAGGACTCGCCCAACGGACTGCGATCCGCGGTCGCCTCCGGGGCATCCGTCATCGGCGTTCCGCTGATGGTGTCGCTCACCGGTGCGGGCGCACACGCGCTGTGGGACACCCTGGACGGCCGGACGGCCGACGACGTCGCGGCGTTCCACGCCGCCCATCGCGCCCGGATCGCCGCCGGCGCGGTGCACCACGCCGAGGAGGTCGCGCGATGACCGGGGCGATCGAGCGACCGAGCGGGCCGTTCCGGCTCGGCGATCGCGTTCAGCTCACCGGGCCGAAGGGCCGTCTGCACACGATCACCCTGCGGGAGGGGGGCGAGCTGCACACCCATCACGGCGTGCTCCGCCACGCCGACCTGGTGGGGCAGCCCGATGGCTCGGTCGTCGCCAACAGCGGCGGTCACGAGTACCTCGCGCTGCGCCCGCTGCTGCGGGACTTCGTCATGTCGATGCCACGGGGCGCCGCGATCGTCTATCCGAAGGACGCCGCGCAGATCCTCGCCGAGGCCGACATCTTCCCGGGGGCGACCGTCGTGGAGGCGGGCGTGGGATCGGGCGCGCTGTCGCTGTGGCTCCTGCGGGCCATCGGCACAGAAGGCCGCCTGGTGTCGTTCGAGCGCCGCGACGACTTCGCCGCCGTCGCCCGTGCGAACGTCGAGACGTTCATCGGCGCCGTGCCCGAGAACTGGGACGTGGTCGTGGGGGACCTCGCCGAGCAGCTGGGGGACGCCGTGGCACCGGCATCCGTCGATCGCGTCGTCCTGGACATGCTCGCGCCCTGGGACTGCATCGACGCCGTCGCCGACGCGCTCACCCCCGGCGGCGTCGTGGTCTGCTACGTGGCCACCGCGACGCAGCTCAGCCGCGTCGCGGAGTACATCCGCGTGACCGGCCTGTTCACCGAGCCGGACGCGAACGAGACCATGGTCCGCGGCTGGCACGTGGAGGGGCTCGCCGTGCGGCCGGATCACCGGATGGTCGCGCACACCGGTTTCCTTGTGTGGGCGCGGCGACTCGCGCCGGGGGCGATCCCGCCCGAGGTGAAGCGCCGCGCGTCGAAGACCAGCTACGGCGACGAGGACGTGGAGCTGTGGACCCCCGGTGCCGTCGGAGACCGCCAGATCACCGACAAGAACCTGCGCAAGCGCGTGCGGGAGGCGGAGCGGGCGGCCGAGGGCGCGCGGCAGGCCGCGGCACGCGCGAGCGAGCCGGACGCCCCCTGACCCTCATGCACGGTATCCGCCCCGCACGCATCTAAACTGTTCCGGTGCGCAAGATCCCCGCTGCCCTCGCCGTCCTCGGTCTGACGACGCTCGGCCTCGCCGGCTGCTCACTGCTGCCCGGCGCCTCCGACTGCTCGCGGCCGGCGGTGTCCGACCCCGACGTGATGGAGCTCATCACGGTCACCGGCGACGTCGCGGACGAGCCCGACGTGGAGGTCTACACGCCGCTGAGCGTGCAGCAGCTCGCCTTCGAGGACGTCGTCACCGGCGAGGGCACCGCGATCACGACGGACAACCAGCTGATGGTCGTCGACGTCGCGGTCGTCAACGGCGCGACCGGCCAGCCGATCGTCTCGACCGCCTACGACGGCGACCTCTCGCGGGTGTCGTCGCCGGCGCAGTGGGCGACCACCTTCCCGGGCTTCCAGGAGGCGCTCGACTGCGCCACCGAGGGGTCCCGCATCGCCATCGCGATGTCGCCGGACGACCTCGGCGACGGCGTCGCGAGCAGCTTCGAGCTGGAGGAGGGCGACAGCATCGTCACCGTCGTCGACGTGCGCAAGGTCTACCTCGCCGCCGCGAACGGGCAGAACCAGTTCAACAGCGGCTTCGGGCTTCCCAGCGTCGTCCGTGCGCCCGACGGCCGTCCGGGCCTCATCATCCCCGAGGGCGCCCCTCCCGCGGACGTCGTCGTCCAGACCCTGAAGAAGGGCTCCGGCGAGGAGGTCACCGGCGAGCAGCCCGTGCGCGTGCACTACACCGGCGTGGTCTGGGGCGAGGACGAGCCGTTCGATACCACGTGGGACTCCGAGGCCGCGTCGCTCACGCTCGACGCCGTCGTGCCCGGGTTCGCCCAGGCGCTCGAGGGGCAGACCGTCGGCTCCCAGGTCATGGTCGTCATCCCGCCGGAGCAGGGCTACGGCGACGAGGGCCAGGGTGCGATCCCCGGCGGATCGACGCTCGTCTTCGTCATCGACATCCTCGGGGTGGACGCGCCGGCCCCGGAGTGATCGAGGATCGGCTGCGGCGGCGCGGCCGGCTCTAAGATGGGCGGGTGCCTGCCGTCGCCGCCAAGATCCCGCCCGAGGAGCGCCTGGTCAACCTCGTGGTGGCCCTCATCGCGACCGATCAGGGGCTGACCAAGGACACCATCCTCAGCTCGGTCGCCGGCTACCGCGAGCAGAGCGAGGCGGGGGCGTCGAAGGACGCGCTCGAGAAGATGTTCGAGCGCGACAAGGAGTCGCTGCGCGGCCTCGGGGTTCCGATCGAGACGATCGGGGACTGGGCCGACCCGGACGACCTGCGCGAGGCGCGGTACCGGGTGCCGACGGCGGAGTACGAGCTGCCCGAGGACATCGAGTTCACACCCGCGGAGCTGGCGCTGCTGACGCTCGCCGGCGGCGTGTGGAGCGAGAGCTCGATATCGGACGACGCCCGCAGCGGCCTGCGCAAGATCCGCGCGCTCGGCGACCTCGTCGACGAGCCCATCATCGGCTTCTCGCCGCGGCTCAGCATGCACGACCCGGCGTTCCTCCCGTTGCAGCAGGCGATCGAGCAGAGCCGCGTGGTCGGCTTCCCGTACCTGAAGCCGGGCGAGGGCGCGCCGCGCATGCGCCGCGTGCAGCCCCTGGCGCTCGTCGAGTACGAGGGGCGTTGGCACGTGTTCGGCATCGACCTCGACGTCAGCGCCGACCGCACCTTCCTCCTCTCCCGCATCGTGGGGCCTGTCTCGGTCACCCGCGTCCCGTTCGATCCCGCGCTGCGCGAGGGCGCGGGGGAGCGGGCGCTGGCCGGGCTCGAGGAGGTCGCCGCCCGCAGCTCCGCCCTGCTGGAGGTGAACCCCGGCACCGAGGCGGCCCTCCGCCTCGCGCGCCGCGCACGGCCTGCGGAGCAGGGCATCCGCGTACCGTACGTGGACGTGCACATCTTCGCCGACGAACTGGCCTCCTACGGTCCGGAAGTGCGGGTGGTGGAGCCCGCCGACCTGCGCGACCGGGTGATCGACCGCCTTGCGGCCACCCGCGACCTGCACGGAGGCGCCTCATGACCGCCCGTCGGCCCCTCGTCGCGACGGACCGCGCGGCCCTCATGCTCCAGCTCGTGCCCTACCTCATGGGCAAGGGCGAGGTCTCGCTCGCCGAAGCGGCGGACGAGTTCGACGTCTCGCCCGAGCAGATGCGCTCGATGGTCGAGAAGCTCACCGTCATCGGTCTCCCCGGCGATCGGGGCTACTGGCAGATGGCCAACGACCTGTTCGACATCGACTGGGATCTTCTCGACGAGCGGGACCTCATCGTCATCACGAACTCCGTCGGACTCGAGCGGGCGCCCAAGCTCACCGCACGCGAGGCGGCGGCGCTGCTGGCCGGCCTCCAGCTCGCGCGCTCGATTCCGGGTATCGGCGACACCGAGCTCTACGCGGGCCTGCTCGCCAAGCTCGCCCGCGGCGCGTCGGGGACGCCCGCCGAGGTCATCCTCGCCCCCGAGCCCGTCGACACGGCGCGCGACCTCGTCGCCGATGCGCTGCGCCGCGGGGTGGCCGTCTCGTTCACCTACAAGGCGCCGGATGCCGCGCCCACCACGCGCACGGTGGATCCGGTGAAAGTCCACATCGCGAGCGGACAGTGGTACCTGCAGGGCTGGTGCCATCTGCGGGAGGCGATGCGCACCTTCCACCTGGATCGGGTGAGCGATCTCGAGCTGACGGACATCGCCAGCACGCACGCGGGCGACCAGGCCCCCGACTGGTTCGACACGGATGCCGGCGACGTGGTCGCCCGCGTCCGCTTCGCCGAAGGCGTCGCGCCGCTCCTGGGCGACTACCTCGATCGGGCGACGGTGGAGACGAGGGACGGCATGACGATCGCGACCATGCGCGTCGCCGACGAGCTGAGCCTGCGCAGGCTCGCGGCGCGGCGCGGCGGGCTCGTGGAGGTGCTGGAGCCCGCCGGAGCGCGCCGGGCGGTAGCCGAGTGGGCGGAGGCCGGTCTCGCGCAGTATCGCTGATCGGCCGCATCCTCCCGCCCCGGCATATTAGACTTAGGCCGATCCCCGCTGACGCGAACGACGGAGCAACTCATGTTGGGCAATCTGAACGGCTGGCACCTGCTGATCCTGCTCGTCGTCATCCTGCTGCTGTTCGGCGCGGCGAAGCTGCCGGCGCTCGCCAAGAGCATGGGGCAGTCCGCCCGCGTGTTCAAGGGCGAGATGAAGGCCATGAAGGAAGAGGACAAGACCGCCGACGCGTCGACGACGTCGACCGTCGCGGACTCCACGGTCGCGGATGCCACGACCCCCGCCACTCCCGCCACCGACAGCGCGCCCGACAAAAAGCCGTAGCGGATGGTGGCCGCAACCGGCTCCGCGCCGATCGACGGCCCGGAGCTGCCGAAGCGCGACAAGAGGATGTCGCTCGGCCAGCACCTGCTGGAGCTGCGCCGGCGCCTCGTCTTCGCGGCCATCGGCCTGCTCGTCGGCATGGTCGTGGCGTTCATCATCACCGACCCGATCATCCACTGGATCACCGAGCCGATCCGCATCATCTCCGAGAGACGCGGCGACGACTTCTCGGCTCTGAACTTCGGCACCGTCACATCGTCCTTCGACCTGCGGATGCGGATCGCGTTCACGATCGGGCTCTTCCTGTCTGCGCCGATCTGGCTGTGGCAGATCTGGGCGTTCATCATGCCGGGTCTCACCCGCAAAGAGATCAAGTACACGATCGGCTTCGTCGCCGCGGCCGTGCCGCTGTTCTTCATCGGCTGCTGGGTGGGCCTGCTCATCGTGCCGCACGTCATCGAGCTCATGTGGAGCTTCACGCCCGAGGGTGCCGTGAACTTCTACGCCGCCGCGGAGTACTACGACTTCGTGTTCAAGCTGATGATCGTCATCGGCGTCTCGTTCGTGCTGCCCGTCTTCCTGGTCGCCCTCAACATGGCGGGGATCATGTCCGGCCGGGCGATCGTGAAGGGATGGCGCGTCGCCGTCCTCATCGCCACCGCCTTCGCGGCGCTGGCCACGCCGGCCGCCGACGTGGTGAGCATGCTCATGCTGGCGGGCATCCTGGTCGTGCTGTTCTTCGCGGCCGCCGGCCTGTCGATGCTGTTCGACAGGCGCAAGGCCAAGCGCAACGCCGCCCTGCTCCCGCCGGAGCCGACTCCGTGACCGATCCGGGCCCCGCCGAGCGGTACGCGAGAGCACGCGAGTCCGCCCAGCTCGACCGGTCACATCCCCTCACGGCTGCCTTCGCCGCGGCACAGCGCTTCACCCTGGATCCGTTCCAGCTCGAGGGATGCCGCGCCCTCGAGGACGGCCGCAGCGTCCTCGTCGCGGCGCCCACCGGAGCGGGCAAGACGATCGTCGGCGAGTTCGCCGTGCACCTGGCGATGCGCGAGCCCGGGGACAAGGCCTTCTACACCACGCCGATGAAGGCGCTGTCGAACCAGAAGTTCCGCGAGCTGCAGGACGTCTACGGTCCGGACGAGGTGGGCCTGCTCACCGGCGACACGAACATCAACGGCAACGCACGGGTGGTCGTCATGACCACCGAGGTGCTGCGCAACATGCTGTACGCCGACTCACCCGCCCTCCGCGGCCTGCGTTACGTCGTCATGGACGAAGTGCACTACCTCGCCGACCGGTTCCGCGGCGCGGTGTGGGAGGAGGTCATCATCCACCTCGCGCCCAGCGTCCGGCTCGTGTCGCTGTCGGCGACCGTGTCCAACGCCGAGGAGTTCGGCGACTGGCTCGACACGGTCCGCGGCGACACCGAGGTGATCGTTTCCGAGACCCGCCCGGTGCCGCTGGAGCAGCACGTCCTGGTGCGCGGTGACCTGCTGCCGCTGTTCGACGACCGTGCCGGCATCGCGACGGCGCAGGTGAACCAGGAGCTCATGCGCATCCGGTCCTTCAAGGGCTCGAACTACGAGAACAACCGTCGCGCACAGGCGTCGAGCAGTGCCCGCCACGCCGGCTACGAGGCATCCCGCCGTCGTCCCCAGCGGGGCGGCAGACGGCCGGTGCGGTCGGCCAACGTGCAGCGCATCGAGCGGCTCGACCGGCCCGAGGTCGTCGAGCTGCTCTCGCGCTCCAACCTGCTGCCGGCGATCTTCTTCATCTTCAGCCGTGCAGGGTGCGACGGCGCCGTCCAGCAGGTGCGTCGCTCGGGGCTTCGGCTGACATCCCAGGAGGAGCGGCGCGAGATCCGCGCGGTCGTCGAGGAGCGCACGCGCACGCTCCTCGAGGAGGACCTGGCCGTCCTGGGCTACTGGGAGTGGCGCGACAACCTCGAACGCGGCGTCGCCGCCCATCATGCGGGCCTGTTGCCCGCGTTCAAGGAAGTGGTCGAGGAGCTCTTCCAGCGCAAGCTGGTGAAGGCCGTGTTCGCGACCGAGACGCTCGCCCTCGGCATCAACATGCCCGCACGGACCGTGGTGCTCGAGAAGCTCGAGAAGTTCAACGGCGAGGCGCGCGTGGCCATCACGTCGGGGGAGTACACGCAGCTCACCGGCCGCGCCGGCCGCCGCGGCATCGACGTCGAGGGCCATGCCGTCATCCAGTGGACGGAGGGCCTCGATCCCCAGGCGGTCGCGGCCCTCGCCTCTCGGCGCACCTACCCGCTCAACTCCAGCTTCCGGCCGACGTACAACATGGCCGTCAACCTCATCGACCAGTTCGGGCGCGCCAGGGCGCGCGAGATCCTCGAGTCGTCGTTCGCGCAGTTCCAGGCCGATCGCGCCGTGGTGGGCATCGCACGCGAGGTGCGCGAGCAGGAGGAATCTCTCGCCGGCTACCGCAGCGCCATGACGTGCGACCGGGGGGACTTCGCCGAGTACTCCGGCATCCGCCGCGAGCTCAGCGACTTGGAGAAGATCAACCGCAAGGACGCCGGCGCCTCGCGGCGAACCCGCGACGAGCGGCAGCGGCAGATCGCGAGCCTGCGCAGGCGCATGCAGCGGCATCCGTGCCATCAGTGCCCCGACCGCGAGCATCACGCGCGCTGGGCGGAGCGGTACTGGAAGCTCAAGCGCCAGATCGACAAGCTGCGCCGCCAGATCGATACCCGCACCGGCACGGTCGCGCGCATCTTCGACCGCGTCGTGGACGTCCTGGCCGCCCTGGAGTACGTCTCGCTGGACGAGGACGGCCGTACGACGCTGACCCCGTCGGGGCGGACGATGCGGCGCATCTACGGCGAGCGGGACCTCCTCGTGGCGGAGTCGCTGCGGCGCGACATCTGGAAGGACCTGGATGCCCCCTCGCTCGCCGCGCTCGCCTGCTCGCTGGTGTACGAGCCACGGCGCGACGATGCCGGGCCGGGCGAGCGCGGGCTTCCCCGGGGCGCCTTCCGCCCGGCATTCGAGGCGACGCTGACGCTGTGGCAAGAGCTCGACGATCTCGAGCAGGAGAACCGGCTGCCGGGCACGGAGCCGATCTCGGCCGGCCTCGCGCAGGCCATGCACACGTGGGCGCGCGGCGGGATGCTGGATCGGGTGCTGCTCGAGGCGGACATGGCCGCCGGCGACTTCGTGCGGTGGGCGAAGCAGACGATCGACCTTCTCGACCAGCTGTCCCTCGTGGCCGATCAGCCCGTCGCGGGCACCGCCCGCAAGGCGCTGGATGCGGTGCGCCGCGGCATCGTCGCGTACTCCGGCGTCTGAACTCGGGGATGACGGATGCCGCGCCTGTGGCGTCCGCGCGCTCGCTTAGGCTGATGGCGTGCCACCTGCCCCCGCGACACGCCCGCTGCTGCCGCTGTGGGCCGCGATCCCGGCCTCGGTGCTCGGCGGCGTGCTGCTGGACGTGTCGTTCCCGTCCGTCGGGTGGTGGCCCATGGCCTTCGCCGCCGTCGCGCTGGCGCTGGTCAGCCTCATCGGCAGGCGGGTCGGCAGTGCGCTCGTCGTCGGGATGGCGTTCGGGCTCGCGTTCTACCTGCTGAACGTGGACTTCACCGCCGAGTGGGTGGGACCCCTGCCGTGGATCGCGCTCTCGGTGCTCGAGGCCGCCTTCGTCGCCGGGGGTGCCGCGCTCATCGCGCTGGCGTACCGGTGGGTGCCGCGGGCGACGTCCCGGAGGGGGCGCGTGATGCTCACGTCGGGGCTCGTGGCGGGCCTGTGGACGGCGCGCGAGGCCGTCAACGGCGGGTTCCCGTACGGCGGCTTCCCGTGGGGTCGCGTGGGGACGTCCCAGGTGAGCGGCCCCTTCGCAGAGCTGGTCTCGTGGATCGGCACCGCGGGCGTGACCTTCATCGTGGTGGGACTGGTCGCGGTCGGCATCGAACTGGTGCGCGCCCCGCGCCGCGATCGCGGAAACGGCGTTCGCGGTCTCCTCCCCGTCGCCGTCCTCGCCGTCGTCGCGACGGCGCTCCTGCTGGTGCCGGCGTGGGCGACGACGCCCGCCGGCTCCCTCCGCGTCGCCGGCGTGCAGGGCAACGGGCCGGCGGGGTACTTCGACGACCGGCAGGCCGGGGATGTGCTCGAGTCGCAGTACGAGGCCACCCTCCCGCTCTTCGGCGCCGAGGACGTCGACGTCGTGCTTTGGCCCGAGGGCAGTGTGGACGTCGACCCGGACGGCTCACCGGCCGCGGCGGCGGCGTTGGACCGCGTCGTCCGCGAGGTCGGGGCGCCGCTCGTCGCGAACCGGATCGATCAGCGGGGCGACGAGTACTTCAACATGTCGTTCCTGTGGCGAGACGGCATCGAGCAGACGTACGACAAGCGCAACCCGGTCCCGTTCGGCGAGTACGTGCCGGATCGGGCGTTCTACGCGGCGATCGCTCCCGACCTCATCGGCATGATCGGCCGGGACTACACCCCCGGCACGACTCCGCCGGTGTTCGACATCGACGGGACCCTGGCGGGGCTCGCGATCTGCTTCGACGTCATCTACGACGCGCTGGTGTGGGAGGGTGCGCGCGAAGGGGCGCGCGTGTACCTCTTCCAGACGAACAACGCCGACTTCCGGGGGACCGACGAGAACCTGCAGCAGCTGGCGGTCGCGCGGCTGCGCGCGATCGAGACCGGCCGCTCCGTGGTGAACCTCTCGACCGTCGGAACCAGCCAGGTGATCGCGCCGGACGGGTCGACGATCGAGGGTCTGCCCGCAGACGAGCCCGGCCACATGCTCACCGACGTCCCGCTGCGCACCGGCCTGACGCCGGCGGTGATCGCGGGCGGCTGGGTGAACGCGCTGCTGTCATGGGGCAGCGTGGCGCTGCTGGCGGGCATCGGAGTCGTCGCGCGTCGGCGCCGGAACGCGAAAACGCCGGCCCCGTAGGGCCGGCGTCGCGCGGACGTGCGTCAGGCGCTGAGCTTGTCGGAGTTCGCCTGGTCTCCGCCGCGGCGGGCGCGGAGGTAGGCGAGGCGCTCCTCGAGGAGCTCTTCGAGCTCCGGGATGGTGCGACGCTCCAGCAGCATGTCCCAGTGGCTCCGCGGCGTCTTGTCGCCCGAGTGGTCGACGGTCGCGGTGCCCTCTCCGACGCGGAGGAGAGCCTCGGCGCCGCACGTGCGGCACTCCCAGGCCGGGGGCACCTCGGCGTCGGCCGCGAAGGTCAGGGTGGTGTCACGCCCGCAGGCGGTGCAGGTGTAGATGTGCTGTGCGCGCTCATGGAACACGACGCCCTCTTCGCTCTGTAGGCTCTGGGCGCCGAGTCGGATGCCGCGCAGACTGCGGTCTGCCATTGTGTGGTCCTCTCGTCGCTGTACAGGTATAACGAAACGACCTGTGCGGATCATCCGAAGGGGGGCTGTTCATCGACCTTTCACAGTCGATGCACAGGGGCGTCTGCCTGCCTTCGTCGGGGCGTGCTATCCGAGAACCTCGAGCGCGACGTCGGCGCGGTCGGTGACGATGCCGTCGACGCCCATCGCGACCAGCCTGCGCATCTCCTCAGGGTCGTTCACCGTCCACACGTGCACTTCGACCCCGTGCCGGTGGGCGGCGGCGATCAGGCGCGGCGTGACGACGCGCAGGCGTCCCTGCCGCTCGGGCACCTGCAGTGCGTCGACGCCGGCGAGGGCCCTGGCCAGCAGGCGATCCGAGCGGGCCGAGGCGGCCGCGAGCACTTTCGCGATCGTGCTCCTGCCGGCGGAGGTGGCAGGACGGATGCCGCGTCTCGCGGTCGCCGCGGCCTCCAGCGCCGCGGTCCGGCGCTGATCCGAGAAGCTCGTCACGAGCACCCGCCCGCCATGCACCGCCACCGTCGCGCCGACGTCGGCCGCGGCATCCGCCGCCTTCACGTCGAGGTTGAACCGGAGGGTGGGGAAGGCGTCGAGCGCCTGTGCGAGCGTGACGAGGCCGCCGCGCCCGGTCATGAGCTGCTCCAGCTCGTGAACCGTGACGTCGGCGATCTTCCGCGGATCGCCGGTCACGCGCGACAGGTCGTCGTCGTGGAACAGCACGACGACACCGTCGGCGGTGCGATGGCAGTCCGATTCGACGTACCGGATCCCGGCGGAGTGGGCGTGGGCGACGGCGGCGAACGAGTTCTCGACGATGCCGTCGCGGGCATCGGACGAGGTCACCAGTCCGCGGTGGGCGAGCACCCGGGGTCGGGCGACGCCCTGGAACCACGGGTGGGTCACGGAGCCGGAGGGGCGCCCGGCGTGGTGTGGCCGCCGAGGGCGGGACCCGAGGACTGCGCACGGCCGCGGGCCGAGGCATCCGTCACCGCACCGGCGAAGGAGCCGCTCAGCCCCTTGAGGGCATCGGTGAACTCGCTCGGGATGATCCACAGCTTGCTCGAGGCGCTGTCGGCGATCTTTGGCAGCGTCTGCAGGTACTGGTAGGCCAGCAGCTTGTCGTCGGGGTTGCCGGAGTGGATGGCGTCGAAGACCGTCTGGATCGCCTCGGCCTCGCCCTGCGCGCGCAGGACCGCCGCCTGCTTGTCGCCCTCGGCCTTGAGGATCTCGGCCTGCCGGCGGCCCTCGGCCTCGAGGATCTGGGACTGCTTCGAGCCCTCGGCGGTGAGGATCGTCGCGCGACGCTCCCGCTCGGCGCGCATCTGCTTCTCCATCGAGTCCTGGATCGAGTGCGGCGGGTCGATGGCCTTCAGCTCGACACGGGAGACGCGGATGCCCCACTTGCCGGTCGCCTCGTCGAGCACCACGCGCAGCTGTCCGTTGATGTTGTCGCGGCTGGTGAGCGCTTCTTCGAGGTTGAGCCCGCCGACGACGTTGCGCAGGGTGGTCGTCGTCAGCTGCTCGACGGCGCCGAGATAGTTCGCGATCTCGTACGTCGCGGCGCGGGCGTCGGTGACCTGGAAGTAGACCACGGTGTCGATGGACACCACCAGGTTGTCCTCGGTGATCACGGGCTGCGGCGGGAACGACACGACCTGCTCGCGCATGTCGATGAGCGGACGCAGCCGGTCGATGAACGGCACCAGGAGGTTCAGGCCGGGCATGAGGGTCTTGTGGTACCGGCCCAGGCGCTCGACGATCCCGGCGTTGGCCTGCGGGATTATCCGGATCGACCGGACGATCACGACCAGCACGAAGATGAAGACCGCGATCGCGAGGAGCCAGCCGATCGCGGCGGGGACGGCCGCGGCGAAGTCGTTCATGCGTAGGGGTCTTCCTGAGCGGGGGCGAGAGGTTCGGGGGAGTCGGAGCGGACGACCGCGGTGGCGCCGTCGATGCGGCTGACGCGGACCCGCGTGCCCGGGTCGAGGTCGCCCGCCTCGGTGCGTGCGGTCCAGACGTCGCCGTTCGCGAGCTTCACCTGGCCGCCGTGGGCGCCGACCGACGAGACGACGGTGCCGCCGATGCCGATGAGGGCGTCGACGTTGGACGGCGTGGGGTCCTCGCCGCGTCGCAGGCGCCGCAGCAGCGGCGGCCGCAGGAGCAGCACGAGGACGGCGGCGACGCCGGCGGCGATGATGACCTGGAGCCAGATCGGTGCTCCGAGGATGTCGGCGACCAGCCCTGCCAGGCCGCCGATGCCGAGCATCAGGAAGGTGAAATCGAGCGTGAGCATCTCGATGACGAGGAAGACGAGGATCAAGACGAGCCAGCCGATCCACGCCCACTGCTCGACGGTCTGGATGAGCTCCACGGTGCGCCTCCTCTTGCCTCGAACCTAGCAGGTAGGGTCGCTGTGTGACTGAGACACCCACCCCGATTCCCGCCGGTGCCCTGAGCGGCAGGACCGCGCTCGTGACCGGCTCGTCGCGCGGCATCGGCGCCGACACCGCGCGGTACCTCGCGCAGGGCGGCGCGAACGTCGTCATCAACTACCGCAACAAGGCCCCGCGGGCCGAGAAGCTCGCGACGGAGCTGCGCGAGCTCGGCGTCGAGGTGCTCGTCGTGGGCGCCGACCTGACCGACGCGGAGTCGGTGCAGGCGATGTTCGACGAGGTCGCCGCCGCGTTCGGAGGCCTCGACATCCTCGTGCTCAACGCATCGGGCGGCATGGAGTCCGGCATGGCAGAGGACTACGCCCTGCAGCTCAACCGGGACGCGCAGGTGCGCGTGCTCGAGACCGCGCTGCCGGTGCTGCGCGAAGGCTCGCGGGTGGTCTTCGTCACCAGCCACCAGGCGCACTTCATCCGCACCACGCCGACGATGCCCGAGTACGAGCCCGTCGCGCTGTCCAAGCGGGCCGGCGAGGACGCCCTGCGCGAGCGCATCCCTGCCCTCACGGAACGCGGGGTGGAGTTCGTCGTCGTCTCCGGCGACATGATCGAGGGCACCATCACGGCCACGCTGCTCGAACGGGCCAACCCCGGCGCCATCGCGGCGCGCCGCGAGGACGCGGGCAAGCTCTACAACGTGTCGGAGTTCGCCGCCGAGGTCGCCGCCGCGGCCGTCGAGCCGGTGCCGTCAGGCAACACGCGTCTCATCGGCGACACGTCGTCGTTCGCGGGGGAGTGATCGGTGCAGGCTCGCGACATCGAGACCCTCATCTCGGTCGGGCGTCCGGATGTCGCCGCTGACGGCTCCTTCGCCGTCTTCGCGACCTCGCGGCCCGACCTCGACGCCAACCGGACCGTCGGCCAGGTGTGGCGCGTCGAGCTGCCGGGCGGCACACCGCGTCGGCTGACCCGGGGCACCGCCGACACCGCGCCCCGGCTCTCGCCGGACGGCTCTCAGCTGGCGTTCCTGCGCGCGGACGGCGCGCGCAAGCCGCAGGTGCACGTCGTCGCGGCGAGCGGCGGGGAGCCCGTGCAGGCGACCGACGCCCCTCTCGGGGTGGAGCAGTTCGCGTGGTCGCCGGACGGCGCCACGATCGCGTTCCTCGCGCGCGTGCCCGAGAAGGGGCGGTACGGGAGCGTCGAGGGTCTGGAGCCCCACGCCGAGGCGCCGCGCCGGATCACCGGCGTCCGCTGGCACGCGAACGGCCTGGGCTACGCCGCCGACCGCCCCGCGCACCTGTTCGTGGTCGCGGCGCCGCAGCCCGACAGCGAACCGTTCTATGAGCCTGCGGCAGCCGTGCGCGCCGACGACGCCGAGCCTGTCCGCAAGCGGGTCCTCGCGGCCGAGGCACGGGCGCTCACCTCGGGGCCGACGTCGCACAGCAGGATCGTGTTCACGGCGGACGGCCGCGAGCTGCTCACGGTGCCCGATGAGATCGAGACGGAGCGCCGCGATCTGCGCAGCCGTCTCGTCGCCGTCGCGCTCGACGGATCGGGCGTCCGCGAGGTGCTCGGCGCAGACGCGGGGCTCTCGGTGCTCGACGTCGCGGTCGCCGGAGACGGCGCCATCGGCATCCTCGCCCACGAGGTCGGCGATGGTCTCGACTTCGTCGCCCCCGGCGTCGGGGTCTTCCTCCTCGAGGACACCGGTCCGCGGCGCCTCACCGACGCGGAGACGATCCACCTCGGCGAGGGGCATCTCACCGCCGTCGACGCCGACTTCCTCGCCCAGGACACCACGCGCGGCCGCGTCCGGCTGCTGCGCATCTCCCGCGAGGGGGTCATCGCCGAGGTGCTCGGCGGCGACGTCGAGGTCGGCGGGCACGCCGCCGTCGGCGGCCAGGTGGTCGCCGCGGTGTCGCGGCCCGATTCCTTCGGCGAGCTGGTGCTCGTCGGCGACGAGCCGCGGACGCTCACGGCATTCGGTGCAGCGGCTGCGGCATCCGGCATCGTCCTGCCCCGGGAGCTCACCGTGACCGGCCGCGACGGCTACCCCGTGCACGGCTGGGTGGCGACGCCCGAGGGCGAGGGTCCGTTCCCGGTGATCCTCCAGATCCACGGCGGGCCGTTCGCGGCGTACGGGGTGCACCTGTTCGACGAGACGCAGGTGCTCGTCGACGCCGGCTACGCGGTGGTCTACTGCAACCCCCGCGGCTCGGCGGGCTACGGGCGCGCGCACGGGCGAAGCATCCGTCAGCAGATGGGGACGGTGGACTTCGCCGACGTGATCGACTTCCTCGAGGGAGCGATCGCCGATGACGATCGCCTGGACGGCGGCCGCGTCGGCGTGCAGGGCGGCTCGTACGGCGGCTATCTCACGGCGTGGGTGATCGCGCACGACCACCGGTTCGCCGGGGCCATCGTCGAGCGCGGGTTCCTCGAGCCGGTCTCCTTCCAGGGCACGAGCGACATCGGGTCGTTCTTCGGCGACGAGTACGTCGGCGTCTCGCCCGACGACATCGCCCGGCAGAGCCCGATGGCGGTGGTCGGCCAGGTCACCACCCCGACGCTGGTGATGCATTCGGAGCTGGACTTCCGCTGCCCGCTCGAGCAGGCCACCCGCTACTACTCCGCGCTCAAGCGCCAGGGCACCGAGGCTGAGCTGCTGGTTTTCCCCGGTGAGGATCACGAGCTCACCCGCTCGGGTCAGCCGCGCCACCGGGTCGAGCGCTTCGATGCCGTGCTGGACTGGTGGCGGCGTCACCTGCCGGTGACCTGATCGTCGCGGACGGCCCCGGGAGCGATCGCTCCCGGGGCCGTCGTCGTCAGTGCCTGATCAGAGGTCGCCCTTGAAGGTGAAGGCGCGGACGATGTTGATGATGCCGAGCACGATCAGCGCGATCCCGAGCAGCCACCACAGCACGGCGGCGCCCCAGATGGGCGAGAAGAGCAGGATGATGCCCGCGATGATGCTCAGGATGGCGAAGATGACCGACCACACCTTGGATGCGGCGTCGCCGAGGGTGGACAGTGCGACGATGCCCTCGACGATCCACATGATGCCGACGAGGATGCCGAGGAACAGGGCGAGCCAGGCGGTGGCCTGTCCGAGGTTCAGCAGCGCGACGATGCCCGCGATGATGAACAGGATGCCGAGCACGATGTGCCCGACGCGCGCCCAACCGCCCTTGGTCTTGGAGAAGATCCCCAGACCGGCGTAGACGAGGCCGGCGGCGATCGCGTAGATCGCGATGATCGCGGTGACGACGGCGGCGGTCTTGCCCGGCCAGACCAGGACCAGGATGCCGACGATGACGGCGAGGACACCGCCGATCCCGAGCGCCGTGCGGATCCCGTTGACGGCCGACTTCTCGGCCTCGGATGCAGTGGACATGTGCGGCCTTTCTGAAAGTTTCCTGTACGTGGTGCGGCTAAAGCTTAGACCTCATGTCGAACTCCGGCGCAACATCGTTCGTGTGTCGTGACAGTGCTCGCCCGGCGGCAGCTCTCCGCGCTACCGTGAGCGTGCGTCGCCCCGCGATGGCGATGCGCCGGGCGAGCCGTCGGAGGGAGCTGGAATGGCCGTCATCTCGAGGGGCTTCGGCGCACGCCGTCGCGAGAGCGATCCGCGCCTTCCGCCGGGGCAGTATCTGACGGAGGACTTCCCGGTGCTGTCGGCGGGGCCGACACCGCGCGTCGACACGGGGGAGTGGCGCTTCGGCATCCGCGACGAGGCCGGCGGCGTGGTCTCCTGGACGTGGGAGGAGTTCCTGGCCCTCCCGATCGAGGATGTGCACACCGACATCCACTGCGTCACCCGCTGGTCCAAGCTCGGCACCTCGTGGCGGGGCGTCTCGCTCGACACGCTGCTCGAGGGCGTCGACACGGACGCCGGCTACGCGATGGCGCACTCGTATGGCGGGTACACCACGAACATCCCGCTCGACGAGCTGCGCGACGGCCGGGCGTGGGTCGCGTTCGAGTTCGAGGGTGAGCCGCTGGATCCGGAGCATGGGGGTCCGGCGCGTCTGCTGGTTCCCCATCTGTACTTCTGGAAGAGCGCGAAGTGGGTGCGCGGGCTGACGCTCATGGACGACGACGCGCCCGGCTTCTGGGAGCAGAACGGCTACAACATGCACGGCGACCCGTGGACCGAGGAGCGGTATTGGTGACGGTCGGGGACTGGCGTCCGGCACGGGTCGTCGACGCCGTTCCGGTGACACGCTCGGCGCGGATCCTCCGGCTCGCGGTGCCCGGCTGGCCGGGGAGCGTGGCCGGCCAGCACGTGGACGTCCGCCTGACCGCCGAGGACGGCTATCAGGCCGAGCGCTCGTACTCGCTGGGGTCGTACGGCGCCTCGGACACCATCGAGCTGGCGGTCGACGAGATCCCCGACGGCGAGGTCTCGCCCTATCTGGTGCGCGATGTGCTCCCCGGCGACGAGCTCGAGGTGAAGGGACCGCTGGGCGGCTATTTCGTCTGGCGGCCCGGGGGAGAGGGGCTCGTGCAGCTGATCGCCGGCGGCTCGGGCATCGTGCCGCTGATGGCGATCGCGAGGGCGGCGACGGATGCCGGAGCCGCGGCATCCGTTCGCCTGCTGTACTCCGTGCGCCGTGCCGAGGACGCGATATATCGCGATGAGCTGGAGCGCGGCGCGGCGGACGGGGGAGTGGCGGTCGCCTGGCGCTACACCCGCTCCGCGCCGCCCGGGTGGGGCGCGGCGGTGGGACGGGTCGACCTCGATGCGCTGCGCGAGTCGACGTGGGACCCTGGACGGGAGCCGATCGTGTACGTCTGCGGTCCGACGGGTTTCGTCGAGCACGTCGCCGACGCGCTGGTCGAGCTGGGTCATCCGCCGGCGCGGATCAGGACCGAGCGCTTCGGAGGTGCGTGATGCGGGCAGATATCGCCACGAGCACCGTGGACGGCAATGCCGCCGCGGGGATGCTGTGGGACGTGTTCGGCGCTGACGTCACCGCGCTCATCGGAGTCTGCGGAGGGTGCGGCGCGGCCGCGCCGATGGCCGAGGCGATCGTGGAGCTCGACGAGACGGCCGCGATCGTGCGGTGCCGCGGATGCACGCACACCCTCATCACGGTGCTGCGCGACGAGCACGGCGCCAGAGTCGTGATCGGTGCGCTGCGCGAACTCATGCGGGTGTAGCCGGCGACCGTTCACCCGAGCAGCAGCGTCACCAGGATCAGGACGGGGACGCACCCGATCGTGGTGAGGAACACCGTGTCGCGCGAGATGGTCTCGCCGACGTCGTATCGCTGCGAGTAGTTGAACACGTTCTGCGCGGTCGGGAGAGCGGCCAGCACCGTCACCACGAGCACGTCGTGGGCACTGAGGCCGAACACGAACTCCGCCACGGCCCACGCGACGATCGGCATCGCCACGAGCTTGAGCACGGTCGCCAGCACGATGTCCTGGCGGCGTCCGGACGGACCGAGGACGCGCTGGCCGTGCAGCGAGATGCCGTACGCGATCAGGAGGATCGGGACGCAGGCGTTCGCGATGAGCACCGCCGGCTCCATGACGATCGGCGGCAGGTCGACCCCCAGCACCGACACGAGCGTGCCGAGCACCGATCCCACGACGATGGGGTTGGTGACCACGCGGGCGACGGCCCGCCAGAGCGAGGCGCGGGCGGTGGTGACGGCATCCAGGATCGCCATCGTGATGGGCGTGAACACCAGCAGCTGCATGAGGATCACGGGGGCGGGATACGCGGCGCTGCCCAGCAGGTACAGCGACAGCGGGATGCCGATGTTGTTGGAGTTCACCTGCCCGGCGCTCAGGGCGCCGATGACCGTCTCGCCGACCGAGCGCCTCCAGGCGAGGCGGGCGACCACGGCGTACACCAGGATCACGGCGACCGCGGCGATCGCGGACACCGGCAGCAGCGCCGAGAACAGCGTTCGCACGTCCGCCTGGGCGAGCACGACGAACAGCAGGAAGGGCGACAGCACGAAGAACGTCAGGCGCGCCAGCACCGGCCGGGCGTGCTCGCCGAGGAGGTCGATGCGTCCAAGGATCCACCCGACGAGGATCGCGACGCCCACCACGACGAACCCGGTGAGCGATTCCAGCACGCTCCGAGCTTAGGGACAACGTTCTGTCGCTCCGAATCGCTCGTCACGGTCTGTCAGACTGGCACCCGCCGAGACGAAGGAGCGATGGATGCCGCAGCCCCGCGACCGTGCCGCGCGCAAGGCCGACCTGCTCGCCGCGCTGACCGCTCCGGCCGCCGACGTCTGGGTGGCCACTGCGTCCGCGGACGCGACGCCGTATCTGGTGCCGCTGTCGCTCGCGTGGATCGACGAGCGCGCCGTCATCGCCCTCGAGGGCGCATCCGTGACGGCGCGGAACCTCGCCGCGTCGAACGTCGCACGGCTCGCCCTGGGGCCGACGCGTGACGTCGCGATCATCGACGTCGCGCTCGAGCGGTCGCTCGGCGTCGACGACGACGCGCGCATCGGCGCGGCGTACGCCGCGCAGGCCGACTGGGATCCGCGCGGACTGGCCGCCTACGTCTTCCTCGTGCTGCGTCCTGTCCGCATCCAGGCCTGGCGCGAGTCGAATGAGCTCGCAGGCCGCCTGCTGATGCGGAATGGCGAGTGGCTCGTCTGAGGCCGGCGCGCTGGTCGACTGAGCGCCGATAATGCACATTATGTCAGTTCAGGACGACCTCATCGCGTCTGATTCGAATTGGCCTCTCCCCTCGACCTCGTTTGGTTGGCGCCGGACGAGCCCACTCGTCGGTGCGTCGGCGATGGTCGCGGAGTGCGTCCATGTCGCTGTCAGGCGTGACGGCGATGTCACTGCCCATCTCGGCTCCGGCAGTTTCGAGCGTCACGGTGATCGCCGCATCTCCCCTTCGCGCCGGGGGCCGCGGCCAGTGCCTCGGGATGCGGTCAGACGGCGGGCGCGGCAGCCGGAGTCAGCACGATGAGCGGACTGTGCGCGATCATCTCGTCGACATCGTCTCTGCGCCATCGGCGTGCGGCGGCCTCGATGAGCGGCCGTGCTTCGCGGGGATCGGTGATCACCCGCGCCGTGGCAGGAACGTCGGCCTCGATGTCTGTCTTCAGATGCACGATGACGTTGGGGTCTGCGGTGACGTTGTGTATCCAGTCCCTTGCGCGGTCTCGACGCGGCATCCCGGTGATGAACAGCACGCCGTCCTCGTCGTGCAGGAAGATCTCGATGCGGCGCGGTAGCCCGCTACGGCGACCGGTCGTCGTCAAGTCGATGAGCTGACTTCGGTGCAGAGCGGTGCTGACGTCGTTGTCCACACCTGGTGAAGCAATCTCGCTGCTGCACACATTCCACACGACCGGTGAGATATTCCGCGCGCAACGCTGATGGCCAACGTTCCCTGCAGCAAAGCCACGTGAGTCGGCACGGGCATTACAGGTCGTAACTGTGGGCGGAAATCTGCCATTCATCAGCGGGGCTCGCGCGTTCAGCCATATGTCCGGGCGGAAGCGTGGCCAGGGCGGCCAACGTGGGATCGAGTGTCAGCGCGTGCGCGATGTGTGTGGCAACGCAAGCGTCAGGGAGGTTGGGGTCGTTCACGCCATCGCCGATCGCCCAGTCCCCGTCGATGTCATGGACGACAAGCCGCGCGGGTTCAACCTGATGCAACACCGTAAGTTGAACGACGGCACCCAACGTTGCCGGGAACGCGCCTCCGGGGAATGGAAACGGAATGTGCCGGTCCATCTCCGCCGAATTCATGAGACCATCCAACACTCTGGGATGAAGAGGATTCAATCACGACGGGCGTTAGACGGTCCTCGCCTGCCTTCAGTCGCGCGGTACGCAGCGGATCGCCCTGCGGGCGGCGCTGTGCGGGACGTGTATGTCAGCGGGGGCGCCGCACGAACGCCAGCGTGAGAAACGGAAGGTGATCTCGCGGAACGACGGCGGTAAGGGCGCCGCCGCCGGGGAGCTTTGCACCCACTGCATAGACGAAGCCCGAGTTGCTCACGGAACTGGTTCATGAGGATGTGATTCGTGTGCTGCACCAGCAACGAATCGAGGGTGCTGCGCTCGGTCTCCTCACGATGCCAGGTCGTCTGCACCGCCTCCCAGAGCATCGGATACCGCATCCGCTCGACGGACTCGACCAACCAGGCCGGGCGCGGCCAGGGCGGCACCTCGTCGAGCGCGCGGCGCGTGGCCTCGTCGAGGTCCGCGAGGTTCACCGGGTCGGACTTGTTCACCGGGTTCCGCCACAGCGTCGCCGACATGCTGACGGTCATCGCGTCGACGCCCACGCATCAGCCAGCGTGCAATCGCTGCCCGTTCTCGAAGCTCGCTCTCGTGCGTTCGCGCGCCGGTCCTCCGCCGCGCGGGATTCAGCCGGACTCGTCGTTCGCTGCTGCTTCGATCCAGTCGACGGCTTCATCCGAGAGAAAGATGCCGTCAGGTCCTGACTCGCCGACCCACCATGCGCTCGAGGTGTCGGCGCCGCCTGCCGCCGCTATCTTGCTCAGCACTTCGGACGATACCGCTTCGCCGTTATGGGCAATGAGCCACGCCTTGGCGTCGGAGTCCACCTTCGCCCACCACTCGATGGTTCCCATGCGGCCACCATTGCACCGGATGAACCCGACCGAAAGCCGGTCCCTCCCCCGCGTCGGACGCCGACGCTCCAGCCGCTCCTCGTCCTGCGACCCGCTGGCTTTGGAACACCTCGTCCCATTACGTTCGTCGTTATGAGTCTCGCCGCGGTCACGTTCAACGTCGCGAAATTCTGCAGATCAACCCTTAGCTGAACAGAGGAGTGGCATTGCCTGGTACGCGACCGCGGTTGACGACGGCCGGGTTGTTCGCGGTCGGCATCGTCGTGGCCGGCCTTCTGGCCGGTTGCTCCCAGACGAGCTCGGGCAGCCGGCACACGCTGTACGACAGCGTCGAATCGCTCGCGGCTGACAGTTCGTCGATCGTCGTGGGCACAGTGTCGACGCAGACGACGGAAGGCGGTGCGACCATCTCCTCCGTCGAGGTCACCAACGCGCCCAGCAACCCGCAGCTGGGCGCCGCTCTCGTTGACCGCCCGGAGCCCGCCGCGGTGGGCGACACCGTCGAGGTTCGACAGGATCTTCCGCCGGCGCTCGGCCTGGGCGAGGAGTACTTGCTGTTCCTGACTCCGACGATGCTGCCAGGAGAGGCCGGCGGTCAGTACTTCGTCACCGGAGCAGTCGCAGGTCTCTATATCCGGCAGGACGACGAGTTCCGGCGGGTCGTTCCGGACAGCGGCGATACCCTTCCCGACACCATCACAGCCGTCGGCATGCCGGGCGGATAGCCGTTCTCGAGCGTCGCGGGCCTCCGGGCACTACGAGAGGTCGTCCTCGCGGAGGGCGGAGGGCACTGACCGCGGGCGCGCCGTAGCGCCCGCGGTCAGGTGTGTTCGTCAGAGTCCGGCGGCGTCGTCGGTGGAAGCCGTGCTCTGGCGCGTCACGCGCTCGTTCGCGACGGGGTCCACCGCGGTGCGCGTCACGGTGTCCGAGCGGCGGCGGCGCGCCATGAGGACGAGGCCGATGATGAAGATGACGGCTCCTGCGGCCATCAGGATGTAGCCGATCATGTCGAGGTTCACCCATTCGACCTCCACGTTCACCGCGAACGCGAGGATCGCTCCGATGGCGAAGAGGGCGATGCCAGCTCCGATACTCATGCGAGGTGTCCTTTCCGGGGCGCGGCGATGGGCCCTCCCCTGCTGTGGGACGAGTTGTCCCTCGACAACCGTGACGCAGTCGCCACCGCGCGAGGAGGGTCTTGACAAACGACGCGTGAGCACTCAAAGAGCCGCGGATGCCGGCGGCTACTGTGGAATCGTGCCCAGCCTCTCGCGTCCTCCCGCGGCGGGGCCCGGGCTGCGCGCGTGGGTGATCTGGACCGTCGGGGTGGCCGCCTATGTGCTCGCGATCACGAACCGGTCCTCCCTCAGCGCCGTCGGCGTCGACGCGGCCGCCCGGTTCGACGCCGACGCGGCGACGCTGTCGATGTTCGCGGTCGTCCAGCTGGCGGTGTACGGCGGGATGCAGATCCCCATCGGGGTGCTGCTGGACCGATACGGCGCTCGGCCCATCATGACGGTCGGCATGATCCTGATGGCGGTGGGGCAGCTCACCATGGCCCTCTCCCCCAGCGTCGGCATCGCGATCCTCGCGCGGATGCTTCTGGGAGCCGGCGACGCGGCGATCTTCCCCGGGGTGCTGCGTCTCATCGCCACCTGGTTCCCCGCTCAGCGGGGACCGCTCATGGTGCAGTTCACCGGTATCGTCGGCCAGTCCGGGCAGCTCGTGTCGCTGGTGCCGCTGGCGGCTCTCCTCCACGCGACGAGCTGGACCATCACGTTCGGCAGCATCGCCGGGCTCGGCATCCTGTTCGCGGTGCTGGTGTTCCTGCTCATCCGCAACCATCCGCCCGACCGCGACGACGACGTGTCGGTGGACACCGACACCGGAGCGATCCGGGTCGTGACCTCCGCCGTCGACACCGGCGTCGGGATCCGCGCGGCGTGGGCGCACCCCGGCACGCGGCTGGCGTTCTGGTCCCACTTCACCACCCCGTTCGCCGGGACGGCTTTCGTCCTGCTGTGGGGAATGCCCTTCCTCACCGCCGGCGAAGGCCTCACCACCGCCCAGGCGGCCTCGGTCATGTCGCTCTACGTCGTGGTCGGCATGCTGCTCGGGCCGGTGATGGGCGAACTGTCCCGCCGCGTCCCGCATCTGCGGTCGCAGGCCCTCGTGCTGCCCACGGTCGCCGTGCAGGCGCTCGCGTGGCTCGCGGTCATCGCCTACCCCGGGCCGGCGCCGCTGTGGCTGCTCCTGGTGCTCGCGGTCGCGCTCGCGACCGGCGGCCCCGCCTCGATGATCGCGTTCGACCACGCCCGCACCCACAACCCGTCGCACCGGCTCAGCACCGCGACGGGCGTGACGAACGCCGGCGGGTTCCTGGCGGCACTGATCGCCATCCTCCTCATCGGTCTCGCCCTCGACCTGCAGGGTGCCGGCACGCCCGACACCTACAGCTTGGACGCCTTCCGCGTCGCGTTCCTGACGCAGATGCCGCTGTGGCTGCTCGGAGCCGTGTTCATCGTGATCGAGCGCAAGCGCACCCGCATCCGGCTCGGCCTGGATCCGCCCCGCCGGCCACGCGGGCCGCGCCGCTGACGCGGCATCCGGATCGACACCGCGGCGTGGTCACGCGGTCTGCAGGCGCTCCAGCACGCGCTCGATGTCGTCGACGAACGCGTTGTAGCCGGCGATCGTCGCCGCGACCTGCTCGTCGGTGAAGTCCGACCGGTCCTGGCGGATCGTGAGGACCGTGGCGCCGTCGCTCTCCTCCAGGTCGAACAGCACGGGCAGGCCTGCGTCGTCGCCGGGCTGATCGGTGAGCGTCATGGCCAGGTGCGACGGCGGCTCGACCACCCGGTACTCGCCCGCCCAATGGATGAGACCACCGTCCGGCAGATGCATGACGGCGCGGAAGGCCCCACCCGGTCGCACGTCCATGGTCAGCGTCTCCTGCGGGACCTCCACCGCCGCGGTGCCGAACCACACGGCGAAGTGCTCGGGCCTGGTGAGGGCCTCGAAGACGAGGTCGCGCGGCGCCTGCAGGGTGCGGGTCACGGTGAAGTACTCAGTCATGGTCGTTCTCCTTCTCGGTGGATGCGACGGCCCTGCCGTCTGCGGCGCCCAGCTGCTGCAGGGCGTTGAGGTAGTGGTCGAGTGCGCCCAGACTGTCCTCCCAGAACCGCGCGTAACCGCCGATCCAGTCGGATGCCGCGGCCAGGGGTCGTGCATCGAGCCGCGCGGGCCGGTACTGGGCGTTACGGCCCCGCGTGACGAGGCCCGCCCCCTCGAGCACCCGGAGGTGCTTCGAGATCGCGGCGAACGTCATGTCGAACGGCTCTGCGAGCTCGCCCACCGTCGCCTCCCCGTCGGCGAGCCGCGCCAGGATGGCACGACGCGTGGGGTCGGCGAGAGCCGCGAACGTGCGGCTCAGGGTGTCGGCCACGGGACTCCTCCTTTGTTCAACCGGTAGGTACAATACCGATCGGTTGAACAAACGTCAAGACCCGGTGTCGTACCCCCGCGATACCGTCACGACATGCCTCGCGTCATCTTCTACACTGCGACCACCCTCAACGGGTTCCTGGCCGACGACGACGACTCGCTCGAGTGGCTGTTCGCCGCCCCGGGCGGCGAGGGCGGCGACGCCGACTTCCAGCGGTTCCTCGCGGGCATCGGCGTACTCGTGCAGGGGTCGTCGACCTACCGGTGGGTGCTCGAGCACGAGGACCTCGTCGCGCATCCGGAGAAATGGCCGGCGTACTACGGCGAGCGGCCCACGTGGGTCTTCACCACGCGGGAGCTGCCGGTGGTCCCGGGGGCAGACGTCCGCTTCGCGGCCGGAGACGTGCGTGACGCCTGGCCGCAGATCCGCGACGCCGCCGGCGACCGCGATGTGTGGGTCGTGGGAGGGGGCGATCTCGCCGGACAGTTCGCCGATGCCGGGCTCCTCGACGAGATCCGCGTGTCCGTCGCGCCGGCCACGCTCCCATCGGGCAAGCCGCTCCTCCCCCGCCGCCTCGGCGCCGATCGGCTCGAGCTGCTCTCCGCGCGCCAGGCCGGCGCCTTCGCCGAGCTCACCTACCGGCTGAAGGGCGAACCGGGCTGAGGGCTGCAGTCGGCCCGGTCGGGGGCCGCGTCAGGCGGCTGAGGGGGCGAACGCGGTCCACTGAGCGAATTTGGCGGTCCGGCCGTCGCCCGACGAGGTTCCGGTGAGCCGGCGCCGCACCCAAGGCCCGACGTGGTCACGGTAGTAGGCCGCTCCGCGCGCGCCGGCGCCCGGCAGCGGATCGAGCGACCACCATGAGGCAGGCACCTCGAGTCCGAGGGCGTCGAGCACGCGTGCCGCGACGCGGTGATGCCCGCGCGAGTTCATGTGGAGGCGGTCCTCCGACCAGTACGGCGGGCTCGCGAGCTCCTCGTCGAACCAGTTGTAAGCCCGGACGATGTCGGACCGAGTCGACAGCCGCGCCTCGACCGCGTGCGAGAGCAGGTCCCCCCGGCGCTGGATGACGCGTCGCAGCGGCAGCTGGCGCGTCGGGTTCGCGCCCGACAGGACGATGAGCTGCACGCCCTCCTCGTCGCAGCGACGCAGGACGGTGTCGAACGCCTCCACGACCCGTGCCACGCTCGTGCGCGGGCGCAGCATGTCGTTGCCGCCCCCGTTGAACGACAGGTGCGTCGGCTTGAGAGCCAGAGCAGGCTCGAGCTGCTCCTCGACGATCGGCCACACGAGCTTGCCCCGGATGGCCAGATTGGCGTAGTCGATCGCCTCGCCGGCGGCATCCGCCCACCCCTGCGCCACGAGGTCCGCCCAGCCGCGCACGCGTCCGTCGGGAAGCTCGTCGCCCACGCCCTCGGTGAAGGAGTCGCCGATGGCGACGTATCGAACGGATGCCACGACCCCAGCCTACGACCGCCACCGGTCACCGGTCGTCGAGCGCCGCCCCCCGCCGGTCGACGAGGCCCCACGCCGCGGCGGCCGCGACGGCGAAGAACACCGCGAACACCACGAACAGCGTCGGCGCCCCGCCCGCCATCAGCAGCGGCGGCACGACGAGCGGCGCGACGATGGACGCGATGCGGCCGGCGCCGGCCGCCCAGCCCGTGCCGGTGGCGCGCAGCGACGTGGGGTACATCTCCGGGCTCACCGCGTAGAGCGCGCCCCACGCCCCGAGATTGAAGAACGACAGCGCCATGCCGGCCGCGATGATCACGCCCGGCGATCCGGCCGTGCCGAAGAAGACCGCCGATGCTGCGGAGCCGATGAGGAACACAGAGAGCGTCGCCCGCCGGCCCCAGACCTCGATCAGCCAGGCCGCGACGGCGTAGCCGGGCAGCTGCGCCAGCGTGATGATGAGCGTGAAGCCGAACGAGCGCACCAGGTCGTATCCCTGCGCGACGAGGATCGACGGGATCCAGATGAACGCGCCGTAGTACGAGAAGTTGACGCAGAACCACACCAGCCACAGGCACGCCGTGCGCACGCGGAACTCGGCCGACCACAGCGCACCGAGCCGCTCCCCGAGGGAGGTCGCCTTCGCCGGTGACGCGACAGGCCTGCCGGCGGCCGGAGCCGCCGTGACGCCCGCCGCCTCCTCGAAGGTGCGCACGACCGACTCCGCCTGCGTGAACCTCCCGCGCCGCTCCAGCCACCGCGCCGATTCCGGCAGCCCCCAGCGCACGACGAGCGCGTAGACGGCCGGGATGGCGCCCAGTGCGAACGCCCAGCGCCAGCCGTTCTCGGAGGACGGGATCACGAAGTAGCCGATCAGCGCAGCGAGCGTCCACCCGACGGCCCAGAACGCCTCCAGGATGACGATCAGGCGCCCGCGGATGCGCGCGGGAGCGAACTCGCTCACGTAGGTGCTGGCCACCGGGAGCTCGGCGCCGAGGCCGAGGCCGACGAGGAACCTCAGCACGAGCAGAGCCGCCAGCCCGCCGACGAGCGCGCTCGCGCCGGTCGCCACGCCGTAGACGAGCAGAGTCAGGGCGAACACCTGCCGCCGGCCGAAGCGGTCGGCCAGCAGGCCGCCGACGCTCGCGCCGATGGCCATGCCCACGAACCCGATCGACGCGATCCACGCGGTCTCGCTCGGCTGGAGGCTCCACTGGGCGGCGAGGGCCGCGATCACGAACGAGATGAGACCGACGTCCATCGCGTCCAGTGCCCAGCCGACCCCCGAGCCGGTGAGCACGCGCAGGTGCGCGCGGGTGAACGGGAGGCGGTCGAGACGCTGCGAGAGCGTCGACGACATACGGGTTCCGGCATCCGTCATAGCGTCATGCTACGGATGCCGCGCACCCGGCGGGGCTCACGACAGCATGTCGCGCACGAGCGGGGCCACCTCGGTGCCGAAGAGCTCGATCGAGCGCATCATCTTCTCGTGCGACAGCATGCCGGTGGAGAACTTCATGTCGAACCGCGACGCGCCGAGCGTTCGCACCGTGTCGGCGATCTTGCGGGCCACCGTCTCGGGCGAACCGACGTACAGTGCGCCGTCGGGCCCGACATCGTGCTGGAAGCGGAGCCGGTTGTACGTGGGCCAGCCGCGCTCCCGTCCGATCGAGTTGTTCATCGCCTCGAAGCCCTCGTAGGCCTCGTCCCAGGCCTGCTGGTCGGTCTCGGCGATGTGGCCGGGCGAGTGCACGCCCACGGGCAGCTGCGGCTGATCGAACGTCTCGAGCGACCGGCGGTACAGGTCGGCGAACGGCCGGAAGCGGGCGGCGGGGCCGCCGATGATCGCAAGCATGAGCCCGTAGCCGTACCGCGCGGCGCGGACCGCCGACTCGGGTGTGCCGCCGACGCCCACCCACGCCCGGAGCCCGTTCTCGGTCTTCGGGAACACGTCGGCGCCCTCCAGTGGAGCGCGCATCGTGCCGCTCCAGGTGACCGGCTTCTCCGTCAGCAGCTGCGAGAAGAGGTCGAGCTTCTCGTCGAAGAGGGCCTCGTAGTCGCGCAGGTCGAACCCGAACAGCGGGAACGACTCGATGAACGACCCGCGGCCGAGGATCACCTCGGCGCGGCCGTGGGAGACGGCATCGAGCGTGGCGAAGCGCTCGAAGACCCGCACGGGGTCGTCGCTGGAGAGCACGGTGACGGCGGTGCCGAGGTGGATCCGCTCCGTGCGCGCGGCGGCTGCCGCCAGGACGATCTCGGGGCTCGAGATGGCGAACTCCCGGCGGTGGTGCTCCCCCACCCCGAAGAACGACAGTCCGACGCGGTCGGCGAGCACGGCCTGCTCCACGACGTTGCGGATGGTCTGCGCGTCGCTGAGCAGCTCGCCCGACGCATCGCGGGTCACGTCGCCGAACGTGTCCAGTCCGAGCTCGATGGTGGCAGGGTCGACATAGGTCATTGCGTCTCCTTCTATGCGATTGCATGAACCTTGCCGGTCGGCGCGGCATTCCCGAGACGTGCAGACCGCATGGGCGTAGCGTGTGGGGCATGGCCCTCTTCGCGGATCGACGGGCAGCCGGGCGGGAGCTGGCGGGCGCGCTCAGCCGGTGGCGGGGAACGGATGCCGTCGTGCTCGGCATCGCCCGCGGCGGTGTCGTGGTCGCCGCCGCCGTGGCACAGGAGCTCGGCCTCCCCCTCGACGCCGTCGTGGTGCGCAAGCTCGGGGCGGCCGGCCATGAGGAGTTCGCCGTCGGGGCCATCGCCGAGGGCGTCAGGATCGTCACCCCCGGGGCGGTCCGGTGGGCGGGGATGTCCGAGGGCGACGTCGAGCGCGTCGAGGAGGCCGAACGCGAGGAGCTGCAACGGCGGACGGATGCCTACGGCTCGCGTCCGGTCGATCTGACCGGCCGCACGGCGCTCGTCGTGGACGACGGCGTGGCGACGGGCGCGAGCGCGGTCGCCGCCTGCCGGGCGGTCAGGGCGCGCGGCGCGGCGCGCGTGGTCCTCGCGGTGCCCGTCGCGCCGCACCGGTGGCGGGCGCCCGCGGATGCCGTCGACGAGTTCGTGTGCCCGCACCGCGAGGCGGACTTCTGGGCCGTGGGTCAGTACTACGACGACTTCGGCCAGACGACCGACGCCGAGGTCGTCGCCCTGCTCGCCGGCGACGGAGGAGGCTCAGCGACCGGCGCTGAGGACGATCGCTGAGCCTCGTCGCACGTCAGCGGGACAGCGCGGCGCGAAGCGTGTCGAGTCCGACGCCTCCGATGTCGAGCGCCCGCTTGTGGAACTGCTTGATCGAGAACGCGTCGCCCTCGCGCTCGGCCACGTCGTCGCGCAGCTGCTCCCAGATGCGCTGGCCGACCTTGTAGGACGGCGCCTGGCCGGGCCAGCCGAGGTAGCGGTTGACCTCGAACTTCACGAACTCCTCGGGCATGTTGACGTTGCGCAGCATGAAGTCCAGCGCGAAGTCCGCGTCCCACGGTCCCTGCTCGTCGGGGCGCTGCTTCTCGAGGTGCACGCCGATGTCGAGCACCACGCGCGCGGCGCGCATGCGCTGGCCGTCGAGCATGCCCAGCCGGTCCGCGGGGTCGGAGAGGTAGCCCAGCTGCTCCATGAGGCGCTCGGCGTACAGCGCCCATCCCTCGGCGTGGCCCGACGTCCCCGCCAGGAGCCGGCGATACGTGTTGAGCTGCGCGCGGTTGTGGACCGCTTGGGCGATCTGCAGGTGGTGACCGGGGACGCCCTCGTGATAGACCGTCGTGAGCTCGCGCCAGGTGTCGAACTCCTCCACGCCCTCCGGCACCGACCACCACATACGGCCGGGCCGCGAGAAGTCGTCGGTTGGGCCGGTGTAGTAGATCCCGCCTTCCTTCGTCGGCGCGATCATGCACTCCAGCGTGCGGATCGGCTCGGGGATGTCGAAGTGGGTCCTGCCCAGCTCGGCGACGGCGCGGTCGCTGGTCTCCTGCATCCACTTCTGGAGCGCATCGGTGCCGTGGAGCTTGCGGCTGGCGTCCTGCTCGAGGAAGGCCACCGCCTCCTCGACGGATGCCCCGGGCTTGATTTCGTTCGCGATCGACTCCTGCTCCGCGACCATGCGGGCCAGCTCCTCGATGCCCCACTCGTACGTCTCGTCGAGATCGACGGTCGCTCCCAGGAACCGGCGGGAGTGCAGCGCGTACAGCTCGCGGCCGACGGCGTCCTTCTCCGTCGCCGCGGGCGCCAGCTCGGCGGTGAGGAACGACGCGAGTTCGTCGTAGGCGACGCGGGCGGCGTTGGCGTTGTCGGCGACCTCTCGCGCGAGCGACGCGGGCAGCTGGCCCTCCGCCGGGGCCGCTTCGGCCGCGAATGTGGCGAAGAAGCCGCCGTCGGCGGTGTAGCGGGCGATCTGCGTCGCGACCTCCACCACCTGGCGGCGGGCCGGCACGACGCCCTGGGCGATGCCCTCGCGCAGCGATGCGACGTAGCCGTCGATGGCGCCGGGCACCGCGCCGAGGCGCGTGGCGACGACGGACCAGTCGTCGGCCGTCGCCGTGGGCATGAGGTCGAACGCCGAGCGGATGTTCTGCGCGTGCGATGCGATGACGTTGAGGTCGCGCAGGTGCCACTTCGCGTCGTGGAGGTCCAGTCCGAGCTGGATCTCGCGCGCGAGGTCGTCCTGGGTGACGGCGTCCACATCATCGGCCGGTGTGGCGGCCTGCAGCGCGGTCAGGGTCTTGCGGCCCTCTTCGACCAGGCGCTCGTGCCCCTGCGGGCTGTAGTCGCCGAACCGGTCGTTGTACTCCGAGCGGCCGATGTACGTCGCGAGCGTCGGTTCGAGCTCGGCGAGGGTGTCGACCCACGCATCTGCGATCTTGTCGATCTGCGTGGGTGTGCGGGTTTCGTCAGTCATGGCTCCGAGCCTAGGGACGAGACGTGGTGCCGCCAAACGGGACTTCGAGTCTCTTCCCCGCGCCCGGCGCAGGCTCAGTGGCCGGCGGCGTTCCAGTCGTCTCCGCGGCCGATCTGCACGTCGAGCGGCACCGAGAGCTGCGCGGCGTCGCCCATGCGCGAGCGGACGATGCGCTCCGCCGCCTCCCACTCCCCCGGCGCCACCTCGATCACGAGCTCGTCGTGGATCTGGAGCAGCACCCGTGAGGTGAGACCCTCGGCGGCGAAGTCGTCGTGGATGTGGAACAGCGCGATCTTCATGATGTCGGCGGCGCTGCCCTGGATGGGCGCGTTGAGCGCCGCCCGTTCGGCGTTCTCGCGCAGCACGCGGTTGGGGCTGGAGAGATCGGGGAACGGGCGACGGCGGCCGAAGATCGTCTCGGTGTACCCGTCGATCCGGGCCTGCTCGACCGACGAGCGCAGGTAGTCGCGCACCGCGCCGAAACGGGCGAAGTACTCCATCATCAGCTGCTTCGCCTCGGCCTGTTCGATGCGCAGCTGCTTGGAGAGCCCGAAGGCGGACAGGCCGTAGACGAGACCGTACGACATCGCCTTGACCTTGGTGCGCATGGCGGGGGTGACGTCCTCGGGCGCGACGCCGAACACCCGGGAGCCCACGAAGCGGTGGGTGTCCTCCCCCGAGTTGAAGGCCTCGATCAGACCGGGGTCCTCCGACAGGTGCGCCATGATGCGCATCTCGATCTGCGAGTAGTCGGCGGTCAGCAGCGTCTCGTATCCCTCGCCCACCGTGAAGGCGGAGCGGATGCGCCTGCTCTCTTCGGTGCGGATCGGGATGTTCTGCAGGTTGGGGTCGGTGCTCGACAGCCGGCCGGTCTGGCTGCCGGTCTGCACGTACGTGGTGTGGATGCGCCCGTCGGCGCCCGCCGAGCGGTCTGCGCCGATCGCCGTGTCGAGCGACTCGATGATCTGGCGCAGCTTCGTCGCCTCGCGGTGCTGGAGCAGCAGGTCCAGGAACGGGTGCGGGTTGGTCTCCTGCAGGTCGGCGAGGACCGCGGCGTCCGTGGAGTATCCGGTCTTCGTCTTGCGGGTCTTCGGCAGCTGCAGCTCTTCGAAGAGCACCTCCTGCAGCTGCTTCGGCGAGCCGAGGTTCACCTCGCGGCCGATCGCCGCATACGCCTGCGCAGCCAAGGCGTCGGCGCGCGCGCCGAGCTCTCCGGAGAAGGCCGAGAGGCGCTCGTGCGAGACCGCGACGCCTGCCAGCTCCATGTCGGCGAGCGTGTGCAGGGTCGGAAGCTCGATGTCGGTGAGCACCTTCGTGACGCTCGGGGGCATCTCGGACTGCAGGGCGCGGGCCACGCGCAGCGTGTACCACGACAGCTGCCCGGTGGTCGCGCCCTCCGTCTCGGGTACGAGCTGTGCGGGATCGGACTCGGGCAGTCGCTCGTCGAGGTAGCGGTCGACGAGGTCGGCGAGGTTCTTGTCGGGGAGGCTGGGCCGCTGCAGCCAGCCGCCGAGGATGACGTCGAAGACGAGCCCGCCCAGCCGCAGTCCGGCGCGGCGGAGCGCCTTGACCTGCGGCTTGGCGTCGGCGAGGACCTTCGGCTCGTCGGACGTCAGCCAGGGGGTCAGCGCCTCCTGCAGCTCGGGCGTCCATGCCGCTTCGGCGGCGGCATCGCTGATCGCCGCCCCGATGCGCGCCGGCTGCCCGCCCTCGACGACGACCGTCACGCCGACCTCGCTCGTGGTGGCCGCGAGCCAGGCGGCGAAGTCCGTCGGCGAGAGCTCCTGTGCGACGGGGGCGAGCTCGGCCGCTGCCGACGTGACCGCGGCCATCTGCTGCTCGATGCCGGCCAGCTCGGCGACGCGCGGGATGAGCGTCTTGAACTCGAGCCGGGAGAAGATGTCGCGCACCGCCTGGGCGTCCATCGGCTGCACCTCGAGGTCGTCGGGACCGAACGGAAGCTCGACGTCTGTCAGCAGGCGATTGAGGCGCCGGTTGCGGCGCACGTCGTCGAGGTGCTCGCGCAGGTTGCCGCCGACGACGCCCTTGATGGAATCCGCGCCCTCGAGCAGGGCGTCGAGCGAGCCGAACTGGGTCAGCCACTTCACCGCGGTCTTCTCGCCCACCTTCGGAACGCCGGGGAGGTTGTCGCTGGTCTCGCCGACGAGGGCGGCGATGTCGGGATACTGCTCGGGCGGCACGCCGTAGCGCTCGATGACGGCCTCCCGGTCGTAGCGCTTGAGCTGCGAGACGCCCTGCACGTTCGGGTACAGCAGTGTGATGTCGTCGTTCACCAACTGGATGGTGTCCCGGTCGCCGGAGCAGACGAGGACCTGGAAGCCCTGCGCCGCACCCTGGGTGGCGAGAGTCGCCAGGATGTCGTCGGCTTCGATGTCCTCCTGCGAGAGCGTGCGGATGCTCATCGCCGCCAGGCAGTCCTGCAGGAGCGGGATCTGGCCCTTGAACTCGCTGGGCGTTTCGGAGCGGTTGGCCTTGTACTCGCTGTACTCCCGCGTGCGGAAGGATTGCCGGGACGTGTCGAACGCGACGGCGAGGTGGGTGGGCTTCTCCGCCTTGATGAGATTGATCAGCATCGCCAGGAATCCGTAGATCCCGTTGGTGTGCTGGCCGTCCTTCGTCGAGAAGTTGTCGACCGGGAGGGCGTAGAAGGCCCGGTACGCCAGCGAATGGCCGTCGACGACGAGAAGGGTAGGCTTTGCGGTGTCCGTCACCCTGCAAGCCTAGCCAGGGGCGGCGACAGTCCCTCCCGCGCGGAACGCCCGTCCCGCCGCCCGAACCGAGAGTCCTGCCATGCCCGAGCACTCCCCCTCCGCCGTCGACGGACTCGCGTGGGCGGCGAATCGCGGCATGGGCGCGCTGGCCGAGAAGATGGGGATCGTCTTCACCGAGTTCTCGGTGGAGCGCGCGGTGGCGACCATGCCCGTCGAGGGCAACACGCAGCCCGTCGGGCTCCTGCACGGCGGTGCGTATGTGGTGCTGGGCGAGTCCCTCGGCTCGATGGCGGCGAACCTCTATGCCGGGCCCGGACGTCTGGCCGTCGGCGTGGACATCAACGCCACGCACACGCGCTCGGCCACGTCCGGGGTCGTCACGGGAGTGTGCACGCCCGTCCACCTCGGGCGCGGCATCACTGTCCACGAGATCGTGGTCACGGACGACCAGGGGCGCCGCTGCTCGACGGTGCGCATCACGAACCACATCACGCAGCGGCCGCAGCGCTGATCCTCACGCGAAGAGCGGATGCCCCGATCGAGGCATCCGCTCCTGCAAAGCGTGCGCGGTCAGCCCTTCTTCGGCGCGAGCTGCTCGATGATCGCCTTGGCGACGTCCTGCATCGTGAGGCGGCGGTCCATCGACGCCTTCTGGATCCACCGGAAGGCCTCGGGCTCGCTCAGGCCCATCTTCTCGTTGAGGAGGCCCTTGGCGCGATCGACGAGCTTGCGGGTCTCGAAGCGCTCGACCATGTCGGCGACCTCAGCCTCGAGCGTGATGATCTGCTCGTAGCGGGCGAGGGCGATCTCGATGGCGGGAAGCAGGTCGTTCGGCGTGAACGGCTTCACCACGTACGCCAGCGCGCCGGCCTCGCTGGCGCGCTCGACCAGTTCCTTCTGGCTGAAGGCCGTCAGCAGCACCACGGGGGCGATGTGGTTCTTGCTGAGCTTCTCGGCGGCGGAGATGCCGTCGAGTTGCGGCATCTTGACGTCCATGATCACCAGGTCCGGCCGCAGCTCGGTCGCCAGCTGGACGGCCGTCTCGCCGTCGCCTGCCTCGCCGACGACGTCGAACCCGTTGTCGCGGAGGATCTCGACGATGTCGAGGCGGATGAGCGACTCATCCTCCGCGACGACGACACGACGGGGTGTGGAGGCCGTGGGGGCGGCGTTCTGCTCCTGCTCAGTCACCATTGAATCCTACGGTATGGTCAATCGCGGACGCGCGGCATGCCCGCGGGCCGGTGTGGCGGAATGGCAGACGCGACCGACTCAAACTCGGTTGCCCGCAAGGGCGTGTGGGTTCGACTCCCACCACCGGCACCCCATCTGTCGCGGAGAGCGGATGCCTCGGATTCGAGGCATCCGCTCTTCGGCGTTTCCGGCACCCGAGACTTCTCGGTATTCGGTGTTGCTAGGTACTGGTACCTAGTGTTACTTTGTACTGGTAGTCAGCAACACTGAGTAGTCAGAGGAGGCGCGTGATGGGCAAGCAGGAGACCGAGATGCTCAAGGGCACGCTGGAGGGCATCGTGCTCGCGATCCTCTCGGGCCGCCCGGCCTACGGATATGAGATCACCACGTGGCTGCGCGACCAGGGCTTCAGCGACATCGCCGAGGGCACGGTCTACGCCCTGCTCGTGCGGGTCGAGCAGCGCGGTCTCGTCGACGTCGAGAAGGTGCCGTCCGAGAAGGGGCCGCCGCGCAAGGTGTACTCCCTCAATGCGCAGGGGCGCGAACAGCTCACGGAGTTCTGGCGGACGTGGAGCTTCCTCGCAGAGCGCATCGAACAGCTCCACCGCCAGCACGAAGACAACAACAGGAAGGAAGAGGTCTGATCATGGCCGCCAAGTGGTACGAGGTCGTCACCGGCTCGCTCGAGCAGAAGAAGCAGTACAAGCAGTACAAGGCACGCATCGAGGCCCTGCCGGAGCCCTACCGTGCCGCGGCGAAGGCCGTGGAGCGGTACTTCATGACCGTCGGCGGCATGACCGACGGCGAATCCATGGTCCAGATGCTCAGCGACTCCGCCGACATGTGGGAGCGCGCCGCCGCCGACCACACCCCCGTGCGCGACATCGTGGGCGAGGACCCGTCGGCGTTCGCGCAGGAGTTCACCGCCGCCTACTCGGGCAGGCAGTGGATCGACAAGGAGCGCGAGCGCCTCAACAAGGCGATCGACGACGCAGAGCGAGGAGAGAACCGATGACCGCCGCCACCGTCATCCAGGTCGCCGGCCTGGAGAAGTCGTACAAGGACCTGCACGTGCTGCGAGGCGTCGACTTCGATGTGAAGAGGGGCAGCATCTTCGCCCTTCTCGGCTCCAACGGAGCAGGCAAGACCACCGTCGTGCGAATCCTGTCGACGCTGCTGAAGGCCGACGCCGGCAAGGCCGCGGTCGCCGGCTTCGATGTGGTCGCGCAGTCCCAGAAGGTCCGGGAGACGATCAGCCTCACGGGGCAGTTCGCGGCGGTCGACGAGGTCCTCAGCGGGCGCGAGAACCTGATGCTCATCGCGCAGCTGCGCCACCTGCCCGATCCGGGCGCCGTGGCCGACGACCTCCTCGCGCGCTTCTCGCTCACCGACGCGGGTTCGCGCAAGGTCGCGACCTACTCCGGCGGTATGCGCCGGCGGCTCGACATCGCCATGAGCCTCATCGGCGACCCGCCGGTGATCTTCCTGGACGAGCCCACCACGGGCCTCGACCCGGCGGCCCGCCTGGAGGTGTGGGATGCCGTCAGAGAGCTCGCGCGGGGCGGCACGACCGTCCTGCTCACCACCCAGTACCTCGAAGAGGCCGAGCAGCTCGCGGACCGGATCGCGATCCTCCACAAGGGCCGGATCATCGTGAACGGCTCCCTGAGCGAGCTCAAGCAGCTGCTCCCCGCGGCGAAGGTCGAGTACGTCGAGAAGCAGCCGAGCCTGGAGGACGTCTTCTTCGCCCTGACGGGCGAGGACGGCGCCGCGGAAGCCGGCGAGGCCGGGACCGGCACCGCCACGACACGGAAGGAAGGGCGATGACCTCTCACGCCATCGGCGACACCGCCGTACTCACCGGTCGGTCGCTGCGCCACATCCTGCGCAGCCCCGACACCATCATCACCACGGCGGTCACACCGATCGCCCTGATGCTGCTGTTCGTCTACGTCTTCGGCGGCGCGATCGACACCGGTGCCGACCGCGGGTCGTACATCGACTACATGCTGCCCGGCATCCTGCTCATCACCATCGCCTCGGGCATCGCATACACCGCCTATCGGCTGTTCCTCGACATGAAGAGCGGCATCTTCGAGCGGTTCCAGTCGCTGCCGATCTCGCGGTCGGGGGTGCTGTGGGCGCACGTGCTGACGTCGCTCGTGTCGATCGTCGTCTCGCTCGCGATCGTCATCGGCGTCGCGCTGCTCATGGGCTTCCGCACCGGGGCGAGCCTCGGCGCCTGGCTCGGCGTGGCGGGCATGCTCGTGCTGTTCACCCTGGCGCTCACGTGGCTCGCGGTGATCCCCGGACTGACCGCGAAGACCGTCGACGGCGCGAGCGCGTTCTCGTACCCGCTGATCTTCCTGCCGTTCATCAGCTCGGCCTTCGTGCCGACTGAGAGCATGCCGGCCCCGGTGCAGTGGTTCGCCGAGAACCAACCGGTGACGTCGATCGTCGACTCGATGCGGGCACTGTTCGCCGGCGAGCCCGTGGGCAGCGAGATCTGGGTCGCGATGGCGTGGCTCGTGGGCATCCTCGTCGTCGCCTACGTCGCGTCGATGGCGATCTACCGTCGCAAGATCAGCTGACGCGCGCTCCGGCCCAAGAGCAGATGAGCGGATGCCTCGACCCCGAGGCATCCGCTCTTCTGCTGCGCCGGCGCTAGGCGCCGAAGTACTGGTTGCCCAGGGCCTTGCTCTTGAGGGCGTCGAACTCGCCCTGCGTGATGATGCCGGCATCGAGGAGCTCCTTCGCCTTGGCGATGTCCTCGGCGGGGCTGGTGGAGGCGGCCGGACGGTAGTCGTCCGCTTCGGCCACCACTCCCCCGCGCGCGGCCTGGGCGCGCTCCGCCATGCCCTTCCCGCGGGCGATCACGTAGATCAGCGCGGTGAGGAAAGGCACGAACACCAGGAGGATGATCCACAGCGCCTTCATCCAGCCGTTGAGCTTGTCGTCACGGAACAGGTCCGTGATGATCACGATCACCACGTAGAGATAGGCGATGAAGTAGAAGCTCCAGAGCAGGAACCAGATGAAGTCGTTGAAGAACATGGCGTCCCCTGTCGGCGAGATGTGGTGGCGATAGCGTAGCGTCCGGCCGTGCCGGGACCTATGGGCGCGCCGGGCGTGTCAACCCCGCGGGGCGGATTCACGCGAGATGCGAGGATGGCCACTCCGTCACGAGGGAGAGGACCCGGATGCCCGACACGGCCATCGCCCGGGCGGCGCGCGAGATCTTCGGCTGGACGACGCTGCGCGCCGGACAGTCCGAGGCGATCGACGCGCTGGTCGCCGGGCGCGACGCCATCGTGGTCCTGCCCACGGGCGCCGGGAAGTCCGCCGTCTACCAGCTCGCGGGCGCATTGCGCGACGGTCTCACCGTCGTGGTGTCCCCGCTCATCGCCCTTCAGGACGACCAGGTCGCGCAGCTGTCGTCCGCACCGCGCGCCGCGCGCGGGGCGGTCCTCAACTCGACGCTCGGCGAGCGTGCGACCGCCGAGCTGTGGGACGAGCTCCGGTCGGGCGCCGTGGGATACCTGTTCCTCACGCCGGAGCAGCTGTCGAAGGACGACGTCGTGGCCGCGCTCCGCGACGTCGGAGTGGCGCTGCTGGCCGTCGACGAAGCGCACTGCGTGGCCAGCTGGGGCCACGACTTCCGGCCTGACTACCTGCGGCTGGGCGCGGTGCGCGAGAGGCTCGACGCTCCCCCGGTGGTCGCGCTCACCGCCACGGGTGCCGAGCCGGTGCGGGTCGAGGTCGCCGAGCGGCTGCGGCTCGTCGACCCCGCCGTCGTCGTGCACGGGGTGGACCGCCCGAACATCGACCTGACCGTGCGCCGAGCCGTCACCGCCGACGAGAAGCGCGCCGCCGTCATCGCACACGTGTCGGCGATGACGGGATCGGGACTCCTCTACACCGCGACGAGGCGCGAGGCCGAGGAGTACGCGGCGACGATCGCCGAGGCGGGCTCTCGCGTCCGCGTCTACCACGCCGGCCTGTCGCGGTCCGAGCGCGAGGAGACCCACCGGGCCTTCCTCGCGGACGAGGTCGACCTGGTCGTCGCCACCAACGCGTTCGGGATGGGCATCGACAAGCCCGACGTGCGCTTCGTGACGCACGCATCGGTGCCCGAGTCGCTCGACGCGTACTACCAGGAGATCGGCCGTGCGGGCAGGGACGGCGACGCGGCGGACGCCACGCTCTTCTACCGCCAGGAGGACCTCGGCATCCGCACCTACTTCGTCTCGCGCAGCGTCGACCTCGACGAGCTCGCCGCGGCGTACTCCGCCGTGGCAAAGGCCGACGGACCGCTCCCGACGAAGGCGCTGGCGGCGGCCGTCGATGCGCCGCCCCGCAGGGTCACGCACCTGATCAACCTGCTCGTCGAAGGCGGGGTGGTTCGCGTCGGCCGCCGCGGGGCGGTGGCGGCGGCATCCGTCAGCCCGTCCGAAGCAGCGGCCCGCGCCGCGGAGGCGTCGGAGCGTCGCGAGCGGATCGAGCAGTCGCGGCTGGACGTGATGCGGCGCTATGCGGAGACGCGGGACTGCCGCCGACGCGCCCTCCTGCGCTACTTCGGCGAGGATCTCGACGCGCCCTGCGGCAGCTGCGACACGTGCCGTGCCGGCACCGCGGCGGACGCGGCGACGGACGAGGCCGGGGCGCCGTTCCCCTCCGGCGCGGAGGTCGAGCACACCGAGTGGGGCCGGGGAGCCGTCTCGGCGGTGGAGGGCGACCGTCTCACCGTGTTCTTCGAGGAACACGGCTACAAGACGCTCGCCCTCGACACCGTCGTCGAGAACGACCTGCTCAGCCGCGTGGGCTGAGCCCGGTCAGTCGCGCGTCTTGTAGATCGGCGCCTTGCCGTGCACCGCGTCGCCCACCTTGTGGATGCGGATGTCGTTCGTCGAGCCGATGATCCCGGGAGGCGATCCCGAGATCACGACGACCTTGTCGCCGACCTTCGCCAGGTCGTTCGACAGCAGGTAGTCGTCGACCTGGATGAACATCAGGTCGGTGTGCGCGACGTGCTCGACGAGTGTCGACTGCACGCCCCACGTGATGGCCATGCGGCGGCGGATCGCCGGCTCGGGGGCGAACCCGATCATGGGGATGCGCGGGCGCAGGCGCGACATGCGCCGGGCCGTGTCGCCGGACTCCGTGAAGATGCACAGGAACTTGGCCTCGACGAACTCGGCCACCTCGTTGGCGGCGAGCGTGATGGCTCCGCCCTGGGTGCGCGGCTTCGTCGTGAGCGGCAGGATGCGCTCGAGGCCGTGCTCCTCGGTCGAGCCGATGATGCGCGCCATGGTCTCGACGGTCACCACCGGGTAGTCGCCGACGCTGGTCTCGCCCGACAGCATCACGGCGTCGGCGCCGTCGAGGACGGCGTTGGCGACGTCGGAGGCCTCGGCGCGGGTGGGCACCGGGGAGTGCGTCATCGACTCGAGCATCTGCGTCGCGACGATGACGGGCTTGGCCATGCGGCGGCAGAGCTCCACCGCGCGCTTCTGCACGATCGGCACCGCCTCCAGCGGCAGCTCGACGGCCAGGTCGCCGCGGGCCACCATGATGCCGTCGAACGCGTCGATGATCTCTTCGAGGTTGTCGACCGCCTGCGGCTTCTCGATCTTGGCGATGACCGGGACGTGCCGGCTCTCCTCGGCCATGATCACGTGCACGCGCTGCACGTCCTTGGCGTCGCGGACGAACGACAGCGCGATGAGGTCGGCGCCGGCGCGGAGGCCCCAGCGCAGATCCGCCTCGTCCTTCTCGGACAGGGCCGGGACGTTGACGGCGACACCGGGGAGGTTGATGCCCTTGTTGTTGGACACCGCGCCGCCCACGACGACCTCGGTGGTCACGACCGTGCCGTCGGTCTCGAGGACCTTCACGCGCACCTTGCCGTCGTCGATGAGGAGGAAGTCGCCGGCCTTGACGTCGTTCGGGAGGCCCTTGAACGTCGTCCCGACGATCTCCTTCGTGCCGAGGATGTCCTCGGTGGTGATCTTGAAGATGTCGCCGACGGCGAGCTCGTGGGGACCGTTCTCGAACTTGCCGAGTCGGATCTTCGGGCCCTGCAGGTCGACGAGGATCGCGACGGCGCGGCCGGCGTCCTCCGCGGCCTTGCGCACGTTGGCGAAATTGTTGTCGTGGACCGAGTAGTCCCCGTGGCTCAGGTTGAAGCGGGCGACGTCCACACCGGCATCGATGATCGCACGGACCATCTCATACGTGGATGTGGCCGGACCCAGGGTGGCGACGATCTTCGCGCGTCTCATCCGTGGTATCTCCGGGTTGGGGTGGATTGGCGAATGCCTCGGCCAGCCTACGCGGGCTGCAGGCCGATGGCGACATCCGTGGGGCGCACCGGAGCGGGCAGCTCGGTGTCGCCCATGAGGTACCGGTCGACGCTCGCCGCGGCGGCACGGCCCTCGGCGATGGCCCACACGATCAGCGACTGGCCGCGACCGGCGTCGCCGGCCACGAAGACGCCCGGGGCGGTCGTCTGGTAGTCGTCCTCGCGGCGCACGTTCCCGCGCTCGGTGAAGCGCGCGCCCAGCTGCTCCTCGAGCAGGCTGCGCTCGGGGCCGGTGAAGCCCATCGCGATGAGCACGAGGTCGGCCGGGATCTCCCGTTCGGTGCCGCTCTTGGGGACGCGGCGGCCGTCGACGAACTCGGTCTCGGCGACGCGCAGCGCGCGCACCTCTCCCGCGCCGTTGGCGAGGAACTCGACGGTGGAGGCCAGGTAGGAGCGCTCCCCGCCCTCTTCGTGGGCGGACTGCACCTCGAACACCGTCGGCGTCATCGGCCAGGGCTGGTGCTCGGGGCGCTCGCCCGGGGGCTGGCGGCCGATCGCGAGGTTCGTCACGCTCAGCGCACCGTGACGGTGGGCCGTGCCGATGCAGTCGGCGCCGGTGTCGCCGCCGCCGATGACGACGACGTGCTTGCCCTGCGCGGTGATCTGATGGGGAACCGCGTCGCCCGCGACAGCCTTGTTGGACTCCACGAGGTACTCCATCGCGAAATGCACGCCGGCGAGGTCCCGTCCGGGGATCGGCAGCTCTCGCGGCACGGTCGAGCCCGTCGCGACGACGACCGCGTCGTACCGGGCGCGCAGATCGGCCCACGAGATGTCCTTGCCGATCTCGACGCCGGCGCGGAAGCGCGTGCCCTCGTCCTGCATCTGGCGGAGCCGGACCTCGAGGTGCTTCTTCTCCATCTTGAAGTCCGGGATGCCGTAGCGCAGGAGACCGCCGATGCGGTCGTCGCGCTCGAACACCGCCACCGTGTGGCCGGCGCGCGTGAGCTGCTGGGCCGCCGCGAGCCCGGCGGGACCCGAGCCGACGACGGCGACGGTCTTGCCGGTCAGGCGACCGGGGGGCTCCGGCTCGATCCAGCCGTTCGCGAACGCCTCGTCGGCGATCGAGACCTCGACCTGCTTGATGGTCACGGCAGGCTGGTTGATGCCGAGCACGCACGAGCTCTCGCACGGCGCCGGGCAGAGCCTGCCGGTGAACTCCGGGAAGTTGTTCGTGGCGTGCAGGCGCTCACTGGCGGCACGGCCCTCGCCGCGCCACGTCAGGTCGTTCCATTCCGGGATGAGGTTTCCCAGCGGGCAGCCCTTGTGGCAGAACGGGACGCCGCAGTCCATGCAGCGGCCGGCCTGCCGGCGCAGCACGGCGGAGTCGCCCGGCTCGTAGACCTCTTTCCAGTCCATGATGCGCACCGGCACCGGCCGCCGCGGGGGCAGCTCGCGCTCGGTGACCTTGAGAAAGCCTTTCGGGTCAGCCACCTGTCACCTCCAGGATGCGGTTCCAGACGACGTCTCCGTCGGGGTCGAGCCCCTCCGCGACGGCCGCCTGCCGGGTCTGCAGCACTGCGGCGTAGTCGCGCGGCAGCACCCGGACGAAGTTCGCCAGCTCCGCCTCGAAGTCGTCGAGGAGCGCTTGGGCGAGAGTCGATTCGGTCTCCGCGACGTGCTGCTCGAGCAGGTCGCGGAGGATCTCGGCGTCGCCGGAGCCGAGTTCGCCCAGGACGAGCTCGCCGCTGGCGAGGGCCTCCCGGTTGACCAGCTTGGTGTCGAGCCGGTACACGTACGCGGTGCCGCCCGACATGCCGGCGCCGAGGTTGCGGCCCGTCGCGCCGAGGATGACGGCGAGGCCGCCGGTCATGTACTCCAGCGCGTGGTCGCCGACACCCTCGACGACCGCCGTCGCGCCCGAGTTGCGCACGAAGAAGCGCTCGCCCACGACACCGCGCAGGAACATCGTGCCCTGGGTCGCGCCGTAGCCGATGACGTTGCCGGCGATGACGTTCTTCGACGCGTCGAAGGAGGCACCCCGCGGCGGCCGGACCACGATCTGTCCGCCGGACAGGCCCTTGCCGACGTAGTCGTTGGAGTCGCCCTCCAGTCGCAGCGTGATGCCGGCGGGCATGAACGCGCCGAACGACTGCCCGGCCGAGCCGGTCAGGTTCACCACGATGCTGCCCGACGGCAGGCCGTTCTCGCCGTGGGCGCGCGTGACGTGGTGGCCCAGCAGGGTCCCGACCGCGCGCTCGGTGTTGCGGATGGGCAGATCGATGGTGATCTGGCCGCCGTGGGCGACGACATCCTGGGCGCGCTCGAGCAGGGCGACGTCGAAGTGCTCCTCGAGCTCGTGCTTCTGGCCCGTCGTGTTGCGGCGGGGCTCGTCGTCGGCGAAGACGGGGCCGGCGAGCACCGGTGCGAGGTCGAGTCCGCTCGCCTTCCAGTGCCGGACCGCGCCGTCGACGTCGAGCAGGTCGCTGCGGCCGATCGCCTCGTCGAGCGAGCGGAAGCCCAGCTCGGCGAGGTACTCGCGCACCTCCTCGGCGATGAACTCCATGAAGTTCACCACGAACTCGGGCTTGCCGTTGAAGCGTGCGCGCAGCGTCGGGTTCTGCGTGGCGACACCCACGGGGCAGGTGTCGAGGTGGCACACGCGCATCATGATGCAGCCCGAGACCACGAGCGGAGCCGTGGCGAAGCCGAACTCCTCCGCGCCGAGCAGCGCGCCGATGATCACGTCGCGGCCGGTCTTCAGCTGGCCGTCGACCTGCACGACCACGCGGTCGCGCATGCCGTTGAGCATGAGCGTCTGCTGCGTCTCAGCCAGGCCCAGCTCCCACGGCGTACCGGCGTGCTTCAGCGAGTTCAGCGGGCTCGCGCCCGTCCCGCCGTCGTGGCCGGAGACCAGGATGACGTCCGCCAGCGCCTTCGCCGTGCCCGCGGCGACGGCCCCGATGCCCGACTGGCTCACGAGCTTCACGTGGACCCGGGCGCCGGGATTCGCGCGCTTGAGGTCGAAGATCAGCTGCTTGAGGTCCTCGATCGAGTAGATGTCGTGGTGCGGCGGCGGCGAGATGAGGCCGACGCCCGCGGTCGCATGGCGCGTGCGCGCCACCCACGGGTACACCTTCGTCGGGGGCAGCTGCCCGCCCTCGCCCGGCTTGGCGCCCTGGGCCAGCTTGATCTGGATGTCGTCGGACTCCGTGAGGTACAGGCTCGTGACGCCGAAGCGACCCGAGGCCACCTGCTTGATCGAGCTGCGGCGCTCGGGGTCGAGCAGGCGATCGACGTCCTCGCCGCCCTCGCCGGTGTTCGACTTGCCGCCGAGGCGGTTCATCGCGATCGCCAGCGTCTCGTGCGCTTCCTTCGAGATCGACCCGTAGCTCATCGCACCCGTCGAGAACCGCTTGACGATGGACGAGACCGGCTCGACCTCGTCGATCGGCACCGGCGTGCGTCCCTCGGTCTTCAGCGCGAACAGTCCGCGCAGCGTCTTCAGCTCGCCCGCCTGGTCGTCGACCAGCTTGGTGTACTCGCGGAAGATGTCGTACCGCCGCGTGCGCGTCGAGTGCTGCAGGCGGAACACCGTGTCGGGGTTGAACAGGTGCGGCGAGCCGTCGCGGCGCCACTGGTACTCGCCGCCCGTCCAGAGCCGCTCGTGCGCGCGCACGGCGGCGTCCTCGGGGTACGCGTAGGCGTGCCGGGCGGCGTTCTCGGCGGCGATGACGTCGAGCCCGACGCCGCCGAGCTTGGACTCCGTACCCGTGAAGTAGGTGTCGACGAAGTCCTGCGACAGGCCGACGGCCTCGAACACCTGGGCGCCCGCGTACGACGAGACGGTCGAGATGCCCATCTTCGACATGATCTTCAGCACGCCCTTGCCGAGCGCGTAGATCAGGTTCTTGACGGCCTTCTGCGGCGAGATGCCGGTGATCATGCCGGCGCGCACCAGGTACTCGACGGTCTCCATCGCCAGGTACGGGTTCACCGCGGACGCGCCGTAGCCGATGAGCGTGGCGATGTGGTGCACCTCGCGCACGTCGCCCGCCTCGACCACGAGACCGCACTTCATGCGGGTCTGCTTGCGAATGAGGTGGTGGTGCACCGCGGCGAGCATGAGCAGCGACGGGATGGGCGCGAGGTCCTTGTTGGAGTCGCGGTCGGACAGCACGATGAACTCGGCGCCGTCCTCGATGGCCTGGTCGACCTCCTGGCACATCTGCTCCAGGCGCTTGCGCATGCCCTTGTGGCCGGCCTCGACGCGGTACAGGCCGCGGATGGTGACCGAGGTGCGGCCCGGCAGCGCCGTGTCGATGTGCTGGATCTTGGCGAGCTCGTCGTTGTCGATCACCGGGAAGTCGAGGGTGACCACGCGCGTGTGGTCGGGTCCCCACTCCAGGAGGTTGCGCTCCGGTCCGAGGCCCAGCGACAGGGACGTCACGACCTCTTCGCGGATCGAGTCCAGCGGCGGGTTGGTGACCTGGGCGAACTGCTGCGTGAAGTAGTCGAACAGGAGTCGCGGACGCTCGCTGAGCACGGCGACCGGGGTGTCGGAACCCATCGCGCCGAGCGGCTCCGCGCCGTTCTGACCCATCGGCGCGAGGAGGATCTTGACCTCCTCCTCGGTGTACCCGAACGTGCGCTGACGGCGGGTGATCGAGGCGATCGGGTGCACGATGTGCTCGCGCTCGGGAAGCTCGGCCAGACGCACGCGGCCCGCGTCCAGCCACTCCTGCCAGGGCTCGAGATCGGCCAGGCCCGCCTTGATCTCGTCGTCCTCGATGATGCGGCGCTGCTCGGTGTCGACGAGGAACATGCGTCCGGGGCGGAGCCGTCCGCGGCGCTTGATGCGCTCCGGCGCGATGTCGAGCACGCCGGTCTCGCTGCCGATCACGATCAGGCCGTCGGTGGTCTCGGTCCAGCGCCCGGGGCGGAGGCCGTTGCGGTCGAGAGTGGCGCCGACGAGCGTGCCGTCGGTGAAGATGAGCGCGGCCGGGCCGTCCCAGGGCTCCATCTGCATGGAGTGGAACTCGTAGAACGCGCGCAGCTTCGGGTCGATGTCGGCCTGCTTCTCGTACGCCTCCGGCACCATCATCATGATGGCGTGCGGCAGGCTGCGGCCGGTCAGGGTGAGGAGCTCGAGCACCTCGTCGAAGGACGCGGAGTCGCTGGCGCCCTCGGTGCAGATCGGCAGCAGCGGACGGATGTCGCCCAGCAGCTCGGACTCGAGCTGGGACTGGCGTGCGCGCATCCAGTTGCGGTTGCCGTTGACCGTGTTGATCTCGCCGTTGTGCGCGAGCATGCGCAGCGGCTGCGCGAGCGGCCACGACGGGAAGGTGTTGGTGGAGTAGCGCGAGTGGACGACGGCCAGCTCCGACGCGAAGCGCTCGTCCTGCAGGTCGGGGTAGAAGGGCTCGAGCTGCAGCGTCGTCACCATGCCCTTGTAGCCGAGCGTCCGCGCGGACAGCGACACGAAGTACGCGTCGAGCTCGGTGCGGGCGCGCTTGCGCAGGCGGAAGGTGCGCCGGTCCAGGGCGATCCCCGACAGCGCAGGGGCGTCGCCGGTCGCCGGGCGCGACACGAAGAGCTGCTCGAACACCGGCCGCGCCTGGAAGGCGAGCTTGCCGAGGTTCTCCTCCGCGGTGGGCACGTCGCGCCATCCGAGGACGGTCAGGTTCTCGGATGCCGCGATCCGCTCGATCCCCGCCTTCTGGGCCTTGCGTGCCTCGTCGTCGCGCGGGAGGAACACCATGCCGGCGGCGTACTCGCCGACGGGCGGCAGCTCGAAGTCGACCACGGCGCGCAGGAAGGCATCCGGCATCTGCGTGAGGATGCCCGCACCGTCACCGGTGCCGGCGTCGGAGCCGATGGCTCCGCGGTGCTCGAGGTTGCGCAGCGCGGTGAGCGCCAGGTCGATGATGTCGTGTCCGGCCTCGCCGCGCAGCGTCGCGACCATCGCCAGGCCGCACGCGTCCTTCTCGAACGCAGGGTTGTACATGCCCTGCTTCGCGGGGAAGCCGGCCTGTCCCGACGATGCGGGGGTCCTCACCTCGGTGGAGGTGACATGACGGGGGCTCGAAGCCATACCTACCGTCCTCACGTTGATACTCAAGATGGGACGACGTCGGCCCGGGCGCGCTCTCTCTCGGGGCGAGGAGCGCGTTATTTCGTGGCAGGGGTGCTTGTGGCGCTGACCCCGTCGGCCTCGGACGTCGGGGGTTCGCTGACGTCGACGAAGTCGTCGGTGTCCTGCGATTGTACAGCCTGTCCGGCATTCCACTCGCGGCCGGACACGTAGGGCGACGGCTCCAGGCCGGGGTGGCGGCGCTTCTGGACGAAGAAGATCACGAGCCCGAGGATCACGCCGAAGATCGCGGCCCACACGTTCGTGCGCAGGCCCAGGATGATCTCGCTCGGGTCGACGCGGATCGTCTCCCACACGATGCGCCCGGCGCTGTACCAGACGAGGTAGAGGGCGAAGAGGCGACCCCACTGCAGACGGAAGGCCCGACCGACCACCACCAGGAAGACGACGCCGAGCACGTTCCAGATCACCTCGTAGAGGAAGGTGGGGTGGAACAGCGTGCCCTCGGGCAGCCCGATGGGCCACGCGGGGTTCGGGTAGTCGATCTCGAGACCCCACGGCACGTCGGTGGGAAGACCGTACAGCTCCTGGTTGAACCAGTTGCCGAAGCGGCCGATGGCCTGGGCCAGGAGGAGGCCGGGCGCCAGCGCGTCGGCGAAGGTCCAGAAGCGGATCCCGGTCCAGCGGCAGCCGAGCCAGGCGCCGATGGCACCGCCGATGAGGGCGCCGTAGATCGCGATGCCGCCCTCCCAGATGTACAGCGCCGACATGGGGTTCGCGCCCTCGCCGAAGTAGAAGCCCCAGTGCGTGAGCACGTGGTAGATGCGGGCGACGATGATCGCCAGCGGCACCGCCAGCAGGGAGATGTCGATGACCACCCAGGGCTCGGCGCCCCGCTTCGTCAAGCGCGCGTTGGTCCACAGGACCGCGGCGATGATGCCCGTGATGATGCACAGCGCGTAGATGTGGATGCGCAGGGGGCCGAGGTCGAAGTAGCTGATCTCCGGGCTCGGGATGCTGGCGACGACGCTCGCGGCGGCGTTGATCATGGGAGAACCGTGTCCTTGCTGGGATGGGTGGCGGCGACCGCCGACCTTGAGATTCTAGTTCGCGCTCCGCGCGGTGCCTGCGGCGAGGGCGCGCGCGGTGCGATCGAGGGCCTCCAGGCCCCCCTCCCGCAGCGCCCGCACGAGCGCCGTCCCGACGATCGCGCCGTCGGCGTACTCCAGCACTCCCGCGACCTGCGCGGCGTTGGAGATGCCGATGCCGACGCAGGCGTGCTCGGCGCCGTGCGCGCGCAGGCGGGCGACGAGCGTGCGGGCCGCGGCATCCAGCTCGGCGCGCTCCCCGGTGATGCCCATCGTCGAGACGGTGTAGACGAAGCCGGTCGACTCCCGCACGATGAGCTCGAGGCGCTCGTCGGTGGACGTGGGCGCGGCGAGGAACACACGGTCGAGGCCCGTGCGCTCGCTGGCGGCGATCCACTCCGGTGCCGCGTCCGGCGTGATGTCGGGCGTGATGAGCCCTGCTCCCCCGGCATCGCGCAGGTCGTCCGCGTACCGGTCGACGCCGTACTGCAGGACGGGGTTCCAGTACGTCATCACGAGCACGGGCACGTCGACGCGCCGGGTGATCTCGCGCACGGCGGTGAAGGTGTCGCGCATGCGGAAGCCGCGCGCGAGCGCCTCCTGGGTCGCCTCCTGGATCACGGTGCCGTCCATGACCGGGTCGGAGTACGGCGGCCCGAGCTCGAGCACGTCCGCGCCGCTCTCGGCGAGCGTGACGGCCGCCTCGATGCTCGTACGCAGATCCGGGTATCCGAGGGGAAGGTAGCCGACGAAGGCGCCGCGGCCCTGGGCGCGGGCGGCGTCGATCGCCGCGGCGACGCGCGAGGTCACAGCTTCTCCCCCTCGCCCTTGGCGGCGTCGTCGTGCGGCGCGGCCGCGGCGGCTGCGGCATCCGTTCCCTCGTCGTAGAGGTGGAAGTAGCGCGCAGCGGTGTCCATGTCCTTGTCGCCGCGGCCGGACAGGCAGATCGCGAGGATCGCGTCCGGGCCGAGCTCGCGGCCGATGCGCAGCGCGCCGGCGAGCGCGTGGGCGGACTCGATGGCGGGGATGATCCCCTCGGTCTCGGACAGCAGGCGCAGCGCCTGCATCGCCTCGTCATCCGTCGCCGGGATGTAGTCGGCGCGGCCGATCGAGGCGAGCCAGGCGTGCTCGGGACCGACGCCCGGGTAGTCCAGGCCCGCCGAGATCGAGTGGGACTCGATGGTCTGGCCGTCCTCGTCCTGGAGCACGAACGTCTTGGCGCCGTGCAGGACGCCCGGCCGGCCGCGTTCGATCGACGCGGCGTGGCGCGCCGTGTCGACCCCGTCGCCGGCCGCTTCGACGCCGTAGAGCTTGACGCCCTCGTCGTCCAGGAACGCGTCGAACATGCCGATCGCGTTGGAGCCGCCACCGACGCACGCGAGGACCGCGTCGGGCAGTCGCCCGGCCTCTTCGAGCAGCTGCGCGCGCGCCTCCTCGGAGATCACCTTCTGGAAGTCGCGCACCATGGCGGGGAAGGGATGGGGCCCCGCGGCCGTGCCGAAGATGTAGTTCGTCGTCTCGACGCTCGCGACCCAGTCCCGGTAGGCGTCGTTGATGGCGTCCTTCAGCGTGCGCGAGCCGGTCTTCACCGGCACCACCTCCGCGCCGAGAAGACGCATGCGGGCGACGTTGAGCGCCTGCCGCTCGGTGTCGACCTCGCCCATGTAGATGGTGCAGTCGAACCCGAACAGCGCCGCGGCCGTGGCCGTGGCCACCCCGTGCTGGCCCGCGCCGGTCTCGGCGATCACGCGCGTCTTGCCCAGGCGCTTGGTCAGCAGCGCCTGGCCGAGCACGTTGTTGATCTTGTGCGAGCCGGTGTGGTTGAGGTCCTCGCGCTTGAGGAACACCCGGGCTCCCCCGGCGTGCTCGGCGAACCGGGGCACCTCGGTGATCGGCGACGGGCGGCCGGCGTACGAGTGCAGCAGGCGCACGAACTCCGCCTGGAAGTCGGGGTCGATCTTCGCCGCCTCGTATTCGGCGGTCAGCTCGTCGATCGCGGCGATCAGGGATTCGGGCATGTACCGCCCGCCGAACTCGCCGAACAGTGGCCCGGGAGCCTCACGTAGACTCATGCGCCGGCCTCCAGGAATGCACGCAGTGTGGACACGGGATCGTTGGTGACGAGGGCCTCGCCGACCAGCACGACGTCGGCGCCGGCCGCGCGGTAGTGGGCGACGTCGGCGGGCACGAGCACAGCCGACTCCGCGATCTTCACCGCCCCCGCGGGGATGCGCTCCGCGAGCCGCCCGAACAGGTCGCGGTCGAGCTCGAACGTCGACAGGTCCCGCGCGTTGACGCCGATGAGCTCGGCGCCGAGGTCGACGGCCCGGTCGACCTCGTCGGCGCTGTGCGTCTCGACGAGCGCGGCCATGCCCAGCTCGCGGGTCAGCGCGTACAGCCGTGCCAGGTCGTCCTGCTCCAGGGCCGCCACGATGAGCAGCACGAGGTCGGCGCCCGACGCCCGGGCCTCCAGCACCTGATACTCGGTGGCGATGAAGTCCTTGCGCAGCACCGGAAGCGACACGGCGGACTTGACCGCTTCGAGGTCGGCGAGGCTGCCCTTGAAGCGCCGGCCCTCGGTCAGCACGGAGATCGCGGACGCGCCGCCCTCCTCGTACCGGCGAGCCTGCAGCGCGGGGTCGGGGATGGCGGCGAGGTCGCCGCGCGAAGGGCTCGCGCGCTTGACCTCGGCGATGATCTTCACGCGGTCGGCGGGTGCCAGCGCAGCGAGCACGTCGAGTGCGGGACGCTGTGCGAGGGCCGCCGCCTCGACCGCCGCCAGGGGACGCCCCGAGGCGCGTGCCTCGGCGTCCTCAACAGCGCCGGCCGTCAGGTCGGCGAGCATGCTCAGTGCTCTTTCGCGGTGTACTTCGAACCGCCGACGCCGTAGCCCGCCTTGGCCATCGCCCAGCCCACGATGAGGCCGACGATCAGCAGGGCCGCCGATGCCCACACCAGGGCGGGGATGTCGAGGAAGAAGAAGAGTGTGCCCAGGCAGACCGCGACGAGCATGATCACGACGGCCGTCCAGGCGGCGGGCGAGTGTCCGTGGCCGGGGTCGCCGATGTTGTTGCTCATGGTGGATGTCTCCTCGGTGAAGCCTGGGAAGCGCGGAATGTCGCCAGTCTAGCGGTCAGGCGGTGGGGTCCTGGCCACGCGACAGGTCGTCCCAGTCGTCGATGGCCCGCGATCCTGCGGCGTCGTGGGGGCGGGATCCGGCCGGAGCGGAAGACGCCGCCGCATCGTCGGTGCGGTACCGGCGTCCGCTGCGCGGCCACGTGTGCGCGGTGGCGAGCACGAAGACGCCCGTGACGAACAGGACCACCCACACGACCAGGGTCACCGCCGGCCACGGCGTCGTGTCGATGCCGGCGACGAGCGCTGCGACGGATGCCTCACCGGCGATGCCCGTCGATCCCGTCACCACGGCGGCGACCGCCGCCACCGGCGGCGCGAACACCACCGGGACGGTCAGCCACGCGAGGACGCCGGCGATGAGGATGGCCAGCGTGCCGAAGACGTAGCGCAGGACGAGCCCGACGATCGACAGCGCCGCCCCCAGAGCGAGGGCGGCGAGGCTGAGCGGGGCCAGGACGGGGATCGCGGATGCGCCGGGCACCTCGAGCGCCTCCTGGGCGCCGTCTCGCAGGACGACGGTCAGCCACGTCTGCGTCGACGAGATGACCCCGACCGCCCCGCACAGGGCGGCGACGACGACGGCGAGCATGCGGGAGCGGCGGATCACCCGTTCACTGTAGTCACTCCGCAGGGAGGCAGCAGCGCGCACCTCCGGGGGCCGTGAGCACCCGGTTGCCCCACGCGTCGGTCCAGAAGCCCCAGTAGTCCCGCCCGTCGCTGCGCGCGGTGTAGGCGCCGAACCTCATGCCCTCGACCGAGACCGGGACGCCGCCGCGCCGGATGACGAGGTGGACGTGGTCGAAGGTCGCGCCGCCGCCGCAGGGCACCGTCCGCCCCACGTCGCCGAGGTAGGTCCCGGCCGTCACGCGCTGGCCGACGAGGTGGTTCTGATAGTTGACGAGGTGGTAGTAGGTGGACTGCCACCCTCCGGCGTGGTTGATGCCGAGGTACGAGCCGGACTGGCACTGGACGCGGTACACCACGCCGTCGGCGATCGCCACCACACGGCGATCCCCGCCGGCGGTCGGGCCGAAGTCCAGCGAACCACGGGCACCCGTCCCGCCGGAGTTGCTGTGCGGGGCGCCGGCCGCCCACCACTGACCGGACAGATAGGGCATCCGCCACCGCGGGGAGCTCGGACTCGTCATGGTCGACCAGACCACCTGGCCGGTCGAGGTGCGCAGGTTGACGTCGCCGTCGTCGCCGACGACCAGCTCGACCGCGGCAGTCCCGGCCGTGCTGGACTGCCACATCACGCTTCCGTCGATCGCCACGAGGACCAGGTTCCCGTCGGTTCCGATGCGCAGCGCCCCGGCGCTGCGGCCGGACGACCCGGACTGCCACAGCGACGCGCCGCCGCTGCGGACCTCGATGCGGCCGTCGGCACTCACGCAGAGTGCGTGCGCGCCGTTCGGCGAGGACAGGCACTCCCCCGCGTGCACTTCCGTGCTGCGGGTCAGCCGTCCGCCTGTCGCCTGCGGCAGCTCCGCGGCGATGAAGGCGAGGTGCTGCGCGACCTGGGGCCAGACTGCCGCGTCTCCGCCGAGGATGACCACGCGCGCGGGCTTCAGCCGCCGCAGCTCGGTCATCGTCGGCCCGGGAAGCGCGTCGGCCCGGGTGAGCAGCACCGGCGCCCGCTCGCGGCCGGCCACCGGCGCGCCGGAGAGGGCATCGGCGAACTCGGTGCCGCTGGCGAGGTAGACGGTCTGCGCCGGGGCGGTGAACGTCCGCCGGCTCACCTCGGCCGCGGTGGCGTAGCGGTCGGTGCCCGACCACCTCTCGACGGCGGCGCCCGTGAGCGCGCGGGCCTGTTCGGCGACGCCGTCCGACACGGAGCCGGCGCCGCCGAGCATGACGATCCGGCCGGGCCGCAGGCGGACGAGCTCCGTCTCGATCACATCGGGCAGCGCCTCGGCCGCGGTGAGGAGCACGGGCGCCGACTGCGCCGAGGCGCCCGGTGCGCCGCTCAGCGCGTCGGGGAACATCTCGCCGCTGGCCAGGAACACCACCGGCGCCCCGGCGGGGTGGCTCTGCCGGCTGATCGCCACGGCCGATCCGTACCGGTCGTCGCCGGACCAGCGTTCGGGTGCCACCCCGACGAGCTCGAGGACCTGCTCGGCCACCGTGTCGGACACGGCGCCGGCACCGCCGAAGATCACGACGCGCGTCGGGGCGAGTCGCGCGAGCTCGTCGCGGATGGCCGGCGGCAGCCCCGACGGCTGCGTGAGCAGCACAGGACCGCCGAGCGTGGTCGCCGCCGGTGCGCCCGCGAGCGCGTCGGCGAACACGTGCCCGCTCGCGAGGAAGGCCACACGGGCGCCGCTCGGGAAGGCGCGCGCGCTCGCGGCGGCCGAGACCGCGTACCGGTCGGCCCCGGCCACGCGGTCGATCGCGGTGGCGGCGCTCGCCGGGGGCGACCATGGCGACAGCACCCCCAGGATGAGGACGGCGATCACCGTCATGGCCGTCGAAAGTCGTCTGGCCGTCGCCGTCACATCGCCCCCGTGGTGCCGTCGGCGTCGCAGTCGGCCGGCGGGTCGCCGGACCGGAGCGCCCGCCACTGGGTGACACGCTACCGAACGGCCGCGCGATCCGGGCAGATCGTCACGCGGGGTGTCAGACGCCGCGGGTGGGCTCGAGATCGTCGGCGTCGAAGCACGTGCGCGTGCCGGTGTGGCACGCGGGCCCGACCTGCTCCACCTCGACCAGCACCGCGTCGCCGTCGCAGTCCAGGCGGGCGCCGCGCACGATCTGGATGTGGCCGGAGGTGTCTCCCTTGCGCCAGTACTCCTGACGGGAGCGCGACCAGAATGTGACGCGCCCCTCGGTGAGCGTGCGGCGCAGGGCTTCGGCATCCATCCATCCGAGCATCAGCACCTCGCGGGAGTCCCACTGCTGGATGATCGCGGCGACGAGCCCGTCGCCGTTGAACGTCACGCGCGCGATGCGCTCGTCGACCGTCTCGCTCATGCCGCGGCCACCTCCCGCACCGCGATGCCCTCGGCCATCATCGCCGCCTTCACGTCGCCGATGGTGAGCTGACCCGAGTGGAAGACGGATGCCGCGAGCACCGCGTCCGCGCCCGCGGCGATGGCGGGCCCGAAGTCCGACGCCTTGCCCGCGCCGCCCGAGGCGATCACGGGGACGCTGGAGAGCTCGCGCATGAGGGCGACGAGTTCGAGGTCGAAGCCCTGTTTGGTGCCGTCGGCGTCGATGGAGTTCACCAGGAGCTCGCCCGCGCCGCGCTCGATCGCCTCGCGCGCCCAGTCCAGCGCGTCGAGGGTGGTCTCGGTGCGCCCGCCGTGCGTCGTCACGACGAAGCCGGACGCGGTCGCCGGCGAGCGCTTGACGTCCAGCGACAGCACCAGCACCTGCGCGCCGAAGCGGTCGGCGATCTCGTCCAGGAGCGGGGGGCGGGCGATCGCCGCCGAGTTGACGCCGATCTTGTCCGCACCGACGGAGAGCAGCCGCGCCACGTCGTCGGCCGAGCGCACGCCACCGCCGACGGTGAGCGGGATGAAGACCTCTTCGGCGGTGCGCCGGACGACGTCGTACGTCGTGGAGCGCTCGTCGACGGTGGCGGTGACGTCGAGGAAGGTGATCTCGTCGGCGCCCTGGCGGAAGTACTCCCGCGCGAGTTCGACGGGATCGCCCATGTCGCGCAGGTTCTGGAAGTTGACGCCCTTGACGACGCGTCCGGCGGCGACGTCGAGGCAGGGGATGACGCGGCAGACGAGGCCCATCACAGCCTCGCGTTGTGGATCGCCGTGACCAGGATCGCGCGGGCGCCGATCGCGTACAGCGCGTCCATGACCTGGTTGACCCCCTTCCGGGCCACCATCACGCGCACCGCCACCCACGCCGGATCGCGCAGCGGCGAGATCGTGGGCGACTCGATGCCCGGAGCGATCTTGACGGCGTCGTCGACGAGCTCGGCCGGGAGGTCGTAGTCGACCATCACGTACCGCCGGGCGACCATGACGCCGCGCAGGCGGCGCAGCAGCGTGTCGGTCCCCTCCGCCTCGGTGGGCGAGGTGATGAGCACCGCCTCGGACTGCAGCAGCACGGGGCCGAAGATCTCCAGGCCCGCCTGACGGAGCGTGGTGCCCGTCGAGACGACGTCGGCGACGGCATCCGCCACTCCCAGACGGACCGCCGACTCGACGGCGCCGTCCAGCGGCACCAGGTCCACGGCGACGCCGTGGTCGTCCAGGAACGCGTCGACGAGACCCGGGTACGCCGTGGCGACGCGGAAGCCCTGGAGGTCCTTCACGTCGGCGAAGCGTCCGGGCGGGCCCGCGAAGCGGAACGTCGAGTCGCCGAAGCCGAGGGCCTCGATCTCGCGCGCGCCCGGCATGCGGGCGTCCAGGAGCAGGTCGCGGCCGGTGATGCCCACGTCGAGTGCACCCGAGCCGACGTAGGTCGCGATGTCCTTGGGGCGCAGATAGAAGAACTCGACCTCGTTCTGAGGGTCGATGACGTGGAGGTCCTTCGGGTCGCGGCGGCCGATGTAGCCGGCCTCGTGGAGCATCTCGGAGGCGGTCTCGGCGAGCGAGCCCTTGTTCGGCACGGCGATTCGCAGCATGGCAGCGGGGCTTTCGGGTTCGAGGGCGGACGGGGACGCGCGCTCAGAGATGTCGGTAGACGTCTTCGAGGCTCAGCCCCTTCGCGAGCATCAGCACCTGAAGGTGGTACAGCAGCTGCGAGATCTCCTCGGCTGCGGCATCCGTCGACTCGTACTCGGCCGCCATCCAGACTTCGGCGGCCTCCTCCACGATCTTCTTGCCGATCGCGTGGACGCCCGCGTCCAGCTGCGCGACGGTGCCCGATCCCTCAGGGCGCTCGGCCGCCTTCGCGGCCAGCTCGGCGTACAGCGCGTCGAACGTCTTCACCATCACAGGTTACCGTCCGGCCGGGACGCCCCGGTGCCGCGTGACGCCGCGGCTCAGTGCACGTGGTGGTGGGCGGCGACCGTGGCGCGCAGCCCCGCGATGGCGTTCGCGGGGTCGTCGGCGCCGAACACCGCGGATCCGGCGACGAACGTGTCAGCGCCCGCCTCGGCGGCCTGCGCGATCGTGTTCTCGCCGATCCCGCCGTCGACCTGCAGCCACACGGAGGATCCGCGACGGCGTGCCTCGTCGGCGAGCCGGCGCAGCTTCGGCATGGTCTCGGGCATGAAGGACTGACCGCCGAAGCCGGGCTCGACCGTCATGACGAGGATCTGATCGAAGTCGTCGAGCAGGTCGAACAGACCCTCCACCGGCGTCGCGGGCTTCACCGCGACCCCCGCGCGAGCGCCGATCGCGCGCAGCCGCCGGGCGAGGGCCACGGGCTCCTTCGCCGCCTCCAGGTGGAACGTGACGGACGCGGCCCCGAGCTCGGCGTAGCCGGGCGCCCACCGGTCGGGATTCGTGATCATGAGGTGGACGTCCAGCGGCACGGGGCTGGTCGCCTGGACGCGCTCGACCATCTGCGGCCCGAACGTGAGGTTGGGCACGAAGTGGTTGTCCATGACGTCGACGTGCACGAAGTCCGCGGTGGCGATGCGCGCGAGCTCTGCCTGCATGTTCACGAAGTCGGCGGCGAGGATGCTGGGGTTGATGCGGATGCCGCCCGCGCGGCCGGTCTCGTCGTTCGGGAGCACCCGTCCATTATGGTCGAGCCGTGGATCCGATCACCGTACTCCTGCACGAGGTCCTCGAGGATGTGCGGCCCCTCGGCGGCGGCGCGCCCGCCGGGTACATCCCCGAGCTCGCGTCGGCGGATCCCGACCGGCTCGCGCTCGCGGTGGTGGGCCCCCACGGCAGGGTGCGCGCGGTCGGAGACGTCGACCACGAGTTCACCATCCAGTCGATCTCGAAGCCGTTCGTCCTGGCGCTGGCGCTCGCCGACCGCGGGCGGGATGCCGTGCTGCGCAAGGTGGGTGCCGAGCCCAGCGGCGAGCCGTTCAATGCGATCAGTCTCGAGCCGGTGACCGGACGCCCCGCCAACCCGATGGTCAACGCCGGCGCGATCGCGACGTCGGCGCTCATCCCCGGCGACGGCGTGGACGAGAGGACGGCGCACATCGTCGCCGGACTGTCCGCGTTCGCGGGACGCTCGCTGTGGGTCGATGAGCGGGTGTACGCCTCCGAGTCCGCCACCGGCGATCGCAACCGCGCGCTCGCCCACCTCCTGCGGTCCCACGGCATCATCGACGGCCCGGTCGACGCAGCGGTCGAGACCTACTTCCGGCAGTGCTCGCTGCTCGTGACCGCGCGCGACCTGGCGGTGATGTCCGCGACGCTCGCGTTCGGCGGGGTGAACCCGGTGACGGGCGAGCGCGTCGTCGCCGAGGCGGTCGCGCGCGACGTGCTGTCGATCATGACGAGCTGCGGCATGTACGACTACTCCGGCGAGTGGCTGCTGCGGGTGGGCCTTCCCGCCAAGAGCGGCGTCAGCGGCGGGCTCCTCGCCGTCGCCCCCTCGCAGTTCGGCGTCGCCGCGTTCAGCCCCCGCCTCGATGTGCACGGCAACTCCGTGCGCGCCATCGCTCTGCTCGAGACGCTGGCCGAGCGCTTCGGCATGCACATGCTCGAGGCTCACGACAGCATCGCCGTTCCGGCGTTCACCGTCGAGGACACCGACCACGGGCGCACGCTGCGCCTCTCCGGCGAGCTGGGCCTGGCCGGGATGGAGCGCGTCGTCGCGGTGCTGCGCGAGATCGCGGAGGCTCTGCCCGAGGGCGCCGAGGTGACCGTCGACGCGCGCGCCCTCGGCCGCGCGCACAGCGCGGCGCTGATCGCGCTGCGCGCCGAGTTCGAGCAGATGCCCCGGTCGATGCGACTCGCCGAGTGACTCCGGTGTTGCGGCTCGTCGCCCCGACGCGGCGCTGCGGAAGTGTGCTCAGACGCGGCGCAGGAGTGACACCGACATCGCGTCGGTGTTGTGACGGTGCGGCCACAGCTGCGCGCGTCCGCTGCCGTCCGTCTGCGGAGGCAGGCCGGGGTCGGCGGCGGACAGGGACGTGATGACCTCGCGCGCCGACAGCTCTTCGAGCGCGCCGTCCCACTCCCGGCGGATGTCGGACACCACGCCCGAGGTCTCGGCGAGGTGCGGCGAGCACGTGACGTACGCGACCACGCCGCCCGGCCGGAGCGCGCTCACAGCGGCGTTCAGCAGCTCACGCTGCAGTTCGGTGAGTCCGGGGACGTCGCTGGGCGCCTTGCGCCACCGCGCCTCGGGACGGCGCCGCAGCGCGCCGAGGCCGGTGCACGGGGCATCCACCAGGATCCGGTCGTAGGTGTCGGGAGAACCGCCGGCGCGCGTGCGACCGTCCTCCTCCGACACCGAAACCTCCAGCGGCACCCCGGCCAGCGCCTGGCGGACGAGCCCCGCCCGCGCGGGCGAGATCTCGTTAGCCTCGAGCGACGCCCCGTGCGCGAGCGCCTCGGCCGCGAGCACGGCGGTCTTGCCGCCGGGGCCGGCGCACAGGTCGAGCCAGCGCTCCCCCGCCGAGACCGGCATCGCCCGCGTCAGGGCGAGTGCGGCCAGCTGCGAGCCTTCGTCCTGCACGCGCACGCGCCCCTCGGATCCCCGCACCAGTGCGTCGGGGTCGCCGCCGCCCAGACGGAAGCCGATCGGCGAGAACGGCGTGCGGCGGGCGTCGTCGGGCACCTCGGCGAGATCCGGGAGCGCGGCCATCGTGACGCGCGGCGATGCGTTGTCGGCGGTGAGGAGCGCTTCCAGCTCGTCGGCGCGCCCTTCCGCGGCGAGGGCGCGCCGGAATGCGCGCACGACCCACACCGGGTGCGAGAACAGCAGGCCGAGCTGCTCGTCATCGGACCGGGCGCTGGCGGCCACATGGGTCATCCAGTCGCCGGGGGTGTCGCGCGAGACGCGCCGCAGCACCGCGTTGGCGAACCCGCCCGCACCGCGGCCGCCCGCCGCGCGGGCGAGCTCGACCGACTCGTTGACGGCGGCATGCGAGGCCACCCGGGTCGACAGCAGCTGGTGGACGCCCAGGCGCAGCGCATCCAGCACCGCGGGGTCGATGTCGGCGACGGGACGGTCGGCGGCGATGGAGATGACGGCGTCGTAGGTACCCTGCCGCCGCAGCGTCCCGTAGGTGAGCTCCGTCGCGAGGGCGGCGTCGGCGGTCGAGAGCCCCGCACGCGTGATCGCGGTGGGCAGCAGGAGATTGGCGTAGGCGTCGGACTCGTGGACCGCTCGCAGCGTGTCGTAGGCGACCCGGCGCGCGGCGACCGTGCGGCTCACGATCCCGCCACCGGGGTCGCGTCGCGCAGGCCCCGCCACCAGTCCGCGGCGCGCATGGCGCCCTTGCCCGCCGGCTGCACGGTGTCGAGCACGATCGGCGTCGAGCCCGTGCCCGCGAGGACCTCCTTGCCGTGGAGGGCGAGCATCCCGGGCGCGAGGACGGGTGCGTCCGCGGGCGCCTCGGCGACCGCCAGGACCTTGAAGCGTGCGCCCTCGATCGTCGTGTGCGCCCCCGGCTCGGGGGTGACGCCGCGGATGCGGCCGAGCACCGCCGGCGCCGGCTCGTCCCACCGGATGCGACCGTCCTCGTCGCCGAGCTTGCCGGCGTAGGTGACCTCGCCGGCCTGCGGGCGAGCGACGGCGGCCCCGGTGCCGATGGCGTCCACGACCTCGGCGAGGAGCCCGGCGCCGTCCTCCGCGAGCGACGCGAGGAGGTCGCCCGCGGTCGCATCGCCCGGGATGTCGACGGCGAGCTCGCCGAACACATCGCCGGCGTCGAGCTCGGGCACCAGCTGGAACACGCTCGCCCCGGTCTGCGCGTCGCCGGCGATCAGCGCGTGCTGGACGGGCGCGGCGCCCCGCCAGCGCGGAAGCAGCGAGAAGTGGAGGTTGATCCACCCGTGCGCCGGCGTCGACAGGAGCGGCTCGCGCACGAGGCCGCCGTAGGCGACGATGACGCCGAGGTCGGGCGCGAGCGCCGCGATCCGCCCGGTGGCGTCCTCGTCCAGCCGATCGGCGCGGATCACCGGGAGCCCCAGCTCCTCTGCGGCCGCCGCGACGGGCGACGGCGTGAGCACCCGCTTGCGCCCGACGGGCGCGTCACGGCGGGTGACGACCGCGGCGATGTCGTGGGCGGATGCCGCGAGCCGGCGCAGCGACGGCACAGCCGGCGCCGGTGTGCCGGCGAAGACGAGGCGCATGAAGCTCCTGAACGGATCAGAGGTCGGGGTCGGGCACGTCGACCCGGACCTTCAGTGTATTGGCGGCCGCGGGGGCACGACCCTTCGCCGGACGCCTGCCCTTCACGGCCTGGCTCACGACCGAGGCGCGCAGGCTCTCGGCGACCCGCGCGCCGAGCGCGTACTCGAAGCGCACCAGAGCCCGCACCGACTCGCCGCGCGGGAGCGGCCCCAGCACGGCCTCCGCGTCGAGCTCCGGAACCGCCCGGCGCAGCTCCGCCAGAGCCGTGTCCACGGCGGTGCGCGGCCCGTCCACGGCGGCCACCCGCACGGTGGGCGGCATGCGCAGCGGCGCACGGTCGGCCAGTTCGCCGCGGGCGTACGACGCCTGCGTCCACGTGGCCAGCGCGCGCGCGATCTCGCCCGCCACGCCGACGAGGTGGACCGGCGCCCCGGGCGCGGCCAGGGCGGCGGCGTTCGACCACCAGCGCAGGCACGACTCGCCGATGCGGAGGTCGTCGGCCATCAGCATCCGGTCGCCGTCCAGCAGGATCACCGCCCGGTAGCCGCCGAGAGCGAGAGGCTCTGCGCCGCGGGTCGCGACCACGAGGGCCGGACGCTCGTCGACCTGCATCACGGGGTGGTCCCCGTCGGCGAGGATGACCCGGATGCCGGGGAACGCGCGGCCCAGTTCGTCTGCGGTGCGCTCGCTCCCGGCCGAAGCCATCCGCAGCATCGTGGAGGAGCACTCGGGACAGGCCCACGCGTGGGCGGCGCGCCCGCACCAGGAGCACGTCGGCACCGCGCCGTGGCGGGCGGCGTGCAGGGGGCCGCCGCAGTGCGGACAGCGCGCCGGGTGCCGGCACGCCGCGCAGACCAGGACCGGGGCGTAGCCGGGGCGCGCGACCTGGACGAGGACCGGTCCCCCCGAGAGCGCCTCGCGCGCCGCGGCGAACGCCGAGGAGGGCACGCGCGCGGCGCGCGACTCCCCTTCACGGGTGGCGCTGAGGACCACCCGGGGGCTCATCCGCCGCGCGGCCGGGAGGTCCCTGACCCAGCCGATCGCCACGAGGCGCTCCACGTCGGCGGTGCGGGTGTGCCCCGCGAACACGAGCGCGCCGCCGTCGAGCTCGTGGCGCAGCAGGGCGGCATCGCGCGCGTGGACGCCGGGACTGAGCGGCTCGCCGAGCAGCGGGTCGCCGTCGTCCCAGATCGCGACGAGCCCGGGGTCGGAGACAGGCGCGTACACGGTGGACCGGTTGCCGATGACGACGCACGGCGCGGCGTCCAGCGTGCGCAGGAACGCGGCGTAGCGGGCCGGCCCGCTCTGCTTGGCGTCGTCGCGGACGAGCGCATCGGCGGGGATCCGCGCCTCCAGCACGGCCTCCAGCTGGGCGCGGTCACGATGGTCGGGCACCGCCACCACGGCGCTGCGCCCTGCGGCCAGCGTGTGCGTCGCCGCAGCGGCGAGCAGCACCGCCCACGAGCCGACCGCGCGCCCGTCGTCGAGCACCGCCGGAACGGGGGGTGCGTCGACAGCGAGGCGCTCGCCGCGGTCCAGCGCCTCCGCCAGCCCCGGATACGCGCGCAGCACGTCGTCCGCCCATGCGACGTGGGCGGGATCCACCTCGGGACGGGCCGGCGGGTCTGCGGCCAGCCAGGCCTTCTCGGCCCTCACCATGCGCTTGGGGATCGCGAGGCGCAGGATGTCGCCCGCCGAACCCGCGGCCCGGTCGGCGGCCCTGCGGGCCAGGGCGTACAGCGAGGGGGTCAGCACCGGCACCGGCGACACCACGGCCTCGAGCTGAGAGAGGGGCCGCCCATCGGCATCGGGCTCCCCCACCTCGACGAGCAGCCCGTCGACCATCCGGCCTGCGCTGCGCAGCGGGACCCGCACGCGCACGCCGGGGACCGCATCGGCGGTGAGCGCGGCGGGGATCTCGTAGTCGAAGAGGCGATCCAGCTGTGGCAGTGGGGAGTCGATGAGCACGCGGGCGATGCGACGCCCACGCCGTGCGTCGCCCTCGTCGGGCTGAGGCTCGTCGTGCACCGCGGTCACGCGGCCGCAGTCAGAGCCCGGCGGCCGCGCGCAGCGCGTCTGCGCGGTCCGTGCGCTCCCACGTGAAGTCGGGCAGCTCCCGCCCGAAATGGCCGTACGCCGCCGTCTGCGCGTAGATCGGGCGCAGCAGATCGAGCTGGTCGATGATGGCCTTCGGACGCAGGTCGAAGACCTCGAGGACGGCCCGCGTGATCACCTCGTCGGCCACCGTGCCGGTGCCGAACGTCTCGACGTACAGTCCCACGGGCTTGGCCTTGCCGATGGCGTACGCCACCTGCACCTCCAGCCGCTCGGCGAGACCGGCGGCGACCGCGTTCTTCGCGACCCAGCGCATCGCGTACGCGCCGGAGCGGTCGACCTTCGACGGGTCCTTGCCGCTGAACGCACCGCCGCCGTGACGGGCGGCGCCGCCGTAGGTGTCGATGATGATCTTGCGCCCGGTGAGGCCGGCGTCGCCCTTGGGCCCGCCGATCACGAAGGGCCCCGCGGGGTTGATGTAGAACTTCACGTCGGCGAGGTCGAGCCCCGTCGCCTCGAGCACGGGGTCGATCACCTCGGCCCGCACGGCGGCGCGCAGCGCCTTCTGCGAGATGTCGGGGTGGTGCTGCGTGGACAGCACGACCGAGTCGACCGTTCTGGGGGTGTGGCCCTCGTAGCCGAGCGTGACCTGCGTCTTGCCGTCGGGCCGCAGGAACGGCAGCTCGCCGGAGCGGCGCACCTCGGCGAGGCGCTCGGCCATGCGGTGAGCGGTCCAAGCGGCCATCGGCATGAGCTGCGGCGTCTCGGTCGTGGCGTAGCCGAACATGATGCCCTGGTCGCCCGCGCCCTGCAGGTCGTGAGGATCCTCCGAGCCGTCCTCGCGCCGCTCGAACGCCTTGTCGACGCCGGCGGCGATGTCGGAGGACTGCGCGCCGATCGACACGCTCACGCCGCACGAGTCGCCGTCGAAGCCGGTCTCGCTCGAGGTGTACCCGATCCGGTTGACGACGTCGCGCACGATGGCCGGGATCTCGACGTACGCCGAGGTGGACACCTCGCCCGCGACGTGGACCAGCCCGGTGGTCACCAGCGTCTCGACCGCGACGCGTCCGTCGGCGTCGTCGGTGAGGATCGCGTCGAGGATCGAGTCCGAGATCTGGTCGCAGATCTTGTCGGGGTGCCCCTCGGTGACGGACTCGGACGTGAACAGACGCAGTTCGGTCATCGATGCTCCAGTTGTCGGGCCTCGGACGCGGACGTGGGCGCCGAGGGGGCGGACACCAGTATGCCCCCGTGGACGGACATCTCCGTCGACGGGGGCATCAGGGTGTCACAGGTCACTCGAGGTGGCGAAGGCGCAGCTTGTCCTCGTGGATCTCGTGCAGCGCGATCGTCAGCGGCTTGTCCTCGACCGTCGAGTCCACGAGCGGACCGACGTTGTCGAAGAGGTTGCCCTCGTGCAGGTCGGAGTAGTAGTCGTTGATCTGGCGCGCGCGCTTGGCCGCGTAGATCACGAGCTGGTACTTCGAGTCGACCTTCTCGAGCAGGCTGTCGATGGGGGGCTCGATGATGCCCTGGTTCGTTCCGGCCATGGCGAAACCTCCTGGATCGGATGGAAGGAGTGGGAGTCTGCGGGCCTCGGGTGCCGAGGCATCCCACTAGTCTACGGGACGGGCCGCTGTCAGTGCGCGAGGGCGGCGACCTCGGCGGCGGCGCGGGCCACGTCGTCGTTCACGACGCGGTAGTCGAACTCGCTCTGCGACGCCAGCTCGGTCTTGGCGGTCCGCAGACGCCGTGCGCGTTCGGCGGCGTCCTCCGTGCCGCGACCCACGAGGCGCTGGACGAGCTCGTCCCAGCTCGGCGGCAGCAGGAACACCAGGGAGGCGGACGGGTCGGCCTCGCGCACCTGCCGCGCGCCCTGGAGGTCGATCTCGAGCAGGACGGTGCGTCCGGCGGCGAGAGCCTTCTCGATCGGGCCGCGCGGCGTGCCGTAGCGGTACGCGTTGTGGACCGTCGCGTGCTCGAGCAGCTCGCCGCCTTCGACCATGCGATCGAACTCGGCGTCGTCGACGAAGAAGTAGTGCTCGCCGTCGACCTCGCCCGGGCGCGGCGCGCGCGTGGTCGCCGAGACCGAGAGGTGGATGTCGGGGTGGTGCTCCTTGATGTAGGCGGCGACCGTCCCCTTGCCGACGGCCGTCGGACCGGCCAGCACCACGAGGCGGCTGCGGCCGCCGCGGGGCTCCAGCTCCGGCCAGCGGGTGTCGAGGAATCGCCGCAGATCCTCGCGCTGGCGCGAGCCGAGGCCGCCCAGACGCTTGACCGGCGAGATCTCGAGGTCGTGGAGGATGCGGTCGCGCTTGCCCTCGCCGATCGCGGGGATCGCGGTGAGGAACTCGGGCACGCGCATCGCGCCCGCCGGTGATGAGGGGTCGGCGAGGGCGCGCCGCAGGAGCTCCTGCGGCGTGATCACCCGCATCGCGACGTCCTTCTTCAGTGCGGCGCGCTCGCGGCGGGCGGCGACGGCACGGCGGGATGCCGCCGCACGGTCGACCTCGGGCGGCCGCCCAGGTGCGCCGGAGGCATGGGGCGAAGCCCCATTGGGTACAGTGCGCGAATCGGGCATGTCACTCACCACGGTAGAGAAGGGCGCGCTCGGAGATGCGCGCGGCGAGCCGGTCGGGTCCGGCAGCCAGGATGCTGCGGCTCTCCGACGCTATCACCGCTTGCGACAGCGCGCCGAAGCGCGCGCGGAGCTGGTGCGGCTCGGCGCCCTGGTGCCCGAAGCCGGGACCCAGGATCGGCGCCACCGGGGAGAACGGCCGGAGCCCGGCATCCGCCCAGTCCACGGTGCCCCCGACGACGAAGCCGAGGCTCCCCCACCGGCCGTCCGGCGTCACGGCGGCGTTGCGCGCGGAGACCTCCCGCACGATGGCGGCGGAGACGGTCTCGCCGCCCGCGTGATGCGCGCGCTGCAGGGTCAGCGCCTCGGGATTGCTGGTCGCGGCGAGCACGAAGACGCCCTTGCCGTGGCGCTGCGCGAGCTCGAACGTGCCCTCCAGCGCCCCGACGCCGAGGAACGGGCTCACCGTGACCGCGTCCGCCTCCAGAGGCGATTCGGGTTCGAGCCACGCCTCGGCGTACGCGTCCATCGTCGAGCCGATGTCGCCGCGCTTGGCGTCGGCGATGACCACGAGCCCGGCCTCGCGGCCGGCGGCGAGCACGTCCTCCAGCGCGGCGATCCCCGCCGATCCGAAGCGTTCGAAGAACGACACCTGCGGCTTGACCACGGCCACGCGTCCCGCGGCGGCCTCCACCACGCGGAGGCCGAACTCGCGCACGCCCGCGGGCGAGACATCCAGCCCCCACTCGGCGAGCAGGTGCGCGTGCGGGTCGATGCCGACGCACAGCTGCCCGTGCGCCGCCATCTCGGCGCGGATGCGCTCGCCGAATGAGGTCATGCGTCCGCCCGCCGGTCGGCGGCGTACTCCTGCAGGCTCTTCACGTCGAAGCCGTCGCGCAGCACCGGCAGCGCGCTGACCGCCGCTCCGAGGACGGCCATCGTGGTGAACAGCGCCTTGTCGCCGGCGACGGCCGCGGCGCGGATCTCGTAGCCGTCGGCGCGCGCCGCTCCTCCCGAGGGGGTGTTCACGACGATGTCGATCTCGCCGGCGTTGATGAGGTCGACGATGTTCGTGTCGCCGGAGCCGTGCGTCTCGGAGTACTTGCGGACGACGTCGACCGCGATGCCGTTGCGGGCGAGGATCTCGGCGGTGCCCTCCGTGGCGACGAGGTCGAAGCCCAGCTCCTGCAGCCGGTGGGCGGGCAGGATCACGGCGCGCTTGTCGCTGTCGGCCACCGAGATGAACACGGTGCCCGACTGCGGCATGCCGCCGTAGGCCGCCTCCTGGGACTTCGCGAACGCGGTCGGGAAGTCGCGGTCGATCCCCATCACCTCGCCCGTGGAGCGCATCTCGGGGCCGAGGACCGAGTCCACCGTCTGGCCGTCCGCCGTGCGGAACCGCTTGAAAGGCAGCACGGCCTCCTTGACGGCGACCGGGGCGTCCAGGGGCACGCGCGAGCCGTCCTGCTCGGGCAGCATGCCCTCGCCCCGCAGCTCGGCGATGGTCGCGCCGGCCATGACGCGCGCGGCGGCCTTGGCCAGCGGGATGCCCAGCGCCTTCGACACGAACGGCACCGTGCGGCTGGCGCGCGGGTTCGCCTCGATGACGTAGAGGACGCCGGCCGAGATGGCGAACTGCACGTTGAGCAGGCCCCGCACGCCCACGCCCTCGGCGATGGCGCGCGTCGCCTCGCGCACGCGGTCGATGTCGGTGCGTCCGAGGCTCACCGGCGGCAGCGTGCACGACGAGTCGCCGGAGTGGATGCCGGCCTCCTCGAGGTGCTCCATCACGCCGCCGATGTAGAGCTCCTCACCGTCGAACAGCGCGTCGACGTCGATCTCGATGGCGTCGTCGAGGAACCGGTCCACGAGCAGCGGAAGGCCGGGGCCGATGATGGCCTGGTCGGCGATGCGCACGAAGTAGTCGCGCAGCGCCTCGGTCGAGTACACGATCTCCATGCCGCGGCCGCCCAGCACGAAGCTCGGGCGCACGAGGACCGGGTAGCCGATCTCCTCGGCCACGGCGACAGCGCCCTCGACGTCGATCGCGGTGCCGTTGCGCGGCGCGACGAGCCCGGCGTCGTCGAGCAGGCGCGAGAACTGCTCGCGCTCCTCCGCCAGGTCGATCGCTGCGGGCTTCGTGCCGAGGATCGTGTAGCCGGCCTCCTCGATGCCCTTGGCCAGGCCCAGCGGCGTCTGGCCGCCGAGCTGGCAGATGACGCCGAGGATCCTCCCCGACCGGGACTCCGCGTGCAGCACCTCCAGCACGTCCTCGAGCGTCAGCGGCTCGAAGTAGAGGCGGTCGGAGGTGTCGTAGTCGGTCGAGACCGTCTCGGGGTTGCAGTTGACCATGATGGTCTCGTAGCCGGCGTCGGCGAGCGCGAACGACGCGTGCACGCACGAGTAGTCGAACTCGACGCCCTGCCCGATGCGGTTGGGGCCCGAGCCGATGATGACGACCTTGGTGCGCTCGGAGGCGGACACCTCGGTCTCGGCGTCGTAGCTGGAGTAGTGGTAGGGCGTGAGCGCCGGGAACTCCCCCGCGCAGGTGTCGACGGTCTTGTAGACCGGGCGGATGCCCAGCCCGTGGCGGACGCCCCGCACCTCGGCCTCCGTGTCGCCGCGCAGCTGCGCGATCTGGGCGTCGCTGAAGCCGTGCTCCTTCGCGATGCGGAGGGTGGCGGCATCCAACTCCCCCGCCCGGCGCACGAACTCGGCGACCTCGTTGATGAGCACGATCTGGTCGAGGAACCACGGGTCGATCTTGGTGGCGTCGAAGGCCTGCTCGACGGTGGCCCCCTTGCGAAGCGCCTGCTGCAGGACGACGATGCGGCCGTCGGTGGGCGTCTTCGCGATCTCCAGGAGCTCGGCCACCGACCGGTCCTCGTCGCCCCAGTGGAAGCTCGAGCCGCGCTTCTCGAGCGAGCGGAGCGCCTTCTGCAGGGCCGTGGCGTAGTTGCGACCGATCGCCATGGCCTCGCCGACCGACTTCATGGTGGTCGTGAGCGTGGTGTCGGCGGCCGGGAACTTCTCGAAGTTGAAGCGCGGGACCTTCACCACGATGTAGTCCAGCGTCGGTTCGAAGCTCGCCGGCGTCACCTTCGTGATGTCGTTGGGAATCTCGTCGAGGCGGTAGCCGATCGCCAGCTTCGCGGCGATCTTCGCGATGGGGAATCCCGTCGCCTTCGAGGCCAGCGCCGACGAGCGCGACACGCGCGGGTTCATCTCGATGACGATGATGCGCCCGGTCGCGGGGTCGACGGCGAACTGGATGTTGCACCCGCCGGTGTCGACGCCGACGGCCCGGATGATGTCGATGCCGATGTCGCGGAGCTTCTGGTACTCGCGGTCGGTGAGGGTGAGAGCGGGGGCGACGGTGATCGAGTCGCCGGTGTGGACGCCGACCGGGTCGACGTTCTCGATGGAGCAGACGACGACCGTGTTGTCGGCGGTGTCGCGCATGAGCTCGAGCTCGTACTCCTTCCACCCGAGGATGGACTCCTCCAGGAGCACCTCGTTCGTGGGCGAGTCGTGCAGGCCGGCACCGCCGATGCGGCGGAGGTCGGCCTCGTCGTACGCGAAGCCCGAGCCGAGGCCGCCCATCGTGAAGGACGGACGCACCACCAGCGGGTATCCGAGCTTCTCGGCGCCCTCGATCAGGTCGTCCATCGAGTGGCAGATGACGGACTGGGCCACGTCGGCGCCCGCCTCGAGGACGAGCTCCTTGAAGATCTGGCGGTCCTCGCCCTTGCGGATGGCGTCGACCTTCGCGCCGATGAGCTCGACGCCGTACTTGTCCAGGATGCCGCGATCGTGGAGAGCCATCGCCGCGTTGAGGGCGGTCTGCCCGCCGAGCGTCGGCAGGATGGCGTCCGGCTTCTCCTTGGCGAGGATCGTCTCGATCACCTCGGGGGTGATCGGCTCGATGTAGGTGGCATCGGCGAAGTCGGGGTCGGTCATGATCGTGGCCGGGTTGGGGTTGACCAGGATGACCCGGATGCCCTCTTCGCGCAGCACGCGGCAGGCCTGCGTGCCCGAGTAGTCGAACTCGGCCGCCTGGCCGATGACGATCGGACCGGATCCGATGACGAGGACGGAGTGGATGTCGTCGCGCTTAGGCATTCTTCTTGGTCTCCAGGGTCGCGACGACCAGGTCGCGGAAGCGGTCGAACAGGTAATTGGCGTCGTGCGGGCCGGCCGCCGCCTCGGGGTGGTACTGGACCGAGAACGCCGGGATGTCCAGCGCGCGCAGTCCCTCGACGACCTGGTCGTTCAAGCCGACATGGCTCACCTCGATGCGGCCGTAGCCGTTCGGGCTGTCGAACGCGCCCTCGACCGGGGCGTCGACGGCGAACCCGTGGTTGTGCGCGGTGATCTCGACGCGGCCGGTGGCCTTGTCGAGGACCGGCTGGTTGATCCCGCGGTGGCCGAACGGCAGCTTGTACGTGCCGAGTCCGAGGGCGCGCCCCAGCAGCTGATTGCCGAAGCAGATGCCGAAGAACGGCAGGCCGTCGTCGAGGACGCCGCGGAGGAGGTCGACGTGATCCCCCGAGGCGGCGGGGTCGCCGGGGCCGTTGGAGTAGAACACCGCGACCGGGTCGATCGCGCGGATGTCGTCGATGGAGACGTCCTGCGGCAGCACGTGGACGTCGAAGCCCCGTGCTGCGAGGTTGTCGACCGTGGCCCGCTTGACGCCGAGGTCGAGCACCGCGAGGTTGCCGATCCGCTCCCCCGTCGCCTTCGTGACCTCGGCGGCCGCGACCGACACCTCGGCCGAGAGGTTCCGGCCCGCCATCTCGGGCGCCTCGCGGACGAGGCGCAGCTGCTCCTCCGGGTCGATCCCCGCGGCCTCGCCGGAGAAGACGCCGCCGCGCATGCTTCCTGCCGACCGGATGTGGCGCGTGACGGCGCGCGTGTCGATGCCGCTGATGCCGACCACGCCGTCGTTCACGAGCGCGTCGTCGAGCGACTCGTCGGCCCGCCAGTTCGACACCACGCGCGAGGGGTCGCGCACGATGTACCCGGACACCCAGATGCGCCGTGACTCGGGGTCCTCGCGGTTCATGCCGGTGTTGCCGATGTGGGGCGCGGTCTGCAGCACGATCTGGCCCGCGTACGAGGGGTCGGTGAGGGTCTCCTGGTAGCCGGTCATCCCGGTGGAGAAGACGACCTCGCCGAGCGTCGTGCCGATGGCGCCGTAGGCGCGCCCGACGTGGCGGGTGCCGTCCTCGAGCACCAGGACGGCGGGGTCGGTCTGGAAGAGGGAGTTCATGCGCGTGTTCCCGTCTGGGTCGGGGGAAGGATGGCGGCCATGGCGTCGGCGAGGGCGCGGGCGGAGGCATCCTGAGGTCGGAAGTAGGAGTCGACGACGGTGCCGTCGTCGAGGCGCCAGGCGAGGCGGACGAGGCCGTCGCGCTCGACCACGCGGTCGATCGCCACCGTCGCCTGCGCGACGTCCTGGATCCGGTCGGCGGCGAGGAAGACCCGCGGCCGGCCGGTCACGTCGAGGGCGATGCCGGCGTCGGTCACCGTGACGTCGGACCGCGAGCGGAAGCCCAGGCCGCCGATGGCGAGGCGCTCCAGCGGCTGGCCGTGCCGGGTGGTCGCCACATAGAGCGCGGGCCACGACGAACGGGTGGTGGCGCCCGGGGGGATCTCGCCCACGGGAGCGGCGAGATGCGCGTCACGACGGGTGCGTCGTCGCCATGCCCAGACGAGCAGGGCGAGGAGCACGACCGTGACGGCGACGATGATGCCCAGTGCGCCTTCTCGGGTCATCCGCGGACCCCCGGTGCGTCCAGGAGGGCGCCGTCGGCGACCGTGGCCGTGCCGCCGTGGAGGGTCCACCGCACGTCACCCGGGAGTTCCCGCCCGAGGTAGGGCGAGTTGACGCTGCGGCCGCGGAGGTCACCGGCGGTGAAGGTGCGCCGCGGCGAGGGGTCGTAGAACGTCAGGGAGGCGGGCTGGCCTTCGGTGAGCGGAGTGCCGTGGCCCGAGAGCCGGCCGATGCGCGCGGGTTCCCGCGACATGACCCGCGCGACGTCTCCCCAGGTGATGAGACCCGTGTCGACCATCGACTGCTGCACGACCCGCAGCGCGCTCTCCAGCCCCACCATGCCGTTCGCGGCCGCGTGCCACTCGCAGGCCTTCGCCTCCGCCGGATGCGGCGCGTGATCGGTGGCGACGATGTCGATCGTGCCGTCGGCCAGGCCCTCGCGCACCGCGATCACGTCCTCCTCGCGGCGCAGCGGCGGGTTCACCTTGAAGCGCGCGTCGTAGTCGCGCACCAGTTCGTCGGTGAGGAGGAGGTGGTGGGGGGTCACCTCGGCGGTGACGTCGACGCCCCGCTTCTTGGCCCAGCGGATGATCTCGACCGAACCGGCCGTCGACAGGTGGCACACGTGCAGGCGCGAGCCGACGTGCTCGGCGAGGAGGACGTCGCGCGCGATGATCGACTCCTCGGCGACGGCGGGCCAGCCGGCCAGGCCGAGCTCGGCCGACACGGCGCCCTCGTTCATCTGGGCGCCCTCGGTCAGCCGGGGGTCCTGGGCGTGCTGCGCGATGACGCCGTCGAACGCCTTCACGTACTCGAGGGCGCGCCGCATGATGAGCGGGTCCCACACGCAGAAGCCGTCGTCGCTGAAGACGCGCACGCGGGCGCGGGAGTCCGCCATCGCGCCGAGCTCGGCCAGGCGCTCGCCCTTCTGCCCGACGGTGACGGCACCGATCGGCTGCACGGTGACGTACCCGGCGGCCTCGCCGAGGGCGAGCTCCTGTTCGACGACGCCGGCGGTGTCGGCGACCGGTGAGGTGTTCGGCATCGCGAAGACGGCCGTGTAGCCGCCGGCGGCGGCGGCGCGGGACCCGGTGAGGATCGTCTCGGATGCCTCGTACCCGGGCTCGCGGAGATGCGTGTGCAGGTCGACCAGGCCGGGGAGAAGAACGAGCCCGCCGACGTCGACCGTCGTCGCGCCGATGCGGCTCAGGCCGGCGCCGATCTCGGCGATCACACCGTCCGAGACGATCACGTCGGCGGCGCCGCTGCCCTCGATCAGCGCTCCGCGGAAGAGGAAGGTCTCGCTCATCGGGTGTTCTCCTTCGCTGTGCGATCCGCCGCGGGGATGTCCGTCGCAGGGATGTCGTCGGCCGTGGTGCGCTCCGCTCCCGCCAGCAGCAGGTAGAGCGCGGCCATGCGCACCGAGACGCCGTTCGCCACCTGCTCGAGCACGGTCGAGCGCGGCGAATCGGCGGCTTCGGCGGAGATCTCCAGGCCCCGGTTCATGGGTCCGGGGTGCATGACAATGCTATCGGCTCCGAGCGCGGCCAGGCGGCGTGCGTCCAGGCCCCAGCGGCGCGAATACTCCCGTTCAGTGGGGAAATACGCCGCGTTCATGCGCTCCAGCTGGATGCGGAGCATCATGAGGGCGTCCGGAGCGCCGGAGATCGCCTCGTCGAGGTCGTACACGACCGACACGGGCCACCCGGACATGTCCTGCGGGACGAGCGTGGGCGGGGCGACGAGTGTGACCGCGGCGCCCAGCGTGTTCAGCAGCCAAACGTTCGAGCGCGCGACGCGGGAGTGCAGGATGTCGCCGACGATGGCGACCTTGACCCCGGCGAGGTCGCGTCCGCGGCTCTCCCGGCCGAAGCGGCGCCTGCGGATCGTGAACGCGTCGAGCAGGGCCTGCGTGGGATGCTCGTGGGTGCCGTCGCCGGCGTTGACCACGCCGGCGCTGATCCACCCGCTCGTGGCCAGCGTGCGCGGGGCGCCGGAGGCACCGTGACGGATGACGACGGCATCCGCCCCCATCGCCTGCAGCGTCTGCGCCGTGTCCTGCAGCGACTCCCCCTTGGAGACGCTCGAGCCCTTCGCGGAGAAGTTGATGACGTCGGCGGACAGGCGCTTGGCGGCCGCCTCGAACGAGATGCGCGTCCGCGTCGAGTCCTCGAAGAAGAGGTTGACGACGGTCTTGCCGCGCAGCGTCGGCAGCTTCTTCACCTCGCGCTGCTGGGTGTCGGCCATGTCCTCGGCGACGTCGAGCACGCGCAGGGCGTCCTCGCGGCCGAGCGTCTGGGTGTCCAGGAGGTGCCTCATGACTCGATCGTCACCTCCTCGCGGCCGTCGGTCTCGGTGAGACGGACGTTCACCCGCTCGTCGCGCGCACTCGGGAGGTTCTTCCCGACGAAGTCGGGGCGGATGGGCAGCTCGCGGTGGCCCCGGTCGACGAGGGTCGCCAGGCGCACGGCCGCCGGTCGTCCGATGTCCTGCAGGGCATCCAGCGCCGCCCGGATGCTCCGGCCCGAGAACAGCACGTCGTCGACGAGCACGACCACCTTGCCGTCGATGCCGCCCGCGGGGATCTGGGTGGGCTGGGGTGCGCGCGTGGGGTTGCGGTGCAGATCGTCGCGGTACATCGTCACGTCCAGCGCGCCGACGGCGACCGAAGCTCCGCCGAACTGCTCGACGAGCGCGCCGATGCGGTGGGCGAGCGTGACGCCGCGGGTGGGGATGCCGAGGAGGACGAGGCCGTCGGGGCCTCTGTTGGACTCGAGGATCTCGTGCGAGATCCGAGTCAGTGCTCGGGCGATGTCGGCCTCGTGCAGCACGGTGCGCGTGCTCATCCGGCTCCCTTCTCCGCCTCACAGGACGGTGTTAAAGGTTGCTGCGATCGTCGTCCATCCTACGGCACGGCGAAGGCCGGCCAGGACTGCTGGGGCTGGCGAGGCATCGGCGACATTTTCGCTTTGCGGAGTCGACAATTGTTTCTATTGCATCACATACCGGCACTTGACTCGGCGACACGAGCTGGCGGACTTTCACGACAAAGTATGGCGACACCTGCGCTGGTCACGCTGATGATCGCTGTATGTTGACGCGTAGTCGCGTGGCGTCGGGCGCCGCGGTGGGGGCGGATAGGGATGGGCGGAATGTCTGGGATTGATCTGGCGAGCGTTTTCGGGGACCGGTTGGATGCTGCGCGAGCGGCAGTACGGGGTGGCAGGTATCAACTCGTTCTCGGTGCCGGCGCGAGTATCGGTGCAAAGAACCGCCAGGGGAAGCCGGTCCCGGGTAGCGGGGACCTCGTGAGGAGGCTTGCCAGATCATTCTCGGATGCGCATATTGAACCAGACGGCCCGCTCATGCGCGCATACCAGCGGGCGGTTACGTCAGCTGGTGCGGACAAAGTGTACGCCCAGCTGCGTGACATCTTTCTCGGTAGCGATCACGCGGGATGGTTTACATCGCTCGCCTCGATGCCCTGGCGCCGAACCTGGACGCTAAACATCGATGACGCATACGAACGCGCATACAGGCGGGGGACGCGCCAAGGGTATCGCCGACTGAAGGTCATTAATTGGGCGGATGAGTACGCCGACTCCTCAGAGGTCGAACTTGTTCACCTCCACGGCAGCATCTCATCACCACATCCAACTCCCATCATCTTCTCCCTCGGTGAATACCATGGAGCTGCGTCCGCGCGGCGAGTATGGCATCAGGTGTTTCAAGGGGTGTTGTCCGCGGAACCAGTTGTACTCATAGGTACGAGCATTCTTGGAGATCCCGACGTCGAGGCGGTGGTCCTGGCTTCAAGGCCAAGCAACGACGCGCCGTCGGTGGTGGTGGACCCTGGCATCACGCCGGGAAACAAGTGGGAACTTGAACGGGCGGGCTACTTGGTCGTGCAGGCGACCGCAGAAGACTTTGTGGAATCCTGGCAGGCTACTTTCGGCCTCGAAGGCGAGGCGCTGGGGCGGCTCTACCAGTCCGTGGGGGTCAACATTCCTCAACTGCAGCAGCTCACCCGAAGCCATGTCCCGCCCTCGCCGGTGTCGCATGACTACTTGGCGGGCGACGATCCACTTTGGTCGGATGCCGTAACAGGCCTTGTCGCGGGATTCTCATGGATGCATTCGATTGACGCTGAGGTCCAAAGATGGATTGCTGGCCGAGGTGACCGAATCACCATCCGCGTCTTGCTCGCGGCCCGATTGACAGGCATCACGTCCGGAGTACTGTGGCTCGCAAGCTCGGCGGATTCGCGCAATGCGACCGTCGTCTGGTTCGATCGCTCCTCCCGGCTTGACCCGATGCAGGTGTTGGACTACTGCAGGGAGCGGTCCCCTGTGCTGCTAATCGTCGACGGCGGTCACGATTTCGCGCGGGATATTCGCGAGCTGACACGCCTGGCATCGCAGGAGCCGGAGGTGTCGTTGTACGTATTGTTCGCAGAGCGCTCTAGCAACCAGGACTTGGTGGAAGATCAACTGACTGGCGGTGTGCCAGTCCAGGTCACTCGGGTGTCGCTGGAGCGAACACGAGCCGATGGGCGAGCGCTTCTTGAAGTGCTGTCGTCGCACGGTCGCTTGGGCGCCTTGGAACGCCTGGGGGATCCGTCGGACCGGTTGTCGCATTTCGAGGGTCGCGACGTCTTCTCAGCGATGGGCGAGGTCGAGCATGGAGCGGGGTTTCGCGCAAGACTAGACCGAGAGATTCGAAACCTCTACGACGAGTGGCAGCAGGACCTCGTCTTCTTGCTTGCTCTCTCGTCGCATGCGGGCTCACAAGTAGGCCTACAAGAGGCGAGCTTCGCCGTGGGAGTGTCCGTACAAGCGATCCAGGCTGCGATCGAGCAGAACGATCACTTGGGGGCACTCGTGGCGGTCGTAAATGGTCTGCTGCGCCCTCGTCAGCGCGAACGCGGAATCGCGGCGCTCCAACGGGCGACGGGTGAAGACTTTCTTCCGCGTCTGGCTGTGATGCTGAACGCGCTCGCCCCGCTCGATAACCGGCAGAGCCTTCGGCAGCAGAACAGGGCCGCGGTGCTCGTCGGAAGCCTCATGGGGGCTGACATGCTGAGACAAATCTTTCCCCACGCCGACCTTCAAGTCTTCTACGAGAGTATTCGTGACCGCTTCGGCGCATGGAATGCCCGCTATTGGGAGCAGCGTGCCATCTATGCGCGTCGTGTTGAGGACTGGCCACGAGCGGAATCGTTTGCGGAACGCGCGGTGACGATCAAAGAAGACTCGTATACGTATACGACCCTAGGCACGGTCCTCATCGCGAGGGCGACGGCTTTGTCTGCAGAAGGCGACGAGCTTTGGGAGACCTACTACGAGCGCTCGTACACGGCATTTGAGCAGGCCATCGGGGCGGACGGTGGGCACGTCTCGCGACTCGCTCAGCTTCAGGGGGGGCTGAAGCTCGTTCGGACGCTGAGCGATCGCGCTCAGCGAGGGCTCGTAGGTGAGGATGCCACGGAGCGGGTCGCATCTGATTGGCGTACGGCGTACACCATCCTGCGAGTCGGATTGAGTGCGGATGACGGCTTCGATCTTATCGATCGAGCCGAGCGGCTTTCGCGGGAGTTCTTGGAATATCAGCCGGGCGCGAGCGTGACCGTGGGCGCTGTCTCGATTGAGGAAACGACCGCTCACGCGAACGTCCCGGAGGTGACAGCAGCCATCCGGCGGGCTGTCTCGGAAGCGCAACTGCCCGCTCCCGTACGCGATCTCGCACGGCAAGCGGCCTCGTATTACCCCGGGCACCGGCAGGGTTGGGGCGGCTACTCATCCTTCACCGCGGCGCTGAAGGCCTCCATCGACGACGTTGCGATCCGCACGATCGACGGAGTCTTGCATGCCGATGTGCGCAGGAATCGAGCACCAGTTCGGAGGCGACGGCGTCGGTCGTAAGTGCGCAGCACCTAGTCCGCTTGTGGTGCGGCTGGAACAGCCGACGCGAACGGTGCCCGTCCGATTCTCCGGCGTTTCACTGTGCTGGCTGTGTGATCTTGTGTGTTCCATCCATCGTGTGAAGGCCGGCCCCGTACGGGACCGGCCTTCACGCGGTGGAGGCGACGTCAGTGCCTGGCAGCGGGACCGCGCAGGACGCGGGATGCCACCACGAGGGCGGCGGCGATCAGCACGACGTTCTTGAAGATGTACTGGCCGGTCAGCGTCGGACCGACCGGGCCGAAGACCTCCGCGGGCAGCAGGACGATCGGCGACAGGATGCCGACGAACGCCAGCGCCAGCACCACGAGGCCGATTCGGGCGAAAGCGCCGCCGGCGATGAGCAGGGCTCCGGCGAGCACCTCGATGACGGCGGTCGCGATCAACGCGGCCTGGCCGCTGACCATGCCGAACGTGAGCTTCTCCCACGTGGCGCTCACCAGCGCCTCGACGGGGCTCACGCCGGGGATCAGCTTCAGCGCGCCGAAGACGACGAAGACGGCTCCCAGCGCGACGCGCAGCGCCGGGATGCTCCAGCGCTGCAGCGACACCTTGAGCGCGGACTCCGCGCGTGCCTCGAGGGCGATCAGGGCGCGGAGCGGGTTCTGGCGGCCGGCGGACGCGGGAACGACGCCGGCGGCGCCGTGGACGGGGACGGTGGTCATGGCGTGACTCCTTCGGGTGTGATCGCCCGCGATGGCGGGCACGGTGATCAGGACCCGATCGGAGCCGCAGTGATACGCGCGCCCCGAGATTGACGCTCCTGCTACAGCCGCACCGACAGCAGACCGCCGTCTGGTTGTAGATGAGCTACAACCAGACGGCGGTGCGGTGGTTCAGGCGGCGGGCGTCGTCGCCGCGCGATCGTCCTCCACCTGCGATGCGCGGATCGGGTGTCCCTGGCTGGTGAGGCACTTGCCGCTGGCGAGGTCCCACTTCCAGTCGTGGAGCGAGCAGGTGAGCACGCCGTCCTCGATCTTCCCGGTCTTGGTGAGGTCCGCGCGCAGATGCGGGCACCGCCGCTGCACCAGCCAGTCGCCGAGCTGGGCGTCCTCGGTCTGGTCGGTCTGCTCGGCGTACCAGTTCTCGACGTACTCGATGCGGTCGCGCGAGAGGCACTTGAGGAAGGTCGTGAGGAACTCGTTGAACTTGCCGCTGCGGCCCACCTCGAACTGCATCGACAGGAAGATCGAGTTCGACCAGTCGATCTCGTGGTCGGCGATGTTGGTGGAGACGAGGTCGGCGGGGATCGTGTACCAGTAGATGCACTCCTCGCCGGCATACTCCCGGACCTTCGCCTTCGGGAAATCGACCACCATGTCCAGCTCGCCGATGCGGAAGCGCACCACGCCGCCCACGCCGTTGCGGATCGTGCGGGCGCGGCGCAGCAGCGGCTCCCACCACTCCTTGATCGCCGCGAGCATCTCATCCGGCGCGAGCACCGGGGCCCGCGACGCCTCCTCCGCGCGGATCTCGTCCTGGCGGGAGTCGCGCTGCTCGGCGAGGTAGGCCCACTTGTCGTCGAAGATGCGGTCGATCTCGGCATCCGTGTACAGCGTCTGGGTGACCGTGAGCTCGCCGTCGTTCAGCTCGACGACCGTGCCGGGCACGAACTCGTAGCCCTTCTGATCGGGCCGGAGCTCTTTCATGTGCGCGAGGAACTCGCGCTGGTCGGTGAAGATCGAGTCGTTCTCGAGCCCCGTCCCGTTGTAGCGGAAGAGCTCCTCGCGCAGGAACATCGGGGGGCCGGCCATCGGGAAGACGTGCTCGGCGTCGACCTTCTCGATGTAGTACATCGCGCGCTTGTTCTGCGCGTCGCGCTTGAGCTTGGCGAAGTTCTGCTTGGCGTCCTGTGGCAGGTCGTAGACCATCGGCCACCAGATGGCGCCCGACACCTGGGTGAAGTACGCCTCCGGCTTGGAGAACGCCATGAGCTTCTCGAGATCCAGAGGGTGCGAGTCGTTCTGGTTCAGGATGCTGGCGGTCCCGTCGTCGACGCTCAGCGACGAGTCGCCGATCGGGCCGTCACTCGGCGCGCGCAGCGGCGTCACCATCAGCTTGAGCGGTCCGAACTCCAGCGGCACGCCGGCCTGGGTGTAGATGATGTCGTCGTAGCCGAGCCTGCGGAGATCCTGCTCGAGGTCGTCCGTCGGGTACTCCGGCAGCAGCACCTTGATGGTCTTGGGCACGTACCGGTCCATGAGCGCCGGGTCGAAGTGGTCGCGGTGCCGGTGCGAGACGTAGAGGAAGTCGGCGTTGCCGAACCGCTCCCAGTCGAGTCCCCGGTTGTCGGGGAACGGGAACCACGACCCGAAGAAGGTCGGGCCGATCACAGGGTCGCAGAGGATGCTTCCCCCCGCCGTCTCGATGAACATTCCGGCGTGGCCGAGGCCCGTGATGCGCATGGGTGTCCTCCCGTGTCGAACCAGATGATTCTAGGCGAGGCTCGCGCGGGCACCTGTCGCACCGGCCGTGCAAAACCCGATCCACCCGCGTGTGCTCGTCCTCAGGCGTCGAACAGCCCGCGGATGTCGTCGGCGGTGAGCGCCTGCCCGAAGAGGGCGTCGTCGTCCATGACCGAGCGGAACAGCCGCGCCTTGCGCCGCTGCAGTGCCATCACCTTCTCCTCGATCGTGCCCGAGGCGATGAGGCGGTAGACCATGACGCTGCGGTGCTGGCCGATGCGGTGGGCGCGGTCCACGGCCTGCGCCTCGGCGGCCGGGTTCCACCACGGGTCGAGCAGGAAGACGTAATCGGCCTCGGTCAGCGTCAGGCCGAAGCCGCCGGCCTTCAGGCTGATGAGGAACACCGGGGCCTCTCCCCCGCGGAACGCGGCCACGGCGGCATCCCGATCCCGCGTGGACCCGTCGAGGTACGCGTAGGCCACCCCGCGCTTCTCCAGCTCGGCGGCGACGAGGCCGAGGAACGACGTGAACTGGCTGAACACGAGGGCCCGGTGACCCTCCGCGAGGGCCTCGTCCAGCTGCTCGAAGAGGGCGCCGAGCTTGCTCGGCGGGATGTGCGTGTGCGCGGGATCGACGAGCTCGGGTGCAAGGCTCAGCATCCGCAGCAGCGTGAGGGACCGGAACACGATGAAGCGGTTGCGATCCAGGTCCTCCAGGAGCCCGAGCACCTTCTGACGCTCGCGCTGCAGCACGGTGTCGTAGAGGGCGCGGTGGGCGGCGCCCAGCTCGATGCGGACCTCCTGCTCCTGCTTGGCAGGCAGGTCCGCGGCGACGAGCTCCTTCGTGCGCCGCAGCACGAGCGGCCGGATGCGTCGCCGCAGCCGGTCCAGCCGAGCGGCACGGTAGGCCCCGCCCTCCTGGTTCTCGGGCACCTTGCCCTTCTCGATGGGGCCCACGTACTCCTCGCGGAACCGCCGGGACGAGGCGAACAGGCCGGGTGCCGTGAGCGAGAGCAGCGCCCACAGCTCGGTCAGGCTGTTCTCCAGCGGGGTGCCGGTCACGGCGAAGACCACGTCGGTGCGGAGGTCTCGTGCCGCGCGGTACGCCTGGGTGCGGCTGTTCTTGACGAACTGCGCCTCGTCGAGGATGAGACCGGCCCACTCCAGGCCGGCGAACTCGCGCTCGTCCAGCCGGAGCAGCGTGTACGACGTCACGACGACGTCGGCCGTGCCGGCGGCGTCGGCCGGCGACCGCCCCCGCTTGGCTCGCGTGGCGTCGACGACCTCGACCCGCAGATCCGGCGTGAACCGCTCGCTCTCACTGCGCCACGTCGACAGCACCGAGGTGGGCGCGACGACCAGGAACGGGCGGGTCTCGCCGCTCTCGCGCGCGTGGGCGATGAGCGCCAGCAGCTGCAGCGTCTTGCCCAGGCCCATGTCATCGGCGAGTATGCCGCCCAGCCGGTGCCGCCAGAGGAAGGCGAGCCAGTCGTACCCCGCCCGCTGATACGGCCGAAGCTCGGCGTGCAGAGCGGACGGGAGCGGCGCGGCCGGTACGCCGTCGGCATCGCGCAGCGCGTCGACCGTCTCACGCCAGGCCACCGCGGGTTCCGCTTCGTCGGCCAGATCCTCGAAGTCCGCCCACAGGGCCGTCTGATACCTGCTGATCCGGGGTCCGGCCTCCCACTCCTCGAGCTCGCCCGCCTCCTCGATGAGATCGCGCAGGCGTCGCAGCGAGGGGTGCGAGAGCGAGAAGTAGGCGCCGTCGCTGAGCAGGATCCGCCGGCGGCCGCGTGCGAGCGCGGTGAACAGCGTGCCGAAGGGGATCCGCCGGCCGTCGATCGTGACGACCACCCCCAGGTCGAACCAGTCGGAGTCGGTCGTCTCGACCGTGCGCACGCCGATGCGCGGGTCGCCGGTGAGCTCGCGGTACCGCGGGCGCTCGCCGGAGACCTCCACGCGGACGTCGGCGTCGGCCTCGAGCAGCGGCAGCAGCCGCGAGGAGAACTCGGCGGCGTCCAGGCCCGAGAGCGAGCCCGAGGAGGCGAAGTCCACCGGCGCGTGCTCGCTCCACAGCCCGTGGACCCGGGCGCGGATCTCCGACTCGGTCTCGGCGTCCCCGTCGGCGCCGGTGGCGTCGAAGCCGAGATCCTTCCCGTCGTAGCGCCACGCCAGGGCGTACACGAGCCGGTGGTTCGGCTCGAAGTGGACGCGCAGCACGAGCTGCGGACGCGACGGTGCCGCCAGATCGATCCCGGGCGCCTCGACGCTCACGCGGCGCGCGATCCTCGGGAGATGGTCGCGGAGGAACTCGTCGGCCTCCTCGACGGGCACTCTGACGATCTCGTGCGCGCCGAGCAGCCGAGGCACCGGCTCGGGGAGCGCGACGGGCGCCAGCACGAGCTCGATCCGCTCTCGGACGACGGCGAAGCGGTAGACGCCCGTGCGTCCCACCGGACGCACGGTGGCGGCATCCGCCCGCTCGCCGTCGATCGTGACCACCGGGGCGACGTCGAGGCCGCGCGCCGAGCGCCGGGCGTGGACGGCGACCGTCGCGGTGCTCGCGAGCGTCACCACGGCGCCCCGCTTCGTCGGGACGAGGGGGATGCCGCGGTCCGCCCCCGCGGCCAGATGCGGCCAGAGCAGGCTCGACTCGATGTCGTCGAGGGTGAGCCACTCCGAGACGTCGGAGAACGCACCGAAGGAGCGGACGTCCCGCCCGATGCTGTGGAGCTCGGCGAACCACCGCGCCTGCGCGGGGTCGAACGCGGTGCCGGGTCGGCGCAGCGCGTCCCACGAGACGGCGCCCTTGATCCACGCGTCGGACCGGTCCGATCGCTGGAGGGGGCGCAGCCCGACGAGCACGTCGGCGCCGAACTGGTGCAGGCCGCGCGGCGTCGCCGTCTCGACCCGTGCCGGCGCCCACGTGGAGGCGCCGCGGCGGACGCGCTGGCGCAGCTCGACACCCAGTGCGAGCGGCGCGTGCTCCGTCGGCGTGGGCGGCGAGGGGGCGAAGACCGCGCGCCACGACGTCCCCTCCCCGGCGGCAGGGGCGGACCCGGCGAGACGGTTGCTCGCCAGCAGCGTGGCGACGGTGTGCTTGCAGTCGAACTGCACGGGGCAGGTGCACGACGTCGCCGCGATCGGGCGGTCGGGACGCTGGGCGTCCAGGCGCACGCGGCAGCGGTAGGTGCGGCCGCCGCTTCCGGCGACCGCGGACTCGATGACGGACGTCGCCGGGTCCCACGACAGCTGCTGCACGGCGCCCTCGGCCAGATAGGCCCGGCCCCGCTCGAACGAGCCGGCGTCGGTGAGGCCGCGGATGTGCGACGGGTCGACGAACGGCGGGGTCACGGCATCCATCCTGGCAAGTGCTCCGGACAGTCGGGGCAGCCGGGCCGGCCGGGGTCGGTCAGGACGCGCGGGCGATGCGTGCGAGCACGCCGTGCACGAAGGCGCCCGAGTCGTCGGTGGAGAACTCCTTCGCCAGTTCCACGGCCTCGTCGATCGCGACGGCGGCAGGCACCTCGTCGTTGTACAGCAGCTCCCACGTGGCGATGCGCAGCACGGCGCGGTCGACGGCGGGCATGCGGGCGAGGGACCAGTCCTTCGCGAACGTCGTGATCTGCTCGTCGATCGCGTCCTGGTTGTCGATCACCCCGTCGACGATCTCACGGGCGTACAGCCACGAGGCCTGGCGTGCGGGCTCGCCGGCGGCGCGGCGCGCCTCGGCGGCGAGGATCGTCGCCGGCTGGTCGCCGCGGACGTCCGCCTGGAACAGGATGTCGAGCGCGCGTTTGCGCGCCTTCGAACGAGCGCTCATCGTCAGCAGCCGCCGACGTCAGTTGACGCGGCCGAGGTAGTCGCCCGTGCGGGTGTCGACCTTGACCTTCGTTCCGGTCTCGAGGAACAGCGGCACCTGGATCTCGTAACCGGTCTCGACGGTGGCAGGCTTGGTGCCGGCCGACGAGCGGTCGCCCTGCAGGCCCGGCTCGGTGTAGGTGATCTCCAGGACGACGGATGCCGGGAGCTCGACGTACAGCGGGTTGCCGTTGTTGAGCGCGATCTGCACCTGCTGGTTCTCGAGCAGGAAGTTCGCGGCGTCGCCGACGGTCGCCGCGCCGACCGTGATCTGGTCGTAGTCGGCGACGTCCATGAAGACGAAGCCCTCGCCGTCGTTGTAGAGGTAGGTGAAGTCGCGGCGGTCGACGTTCTCGAGCTCGACCTTGGCGCCGGCGTTGAACGTCTTGTCGACGACCTTGCCGGTCATGACGTTCTTGAGCTTGGTGCGCACGAACGCGCCGCCCTTGCCGGGCTTGACGTGCTGGAACTCCACGACGCTCCAGAGCTGACCGTCGATGTTGAGGACGACGCCGTTCTTGATGTCTGCGGTGGATGCCATGAGGGTGCGGGTCCGTTTCGTTCGAGAGGAGAGGGCGTCACGCCCGGCGAAGAGGCCGGGGGCCGGAGAGCGCCGACGGTCGATTCTACGGGATGCCCGGTCCCCCGCCGGTCCGTCAGCCCTCGGCCTGGCCTGTGACGGCGTCGATGAGAAGCTCCACCGCCCGGGCGTACCCGGGAACGCCCTCGCCGATCACGTGGACGATGGCGACGTCCGCGACGTACGAACGGTGACGGAACTCCTCGCGGGAGAGGATGTCGGAGATGTGCACCTCGGCGACGGGGAGCCCGACGCCGGACAGGGCGTCGCGCAGCACCACCGAGGTGTGCGTGAGCCCGCCCGGGTTGATGACGATGCCGGCGCAGTCCTCGCGGGCGGCGTGGATGGCATCCAGCAGCACGCCCTCGTGGTTGCTCTGCACGGCACGGACCTCGAAGCCGCGGCGGGCCGCGGCATCCGTCGTCACCCGCTCGACGTCGGCGAGCGTCGCCGTCCCGTACACGGCGGGCTCCCGGGTGCCCAGGAGGTTCAGGTTGGGGCCGTTGACGAGGAGCAGGCGGCGCGGAACGGTCACGCGCCCACCCTACCGGGGTGACGCCGCCGCGCCGGTGGGTCCGGCTCGCCGGTTCAGAGCGCGCGCGCCATCACGATCTCGGGCCCGATGGTGCTCGTGAAGGTCTCGCCGGTGGGGACGAATCCGTTGCGCCGGTAGGCGGCCTGCGCACGGGCGTTGTCGGCGTGGACGTCCAGGGTGAGACGACGGATGCCGAGCCCGGCGACCCACGCGGCGGCGGCGTCGAACAGCGCGTCGATCGTGCCGGCGCCGCGGTGCTCCGGGCTCACGTAGACGCCGACGACGTCGGCACGGGCGGTGTACACGGTGCGACCGGTGTGGTCGACGGTGCCGACGGCGCGCACGAGGACGGTGGCCGATCCGACCCACCGGCCGTCGGCCTCGGCGACGAACTGCGCCGCCTCGTCGCCGATCGCCGCGTCCAGAGTCCGTCGGCGCCAGAACTCGTCGTCGTGCGCGAGCTCCTGCTCGGGGGTGGAGAGGAAGGCGATGCCGGCGTCCGGATCGCCCACGGCACGGATCCGGAGGTCGCGCACGCGCGCCCACTCGTCCTCGCGGACGCGTCGCGCGACCGCCGCCGTCACCCCGCGACCTCCTGGTAGGCCGCGAACAGCAGGGATTCGTCCGGCGCCTGCAGCACGGTGGGCTTGGCGATGTCGTCCAGCACGATGAAGCGCAGCATGCCGCCCCTGCTCTTCTTGTCGCGCTGCATCGTGGCCAGGAGCTGCGGCCACGCGCCGGGGCGGTAGCTCGTCGGAAGCCCGAGGGTCTCGAGGATCTCGCGGTGACGCTGCGCCGCGGCATCCGGCAGGCGTCCCGCCAGCCGCGAGAGCTCGGCGGCGAACACCATGCCGACCGAGATCGCGGCGCCGTGGCGCCAGCGGTACCGTTCGGCGTGCTCGATCGCGTGGCCGAGCGTGTGGCCGTAGTTGAGGATCTCGCGCAGTCCGGCCTCGCGGAGATCCTCCCCCACGACCCGCGCCTTCATGTCGATGGCGAGTTCGATCGTGCGCCGGAACGCGTCGCTGCGGGGATCGACCGCGGCCTCGGCGTCGGCCTCGACGAGGTCGAGGATCTCGGGAGCCCAGATGAAGCCCGCCTTGACCACCTCGGCGTACCCGGCGACGAGTTCGTTGCGCGAGAGCGAATCGAGCAGATCGAGGTCGCAGATGACCGCGCGCGGCGCCCAGAACGCGCCGACGAGGTTCTTGCCCTCGGCGGTGTTGACGCCGGTCTTGCCGCCCACCGCAGCGTCGACCATGCCCAGCACCGTCGTCGGCACCTGCACGACCTCGACGCCGCGGAGCCAGGTCGCCGCGACGAAGCCGGCGAGGTCGGTCACCGCTCCCCCGCCGAATCCGACGACGGCGTCGGTGCGGGTGAAGTCCGCCTTGCCCATCACCTGCCAGCAGAACGCGGCGACCTCGATGCGCTTGCCGGCCTCGGCGTCGGGGATCTCGGCGAGGAGCACCTCGCGGTCGTCGATCAGCTGCGCGCGCAGGCGCTCGGCCTGCGCCGCGAGCGTCGGGGGGTGGATCACCAGCACCTTGCGGGCGGCGGGGGGCAGCGCCTCGCCGAGCGTCGACAGGATGCCGCGCCCCACGGTGATGTCGTAGCGCGCGTCGCCGCTCACGCCGATGGTCGTGGCATCCGTCATCTCGACTCGCTCCGCTCGCTGGGCACGTCCGTCTCCTCCTGCTCGGCCCCGGCGGGCCCGAGCGCCTCGTGCGCCGCGTCGCCGCGCACCCAGTCCACGAGGGCGTCCACGACATCCTGCACCGGTCCGCTCGACGTGTCGAAGGTCACGTCGGCGAGCTCCTCGTACACCGGACGCCGCTGCTCGTAGATGGCGGTCCAGCGCTGGACGGCATCCTCGCCCTGCAGCAGCGGGCGGGCCGAGTCGCGGACGCGGCCGGCCACCACGCGCGCCGTGACGGTCAGCAGCACGACCCGGTGGCCGGCGAGGTCGGCGCGCGTCTGCGGGTGCATGACCGCGCCGCCGCCGAGCGACACGATGCCGCCGCCGCGGAGCCCCGCGACGACCGCCTCGCGCTCGAGCGCGCGGAAGTGCTCCTCGCCGTGCTCGGCGAACAGCCGCTCGATCGGTCCGTGCTCGCGCACCACGGCGGCGTCGGTGTCGAAGAACGGGACGCCCAGTGCCCGCGCCGCCTTCTTGCCGATGCTGGTCTTGCCCGAGCCCATCGGGCCGATCAGCACGACCGGGTCAGAGTGCGGCGTCATGCGAGAGCAGGCCGGCGTCGCTCCGGGCAGCCGTGCGCAGCTCCTCGGGGATCGCCGCGAGGTAGCCCTCGATGTTGCGACGCGTCTCGGCGACGCTGTCGCCGCCGAACTTCTCGAGGACCACGTCCGCCAGGACGACGGCGGTCATCGCCTCGGCGACGACGCCGGCGGCCGGGACCGCGCACACGTCGGAGCGCTGGTGGTGTGCGGAGGCGGCGTCTCCGGTGGAGACGTCGACGGTGCGCAGGGCGCGGGGCACCGTCGCGATCGGCTTCATGCCGGCGCGCACGCGCAGCACCGTGCCGGTGGACATGCCGCCCTCGGTGCCGCCCGCCTTGTCGCTGGAGCGCGTGATGCCGTCCTCGGCCGTGAACAGCTCGTCGTGCGCCGCCGATCCGCGCCGGCGCGTGGTCTCGAAGCCGTCGCCGACTTCGACGCCCTTGATCGCCTGGATGCTCATGAGCGCCTGTGCGAGCTTGGCGTCCAGGCGCCGGTCCCAGTGGACGTGCGAGCCGAGGCCGGGCGGCAGGCCGTAGGCGAGCACCTCGACGATCCCACCGAGCGTGTCGCCGTCCTTCCGGGCGGCGTCGACCTCTGCGACCATCGCCTGGCTCGTGAGCGGGTCGAAGCAGCGCAGCGGATCGGCGTCGAGGACCTCGACGTCGTCGGGTGCGGGCAGCGCTGCGCCCTCTGGGACGCGGACCGGGCCGATCGACAGGGTGTGGCTGACCAGGCGGATGCCGAGCTCCGCCAGGAAGGCGCGGGCGATGGCGCCGAGCGCCACGCGAGCGGCCGTTTCGCGGGCGCTCGCGCGCTCGAGGATCGGCCGGGCCTCGTCGAAGCCGTATTTCTGCATGCCGACGAGGTCGGCGTGTCCGGGGCGCGGGCGGGTGAGCGCGGCACCGCGACCGCGCGACTTCTCCGTCAGCTCGACCGGCTCGGCGCTCATGACCTCGACCCACTTCGGCCACTCGGTGTTGCCGATGCGCAGCGCGATGGGGCTGCCGAGCGAGGATCCGTGGACCACGCCGGACGAGATGGTCAGCTCGTCCTCCTCGAACTTCATGCGCGACCCTCGACCGTAGCCGAGCTTGCGGCGCGCGAGGTCCGCCTGGATCGCAGCGCGGGAGATCGGGACGCCGGCGGGAAGTCCCTCCATGATGGCGACGAGTTCTGGGCCGTGCGATTCGCCGGCCGTGAGCACGCGGAGCATTGCTCCAGTCTCCCACGCGGGGCGGGCGGGTTACGCCGTGTGAGGATCGACGAGCACGCGGCGCATGGCTGCGAGGGCCTCGTCCTCCCGGTCCATCGGCATGTCGGGGTCGCCGTGGCGGAAGATGCGGATCTGCAGCAGGGCCTGGTGCAGCAGCATGCCCAGGCCCGACCGTGCCGGAGCGCCCGCGCGCTCCCACGCGTCGGAGAGAGCGGTCGGCCAGTGCCCGTACACGACGTCCAGGAGCAGCCCGCCCGAGCGCGCGAGCGCATCGGCGACGGCGGCGGGCAGCTGCGCCTCGCCCGGGAGCGTCGCGATCGTCACGGGGACGGCGGGATGATCCGATGCCGCCAGCGGCGTTGGGGAGACCGCGATGCCGAGCCGCTCTCCGAGCTGCACCAGAGCGTGGACGGCCTCGGGCCGACGGGCGGCCACCTCCACCTCGCTGGCTCCCAGCTCGGACAGCGCCACGAGGGCGGAGGTCGCCGTGGCGCCCGCTCCCACGATCCGCGCACGGGGGACGACGGTGATCCGGTCGTCCGAGAGCGCGCGCACGATGCCGCCGACGTCGGTGTTGAAGCCGCGGGGCATGCCCGAGTCCGTGCCCCGCAGCAGGAGCGTGTTGACGGCGCCGGTGAGCTCGGCCCGGCGGTCGCGGGTCGCCGCGGCGGCGAAGGCGACCGCCTTGAGCGGCATCGTGAGCGACAGACCGCGCCACTCACGGTCGAGCCCGGCGAGCTCCTGCCCGAACGACGCTGCGTCGACGCGGCGGCGGCCGTACGACCAGTCCAGGCCCAGCACCGCGTAGGCGGCGGCGTGCAGCTGCGGCGAGCGGCTGTGCGCGATGGGATCGCCCCATACCTCCAGACGCGTCGCGCCGGGCGTCAGCACCCCGAGTCCGGGTTGTCGGCGCACCACTGCTGCCACTGCTCGACGTATCGCAGGTGCTCGCGGTAGGTCTCGGTGAAGACGGTCTCGCCGGTGTTCATGTTGACCGTGACGAAGTAGAGCCACGGACCTTCGGCGGGATGCATGGCCGCGTCGATCGCGACGTCGCCGGGGTTGGCGATCGGTCCGACCGGCAGCCCCGTGTGGACGTAGGTGTTCCACGGGTTGGGGTCGTTCAGCGCCTCTTCGGAGGAGCTCACCGTCCCGTCGTGCATCTCGCCGTAGCCGTACTGCGCGGTGGAGTCCATCTGCAGCTTGCCGAACGTCTCCTGGTTGCTCGGATCGAGCCGGTTCTGGATGACGGTCGACACCTTCTGCATGTCCTGTTCGAACCGCGCCTCGCGCTGGATGATCGACGCGATCGTCAGGATGCGCTGACGATCCTCGGGCGGCACCCCTGCCTCGTCCAGCGACTGCACCGTGCGGTCGACGAGCGTCTGGATCGCCGACTGGGGGGTGACGCTCGGATCGAACGTGTAGGTCGCGGGGAAGAGCCAGCCCTCGAGGCTGTCGGCCTGCACGCCGTACGCGGCGGGGTCCGCCGCGGCGGCCTGCAGCTGATCCAGCGGCAGCCCGGTGCCCTCGGCGAGCCGCTCGAGCGTGCCGTCCACCGTGAAGCCCTCGGGGATCTGCGCCGTGAACTCCTGCTTGTTGGCCGGATCGAGCAGCGCCGCCAGCGCGGCCTCGCTCGTCATCTGCTTCTGCAGCTTGAACACGCCCGGCTGGAAGTTCGGGTTCTGCCCGCTCTCGATGAGGTAGTCGTAGAACGCGTCGGGCGTCTTGGTCACCCCGGCGTCGTACAGCGACTGCGAGATGGGCGAGCCGGTGTCGCCCGAGGCGATCGTCACGAACGCCTCGCCGTTGGCCAGGCCCGCCTCGTAGTCCTTGGGCTCCTCCCACCCCATGACCTCGCGGATGTTGTCCTCATAGGTGTTCCACACCCAGAGGCCGCCGGCGGCGACGCCGCCGAGGATGGCGAGGACCACGCCGAGCGCGATCCACCCCGCGGCGCGCCGGCGCCTCCGGTTCTTGGCGGGTGGCACGTCTCCGATGTCCTCCGTCGAGGTGGAACCGCTGAACAGCTCCTCGAGCGTCCCGCTCGCGAAGTCCGCCGCCGGCGCGTCGCCGCGGGGCGCCGCCGACCGCGCTGCGGAGGGCGCGGCCCCGGCGGCGGTGCCGTTCGCGGCGCGGCTGTAGGGCATCGCGGGGCCGACGCCGGCGCCGGCGAAGATCCATGGGTCGTCGTCGGAGGACGAGCCCTCGGCGCCGACCGGGTCCGCCGGTCGCGGGGTCCGAAGCGGCACGGGCTGGAATCCCTCGCCGGAGCCGTCGCCCGCCGGCGCGGCGTGAGCCGGCGACGGCGCGGAATCGCTCCGGCTCACCGGCGACGGCCCGGAGACGAGCGTCTCCCACGACGCCGGCGGAGCGGCCGCCGGCGACGAGGCCGGGGCCTGCGCAGGTGTGGCGCCGGTCGAGGACCGGCGGGCTGCGGCTTCGCGGGCGGCGCGACGCGACTGGGGGATCGCTTCGCCGTCAGGCGATGAGTCGGGCATCAGGCTGGCTCCTGGGGGACGGTGATTCCGGGCGGACGGCCGGTGCTCTTCTCGACATCGAGCGCTTGCTGGAGCAGGACGACCGCGGCGACCTGGTCAATGATGGTACGCGACGAACGCTGGGATCTGCCCGAACTGCGCAGGGCCGCGTGTGCGGAGACCGTCGAGAGGCGCTCGTCCACGAGCCTCACCGGGAGAGCGGATGCCGCGGCCAGCGCCGCCGCGAACTCCCGTGCGTCCCGGGTCGAGGCGGTGTCCTCGCCCCTCATGTTCAGCGGCAGACCGACCAGCACCTCGAAGGCCCCGTGCTCGTCGGCGAGGGCGATGATGCGCGCGACGGAGCCGTCGTCGCGCGGCACGGTCTCGACCGGCGTCGCGAGCAGCCCGTCGGGGTCGCACTTCGCGACCCCGACGCGGGCCTTGCCGACGTCGACACCCAGCCGCGTCCCCCTGCGGAACCCGCTCATGAGCGTGCGCCGCTCACGCGGCGAGGGCGTCCTTCACGGCGGCCAGCGCGGCCGGCAGGGAGGCGGCATCCGCTCCCCCGCCCTGCGCGACGTCGTCTCGGCCGCCTCCGCCGCCGCCGAGCACGCCCGCGGCGCCCTTGGCGAGAGCGCCCGCCTTGGCGCCCGCGGCGCGCGCGGCGTCGTTGGTCGCGACGATGACGACGGGGCGGTCGTTCACGACGGCGCCCAGTGCGACGACGGCGGCGTCCGATCCGAGGCGCTCGCGCACCTGGAGGGCGAGCGAGCGGACGTCGTCGGCCGACGCGGCGGTGCCGAGCGACTCGGCGACCACCAGGGTCTCACCGACGCGGGTCGCGGTGCCGGCGAGGGCGGGCAGGCGGTCCCCGAGCGCCTTGGCCTCGAAAGCCGCGATCTTCTTCTCGGCGGCCTTGAGGCTGGCCTGGAGCTCGGCGATGCGGGCGGGGAGCTGCTCGCGCGGCGCCTTGAGTGAGGAGGTGAGCTGCGAGACGAGCGCGCGCTCCGCGGCCAGCGACCGGAAGGCGTCGAGGCCGACCAGCGCCTCGACACGGCGGTTGGAGGCGCCGACAGACGATTCGCCCACGAGGCTGATGAGTCCGACCTCGGCGCTCGCCGACACGTGCGTGCCGGCGCACAGCTCGCGCGACCACGGGCCGCCGATGTCGACCATGCGCACCGTGTCGCCGTACTTCTCGCCGAACAGCGCCATCGCGCCCAGGGCCTTGGCCTCGTCCAGCGGGAGCACGCGCGTGGTCACCTCGAGGTTGTCCCGCACCGCGTTGTTGGCGATCTCCTCGATCTCGGACTTCGTCTGGTCGGACAGCGACTGGCCCCACGAGAAGTCGAAGCGCATGTAGCCGGCGCGGTTCAGCGAGCCGGCCTGCGTCGCGGTCTTGCCGAGCGTGTCGCGCAGGGCCGCGTGCACGAGGTGGGTCGCGGAGTGCGCCTGGCGGGCGGCGCGGCGGTTCGCGGCATCCACCACCGACGTGGCCGGCTGGCCGACGCCGACCTCTCCGGTGGAGACCTCGACGGTGTGGCTCACCAGGCCCGGCACGGGCTTCTGCACGTCGAGGACCTCGAGCTCGTAGCCCGGACCCACGATCACGCCCTTGTCGGCGACCTGTCCGCCCGACTCGGCGTACAGCGCCGTCTCGGCGAGGATGACCTCCGCGATCTGCCCGACGCTCGCGCGATCGACCGACGTGCCGTCGACGAGGATGCCGAGCACGCGCGACTCGGTCTCGAGGTCGGTGTACCCCGTGAAGACCGTCTCGCCCTGCGCGCGCAGATCGCGGTACACGCTGGTGTCGGCGAGCTGACGCTTGCGGGCGCGCGCATCGGCCTTGGCCCGCGCGCGCTGCTCCTGCATGAGGGTGTCGAACGCGGCCCGGTCGACGCTCAGGCCCGCCTCCTCGGCGATCTCGAGGGTGAGATCGATCGGGAAGCCGTAGGTGTCGTGCAGCAGGAACGCCTCATCGCCGGGGATGGAGGTCCCGCCGGCGGCCTTCGTCCCGGTCAGGGACTCCTCGAGGATCGCCTCACCCGCGGCGAGGGTGCGCAGGAAGGTGGCCTCCTCGGCGAGGGCGTACTGCGAGATGCGCGCCCAGTCCGTCTCGACGACGGGGTAGGCATCTTTCATGGCATCGCGCGAGGCCGCGAACAGCTCTGCGAACGTCGGCCCGTCGACGCCGAGCAGGCGCATCGAGCGGATGACCCGTCGCATCAGGCGGCGCAGGATGTAGCCGCGGCCGTCGTTGGACGGCGTGACGCCGTCCGACATGAGCATGAGGGACGAGCGGACGTGGTCGGCGACCACGCGGAAGCGCACGTCGTCGTCGTGGTTCGCGCCGTACGTGCGGCCCGACAGCGCCACCGCGCGGTCCAGGACCGGACGCACCTGGTCGGTCTCGTACATGTTGTCGACGCCCTGCTTGATGAACGCGATGCGCTCCAGGCCCATGCCGGTGTCGATGTTCTTGTTCGGCAGCTCCCCCACGACGTCGAAGTCGTACTTCGAGCGCACGTTGGTGATCTCGTACTGCATGAACACGAGGTTCCAGATCTCGACGTACCGGTCGTCATCGGTGGCGGGGCCGCCGTCGACGCCGTACGCGGGGCCGCGGTCGAAGAAGATCTCCGAGCAGGGGCCGGCGGGGCCGGGCAGCCCGGTGCTCCAGTAGTTGGTGTCCTTGCCCAGACGCTGGATCCGCTCCTCGGGCAGGCCGGTGAGCCGCAGCCACAGGTCGTGGGCCTCGTCGTCCTCCTCGTAGACGGTCACCCACAGGTCCTTCGGGTCGAAGCCCAGGCCGCCCTCCGCCTCGGCGCTCGTGAGGAGCTCCCACGCGTAGCGGATCGCGCCCTCCTTGAAGTAGTCGCCGAACGACCAGTTGCCCAGCATCTGGAAGAACGTGCCGTGCCGAGGGGTCTTGCCGACCTCCTCGATGTCGTTCGTGCGGATGCACTTCTGGTTGTCGGCGGCCCGCGGATAGGGCGCGGGCACGTCGCCCGACAGATACGGGATGAAGGGCACCATGCCGGCCACGGTGAACAGCAGCGCAGGGTCGTCGGTCACGAGCGAGGCCGACGGGACGATGGTGTGGCCGTTCTTCTCGAAGTAATCGAGGAAGCGCTGGGCGATCTCGGCGGTCTTCATGCGGGTCCTTGCTGATGCGTGCGGGGGCGTGCGTGAGGGAGAGGGTGTTTCGACGGTGTTCGGAGCCGGTGGCCGCGTGGCGGCCGGCGTCGTCAGTCCGCGATCTTGCGGGCGGCGGTCTGAGCCGAGTCGAGGACCTCGGATGCCGCGGCGGCGGCCGTGCCCGCGGCGTCGGCGGCGGCATCGCGCACGTCGTCGACGATCCCCGCGAACCGGGACTCCTGCTCGCGGTACGCGTCGCCGATGCGGTCGGTGAACTCCGTGATGCGGGCGTCGACCTCGGCGAGGATCTCGTGGCCACGCGGGTCCTTGTTGACCAGGTGCGCGAGGACGAATCCGCCGGCGATGCCGAACAGGAACCACAGGAGCTTCATGTCACCACTTCCTCGCGGGGCCGCCGGAGCGCGGCATCCTCCCATCGTATGCGGAAACGACGAAGGGCGCCGGGTTGCCCCGGCGCCCTTCGTGCGACCGTGTTACCGGGCCGCGTAGTACTCGACGACGAGCTGGACGTCGCAGACCACGGGGACCTCGGCACGCTTCGGGCGGCGCACCAGGCGGGCCTGGAGCTTGTCGAGCTCGACCTCGAGGTAGCCCGGGACCGGGGGCAGGACGTCGGCGTGACCGCCGGCGGCCGCCACCTGGAAGGGCTCGAGGCCCTCGCTCTTGCCCTTGACATGGATGAGCTGACCCGGCTTCACGCGGAACGACGGGCGGTCGACGAGCTGGCCGTCCACGAGGATGTGGCGGTGCACGACGAGCTGACGCGCCTGCGCGGTGGTGCGGGCGAAGCCGGCGCGGAGCACGAGGGCGTCCAGGCGCATCTCGAGCTGCTCGACCAGGTTCTCACCGGTCAGGCCCTGGGTGCGGCGGGCCTCGTTGAACTGGATGCGCAGCTGCTTCTCGCGGATGCCGTACTGCTCGCGCAGACGCTGCTTCTCGCGGAGACGGACGGCGTAGTCGCTGTCGGCCTTGCGCTTGGTGCGGCCGTGCTCGCCCGGAGCGTAGGGACGCTTCTCGAGGTAGCGGGCGGCCTTCGGGGTGAGCGCGACGCCGAGCGCGCGCGACAGACGGACCTTGCGGCGGTCCTGGGACTTCGTAGCCACGAAGTGTTCCTTTCGATGACGCTGCCGTGTCTTTCACGGCTCGCGGGCGTATCGCCCTGTCTTCGCCCTGTCCGGACTGCACGCCGGGGCATGCCGGCAGGTCGGTGAAGAAGAGAGGGGATGCCCGAAAACGGTGTTTCGAGCCGCTCAAGCCTACCAGAGGTCCGCCGGGCCCTTCATGAGAGGGCGACGACCAGCGTGGCGGCTGCGAGAGCGGCGCAGGCGGGGGTCATCGTGAGGCGCTCGGCCCGGCTGCGCGAGACCGCGTTCATGGCGATGCCGACGACGAAGTAACCGAAGAGCACCCAGGTGATCACCGCGACGGCGGGGCTGTCGCCGCCGGGCAGCGCGCCCGCCCGGCTGAGCAGCACGACAGCGAAGGCCGCGTACAGCACCACCGAGACGGCGCTGCCGATGCGCAGGCGACGCGGCAGCACACGATGGGCGCCGCCCCACACGAACCTTCCCCACGGTGCGCCTGCGGCCACGCAGGCCTGCAGCACCGCGAGCGCGCACAGGATCAGCGTGGCAACGGTGGCCGCGACGAGGGCGGGGGTCGGCGGCATCCCTATCTCCACACGAAGACGGCGATGAGGAAGATGGCGTACGCGATGCCCGCTGCGACGGCGAGCCCGTTCGACAGGCGGCCCCAGCGCGCGCGGACGGCCGCGATCGCGAAGGCGGCGGTCAGGAGGGCCCACACCAGCGTGTGGCCGCCGTCGACGACGGCCAGGCGCAGCCCCGTGGCCTCGGGAACCTCCACGCCGTCGCCGACGGTGGCGAAGACCACGGTCACCACCAGGGCGGCCGCGGACGCGAGTCCGAAGAGGGTCCGCGCGCGGGCGCGGGGCTTCGCGGTCATGGCAGCTTCTCCCCCATCTCGTCGATCCAGGCGCGCATCAGCGCGTGCGAGCGCAGGCCGTAGTCCAGCGTCGCGCGCTGGTACGCGAACAGCCGCTGGGTGGCGGGGTCGAGATCCCCCGTCCGCGCGTCCACCTCGACGGCGAGGGCTTCCAGCGCCCGCCGCGAGTCGTCGACGTGCTCGCGGATGGTGCGGAGGACGCCGGCGCGGTCCGACGCCGGCTCGAGCCTGCCGAGGAGGAACACCTTGGCGAGCACGGTCGTCTCGGCCTCCGTCCCCTGCGGGATGGGCGCCAGCATCCAGGCCCGCCACCGTCGGGTGCCCTCGTCGGTGATCCGGTGGACCTTTCGGCCGCGCCTGGTGCCGTCGGCCTCTTCGACCACCACTGCGCCGGCGGCGGTCAGGTGCTGCAGGGCGCGCTGGATGCTGCCGGAACTCGCGCTGTAGAACAGCGAGATCCCCGCGGCGAACCGCTTCTGGAGGTCGTAGAGCGACAGCGGCCCGCCGAGCAGCAGGCCGAGGATGACGAATTGCATGGGCGCCCCCGGGGTCGAACGCCACGATATCCCTTTGAGGGATATATATCTACCTCTGAGGGATATCGATCAGCTGCCGTCGAGGATGCGCCGGATCTTCTCGAGGCGCGCCTGCACGTCGCGCTCCGCGCCGAGCGCCTTGGGCTCGTAGTACCGGCGTCCGCGCAGCTCGTCCGGAAGGTACTGCTGCGGCGAGATGCCGATCTCGGCGTCGTGCGGGTAGACGTAGCCCTTGCCGTGACCGAGGCGCTTGGCGCCCGGATAGTGCGCGTCGCGCAGATGGACCGGGACCCGCCCGAAGCCGCCCGCGCGCACGTCGGCGATCGCCTTGTCGATCGCGAGGTAGGCGGCGTTGGACTTCGCCGTGGTCGCGAGGTACGCCGTCGCCTCTGCCAGCGGGATGCGGCCCTCCGGCATGCCGATGAACTGCACGGCATCCGCGGCTGCCACCGCGATCGGCAGCGCGTGCGGATCGGCCAGTCCGATGTCTTCGGCAGCGGAGATGATGAGCCTGCGGGCGATGAACCTGGGGTCCTCCCCCGCCTCGATCATGCGGGCGAGGTAGTGGATGGCGGCATCGACGTCCGAGCCGCGGATCGACTTGATGAACGCGCTGATGACGTCGTAGTGCTCGTCCCCCTGGCGGTCGTAGCGCAGCAGTGCCCGGTCGACGGCCTGCGACACCTGCTCGGTCGTGATCTCGGGGACCCCGGCCGCCTCGGCGTCGTCGGGATCGTCGTCGGGAACCGCGAGGGATGCCGCGGCCTCGAGCGCCGTCAGGGCTCGCCGCGCGTCCCCCGATGCCAGGCGCACGATCGCGTCGCGAGCCTCGTCGCCCAGCGCGACCGCGCCGGACAGTCCGCGCGGATCGGCCACCGCCCGGTCGAGCAGCATGCGCAGGTCGTCGTCGGTGAGCGGCTTGAGGGTGAGCAGGAGCGAGCGCGACAGCAGCGGGGAGATGACCGAGAACGAGGGGTTCTCGGTGGTCGCCGCGATGAGGACAACCCAGCCGTTCTCGACGCCGGGCAGCAGGGCGTCCTGCTGCGCCTTGGTGAAGCGGTGGATCTCATCGAGGAAGAGGATGGTCGACTGCCCGTACAGATCGCGTTGCGTCAGCGCCTCCTGCATCACCTCGCGCACGTCGCGCACGCCCGCCGTCACGGCGGACAGCTCGACGAACCGCCGGCCGGAGGAGCGCGCGATCGCCTGGGCGAGGGTCGTCTTGCCGGTGCCGGGCGGCCCCCACAGGATGACCGAGGTCGCGGCGCGCGCGGCCGCCTCGGGGTTCGCGAGCGTCACGAGCGGGGATCCCGCGCGCAGCAGGTGCGACTGACCGGCCACCTCGTCGAGCGAGGTCGGACGCATGCGGACCGCGAGAGGCGTGAGCCCCTGGAAGAGCGCGGTCGGACTGGTCACGCCTCCAGGCTATCCCGGTGCGCGGACGGCGGATCCGGGGCGTTTTGGCCGCCGCCGGGCGTGCCCCGTAGGATCAACCCGCCCGGGCGCGCCCCGGGAGCACCGCGCGGCCCGATCCGGTCCGGAGCGGACGACCGGGCCCTCCCCCGCGCGGGACGGCCGGCGACGAGGCGAACGAGGAGGTCCCGTGGCGACCGGTGGCAAGGATCGCGGCGCACGTGCCGAGAAGGAGCGCTCGCGGCTCTATCAGGCGCGTCGGCAGTTCCATGAGGACCAGGCCCGTCGCCGTCGCCGCGACAATCTCATCGCCGGCATCGCGGGAGGCGTGCTGGTGCTGGGACTCATCGCCGCGCAGACGGTCTATTTCGTGGCGGGGCCCGGAGCACCTGCCCCGTCCCCGACGTCGGTGACCACGCCCACGCCCTCGCCGACGGAGCCCACCCCGTCGTCGACGCCCGCGCCCACCACGACGCCCGAGCCGACGCCGAGCCCCACCGCGACGTCCTGACGAGGTCGATCTCCGAGGCGGCGAAGTCATCGGAGTCGGGGCATCCGCCGTACTAGGCTTTAGCCGTCCTACTCCCTACAGACGGCGCGAGCCGCGATGAGGTGCATCCCGTGACTGCCGCAGCAGACTTCCAGCCCGAGACCGACGCCCCCGAGAACACCGGGACCGGCGAGAACGAGAACCCCGCGACCGCGGAGGCGGCCGAGATCACGGCGGACGGGACGGATGCCGCGGCCGCGGCCGACGGCTCGCCCGACGAGGCCCCCGCGGACGCCGAGCCCGAGCAGACCCCCGAGTCGACGGACGACGCCGAGCCCGCGGTCGCCGACGCTGAGCCCGCGGTCGCCGACGCCGGGCCCGCCGCCGGCGCCGAGACGCCCGCTCCGGCGTCCGACGAGCCCTGGGGCCGCGTCGACGAGGACGGCACCGTCTCGGTTCGCGAGGCCGCCGGGTGGCGCGTCGTGGGCCAGTATCCCGACGGCTCCGCCGAGGAGGCCCTGGCGTACTTCGAGCGCAAGTACTCCGACCTCGCGAGCGAGGTGACGCTCCTCGAGGTGCGTCACCGCCGCGGCGGCGCGTCCGCATCCGACCTGCGCGCCACCGCCCGCACCATCAACGGCAAGCTCGACGGCGCCGCGGCGGTCGGCGACCTCGCGAGCCTCGCCGCCCGCGTGGCTGCTCTCACCGAGACCCTCGCCGCGGAGTCCGAGACCGAGGCCGTGGCGGCCCGCGCGGCCGTCGACGACGCCGTCAAGGCACGCACGGAGCTCGTCGAGAAGGCCGAGGCCCTCGCGGCGCGCGACCCCAAGACGGTGCAGTGGAAGCAGGCGAGCGCCGACCTCAACGCGCTGTTCGAGCAGTGGCAGTCGCAGCAGCAGAGCGGCCCCCGCCTGCCGAAGTCGACCGCGCAGCAGCTCTGGAAGCGATTCCGGGACGCCCGTGCGACGGTCGACAAGCACCGTCGTGCGTTCTACGCCGAGCTCGACGAGGCCCACAAGACCGTTCGCGACCGCAAGAGCCGTCTGGTCGAGAAGGCCGAGGCGCTGTCGTCCAAGGGCGAGGACGGCATCCCCGCCTACCGCGAGCTGCTGGACGAGTGGAAGACCGCCGGCCGGGCCGGCAAGAAGGTCGACGACGCGCTGTGGGCCCGGTTCAAGGCCGCCGGCGACGCCCTCTACGGCGCACGCGTGGAGCGCGAGGCGGCGGACGCCGAGGCATCCCGCGAGAAGATCGAGCTCAAGCGCGGTTTGCTCGAGGAGGCGAAGGCGGTCGGCGACGAGCGCGACATCGCCAAGGCGAGGTCGATCCTCACGGGCATCCAGCGCCGCTGGGACGAGATCGGACGGGTCTTCCCGCGCGACACCGAGCGCTCCCTCGACGACGAGCTCCGGCGCGTCGAGAACGCGCTGCGCACCCGCGAAGACGCCGACTGGAAGCGGAACGACCCCGAGCAGAAGGCGCGCGCCAACGACATGACGCGCCAGCTCACCGACGCGATCCAGAAGCTCGAGGACGAGGTGGAGGCGGCCAAAGCGACGGGCGACAAGCGCGCGATCGCGAAGGCGACCGAGGCGCTGGAGGCCCGCCGTTCGTGGCTGAAGGCACTGGGCGGCTGAGCCGACGCACGCACGGCCGGAGGGATTGACGCCGGTCGCGTTCTCCACAGCCCGGCCGATGCGGCGCCCGCGACGGCGGCGCGCTGCGGCACACTTCCCCCATGGGATCGCCGTTCCTCTACTTCACCGACGATCGCCTCTCGGAGGCCGAGCTCACGGCCGCCTGCCTCGACGGCGACCTCGTCGCACTCGGTGACGCGTACATCCCGGCCGACGCCGTCGAGACGGCGGCGCTGCGGGCGGGGTCGCTGACCCCGATACTCGGCGACACCCTCGCCGCCACCCACCTCACCGCCGCGTGGATCCACGGCGGGCTCCCGCTGCCGCCTGCCCGGCACACCGTCCAGCGGGCGGTGCCGCGGCGGCTGCACCTCGTCCCCGACCGCCGGCTGGTCTACCGCGACCTCGCCGTCGCGCCCGACGACCTCCAGCGCGTCGGCGGCGTCCTGGTGACGACGCCGGAGCGCACGCTCGCCGACCTCGCCCGGCTCGGCGACGGGCCTCACGTGCGGGCGGCGCGGCTGCTCGCCGCGGCCGCTCCGGCCCTCGTCCCCCTCGCGATCGCACGTCTGGAGGCCGGGACGCTCCCCCACAAGCGATCAGCCCTGGCGGTGCTCCAACGGATCCAGGCCGCGGATCAGGACGACGTGACGCGGTACACGTCGTAGACCGCGTCGATGCGCCGGACCGCGTTCAGCACGCGGTCGAGGTGGACGATGTCGCCCATCTCGAACACGAACCGGCTGAGGGCGAGCCGGTCGTTCGAGGTCGAGACGGTGGCCGAGAGGATGTTGACGTGGTGCTCGCTGAGCACGCGCGTGACATCGCTCAGCAGCCCGGAGCGGTCCAGCGCCTCGACCTGGATCTGCACCAGGAAGACGCTCTTGGTGGTCGGCGCCCACTCGACGTCGATCAGGCGCTCCTGGTCCGCCATCAGCGACTTCACGTTCGTGCAGTCGGTCCGATGCACCGAGACGCCGCTGCCGCGGGTCACGAAGCCGACGACCTCGTCTCCGGGGACCGGCGTGCAGCACTTGGCCAGCTTCACGAGGATGTCGGGGGCTCCGCGGACGAGGACGCCGGAGTCCCCGCCGCGCGGCGCGCGGGAGCGACCGACGACCGGCAGGTCGATCGGACCCGTCGTGGTGTCGTTGGCGGCGACGAGCGCGGTCACCTTCTCGATCACGGACTGCGTCGAGACGTGACCTTCGCCGACGGCGGCATACAGCGCGGAGACGTCCTCGTAGCGCAGTTGGTGGGCGACCTCGGTGAACGAGTCCTGACTCATCAGGCGCTGCAGCGGCAGGTTCTGCCGGCGCATCGCGCGGGCGATCGACTCCTTGCCCTGCTCGATCGCCTCCTCGCGGCGCTCCTTGGTGAACCAGCCGCGGATCTTGTTGCGCGCGCGGGTGCTCTTGACGAACCCGAGCCAGTCCTGGCTGGGGCCGGCGTCGGGGTTCTTGGAGGTGAACACCTCGACGACGTCACCGCTCTTGAGCTCGGACTCCAGCGGCACCAGGCGGCCGTTCACCTTCGCACCCATCGTGCGGTGGCCCACCTCGGTGTGCACGGCGTAGGCGAAGTCCACCGGGGTCGCGCCGGCCGGGAGGCCGATCACGCGCCCCTTCGGCGTGAAGACGTAGACCTCCTTCGCGCCGATCTCGAACCGCAGCGAGTCGAGGAACTCGCCCGGGTCGGCGGTCTCTGCCTGCCAGTCGGAGATGTGCGCGAGCCACGCCATGTCGGTGTCGACGGACTTGGCGTCCGTCTTGCCGCCGTTCATCTGCTCCTTGTACTTCCAGTGGGCGGCCACGCCGTACTCCGCCTGCTGATGCATCTCGTGCGTGCGGATCTGGATCTCGACGGTGCGCCCGCCCGGGCCGATCACCGTGGTGTGGAGCGACTGATACAGGTTGAACTTCGGCGTCGCGATGTAGTCCTTGAAGCGCCCGGACAGCGGCGTCCAGCGTGCGTGGATCGCACCGAGCACGGCGTAGCAGTCGCGGACGCTGCCCACGAGGACACGGATGCCGATGAGGTCGTAGATGTCGTCGAACTCGCGACCGCGCACGACCATCTTCTGGTACACCGAGTACAGCTGCTTGGGGCGGCCCATCACGCGGCCGCGGATGCGCAGCTCGCGGAGGTCGCTGTCGACCGCGGCGATCACGTTCTGCACGTACTGCTCGCGCTGCGGCGTGCGCTGCTTGACGAGGCTGTCGATCTCGGCGTACAGCTTCGGGTGCAGCACGGCGAACGAGAGGTCCTCGAGCTCGGACTTGATCGCCTGGATGCCGAGCCGGTGGGCCAGCGGCGCGTAGATCTCGAGCGTCTCAGTGGCCTTCTTGCGAGCTTTCTCCGGCGGGACGAAGCCCCAGGTGCGCGCGTTGTGCAGCCGGTCGGCGAGTTTGATGAGGAGTACGCGGATGTCGCGGGACATCGCGACGATCATCTTGCGGACGGTTTCGGCCTGGGCGCTCTCGCCGTACTTGACCTTGTCGAGCTTCGTGACCCCGTCCACGAGCATCGCGACCTCGTCGCCGAACTCGCTCGTGAGCATCTCGAGCGAGTAGTGCGTGTCCTCCACTGTGTCGTGGAGCAGGGCCGCCGCGATCGCACGCGGGCCGAGACCGAGGTCGGCGAGGATCTGGGCCACCGCGAGCGGATGCGTGATGTAGGGCTCGCCGCTCTGCCTCGCCTGGCCGGAGTGGGCGGACTCGGCGACCGAGTACGCGCGCTCGACGATCGACAGATCGCCCTTGGGGTGGTGCGTGCGCACCGTGCGCAGGAGCTGCTCGACGTCGTCGCGCCGTGCCGACCGCGAGAAGATGCGCGGCACGAGACGCCGAAGCGACGAGGACTGGGCGGGGGGAACGGTCTCGGTCATTCGAAACCCTCCCCTCCGCCGGACCTCACAATCCTACGCCCGCGCGTCGTGCGCTCAGGCCGGGGTGCCGGCCAGCTCGCGCGCCGTCACGACGCGCGCGTCGCGCGTCTTGATCGCCGGCTCGTTCTCACGCAGCAGCGAGTACAGCGGCGCGGCGACGAAGATGGTCGAGTACGCGGCCACGATCGTTCCCACGAAGATCGACAGCGACAGGTCTGTGAGCGTCTGCGCGCCGGCCCAGATGAGGCCGATGAACAGGATCGCACCCGTCGGCAGGATCGCCACGACGGTCGTGTTGATGGAGCGCACGAGCGTCTGGTTCACCGCGAGGTTGACCGACTCACCGAAGGTGCGCCCCGACACCTCTCCGTCCTCGCTGGTGTTCTCCCGGATCTTGTCGAACACGACCGTGGTGTCGTACAGGGCGTACGAGAGGATCGTCAGGAAGCCGATCACCGCGGCGGGCGAGATCTCGAACCCGAACAGCGCGTAGACGCCGATGGTGATGATGAGGACGTCGACGAGGCCGATGATCGCCGACACCGACATCTTCCACGTGCGGAAGTACAGCGCGAGGATGATGAAGGTCAGGGCCAGGAAGATCGCCAGTCCCCACAGCGACTGCCGCGTCACGTCGGCACCCCAGCTGGGGCCGATGAACGCGTAGCTCACCTCGCTCTCCGGAACGTCGTACGCCTCGGCGAGGGCGTCGGAGACCTCGCGGCTCTCGGCATCCGTCATCTGATCGGTCTGGACGCGGACGGCGTCCTCTCCGATCGTGACCACCTTCGTCGTCGCCTCGGGCACCACCGACAGCACGGCGTCGGTCGCCAGCGACTGGTCGACCGGCGACTGCACGCCGTTGACGGTGAACTGCGAGCCGCCGGTGAACTCGATCGAGAACTGGATCGGGCGGAACAGCGGCACGAGAACCGAGCCGAGGACGAGGAGCGCCGCGATGAGGAACCACAGGTTGCGGCGTCCGACGAAGGGGAACGACGTCTTGCCCGTGTAGAGGTCGTTGCCGAGCTGGCTCATGGAGCGCATCAGTCGTCTCCCTCCTTGACGGTCGTGCCCGGTCTGCTGTCGGCCGCGGCGAGCTCGGCCTGCTTGCGCTCGGCGATCGTCTGGCGGCGCACAGCCTCGCCGCGGGCCTTGACGGTGCGGCGTCCGGCGGCGCCGCCGGCGAGCACCGGCTCGCGGAACTGCGCGCGCCCGCGGTACACCGCGCCGAGCGCCGTCGGATCGAGCCCTGACAGCGGATGCCCCGACCCGAAGAACCTCGTGCGCACGAGCAGCTGCATCACGGGGTGCGTGAACAGGATGAAGATCAGGACGTCGATGGCCGTGGTGAGGCCGAGGGTGAAGGCGAAGCCCTTCACCGTCGAGTCCGCGAGGATGTAGAGCACCACTGCGGCGAGGATGTTGATCGACTTCGAGATGTAGATCGTGCGCTTCGCGCGTCCCCAGCCGTCCTCGACGGCCGCCGTGACCGACTTGCCGTCGCGCAGCTCGTCGCGGATGCGCTCGAAGTAGACGATGAAGGAGTCGGCCGTGAAGCCGATCGTCACGATGAGGCCCGCGACGCCGGCCAGCGAGAGGCGGAAGCCCATGCGCCACGCGAGGATGCACAGCGTGACGTAGGTGAGCACGGCCATGACCGCCAGCGAGGCGATGATGACGAACCCGAGCGCGCGGTAGACGATGAGCGAGTACAGCGCGACGAGCGCGAGACCGATGAGACCTGCGATGAGGCCGATCTGCAGCTGCTGCGAGCCGAGCGTCGCCGAGATGGAGTTGGAGCTCTCGACCGTGAAGCTCAGCGGCAGCGCGCCGTACTTGAGCTGGTCGGCGAGCACCTTGGCGGTCTCCTGGGTGAAGCTGCCGGTGATGCTCGGCTTGCCGTCGGTGATGACGCCGTTCATGGAGGGCGCCGAGAGCACGTACCCGTCCAGGACGAACGCGAACTGGTTCAGCGGCGCCTGGGCGCCGTACAGGCGCTGGCTGATCTCGCCGAAGATCTGGGTGCCCTCGCCGTCGAACTGCAGGTTGACCGCCCACAGCCCGTTCTGCTGCTGCAGGCCGAACGTCGCGTCGTCGATCGACGAGCCGTCGAGCTCGACCGGGCCCAGGATGTACTTGACCGTGCGGTCGGCGTCGCAGGTGATCAGCGGCTCGTCGGCCGGAGCGCTGGCCGGGTCGTTGGCCGGGTCGGAGCAGTCGTACGCGAGGAACTCGGCCTGCAGGGCCGGCGTGATCCACGCGGTGTCGCTGCCGTTGGTCGGCGAGGTCGTGGGCGTCGCCTGCAACGTGGGGTCGGGAGTCGGATACGGCGTGGCGTTGCCGTCCTCTCCGACGAACTCGGTGGCGGGGTCGCCTGCGTACAGCACGGCGCGCAGCTGGAGCTGCGCCGAGGCCTCGATCCGGTTGCGGGTCTCCTCGTCGGCCTGCCCGGGGATCTGCACGACGATCTGGTTGCCCGCCTGCGTGGTCACCTCGGCCTCGCCGACGCCGGAGGCGTCGACGCGCTGACGGATGATCGTGACGGCCTGCTCCATCTGCTCGGCCGACGGGTCGGCGCCGTCCTCGGTCTGGGCCTCGAGCACGATCTGGGTGCCGCCCTGGAGGTCCAGGGCGAGAGCGGGGGTCCACGAGCTCTGGCCGAACACGTACACGCCCAGGGCGTTGATGCCGAACAGGAGGGCCGTGATGGCGAGGAGGCCGGTCAGCGCGCGCCACGCATGCCGGACGGGAGTGGATGTCGCCACGTCTCTGCTTTCTTGGGATGCCCGAACGGGCGGAGGAGGGGCGTCAGCCCTGCGACTTGGTGCCGGGCTCGGTGTCGGGGTCGGCCTTCGTGTTGCCGGTGGCGGCCTGGTCGTCGCTGATCGAGCTGATGTCGCCGTTGGCGACGCCCTCGGCGTACTCGGCGTGGCTCTCCTCGGCCGCGAGGTACTCGTCCTCGCTGACGGCGCCGACGGTGGGGTTCACGATGCGCAGGATCGCCTGGCTGTGCACCTTGATCTGCACGCCCGGGGCCAGCTCGACGATGGCGGGCTGGTCGAGGTTGTCGGCGTCGTACGAGACGATCGTGCCGTACAGGCCGCCCTGCAGGAGCACCTCAGCGCCGGGGACGGTCTGGCGGGCCTTCTCCTCCTGCTCCAGCTTCTGCTTCTGCATCCGGCGGCGCGAGCTCCAGAACATGAAGACGAGGAGTCCGACCAGCAGGATGATGAGGCCGTAATTGCTCAGGAACGTAGCGAGGTCCATGGAGGCGGGAGCACCTTTCGGTTAAGGCGTGCGCGCCAGCGGCGGCACTGCCTTGCAGGAGGGGGTGGGCGAAAGCCTCCAGCGATTATAGGTCATCGAATCGGAGCGCCGAGTCTGCGAGGGGCACCCCCAGGTGGGCATACGCCTCCGGCATCGCGATGCGTCCGCGCGGTGTGCGGCCCATGAAGCCGATGCGGACCAGGTACGGCTCCACCACCGACTCGATCGTGTCGGGCTCCTCGCCCACCGCGACGGAGAGGGTGCCCAGGCCCACGGGACCGCCGCGGAACCGCCGCACGAGCGCGTCGAGGACGGCGCGGTCCAGGCGGTCCAGCCCGATGGCGTCGACGTCGTAGAGGTCCAGAGCGGCGTCGACGGTGGCGATGTCGGCGCCGCGACGGTTGCCGTGCACCACGAGGTAGTCGCGCACGCGACGCAGCAGGCGGTTGGCGATGCGCGGCGTCCCCCGGGACCGGCGGGCGATCTCGGCGCGGGCCGCCGGCGGCAGCGAGACGCCGAGCATGGCCGCCGAGCGCTCGATGACGCGCTCGAGCTCTTCCGGCTCGTAGTACTCCAGATGCGCGGTGAATCCGAAGCGGTCGCGCAGCGGATTGGGCAGCAGCCCCGACCGCGTCGTCGCGCCGACCAGCGTGAAGGGGGCGAGGTCGAGCGGGATGCTGGTCGCACCGGCGCCCTTGCCGACCATGATGTCGATGCGGAAGTCCTCCATCGCGAGGTACAGCATCTCCTCCGCCGAGCGCGCCATGCGGTGCACCTCGTCGATGAAGAGCACCTCTCCCGGCGTCAGGCTCGACAGCAGCGCCGCCAGGTCGCCGGCGTGCTGGATCGCCGGACCGCTGGACAGCCGCAGCGGCCGTTCGCTCTCGTGCGCGACGATCATCGCGAGCGTCGTCTTGCCGAGGCCCGGGGGTCCGGAGAGCAGGATGTGGTCGGCGGGGCGCTGCTGGATGCGCGCGGCGTCCAGCAGCAGCTGCATCTGACCGCGCACCTTCTGCTGTCCGACGAATTCGGCGAGCGAGCCGGGGCGCAGCGCGCCCTCGATCGCGAGCTCGGCCTCGTCGACCGGCTCGGTCGCCTCGCGCACCTCAGCCACCGACCGGCTCCTTCCGCGCGGGCCCGAGGGCCGCCAGGGTCAGCCGCAGCAGGGCGGGGACCGAGGAGCGGTCCCTGTCGGCGGCGTCGGCGGCGACGAGGTCCACCGCTTCTGCTGCCACGCGCTCCGACCACCCCAGCCCGACGAGCGCCTGCACCACCTGTGCCGGGATCGCCGCGGCGGCGCCTGCGCCGCCGGCGGGGCCGGCGGGCCTGGTGACGGCGATCTTCCCCGCCAGCTGCACCACGATGAGCTTCGCCGTCTTGGGGCCGATCCCCGACACGCGGCGGAACGGCGCGTCGTCGTCGGCGGCGACCGCGTCGGCGATCTGCGGGACGGTCAGGGTGGACAGCACCCCGAGCGCAGACTTCGGTCCGACGCCCGTGACGCCCAGCAGAAGCCCGAACACGCCCAGCTCTTCGCGGGACTCGAACCCGAACAGCGACAGCGCGTCCTCGCGGACGATCAGCGACGTGTGCAGCGTGAGGGTGTCGCCGACCTGCGTCATGCGCGCCACCTGCGGCGTCACGGCCACGTGGAGGCCGACTCCGCCGACCTCGACGACGACCGCGTCCGCGTCGACGTGCACGGCCGTGCCGCGGACTGAGGAGATCATGCTCCGAGCCTACGTTGCGGTTCGCACGTTTGTTCGAGCGACACGCTCGGCGGCGCACCGCTCACTTCCGGGCGAGGCGCTCGGCATCGGCCCATGCCCGCTGCGCCGGTGTGAGGGGCTCGGAGCGCGACCCGGTCGCGGGGGCTCCGCGCCACGCGTGGCAGAGCGCGAGGGCGAGCGCGTCGGCGGCGTCGGCGGGTCTCGGCAGCTCGTCGAGCCGCAGCACGCGCGCCACCATGGTCTGCACCTGCCGCTTGTCGGCGTTCCCGTACCCGGTGATCGCCGCCTTGACCTCCGACGGCGTGTGCGTCGCCGCCGCGAGTCCGCGTTCCCCGGCGACCAGGAGCGCGATGCCGCTCGCCTGCGCGGTGCCCATCACCGTGGCGCGGTTGTGCTGTGCGAACACGCGCTCCACCGCGACGACGTGGGGCTCGTGCGCGTCGAGCACCGCACGCAGACCCGTCGCGATCAGTGCGAGCCGCTCCTCGATCGGGGCGCTCGGGTCGGACCGCACGACGCCGACGTGCACGAGCGTCGCGGAGCGGTCGGGACGCACGTCGACGACGCCGACGCCGCAGCGCGTGAGGCCCGGGTCGATGCCGAGCACGCGCAGAGGACCACGGGAGGACGCCACTCCCCCACGTTAGGCCAGGCGGACGGATGCCCCGCCCAGGCGCGCCTGGGCGGGGCATCCGCAGCGATCGTCAGTCCTCGTCGTCCTCGAGCTCCGCCTGCACCTCGGGCGTGAGGTCGAAGTTGCTGTAGACGTTCTGCACGTCGTCGCTGTCCTCGAGGGCGTCGATGAGGCGGAAGACCTTGCGCGCCGTCTCGGCGTCCACCTCGACCTTGAGATTGGGGACGAACTCGACGTCGGCCGACTCGTAGTCGATGCCCGCCTCCTGCAGCGCGGTGCGCACCGTGACGAGGTCGGATGCCTCGGTGATGACCTCGAAGCCCTGGGCGTGGGGCTCGACCTCCTCCGCGCCGGCCTCCAGGACCGCCATCATGACGTCGTCCTCGGTGGTCGACTCGCCGCCGACGACGATCACGCCCTTGCGGGTGAAGTTGTACGCGACGCTCCCCGGGTCGGCGAGCGTCCCCCCGTTGCGGGTGAGCGCGGTGCGCACCTCGGCGGCCGCGCGGTTCTTGTTGTCGGTGAGGCACTCGATCAGGAGGGCGACGCCGGAGGGGCCGTACCCCTCGTACATGATCGAGGAGTACTCGACCGACTCCCCGCCGATGCCGGCGCCGCGCTTGATGGCGCGGTCGATGTTGTCCTTGGGGACCGACGTCTTCTTCGCCTTCAGCACGGCGTCGAACAGGGTCGGGTTGCCCGCCAGGTCGGGACCGCCGAGCTTCGCGGCGACCTCGATGTTCTTGATGAGCTTGGCCCACGACTTCGCACGGCGCGCGTCGATGACCGCCTTCTTGTGCTTGGTCGTCGCCCACTTGGAATGCCCGGACATGGTCCTCCTGAATCACGCTCGTCGGCGCCCGGCGCTTCGATCGCGGCGCCACGACGGACTAGTTTATCCCCGCGTCACAGGGCGAACTCGAACCCGAAACGCGACGACAGCAGCGCCACGAGGTCCCGCGGCACCTTCGTGAGATAGGCGGGGGCTGGGGCGAGCCTGTCCGCCGAGCCGATGAACGGGAAGTACACCGGGCCCTCGGTCAGCTGCTCGACCCGATCGCGGACGGCGACGATCTCGGCGCCCACGCGCCGCAGGCGGGGAAGGGTGATCGGCGAGGCGAGGCGCAGCGTGTCGCTGATGGGCATGCGCCAGTGGCGCAGCTCGTCGCCGCGCCGGGAACGGGTCTCCTCGCCGAGCGGGCCGAGCACGCGACCCCACGCGGCGATGCCGGGAACCGGCAGCGTGCGATCCCACACGAAGAGCGTGTCACCGGGCTCGGTGAACCCGACGAGCTCATGGGACCACTCGAAGCGGCGGTCGTCGGCCGCCTTCGGAGCCGTCAGCGCGTCGCCGACGACACCGCGCGACGGGGCGATCATCCAGTAGCGCTCCTCCGGGTGCTCGCGCCACCAGTCGTTGATCGTCATGGATCAGAATCTACCCCGCGAGGCGGATCCGGCCGGTCAGCCGACGCGATCGCGGACCATGTCGAGGAACAGCGCGTGGAAGCGCTGCTCCCCGCCGACCTCGGGGTGGAAGGACGTGCCCAGGAGCGCCCCCTGTCGGACGGCCACCACGCGTCCGTCGGCGAGCGCGGCCAGGCGCTCCACGCCCTCCCCCGCCTGCACCACGAGCGGCGCGCGGATGAACACCGCGTGCACCGGGGGGCGGCCGAGCACGGGGACGTCCAGATCCACCTCGAACGAGTCCACCTGGCTGCCGAAGGCGTTGCGGCGCACCGTCACGTCGAGGCCGCCGAAGGTCTGCTGACCCTCGATCCCGTCCGTGATCCGGTCGGCGAGGAGGATCAGGCCGGCGCAGGTCCCGTAGACGGGCATCCCCTCCGCGATCGCGGCGCGCACCGGGTCGCGCATCCCGAACGCGCGGGCGAGCTTGTCGATGACGCTCGACTCGCCGCCCGGGAGGACGAGGCCGTCCACCTGGGCGAGCTCCTCGGGGCGTCGGACCGTCGCGACCTCGGCCCCGAGGTCCGAGAGCACGCGCACGTGCTCACGGACGTCGCCCTGCAGCGCGAGGACGCCGACCCGGGGTCGCGGCCTCGTCACCAGCCGCGCTCGGCGAGCCGATGCGGCGCGGCGAGGTCGGCGACGTTGATGCCCACCATCGCCTCGCCGAGTCCGCGGGACACGTCGGCGATCACCGTGGGGTCGTCGTAGAAGGTGGTGGCCTTCACGATCGCCGCCGCGCGCTCGGCGGGGTTCCCCGACTTGAAGATCCCCGAGCCGACGAAGACGCCGTCGGCGCCCAGCTGCATCATCATCGCCGCGTCGGCGGGCGTGGCGACGCCCCCGGCGACGAAGAGGACGACGGGGAGCTTGCCCGTCTCGGCGATCTCGGCGACCAGCTCGTACGGCGCCTGGAGCTCCTTGGCCGCGACGTACAGCTCGTCCTTGGTCATCGACCGCAGGACGTTGATCTCCGAGCTGATCTTGCGGATGTGCTTGGTCGCCTCCGACACGTCTCCGGTGCCGGCCTCGCCCTTGGAGCGGATCATCGCCGCACCCTCGTTGATGCGGCGCAGCGCCTCGCCGAGGTTGGTCGCGCCGCACACGAACGGGACGGTGAACTTCCACTTGTCGATGTGGTTGACGTAGTCGGCGGGCGAAAGCACCTCGGACTCGTCGATGTAGTCCACGCCGAGCTCCTGCAGCACCTGCGCCTCGACGAAGTGGCCGATGCGGGCCTTGGCCATCACCGGGATCGAGACCGACGCGATGATGTCGTCGATGAGGTCGGGGTCGCTCATGCGGGCGACGCCTCCCTGCGCGCGGATGTCGGCCGGCACGCGCTCGAGCGCCATGACCGCGACGGCGCCCGCGTCCTCGGCGATCTTCGCCTGTTCGGCAGTGACGACGTCCATGATGACGCCGCCCTTGAGCATCTCGGCGAGTCCGCGCTTGACGCGGTCGGTTCCCGTGTCGGCAGTGGTCACGAGGGTTCCCTTCGTTCGGCGCGGTGCGCGCAGCGGTGAGGACAAATGCGGGTATTGGCCTAGGCCAAAAGATAGCATGAGCTGGGCCCTACACTCATCCGGAGACGGCCGCTGAAGGGGGATGCGCAATGGACCTGGACATCCGCGGCAGGTCGGCGTCCGAGATCGCCGACAGCCTGCGTGCCCTGATCGAGCGCGGCGACCTTCGCCCCGGGCAGGCGATCCCGCCCGTCCGCGCCCTGGCAGACGGGCTGGGGGTGAACCGCAACACGGTCGTCGCTGCCTATCGCCAGCTCACGCAGGCCGGCGTCATCGTGACGCGCGGCCGCGGCGGCACGCGCGTGGCCGACCCCGCCCCCGTCGCCCAGGAGGGCTTCGCCGCCGGCAGCGTGCTGCGCGACGTCGGCACGGGCAACCCCGACCCCGACCTGATCCCCGACCCGTCGTCCGCATTGGCGAGCGTGGCCGGGCGGCCCGTCCTGTACGGCGAGCCGGTGATCGACCCCGCCCTGGAGGAATGGGCGCGGGAGTGGATGCGGCAGGACCTGGCACCCGCCGCGGACATGCGGCTGACGATCACCAGCGGCGCGGCCGACGCCGTCGAGCGCCTGCTCGCCCAGGCGCTCACGCGGGACGACGCCGTGGCGCTCGAGGACCCCTGCTTCCTCACCAGCATCCACACCGTCCGCATCGGCGGGTACCGCGCCGTCCCGGTCCCCGTCGACGACGAGGGCATGACGGTCGAGGGACTGCGGGCGGCGCTCGACCAGGGCGTCCGCGCCGTCGTCCACACGCCGCGGGCGCAGAACCCCACCGGGGCGAGTCTCTCGAAGCGTCGCGCCGAGCAGCTGCGGGCGGTGCTGCGCGACCACCCGTACGTCCTCGTCATCGAGGACGACCACTTCTCGCTGCTGTCGCGGCAGCCGTTCCACTCCCTCGTCGCGGCGGGCCACCGACGGTGGGCGCTGGTCAGGTCGGTGTCGAAGTTCCTGGGTCCCGACATGTGCCTGGCGGTGACGGCATCCGATCCCGAGACGGCCGAGCGGCTCGCGATGCGGCTCACTCCCGGCACGACCTGGGTCAGCCACCTGCTCCAGCGGCTCACGCTCGCTCTGGTGACGGATGCCGCGACCATGGCGGCCATCGAGCGCGCGGGCGCCCACTACGCGGCGCGCAACGCGGCGTTCGTGCAGCGCCTGTCGGCGCAGGGCGTGCCGGCGGGCGCCGGTGACGGGCTGAACCTGTGGATCGCGCTCCCCGTGCCCGCGCGGGCGGTCTCGGAGCAGCTGATGCGCCGCGGGTGGCTCGCCCGGCCCGGCGACGAGTTCGTGCTGGCCGAGGCGGGCCCGTCGCACCGCCTGCGGCTCACGGTGCACGATCTGGACGACCCCGACGCCGACCGGCTCGCCGCCGACGTCGCCGCCGCCGTGCGAGCGGCCGGTGGACGGCTCGTCACGCGCGAAGTGGCATGATCGAGCGGTGAAGATCCTCTCGATCCAGTCCGCGGTCGCCTACGGTCATGTCGGCAACTCCGCCGCCGTCTTCCCGCTCCAGCGCATCGGCGTCGAGGTCATGCCGGTCTACACGGTGAACTTCTCCAATCACACCGGCTACGGCGCATGGCGCGGCCCCCTCATCAGCCCGGACGACGTGCGCGAGGTCATCACGGGCATCGAGGAGCGCGGCGCGTTCCCGGAGATCGACGTCGTGCTCTCGGGGTACCAGGGCGGCGAGGGCATCGCCGACGTGATCCTCGACGCCGTCGCACGGGTCAAGCAGGCCAACCCCGAGGCCGTCTACGCGTGCGACCCGGTGATGGGCAACGCGAAGTCGGGCTGCTTCGTCGCGCCGGCCATCCCCGTGCTGCTGCGGGAGCGCGTGGTCCCCGCCGCCGACATCATCACCCCGAACCAGTTCGAGCTCGGCTTCCTGACCGGCACCGAGCCCGCCGACGTCGCATCGACGCTCGCCTCGGCAGACCTCGCCCGGGCGATGGGCCCCGGAACGGTGCTGGTCACGAGCGTCGAACGGCCCGATCGCCCGGAGGGGACGATCGAGATGCTCGCCGTGACCGATGACGGCGCCTGGATCGTGCAGACGCCCCACATCCCGATGAAGGCGAACGGATCGGGCGACGTCACGGCCGCCCTCTTCACCGCGCACTACCGCCGCACCGGCGACGCGGCCGATGCGCTCGCCCGCACCACATCGAGCGTGTTCGACCTCCTCGAGCGCACGCACGCGTCGGGCGAGCGCGAGCTGCAGCTCGTCGAGTCGCAGGAGGCCTACGCCCACCCGCGTCTGCAGTTCGAGGTCACGCGGGTCCGCTGATCGCATCGGAGTGACGGATGCCGCGGGCCGCGGCATCCGTCGACTCCGGTCAGGCGCTCCAGGCGTCGGCCACCGCGCGGCGCACGTCGCCCAGCAGCTGGGGCAGCGCCTTGGTCTTCGCGATGATCGGGAAGAAGTTCGCGTCCGCGGCCCAGCGGGGCACGATGTGCTGGTGCAGGTGCTCGTCCACGCCCGCGCCGGCGACATGCCCCTGGTTCATGCCGATGTTGAAGCCGTCGCAGCGCGACACCTGACGGAGCACGCGCATGCCTTGCTGGGTCAGGAGGCCGATCTCGGCGACCTCCTCGTCCGTCGCCTGGTCGTAGGTCGCGATATGGCGATACGGGCAGATCAGCAGATGGCCCGAGTTGTACGGGAAGAGGTTCAGCAGCGCGTACGCCGTCCTCCCGCGGAAGACGATGAGGCCGTCCTCGTCGGACCTGCGGGGCGCCTCGCAGAACGGGCACTCCTGCCGCAGCACCTCGGGGCCCGCCTGGATGTACGCCATGCGGTGCGGGGTCCACAGCCGCTGGAACTGGTCGGGCACCCCCGGGAGCGTCGCGGCGTCGACGAGCACCGGGTCCGGGGCATCCGTTCCCGGAGTCCCAGGACCGGGCTCGCCGACGTCCGTCACGAAAAGTCCTCCGCCGTGTTCACCAGGGCATGCGAGGCGATCGCGTCGCGGACGCGGCGGACGGCGTCGGCGATCGGCACGCCGTTCTCCTGCGAGCCGTCGCGGAAGCGGAACGACACGGTGCCGGCGGACTGGTCCTGCGCGCCCGCGATCAGCTGCAGCGGCACCTTCTGGGTGGTGTGGGTGCGGATCTTCTTCTGCATGCGGTCGTCGGAGTGGTCGAGCTCGGCGCGCACTCCCGCTGCCCTCAGCTGCGCGATGACATCGCCGAGGTAGTCGGCGAAGTCCTCGGCGACGGGGATGCCGACCACCTGCACGGGCGCGAGCCACACCGGGAACGCGCCGGCGTAGTGCTCGAGCAGGATCGCGAAGAACCGCTCGATCGAGCCGAAGAGCGCCCGGTGGATCATGATCGGCCGCTTCTTCTGGCCGTCGCGATCGGTGTACTCCAGCTCGAACCGCTCCGGCAGGTTCGGGTCGACCTGGACGGTGGACAGCTGCCAGGTGCGGCCGATCGCGTCACGCGTCTTGAGGTCGATCTTCGGACCGTAGAAGGCCGCCTCGCCCGGGACCTCGGTGAGCTTCAGGCCGCTCGCGAGGGCGACGTTGCGAAGCGCGTCGGTCGAGTGCTCCCAGAACTCGTCCGAGCCGATCCACTTCTCCTTCTCGTCGTCGCGCATCGACAGCTCGAGCTCGAAGTCCTCGAGGCCGAAGTCGCGGAGCATCGAGATGACGAACTCCAGGACGCGGGTCGCCTCCTCCTCCAGCTGCTCCGGAGTGACGAACAGGTGCGAGTCGTCCTGGGTGAAGCCGCGCACCCGGGTGAGGCCGTGCAGCGCGCCCGAGAGCTCGTTGCGGTACACCGTGCCGTTCTCGGCCAGCCGCATCGGCAGGTCGCGATAGCTGCGCGCGCGCTCCTTGTAGATGAGGATGTGCATCGGGCAGTTCATCGGCTTCAGGTAGTAGTCCTGGCCGTGCTTGGTGATCTCGCCCTGCTCGTCGCGCTCCTCGTCGAGATGGATGGGCGGGAACATCCCCTCCTTGTAGGTGACGAGGTGGTTGGACTGCAGGAACAGGTCCTGCTTGGAGATGTGGGGCGTGTAGACGTAGGTGTAGCCGCCCTCGATGTGGCGCCGGCGCGCGTGCTGCTCCATCTCGCCGCGCACCACGCCGCCGCGCGGGTGCCAGACCGACAGGCCCGATCCGATCTCGTCCGGGAACGAGAACAGGTCCAGCTCCTTGCCGAGCTTGCGGTGGTCGCGCTTCGCGGCCTCCTCGAGGCGCGTCTGGTAGGCGCGCAGCTCGTCCTTGGTCGGCCAGGCGGTGCCGTAGATGCGCTGCAGCTGGGGGTTCTTCTCGCTGCCGCGCCAGTATGCACCCGCGATCCGCTGGAGCGCCCACCCGTTGCCGATCATGCGGGTGTTGGGCAGATGCGGTCCGCGGCAGAGGTCCTTCCACAGGGTCTGGCCGTCGCGGTCGACGTTGTCGTAGATCGTCAGCTCGCCCGCGCCGACCTCGACGGAGGCGCCCTCGGCCTTGTCGGCGGCGCCGCCGCCCTTCAGGTCGATGAGCTCGAGCTTGAACGGCTCGTCGACGAGCTCGACGCGCGCCTCCTCCTCGGTCACGACACGGCGCACGAAGCGCTGGCCCTCGCGGACGATGCGCTGCATCTCCTTGTCGATGGCCTTGATGTCCTCGGGGGTGAAGGGATGCTCGACGCCGAAGTCGTAGTAGAAGCCGTCGGTCACCGGCGGGCCGATGCCGAGGTTCGCCTGCGGGTGGATGCGCTGGACGGCCTGCGCGAGGACGTGGGCCGTCGAATGGCGCAGGATCGCCAGGCCGTCGGGGCTGTCGATGGTGACGGGCTCCACGGCATCCGCCTGCTCCACCACCGTCGCGAGGTCTTTCAACTCACCGTTGACGCGGAGGGCGACCACGGAGCGATCGGGGAACAGGGCGAAGCCGTCGGCGGGATAGGACACAGCGTCAGTCACGGAAACTCTCCAGGGAATGGCTCGGATCAAGGCTACTCAGCTTCGGGCGCACGACACGCCCCGCCCGCTCAGGCGCCGAGCGTTCGCGTGTCGGTCTCGAGTGCCGCAGCGGCGGCCGACCAGACGAGTTCCACGCTCCGAGTCTAGTCAGCCGACGGCGGCGCCCGTGCCCTCCGGACGGCGGCCGATGTGGACGAGCTCGTGGCGGGGCCGCGCTGCGGGCAATAGGCTGACGGCGTCGTCGCATGCGGTGCGGAAGCCGCCCGGCGTGCGGCGACACGCGCGACGCGACCACTGGGGGTCGACATGAGCGAGGGCGATGTCCTGCCGGCGGCGACCGGCGATCGGATCAGGCGGAGGCTCCGCTGCGGTGAGCCGGTGATCCACGGGTTCGACGCGGCCGACGGCGTGGCGCTGCGGCTCACGCGGTTCCGGGGCGGGCGCAGGGGACCTGTCGTGCTCTCCCCCGGCTTCGGGACGTCGGCGCTGGCCTACACGCTCGACACGACCGAGACCAACCTCCCCGAGCACCTCTACGAGCGCGGCTACGACGTGTGGGTGCTGGACTATCGCGCGAGCCCCGCCCTGGCGTCGGCGAGCTCGCAGTTCACGCTGGACGACATCGCGCGGTTCGACTACCCGGCCGCCGTGCAGAAGGTCCGAGACGTCAGCGGCGCCGAGTCGGTGCAGATCGTCGCGCACTGCGTCGGATCGCTCACCCTGCTGATGTCGCTCGGGTTGGGCTTGCGCGGCGTGCGGTCGGCGGTGGCCTCGCAGGTGACGCTCCACCCGCGCGCGGGCGCGCTCAACGAGTTCCGCGCCGGCATCTACACGGGCAACGTCCTCCAGGCGCTCGGCGTCGACACGCTGACCACCGAGCCCGCCGACGATCCGTCGTGGGCCGAGTCGCTCTACGACCGTGCCCTGGCGCTGTATCCCGCGGGCGAGGAGCCGTGCGACAGGCCGTTCTGCCGCCGGGTGATGTTCATCTACGGCGAGGTCTACGACCACGACCGCCTCAACGAGGCGACCCACGATCACCTGCATGAGGCGTTCGGGGTGGCCAACCTGACGGCGCTCACCCACATCACGAAGATCCTCCGCGAGGACCATGCCGTGAGCATGGACGGCGAGCACGACTACCTCGACGACGTCTCCGGCCTGCGCGTCCCGATCGCGTTCGTCCACGGCGAGGCCAATCGCCTCTTCCTGCCGGAGGGCAGCCGGATCACGTACGAGCACCTGCGGGAGGTCAACGGCGACGGGTACTACACGCGGCACGTGATCCCCGGCTACGCCCACATGGACTGCTTCATCGGGACGGATGCCGCGCGCGATGTCTACCCGGTCCTCACCGCTGAGCTGGACCGGTACAACTGACCGATCGAGCACGGCCGGCATGGCGAGGAACGAAGAAACCCCCGGGGATCCGGGGGTTTCCAGTGGTGGGCGATACTGGGATCGAACCAGTGACCTCTTCCGTGTCAGGGAAGCGCGCTACCGCTGCGCCAATCGCCCGAGTCGAACTCCGGTCGGGACCGGGAGTGGAGGTGGCGACGGGATTCGAACCCGTGTAAACGGCTTTGCAGGCCGGTGCCTAGCCGCTCGGCCACGCCACCGCGTGTGGTTTGACCCCACGTGCCGTGATCCCTGGAGGGGATCCCTGCACTCGAGCGGATGACGAGACTCGAACTCGCGACCCTCACCTTGGCAAGGTGATGCGCTACCAACTGCGCTACATCCGCATTTCGCTTCCGGGATTCGCACCCCGGGCACTTGAACGACTTTAGCCGATCCTCGCCGTCATGCAAAACCGGACGGACCCCGCGCGTGTCACACGGATGTGGTTCGAGGCGCGCTTCGCCATCCGGTAGGATCGTTACTCGTCCCCCTCGGGGTACGGGCGATTGGCGCAGTTGGTAGCGCGCTTCCTTCACACGGAAGAGGTCATCAGTTCGAGTCTGGTATCGCCCACCACGACGGATGAGGCCGGCCACGTCAGTGGCCGGCCTCTTCTGCATCCGGTCAGTCGTCAATCGCCCAGCCGTAGCGGCGGTGGAGCGCGTCGGCGACCCGCATGAAGCGCTCGAGATCGAGGGCGGATGCCTCACGCCGCAGTCCCTCGCGATGCACGCTGTAGATCTGGTCGATGTCGACCCACGACGGCCTGCCGCGCGCGTCCCACTCCCCCGCGCCCAGGGGGAGGAAGTCGCGGTCGCCGTCGTGGGCCTTGCTGGTGAGCTTGACGGCGTAGACGCGTTCGGAATCCTGCCTTCCGATGACGAGCACGGGACGGTCCTTGCCACGCCCGTCGTTCTCGACGTACGGCACCCAGGTCCAGACGACCTCTCCGGCGTCCGGCTCGCCGTCGCGGTCGGGGGCGTACGCGATCCGCAGCGCGCTCCGGCCCGGTGGCGGCACCTCGATCGTGGCGGTCGCGCCGGCGTGCGACGCGGCGGGGACCGCCGGCGCTGCGGACCGCCGCGGCCGCAGAATGCCGCTCAGGACGCCGAGCAGACCTCTTCGCTGTGTCACACGCGTCATCCTACGAGGCGCGTCGGGCCGCCCCGGCGCCCCTTCGGCGCTGTGCGAAGAGCGTCAGGCGCGAGTGCCCTCCAGGACGTATCCCTCTTCGCCGTGCACGACGGTGTCGATGCCGGCGACCTCGTCCTCGTTCTTGACGCGGAAGCCGATCGTCTTCTCGATGACCAGGCCGATGCCGAAGGCCAGGGCGAACGAGTACACGAGGACGGCGATCGCGGCGATGGCCTGCACGAGCAGCTGCGTGAACGAGCCGCTGTAGATGAGGCCGGTGCCGTTGGCGAAGAAGCCGAGGTACAGCGTTCCGATGAGGCCGCCGACGAGGTGGATGCCCACGACGTCGAGCGAGTCGTCGAAGCCCCACTTGTACTTGAGCTCGATCGCGAGGGCGCAGACGGCGCCGGCGACGAGGCCGAGCACGATCGCCCAGATCGGGGTCACCGACGCGCACGCCGGGGTGATGGCGACCAGACCCGCGACGGCGCCGGAGGCGGCACCGACCGAGGTGGGCTTGCCGTCCTTCAGCTTCTCGACCACGAGCCAGGCCAGGAGGGCCGCGGCGGGGGCGGCGATCGTGTTGACGAACGCGAGGGCCGCGGTGCCGTCGGCGGCGAGCTCCGAGCCGGCGTTGAAGCCGAACCAGCCGAACCACAGCAGGCCGGCGCCCAGCAGCACGAACGGCGGGTTGTGCGGGACGTGGACGCCCTTCTGGAAGCCGACGCGCTTGCCGAGCACCAGGGCGAGCGCGAGAGCGGCCGCGCCGGCGTTGATGTGGACGGCCGTGCCGCCCGCGAAGTCGATCGCGCCGACTCCGAACCACTCCTGCATGCCGTAGGTGATCCAGCCGCCGTAGGCGAAGCTGCCGTCCTCGGCGAGGCCGAAGTTGAACACCCAGCTGGCGACCGGGAAGTAGACGATCGTGGCCCAGATGGCCGCGAAGATCATCCACGATCCGAACTTGGCGCGGTCGGCGATGGCGCCCGACACCAGAGCGACCGTGAGGATCGCGAAGGTGGCCTGGAACGCGACGAAGGCCAGCGGCGGGTATGCCGCGCCCTCCGGCACCTCGAGGAGGCTGGTCAGTCCGATGGCCGACCAGTCGATCGACCACGGGGCGACGAGGCCCTCAGCGCCGGGGAAGGCGATGGCGTAGCCGTAGACGACCCACAGCACGCCGATGAGGCCGAGTGCGCCGAAGCTGAGCATCATCATGCTGATGACGCTCTTGGCCTTCACCAGGCCGCCGTAGAAGAACGCGAGACCGGGCGTCATCAACAAGACGAGCGCGGCCGCTATGAGCATGAATGCGGTGTTGCCTTGATCCATCTCGGTGGAGAACCTCTCTGCGGGGGACGCAGCTGAAAGCGTCGGGTTCCCTCAGTGTGTCGACCGTCCGTTTCGGCAGCGGGACGACCCGTGTTTCTCCTTCGTTACGGAGCCGCCCCGCACGTAAACATCGTGTTTCGGGGCTCCGAGGACCCGCCGGGAATCAGGCGAGGGTCGACGCGACCAGGCGGGAGATCGCCCGGAGATACTTCTTGCGGTACCCCCCGGCGAGCATCTCCTCCGGGAAGACGAGGTCCAGCGACGTCCCCGTCGCCCGGACCGGCAGCTGCGCGTCGTACACGCGGTCGATGAAGGCGACGAACCGCAGCGCCGCGGACTGGTCCGTGAAAGGCTCGACGTCGCGCAGTCCGACCATCGAGAGCCCCTCGATCAGGCGGATGTAGCGCGACGGGTGCACGCGGGCGAGGTGGCTTACGAGGTCGTCGAACGCATCGTCGGAGACGAGGCTCGTGGCCGCGGCATCCGCGATCGCCGCGTCGTACTGCGGGCGCTCGAGCACCATCGCGTGGCCGTCGACGGCGCGGTGACGGTAGTCCGTCCCGTCGATGCGCACCGTATGGAAGCTCGCCGCCATGGCGTGGATCTCGCGCAGGAAGTCCTGCGCGGCGAACCGCCCCTCCCCGAGCGCGTTGGGAGGGGTGTTGGATGTCGCCGCCAGACGCGTCCCGGAGGCGACGAGCTCGCCCAGCAGCCGGGTCATCACCATCGTGTCACCGGGGTCGTCCAGCTCGAACTCGTCGATGCACAGCAGATCCGAGCCGCGGAACAGCTCGACGGTGTTCTGGTAGCCGAGCGCGCCCACGAGCGCCGTGTACTCGATGAACGACCCGAAGTACTTCCGCCGCGCGGGCAGCGCGTGGTACACCGCGGCCAGGAGGTGGGTCTTGCCCACGCCGAAGCCGCCGTCGAGGTACACGCCCGGCTTGACCTCCGGCCGCTTCGCGCGACGGAAGAGCCCGCCCTTGACGGGTGCCGCGGTTCCGGTGAACGCCAGGAGCAGGTCCTTCGCCTCCTGCTGCGAGGGATATGCGGGATCGGCCCGGTAGGTGTCGAAAGTCGCGTCGGCGAACTGCGGCGGCGGCACGAGGGCGGCGACCATCTCGGCACCGGCGAGCTGCGGGGTCCGCTCTGCGAGGTGGACGACGCCGGAGCGGGTGGCGGAGACGGTCATGCGGATCCTCGGTGGAAGTGGACGGCGCGTTACAGCAGGGCTGTGCTCGCCCGCCCGGGAATCTAGGGTCGAAGGCGACGGTTCAACCCTAACCGCCGCCCGCGGGCGCCGACGCGTGCCCGCACCCCGCCGACATCAGGAGACGCCATGCCCGTCGAGACCGACACCTCGTCCGAGAAGTTCGCCGAGTACGCCCAGCCCGGACGGCTCGTCACCGGCGAGTGGCTCGAGGCCCGGCTGGGCCGGCCGGGGCTCGTCGTCGTCGAATCCGACGAGGACGTGCTGCTGTACGAGACGGGGCACATCCCCGGTGCCGTCAAGGTGGACTGGCACACCGAGCTCAACGACCCCGTGGTGCGCGACTACGTCGATGGCGAGGGTTTCGCCGCGCTGCTCGGCCGCAAGGGGATCTCCCGCGATGACACGGTGGTGATCTACGGGGACAAGAACAACTGGTGGGCGGCCTACGCGCTGTGGGTCTTCTCCCTCTTCGGGCACGAGGACGTCCGGCTCCTCGACGGCGGCCGTGACAAGTGGATCGCCGAGGGCCGCCCGATGACGACCGAGGTGCCCAAGCCCGCGCCCACGCGCTACCCGGTCGTCGAGCGCGACGACTCGGTGCTGCGCGCATACAAGGAGGACGTCCTCGCACACCTCGGCAGCGGTCCGCTCATCGATGTGCGCTCCCCTGAGGAGTACGACGGCTCGCGCACCACTGCCCCGGCCTACCCCGAGGAGGGCGCCCTGCGCGCCGGACACATCCCCACGGCGAGGAGCGTCCCGTGGGGACGCGCCGTCGCCGAGGACGGCGGCTTCAAGAGCCGCGCCGAGCTCGACGCGATCTACCGGGGCGAGGTCGGGCTGAAAGGCGACGATGCGATCGTCGCCTACTGCCGGATCGGCGAGCGGTCCAGCCACACCTGGTTCGTGCTCAGGCATCTCCTGGGCTTCGACGACGTGCGCAACTACGACGGGTCATGGACGGAGTGGGGCAGCGCGGTGCGCGTGCCGATCGTCGCGGGAGCCGAGCCCGGCGACGCCCCCCGCCGGTGACCGGCCGGGTCCCTCGCCAGCCGGGCGTGGGATGATGGCGGGGATGACCGACACCGCCCTGCCCGAGCGCCTCGCCGAGATCCGCGACGAGTTCCTGGAGCTGCCCGAGGCCGACCGGCTGCAGCTGCTCCTGGAGTACTCGTACGAGCTGCCCGCCGTGCCGGCGGAGTACGAAGGCCACCCCGAGCTCTACGAGCGCGTCGTCGAGTGCCAGTCCCCCGTCTTCATCGTCGTGGACGTCGACGGCGACGGCACCGTGGCCATGCACGCGACGGCGCCGCCCGAGGCGCCGACGACGCGCGGCTTCGCCAGCATCCTGGCCCAGGGCCTCACCGGGCTGACAGCCGGCGAGGTCCTCGCGGTGCCGGGCGACTTTCCCCAGACGCTGGGGCTCACCCGCGTCGTGTCGCCGCTGCGGATCTCGGGCATGACGGGCATGCTGCTGCGCGCGCAGCGGCAGGTGCGCGCCAAAGCGGCCGCCTGACCCGCGCGCACTCCTCAGCCGGGCAGGAGGCTCTGCGCTGCGAGCCACGAGCGGATGCTGTCGCTCCATCGCTCCTGGTCGTAGTTCCACAGCTTCGTGTGCCGCGCGACCTCGAACACCTGCATCTGGACGAGATCGGGGCGGGCGACGACGAGGTCGTGCGAGGCGTCCGAGGGGACGTAGCCGTCGTCGTCGCTGTGGAGGATGAGGATCGGATGCCGCAGCTCGCTCGCGCGCGACAGCACGTCGAGCTGGTCGAGGCGGATCGCCGCGCCGGTGCGGGTGAGCGGGGCCGCCCACTCCGTACGGAGCGCCTCCATCGCCAGACCCGTGATCGCGTCGGGCACGCGCTGCTCGCGCGCCTGGTACTTCAGCACGAGGCTCCAGTCCACGACGGGCGACTCGAGGATCAGGCCGGCGATCGCGTCGCGGTGTGCGGAGTTCAGGGCCAGCTGCAGCGCGATCGCTCCGCCCATCGACCAGCCCATGATCACGATCCGGCGGGCGCCCCGTCGCCGGGCGAACCCGACGGCGGCATCGACGTCGCGCCATTCCGTCGATCCCAGCCCGTAGGTGCCGCTGCGGCTGCGCGGCGCCTCACCGTCGTTGCGGTACGAGACCACGAGCGAGGTGATGCCGAGCCCGTGGAAGACGGGGACCGCGCGCAGGCACTCGGCGCGCGTCGTACCGCGCCCGTGCACCTGGATGACCCACGTCTCGCCGGAGCCCGCCGGGAAGAGCCACGCCGGGCACGGGCCGACGGTCGAGCCGATGAGCTCCGGGCTGAAGGGAAGGTGCAGCTGCTCGGGACGGTCGTAGTACCAGCCGCTGAAGGCCGCCTCGGGGGCGAGCTCGGCGTCGGAGCCGATATGGGTGAGCAGCTTGCGCTTGACGCTGGTGGCGTCCTCCGAGAGCACCGAGCCGAGCTTGATGTAATCCGAGGTGCCCTTGGTGAACAGGCCGTAGCGCCCCGGAAGCGCGGTGTCGGGCGTCCGCGACAGCGTGATCGTCTGCGCGGCGGTGTCCAGGGCGAGGATGCGCGTGTCGGGCTCGCGCCGCGTCGGCGTGACGACGCGGCGGGCCATCAGGACGGACCCGGCGGCGAGGGCGCCGAGCGTCCCGGCCAGCGCGACGCTCAGCACCGTGAGCGCGGCTTTGACCCCGGCGACGTAGGCGGGTGTGCGGGGCCGGGTGGCGGAGCTGCGGGTTGCGCCGCCCATCGCGGCGCGCCTGAAGGCGACCATCGAGGCATCACTCTAGTCTGTCCGCGTGGCTGACCAGCGTCCCCCCGCGGCACCGAGCTCGTTCGAGCAGGCGGCCGAGGCGGTGCGCTCGATCTCGTTCCGCGACGACCTGACGGTGCGTGAGATCCCGGCACCGCAGGGGCTGGCGCCCCAGGCGCTCGCGATCGCGGGCGATGTGCGCTCCTCCCCCGACGACGTCGACTCGCCGTACGGCACGGGTCGGCTCGTGCTGCTGCACGATCCGGAGGAGCCGGCGCCGTGGAACGGCCCCTGGCGCATCGTGTGCTTCGCCCAGGCGCCGCTCGAGCCGGAGATCGGAGTCGATCCGCTCCTGGCCGATGTCGCGTGGACGTGGCTCACCGACGCGCTGGCGTCGCGTCGCGCCGGGTTCCATTCGGCCTCCGGGACGGCCACGAAGACGCTCTCCAAAGGTTTCGGCTCCCTTGCCGCGGAAGGAGACGGTGCGCAGATCGAGCTGCGGGCGTCCTGGTCACCGGAAGGCGCGATCGCTCCGCACGTGGAAGCATGGGCGGAGTTGGTATGCATGCTCGCCGGGCTCCCGCCCGGCTCGGAAGGGATCGCGATGCTGGGTTCGCGCAGGACGCCGCGTGGTTGATTATGAGGTGATCGACGAGGTGGGCCACCTCGCCGACGCCGCGCGCCGGCTGGCCGCCGGCCAGGGGCCTGTGGCCGTCGACGTCGAGCGCGCCTCCGGATTCCGGTACTCGCAACGCGCATACCTCGTGCAGGTGTTCCGTCGCGGCGTCGGCGTGTTCCTGTTCGACCCTCCGCCCATCGGGGACTTCCAGGCGCTGCAGGACGCGATCGGTCACGAGGAGTGGGTCCTTCACGCCGCCAGCCAGGACCTGCCGTCACTGCGCGAACTGGGCCTCGTGCCCGACTCGATCTTCGACACCGAGCTCGCCGCGCGACTTCTGGGTCATGACCGGGTTGGCCTCGGTGCGGTCGTGGAGGACACCCTCGGGATCACCCTCGCCAAGGCGCACTCCGCCTCGGACTGGTCCACCCGTCCGCTGCCGCAGTCGTGGCTGGAGTACGCGGCACTGGACGTCGAGCACCTCGTGGACGTGCGCGACAAGCTGCTCGAGGAGCTTCACGAGCAGGGCAAGGCCGACTTCGCGGCCGAGGAGTTCCGCGCCGTGCTCGAACGCGAGCCGAAGCCGCCGCGCGAAGAGCCGTGGCGTCGCCTGAGCGGCCTGCACACGGTACGTGGACGCAAGGCGCTGGCCGTCGCCCGTGAGCTGTGGACCGCGCGCGAGGAGTACGCGCGGGCGGAGGACGTCGCGCCCGGGCGACTCGTGCCCGACCGCGCGCTGGTGGCCGCGGTGCTCGCCGACCCCAAGTCGAAGAGCGCACTGGCCGCTGTGAAGGAGTTCACCGGGCGGGCCAGCCGCTCTCAGCTCGATCGCTGGTGGGCCGCCATCGAGGCGGGCCGTGCCACGAGCCACCTCCCGCTGGAGCGCGCGACGGGCGGGGACTCGCTCCCGCCGCCCCGCGCGTGGGCGGACCGCAACCCCGAGGCGGACGCGCGCCTGAAGGCGGCGCGCCCCGTCGTCGAGCGGCGGGCGGAGGAGCTGCGCATGCCGACCGAGAACCTGCTGACTCCCGACCTGCTGCGGCGCATCGCGTGGACGCCGCCGGAGCCGGTGACCGAGGCATCCATCGGCGACGCGCTCGCCTCGCTCGGCGCGCGGTCGTGGCAGATTGCGCAGACTGCACAGCTGATCGCCGATGCCTTTGTGGGATCCGTGCAAGCCGTGTCGGAGCCCTCCGAAACGGCTTCGTAGGTTTCCGCCACCCGATTCAGACCGCTCCGACCGCCCTCCTAGGCTGGCGTCATCCCAACTTTTGGAGGCAGAGTGGCCGAGATTTCGGACGTCTACTTCGTCGATGGCATGCGCACCCCGTTCGGGCGCGCCGGCGAAAAGGGCATGTACTGGAACACCCGCGCGGACGACCTCGCCGTCAAGGCGACGATCGGACTCATGGAGCGCAATCCGGGCGTTCCGAGGGACCGCGTCGACGACGTCGCCATCGCCGCGACGTCGCAGACGGGCGATCAGGGTCTGACCCTCGGCCGCAGCGTCGCGATCCTCGCCGGGCTCCCCCAGACCGTCCCGGGCTTCGCGATCGACCGCATGTGCGCGGGCGCGATGACCAGCGTCACGACGATGGCCGCCTCGATCGGCGTGGGCATGTACGACGTCGCCCTGGCCGGCGGGGTGGAGCACATGGGCCACCACCCGATCGGCGGCAACGCCGACCCCAACCCCCGCTTCGTCGCCGAGAAGATGGTCGACCCCGGCGCGCTCAACATGGGCGTCACCGCCGAGCGCATCTTCGACCGGTTCCCCCACCTGACCAAGGAGCGCTCCGACCGCTTCGGCATGCTCAGCCAGCACAAGGTGCAGGCGGCGTACGACGCCGGCAAGATCCAGCCGGATCTCGTGCCGGTCGCGATCAAGGACGCCGACGGCTCGTGGGGTCTCGCGACCGAGGACGAGGGCCGGCGGCCGGGTACCACGATGGCGGACCTCGCGAGCCTCAAGACCCCGTTCCGCCCGCACGGCCGGGTGACCGCGGGCACCTCGTCGCCGCTCACCGACGGTGCGACGATGTCGCTCCTCGCCGGTGGCGGCGCGGTCAAGGAGCTCGGGCTCACGCCGAAGATGAAGCTCGTCTCGTTCGCGTTCGCCGGCGTCCAGCCCGAGATCATGGGCATCGGGCCGATCCCGTCGACGGAGAAGGCCTTGAAGAAGGCGGGCCTGACGATCGGCGACATCGGACTGTTCGAGCTCAACGAGGCGTTCGCCATCCAGGTGATCTCCCTGCTCGACCACTTCGGCATCGCCGACGACGACCCGCGCGTCAACCAGTGGGGCGGCGCCATCGCCTTCGGCCACCCGCTGGCGGCGTCCGGCGTCCGCCTGATGATCCAGCTCGCGGCGCAGTTCGCCGAACGACCCGACGTGCGCTACGGCCTCACCGCGATGTGCGTCGGTCTGGGCCAAGGCGGCTCGGTCATCTGGGAGAACCCGTTCTACGACGGAAAGAAGCGGAAGTAAGCGCGGAATGACGAACTACGACGACATCGACTTCTCCCCCATCCTCGCCGTCACGGAGGGCGAGGTGATCACGCACTCGCGGGTGCGCGACATCCGCCTCCCCTCCGGCAAGGTGCTCGCCCTCATCACGCTCGACAACGGTCGCGACCACACCCGCCCCAACACGCTGGGACCGGCGACGATGTTCCAGCTGGGCGAGACGCTCGAGGCGCTCGAGGGGCGTGCCGCGGCCGGTGAGATCCAGGCGGTCGGCATCACCGGCAAGCAGTACATCCTGGCGGCGGGCGCCGACCTCTCCGACATCAGCAAGGTCGGCTCGAAGGACAATGCACGCCTGGTGGCCCAGCTGGGTCACAAGGTCTTCGGCATGCTGTCCGAGCTGGGGGTGCCGACGTTCGCGTTCGTGAACGGGCTGGCGCTGGGCGGCGGCCTCGAGATCGCGCTGAACAGCACGTACCGGACGGTGGATGCGTCGGCCGCCGCGATCGCCCTCCCCGAGGTCTTCCTCGGCATCATCCCCGGCTGGGGCGGCGCCTACCTGCTGCCGAACCTCATCGGCATCGAGAACGCCCTCGAGGTCGTGATCTCCAACCCGCTGAAGCAGAACCGCATGCTCAAGCCGCAGCAGGCGTTCGACTACGGAATCGTGGACGCGATCTTCCCGGCGGCGAACTACCTCGAGGATTCGCTGAACTGGGCGGACCGCGTGCTCAGCGGCAAGACCAAGGTCGAGCGCAAGCACGAGCCCGGGAAGATCGAGCGCCTCACCAAGTGGCCCATCGCGATCAAGATGGCACGCGGCATGCTCGAGTCCAGGATCGGGACGGTCCCGAAGTCGCCGTACGTGGCGCTGGACCTCCTCGACAAGGCGAAGGGCGGCACCAAGGCTGAGGGCTTCGCCCGCGAGGACGAGGCGCTGGCCGAGCTCGTAACCGGCGACCAGTTCGCGGCATCCATGTACGCGTTCGATCTGGTGCAGAAGCGCGCCAAGCGGCCGGTCGGGGCTCCTGACAAGGCCCTGGCGAAGACGGTCGCCAAGGTCGGCATCATCGGCGCCGGCCTCATGGCCAGCCAGTTCGCGCTGCTGTTCGTCCGCAAGCTGCAGGTGCCGGTGCTCATCACCGACCTCGATCAGGCGCGGGTCGACAAGGGTGTGGCCTACATCCACGACGAGATCGGCAAGCTCGAGGCGAAGGGGCGACTCGACGGCGACGCGGCCAACAGGCTGCGCGCCCTCGTGACCGGCACGACCGACAAGACGCTCTATGCCGACTGCGACTTCGTGATCGAGGCCGTATTCGAGGAGGTGGCGGTCAAGCAGCAGGTGTTCGGCGAGATCGAGAAGATCATCGCGGAGGACGCCATCCTCGCCACCAACACCTCGTCGCTGTCCGTGGCGGAGATCGGCGCGAAGCTGACGCATCCCGAGCGCCTGGTGGGCTTCCACTTCTTCAACCCGGTGGCGGTCATGCCGCTGATCGAGATCGTGAAGACGCCGCAGACGTCGGATGCCGCACTCTCGACGGCCTTCGTCGTGGCGAAGAGCCTCGGGAAGAACGGCGTGCTGACGGCGGATGCGCCGGGCTTCGTGGTGAACAGGCTGCTCGCCAAGGTCATGGGCGAGGCGGCGCGCGCGGTGTACGAGGGCACTCCCATCGCCGACGTCGAGAAGGCTTTCGCGCCGCTCGGACTGCCGATGGGACCGTTCCAGCTGATCGACCTCGTCGGATGGAAGGTCGCCGCACACGTGCAGGACACGATGGTGCGCGCCTTCCCCGACCGCTTCTACGCGAACGAGAACTTCCACGCCCTCGCGGAGCTGCCGCAGGTGGTCGAGAAGGACAAGGGCGGCCGCGTGACCGGCTGGACGAAGGCGGCGGAGAAGGTGCTCAAGCCCGCCGTCGGCTCCTCGCCCGCCTCGGCGGAGACCATTCTCGAGCGCGTCCAGGACGGACTCGCCCAGGAGATCAGGATCATGCTCGACGAGGGCGTGGTCCCGGAGGTGCAGGACATCGACCTGTGCCTCATCCTCGGAGCCGGCTGGCCGTTCATCGACGGTGGCGCATCGCCCTACCTCGACCGCGAGGGGGCTTCGCAGCGGGCATTCGGCGACACCTTCCACCACCCGGTGATCACGGGCATCGGCAGCTGAGCCGACCGACGACAGGCGGGCCGCGCAGGGCGCATCCTCCTCGGAGGGTGCGCCCTGTGCGTGCCGCGGGGGCGACAGCGGCCGGCGCGGCGAACGACCGCACCCCCGCCGTGGAACGCCGGCGGTCATGCCGGTGAACATCTCGCGAGCAGGGGCGTCTTCGGCGATGTCCCGGGATCGACGCAGGGCATCCTTTACTCAGGGACGATCGGGAGGAGTCCGGGTGCTGGATGCGATCTCAGGGTTGTTCAGCGGCAACGCGCTCAGCGTGCTCGTCAAGACGAGCGGCGCGGCGCTGACCCTCCTCGTGGTGGTCCCGGCGCTCATGAAGCTCTTCCTGGTCACGGTGGACGAGGGCTCGGCCGCGATCCGCACGCGCAACGGCAAGCCGATCATCCGACGGGTGCGCGGGTCGGACGACGGCCGCGGCGAGGTCGTGGTGCTGCGACCGGGCACCCACGGGGCGTTCCCGATCCTGTACTGGTACCGCATGGTCGACGTCCGGGCCCGATCGACGGATCTCCCGGCGCGCTGCCTCACGGCGGCGAGCGGGCATCAGCACCTCGTCCATGCGTCGTTCGACTGGCGGTCCATCGTCTCGGGCCACGACCTGCGGGTGCTCGAGCTGGACGTGCTGAACGTGAAGGAGCGGGCGGGCAACATCGTCGGCGCCGCGCTGCGCGACCTCGTGCACGAGCTGGACGGCGCGGTCCTCCCGCCGAACGACGCGCTGTCGCCGCGCATCGTGGCTGCGTGCACCGAGCTCGTGCGCAGGGAATGCGGCGTGGAGCTGCTGCGCGTGATCGTGACCGGCGATGCGCTCACCGACGGATACCTGCTGTCGCAGGCGGTCGCGCCCCTCGCGCCCGGTCCCGCACGGTCCGAGTGGGGCGCGGCGGCCGCCGTGCTGGCGGACCGGCTGAGCTCCGTCTAGCGGCGCTCGTCGCGCGTGCGGGCCAGGTCCGGCAGCGTGGGGATCTCGCTGGTCTGGGCTCCGCGGGCGACGGGGATGCGCGTGCCGAGCACCTGGGCGACGACGTCCTGCGCGATCTTCGCGGGCGTGAGACCGGCGTCCTCGAGGATCTGCTCGCGGCTCGCGTGGTCGATGAACTCGTCGGGCACGCCGAGCTCGTCGACGGCCGTGTCGATTCCCGCTTCGCGCAGCACCTGCCGCACGCGCGTGCCGATGCCGCCGACACGGATGCCGTCCTCGATGGTGATGACGAGGCGGTGGGATGCCGCCAGCTCCACGATCGACGGCTGCACCGGGACGACCCACCGCGGGTCGACGACGGTGGCGCCGATCCCCTGGGCGCGTAGCCGCTCGGCCACGTCGACGGCGATGTGCGCCATCGGGCCGATGCCCACGAGGAGGACGTCGTGGGCGTCGGAGCGCACCAGCACGTCGACACCGTCCTCGAGGCGCTCGATCGCCGGCAGCTCCGGGCTGACGGCGCCCTTCGGGAAGCGGACCACGGTCGGCGCGTCGTCGACGGCGACGGCCTCGCGGAGCTCCTCGCGCAGCCGCGGCTCGTCGCGGGGCACGGCGATGCGGATGTGCGGCACGATCTGCAGCATCGCGAGGTCCCAGATGCCGTGGTGGCTGGGACCGTCGGGTCCGGTGACCCCCGCGCGGTCGAGGACGAACGTGACGCCCGCGCGGTGGAGCGCGACGTCCATCAGCACCTGGTCGAACGCGCGATTCATGAATGTCGCGTAGATCGCGACGACGGGGTGCAGCCCGCCGAAGGCGAGGCCGGCCGCCGAGGCGACGGCGTGCTGCTCGGCGATGCCGACGTCGTAGACGCGGTCGGGGAAGCGCTGCGCGAACGAGAGGAGTCCCGTGGGCCGCAGCATGGCGGCGGTCATGGCGATGATGTCCTCGCGCTCGTCGCCGACCGCGACGAGCTCGTCGGCGAAGACGTCGGTCCATGCGAGGCCGCCGGAGGAGCCCAGGGCCGCTCCCGTGAGGGGGTCGATCTTGCCCACCGCGTGGAACTGGTCGGCCTCGTCCGACAGTGCGGGCGCGTAGCCGCGGCCCTTCTCGGTGATGGCGTGGACGATGACGGGCGCGCCGTACTCCTTGGCCAGCTCGAGCGTCTCGATGAGGGTCGGCAGGTCATGGCCGTCCACCGGACCCAGGTACTTGATGTCGAGGTTCGAGTAGAGGGCGGCGTTGTTGGTGAAGCGGGACAGGAATCCGTGGGTCCCGCCCCGCACGCCGCGATAGACCGCGCGCGCGGCCGGGCCGAGCTTGCGGAACAGGTTGTCGGAGCCGCGGTGCAGCGTGCGGTACGACTCGGCGGTGCGCACGCGGTTCAGATACCGCGCCATGCCGCCGATCGTGGGGGCGTACGACCGCCCGTTGTCGTTGACGACGATCACCAGGTTCCGGTCGTTGTCGTCGGAGATGTTGTTGAGCGCCTCCCACGTCATGCCGCCGGTGAGCGATCCGTCGCCGACGACGGCGATGACGTGGCGGTCCTTGCGCCCGGTGCGCGTGAGGGCCCGGGATACGCCGTCGGCCCAGCTCAGCGAGCTGGAGGCGTGCGAGGACTCGACGACGTCGTGGAGGCTCTCCGAGCGCTGGGGGTAGCCGGCCAGGCCCCCACGTGCGCGGAGCCGCGAGAAGTCCTGGCGGCCGGTCAGCAGCTTGTGCACGTACGACTGGTGACCGGTGTCGAAGATCATCGGGTCGTTCGGCGAGTCGAACACCCTGTGCAGAGCGATGGTGAGCTCCACGACGCCGAGATTCGGGCCGAGGTGACCCCCGGTGCGGGCGACGTTCTCGACGAGGAAGCCGCGGATCTCGTCCGCGAGCTGCTCCAGCTGGTCGGTGGTCAGCGCGTCGAGGTCACGGGGTCCGGCGATGGACGACAGCAGCGACATCCCCGCTCCTTTCCAGCCCGGAAGGGCCCTGTCAGTCTACCCGCGGCATGAACGAGGGACCGGATGCCTCGGCATCCGGTCCCCCGTGAATCGGCTGTCAGACCAGCGAGCGGAGCACGTACTGCAGGATGCCCCCGTTGCGGTAGTAGTCGGCCTCGCCGGGCGTGTCGATGCGGACGACCGCGTCGAACACGACAGTCTGCTTGCCCTCGGGCGAGAACTCGCTGGGCTCGGCGGTGACGCGCACCGTCTTGGGCGTGACGCCCTCGTTGAGCTGCTCGAGGCCCTCGATCGAGACGATCTCGGTGCCGTCCAGACCGAGCGAGCGCCAGCTCTCGCCGGCCGGGAACTGCAGCGGGACCACGCCCATGCCGATGAGGTTCGAGCGGTGGATGCGCTCGAAGCTCTCGGTGATCACGGCCTTCACGCCGAGCAGGCTCGTGCCCTTGGCCGCCCAGTCGCGCGACGAGCCGGAGCCGTACTCCTTGCCGCCGAAGACGACCAGGGGCGTTCCCTGCGCCTGGTAGTTCATGCTCGCGTCGTAGATGAACGACTGCGGGCCGCCCTCCTGGGTGAAGTCGCGCGTGAAGCCGCCTTCGACGATCTGACCGTCGTTGACCGCGGCGACGAGCTCGTTCTTCAGGCGGATGTTCGCGAACGTGCCGCGGATCATGACCTCGTGGTTGCCGCGACGCGAGCCGTAGGAGTTGAAGTCCTTCTGCGCGACGCCGTGCTCGGTGAGGTACTGCGCAGCCGGCGTGCCGGCCTTGATGTTGCCCGCCGGCGAGATGTGGTCGGTGGTCACCGAGTCGCCCAGCGTCGCCATGACCCGCGCGCCGGTGATGTCGCTGACCGGGGTCAGCTCCATCGTCATGCCCTCGAAGTACGGGGGCTTGCGCACGTAGGTCGACTCGTCGTTCCACTCGAAGATCGGACCGGTCGGCGTGGGCAGGTTCTTCCACCGCTCGTCGCCCTCGAACACCGTCGCGTACTGGGTGATGAACTGCTCGCGCGAGATCGACGTGTCGATGATCTGCTGGACCTCGTCGGGCGAGGGCCAGATGTCCCTCAGGAAGACATCGTTGCCCTCGGTGTCCTTGCCCAGCGGGTCGGTCTCGAAGTCGAAGTTCATCGAGCCCGCCAGCGCGTACGCGACCACGAGGGGCGGCGAGGCGAGGTAGTTCATCTTCACGTCGGGGCTGATGCGGCCCTCGAAGTTGCGGTTGCCCGAGAGCACCGCGGTCACCGCGAGGTCATGGTCGTTGATCGCGGCGGAGACCTCCTCGATGAGGGGACCCGAGTTGCCGATGCAGATGGTGCAGCCGTAGCCGACGGTGAAGAAGTCCAGGCCCTCGAGCGCCTTGTCCAGGCCGGACTTCTCGTAGTAGTCGGTGACGACCTTGGAACCCGGGCCGAGCGTGGTCTTCACCCAGGGCTTGCGCTTGAGGCCCTTGTCGACCGCCTTCTTGGCCAGCAGACCGGCCGCGATCATGACCGACGGGTTCGAGGTGTTGGTGCACGACGTGATGGCGGCCAGCGTGACGGCGCCGTTGTCGAGGATGTACGCCTCGCCGTCGGGCGTGGTGACCTTGACCGGCTTGGACGCCGTCGCCGGGGCGCCGCTGTTGATGTGCACCGGACGCGTGGTGGGCTCCTCCTCGCCGGGGACCTGGCCCGGGTCGGAAGCGGGGAAGGAGTGCTTGGACTCGAGGTCGACGATGTCGTCGGAGGTGGAGGCCGTGGCGTAGCTGACGATGTCCTTCTCGAACTGCGCCTTCGCCTCGGACAGCAGGATGCGGTCCTGCGGGCGCTTGGGGCCTGCGATCGAGGGGACGACGGTCCCGAGGTCCAGCTCCATGTACTCGCTGAAGGCCGGCTCCCGCGTCGGGTCGTGCCAGAGCGACTGCTCCTTGGCATACGCCTCGACCAGCGCGACGGCGTCCTCGTCGCGCCCGGTGAGGCGGAGGTACTCGAGCGTGACGTCGTCGATGGGGAACATCGCGGCGGTCGAGCCGAACTCCGGGCTCATGTTGCCGATGGTGGCGCGGTTCGCCAGCGGCACCGAGGCGACCCCCTCGCCGTAGAACTCGACGAACTTGCCGACCACGCCGTGCTTGCGCAGCATGTCGGTGATGGTCAGCACGACGTCGGTCGCGGTGACGCCGGCGGGGATCTCGCCGGTCAGCTTGAAGCCGACGACGCGCGGGATCAGCATCGAGACGGGCTGGCCGAGCATGGCGGCCTCGGCCTCGATGCCGCCGACGCCCCAGCCCAGCACGCCCAGGCCGTTGACCATGGTGGTGTGCGAGTCGGTTCCGACGCAGGTGTCGGGGTAGGCGCGCAGAACCCCGTCGACCTGGCGGTCGTAGATCACCTTCGCGAGGTGCTCGATGTTCACCTGGTGCACGATGCCGGTGCCGGGCGGGACCACCTTGAAGTCGTCGAACGCCGTCTGCCCCCAGCGGAGGAACTGGTACCGCTCGCCGTTGCGCTCGTACTCGATCTCGACGTTGCGCTCGAGGGCGTTCTCGGTGCCGAACAGGTCGGCGATCACGGAGTGGTCGATGACCATCTCGGCGGGCGACAGCGGGTTGATGCGGTTCGGGTCGCCGCCGAGGGCGGTCACGGCCTCGCGCATCGTGGCGAGGTCGACGATGCAGGGCACGCCGGTGAAGTCCTGCATCACGACGCGGGCCGGCGTGAACTGGATCTCGGTGTCGGGCTCGGCGTCGGGGTTCCACGAGCCGAGGGCCTTGATCTGCTCCTTCGTCACGTTCGCGCCGTCCTCGGTGCGCAGCAGGTTCTCCAGCAGCACCTTGAGGCTGAACGGGAGCTTCTCGTAGCCGTCGACGGTGTCGATGCGGAAGATCTCGTAGTCGGTGCTGCCGACCGTCAGGGTGCTCTTCGCACCGAAGCTGTCAACCGTGGACACGTCTGTCTCCTTCGTCGGCGGCGGGATCGGGCCGGAGTCCGGCATCCCCATCTTCCCCCGCACCGGAGCCCTCGGCTAGTGAGGTCTCCCTTATCGTGCGGCGGGAAAGTATCTTGATGTCAAGATAAATGTATCACTTCGGCGAGGACGGGTAGAGCGCACGCACGGCGAGCCACGTCACGGCGACGAGAGGCGCGAACAGCGGCAGGCCCATGATGAGCTTGAGCGTGCCGAGGGCGGCCACCTCACCGGCGAGGTACAGCGGCACCTGGACGATGAGGCGCAGGGCGAACAGCGCGGCCCAGGCGATCGAGAGCCAGAAGAACACGCGCCGCTTGCGCCGGTCGGCGCGCCACGCGGTGCCCTCCCCCATCAGGAATCCGACGGCGAGGCCGATGAGCGGCCATCCGACGAACGCCGAGACGAGGAATGCGGTGCCGTACAGCGTGTTGGTGAGGAAGCCCGGGATGAAGCTGTCCTCTCCCCGTCCGGTCCACAGGGACAGTCCCGCTGCGGCGGCCGCGGCGATCAGACCGCCGATCGCCGCGTTCGCGGACTGGCGCTGGATCAAGCGCACGACGGTGAAGACCGCGGCGAGGCCGACCGACAGCCCGAGGCTCAGCGGAAGGTTCCCCGAGCGCACGTCCGGATCGGAGTCGTACGTCGCGGTCCAGGCGACGAGGAACACCACGCCGGGGAGCACGGACTCGAGGATGCCGCGCCAGCCGCCCATGGCGGCCCACACGACGTGGCCCGTGCTCTTCCCCTCGGCGGGGTCGAGTCCGGCGCGACGCGCGGCGCCGCCCAGGGCGGCGCCGAGCACGTCGGATGCCGAGGGCGCGGCATCGGTCTGCTCGCCGGCGTCGCCCGCCGTGCCGCCGGGAGCGGGACGGCCGGCGTCGTCGTCGAACCGCGGGGCGTCGCTCACGCCGTGCCCGGCGTCGCCGGCATCCGCAGCGGGATGAGGTCGCGCGGGGGCATCGGCGATCCGCCGCGCACCACCACGATGGAGCGGAAGAGGTCCTCGACGGCAGCGGCCGCCTCGACGTCGGCGGTGGCCGCCCCGCCGATCACGCCGCGCAGGAACCAGCGCGGTCCGTCGACGCCCACGAAGCGCGCGAGGCGCTTGCCGGCGGTGCCGTCCGGGCCTGCCACGACCGGCACCTCGGCCAGCAGCTCGGGCCCGAGCGGGCCCTCGCGCTCCTCGACGCGGCCGCCCTGCTGGCGGATCTGCTGGCGGATCTGCTCGCGCGTCTCCTCCCAGAGGCCCGCCGAGCGCGGGGCGGCGAAGGGCTGCACCTGGAGTGTCGAGCCGGCGTAGTCCAGCCCGACGGCGACGATGCGCTTGGTCTGCTCCTCGACCTCGAGGCGCAGGTTCAGGCCCTCGCGCGGGAGGATCTTGATCCCGCCGAGGTCGATGTACGGCCGCACGGGATTCGCCTCGGACTCGTCGAAGGGCCCCGTCTCGGCGCGGTCCTCGGGCGCGACCTTGCGCGGCCCGTCGGCGGATGAGGGATCGGTCATGCCAGGACTCCGTCCTTCTGATAGCCGGTGGAGCCGAAGCCGCCCTCGCCGCGCACGCTGTCGGGCAGGGTCTCCACGCGGATGAACACGGCGCGGGGCACCGGCATCACGATCAGCTGCGCGATGCGGTCGCCGACGGCGATGTCGTGGGCCTGCTCGCGGTCGGTGTTGAGCAGGATGACCTTGATCTCGCCGCGGTAGCCGGCGTCGATGGTGCCGGGGGCGTTGACGACAGTGATGCCGTGCTTCGCGGCCAGACCGCTGCGGGGCACCACGAACGCGACGTAGCCCTCCGGGAGCGCGATGCGCACGCCGGTCCCGACGAGGGCGCGCCCACCGGGCTCCAGGCGCACCGCCTCGGCCGCCACGAGGTCGGCGCCCGCGTCGCCCGGGTGGGCGTACGCCGGGACGTCGGGGGCGATAATGGGGACGTCCACCGTTTCAGTCACCCCATGAGGCTAATGCAGAACTCAACGCGTCATGCCGGAGCCGCGGGCCCTCGGACCGACGGCTATCGCGAGCGGCTGGGTCCCTCGCTGTGGATCCTGGTGGCGGCGGCGCTGGCCGCTCCGATGGTGGCGCTCGTGCTCACTCCCGTCGACACCACGGTCGCGCTCGTCATCGGGGTGGCGGTGGGGGTGCTCCTCGTCGGCGTGCTGATCGCGGCAGCGCCGGTCCTGGAGATCCGGGACGGCGAGCTGCGGGCGGGGCGCGCTCACATCGGAGTGGAGTTCCTCGGAGACCCGGCGATGCACACGGGCGACGATGCGCGTCACGCGCGCGGGGCGGGTCTGGATCCGCGGTCGTGGCATCTCATCCGCGGGGGCATCGACGGGGTCGTGGTGATCCCCGTGACCGATCCCGACGACCCGACGACCGCGTGGGTGATCTCCTCGCGGACGCCGGATCGGCTGGCGGCCGCGGTGCGGCGGGCTCAGATCAGGCGGCGCACTCCGAGCAGATAGGCCCGTGCGCGGTGTCGTGATCGAGTTGCGAGCGGTGCTTGACGAGGAAGCAGTTCGAACAGGTGAACTCGTCTTCCTGGGGCGGGAGAACGACGACGTCGAGCTCGAGGTCCGACAGGTCGGCACCGGGCAGCTCGAAGCCCGACGGGTTGTCGGCGTCCTCCACGTCGACCGAACCCGAGAGCTTGTCGGGAACGCGCTCCTTGAGCGCTTCGATCGACTCGCTGTCGTCCTCGGTCTTGCGGGGGGCGTCGTAATCGGTGGCCATGCGTGAAGGTCTCTACTTCCGGGGTATCGCGGGTTGCGCTGGCCCTTGCGGGCGGCGATAGTTTGCACGACCGGTCCTCATTTCGCAAATGCGATCCGGCCGCTCTCGGGGGTGCTGCCGCGTGAAACTCGCGGCGCGCGCCGGATATTCCCGGCGCGCGCAGTCCGCTGTGTCAGCATGGGCGGACAGGCAGGATCGGAGGGGCGTTTCGCATGGAACAGCTCAAGGTGATCGGAACCGAGGACGACAAGCTCGTTCTGGCGACCGAGTCTGGCGAGAGATTCTCGCTCGACGTCGACGACGTGCTGCGTGTGGAGCTGCGCAAGGCGCGCAAGGAGCGCGACACCGACGCGCAGACTCCTCGGCCGAGCCCGCGCGAGATACAGTCGCACATCCGCTCGGGGCTTTCCGCGCGCGAGGTGGCCGAACTGCTGGGCGCCCGCGTCGAGGACGTCGTCCGCTTCGAGGGTCCCGTGCTCGCCGAGCGCGAGCACGTCGTCGGCCAGGCGCTGGCCGTCCCGGTGCTGCTGGGCGGCGACCTCGAGGGCGACGGCCAGACCACCTTCGGGTCGGCGGTGCGCGGCAAGCTCGCGGAGGCCGGAGCCGTCGGAGAGCGGTGGACCAGCTGGAAGGAGCCGACCGGCTGGATCGTCAAGCTCGAGTTCACCTCGAACGACATCGGCCACGACGCCCGCTGGGGATTCGATCCGCGCCGCTCCACGCTGTCGCCGCTGAACTCCGACGCGATCCAGCTCTCGCGTCAGGGATCGCTGCCGGAAGGCCTGATCCCCCGTCTGCGGGCGCTCGAGACCGCCCCCGCCAAGGACGACTCCCGGTTCGACAGCGGCGCGTTCGGCCCGCGCCGGCTTCCCGACGCCGACCTCGAGTCGCCGGACCTGCCGGCGCCGGCAGCGGCGGCCGTGCAGCAGGCGGCGATCAAGCGCGCGAGCGAGCCTCCCGTGACGACCTCGGCCGAGACAGCCGACCTGCTCGAGGCGCTGCGTCGCAGGCGGGGCCAGCGCGAACCGCTGCCAGGGGCCGAGGAGGTCGCTGCGTCGCCCCGCAGCACCGCGCCGGTCGCCCTGTTCGACGCGCTCGAGCCGGGCTACGAGGAGACGGCCGGCGACGACGAGCCGCCGGCATCCGACTACCAGCCTCCCTCGCCCGCCGTGGCCGAGGCGGGTCGCCGCAAGGGCCGCACGTCGATGCCCTCGTGGGACGAGATCGTCTTCGGCGCCCGCTCCGACGACTGACCGGGACCACGCGGACGCTGCCGTCAGGTCTGCGGATCAGGCGAACGCGCCGAGCCGGATGAGCGGGACGACCCGTTCTTCGTCGGTCAACGATCCGTGCTGACCGACCATCTTCTGCGGCGCCTTGTCGGCCAGCCGGTCGTCGTAGTAGGCGATGCCCGAGCGGGCGGCGACCACGACGTCGCCGATCCTCTCGCGGACCTCCGGTGCCACGTCACCCATCAGGCCGGACGCCTCCAGCTCGGTGCGCGAGATGACCCACGAGCGGGATGCCTCAGCCTCGCGCCACCGGTCGAGCACGGCGTCCGCCTGCCCGGGCTCGGCGTACAGGTGGAGCATGCGCGGCTCGCCGCCGATCAGGCGCACCCCCTCCAGCAGCGGACCCTCCTCGAGCAGGACGTGCCGGTGGCGCGGCACGTCGATCATTCCGTGGTCGGAGGTCACCACGACCCCCGTGCCGCGGTCGACCGCGGCGGCGAGCGTGCGCGCGGCGGCATCCACGTGCTCCAGCACCGCGATCCACTCGTCGGACTCCCAGCCGCGCTTGTGTCCGACGGCGTCGAGATCCGGCGCGTACAGGTAGACGAGGGAGCCCGGATGCCCCGCCGCGAGGTCGGCGGCGATCCGCACGCGGTCTTCCAGGTCGTCGGCGGCGTGGAACTCGGCGTCGCCGAGCGTGGCGACGGTGAAACCGGTGCTCTGGTACTCCTCGCGCGAGACGGCGAAGAAGGGGCGGCCGAGCGTCGCCGAAAGCGGCGTCGCGCGCTGGAACGAGAGCGGCAGGTCGTCGGTGTCCCAGCCGCGCAGTTGATTCACGACGTCATCGGTGCCGGGCACGCGGGCGCGGTAGCCGACGATGCCGTGTTCCCCCGGCTGCGCGCCGGTGAGCAGGCTCGTGAGGGCGGCGGCGGTCGTCGAGGGGAAGACCGTTCGTGCGACATCCCGCTTCGATCGGGCCTCGGCGAGGAAGCGGGCATGCCCCGCGCGGGCGGAGAGGCTGTGCGCGCCGAGCCCGTCGAGCACCCACACGATCGCGCTCCGGGCGGGCGCGAACCATTCGGAGTCGCCCGTCAGAGCCGCCGACATCTCGGGAACGACACGGGTGAGGCTCCGGGCGCGGGGCGGGTCCGCGGGTAGGCTGAAGGACATCGGGGCCAGTCTCGCACACTGCGATCTCCCCACCTCGCTCCCGCCGTCACCCGAGGCCTCATCGTCACATGCCCGCTTCCCGCACCGATCCCGCAGCCGCCGATCACGGACGCATCGAGGACGTCGACGTCTCGTCCGAGATGCAGACGTCGTTCCTCGAGTACGCGTACTCGGTCATCTATTCGCGCGCGCTGCCGGACGCCCGCGACGGGCTGAAGCCGGTGCAGCGGCGCATCCTCTTCCAGATGGCCGACATGGGCCTGCGTCCCGACCGCGGGCACGTCAAGAGCGCCCGTGTCGTGGGCGAGGTGATGGGAAAGCTGCACCCGCACGGCGATGCGCCCATCTACGACGCGCTCGTGCGTCTGGCCCAGCCGTTCTCGCTGCGCGTGCCGCTCGTGGACGGGCACGGCAACTTCGGCTCGCTCGATGACGGCCCCGCGGCCCCGCGCTACACCGAGGCGCGTCTCGCGCCACCCGCCCTGGCGCTCACCGAGAACCTCGACGAGGACGTCGTCGACTTCATCCCGAACTACGACGGGCAGTTCCAGCAGCCCGAGGTGCTGCCGGCGGCGTTCCCGAACCTGCTCGTCAACGGCACCACCGGCATCGCCGTCGGCATGGCGACCAACATGGCGCCGCACAACCTCATCGAGGTGGTCGGCGCCGCGACCCACCTGCTCGACAACCCCGACGCCACGGTGGACGAGCTCATGGAGTTCGTGCCCGGGCCCGACCTCCCCGGCGGCGGCATCATCGTCGGTCTCGACGGGATCAAGGACGCCTACACGAACGGCCGTGGCAGCTTCCGCACCCGCGCGAAGGTCTCCATCGAGTCGCTCGGGCCGCGCCGCACTGGCCTCGTCGTCACCGAGCTGCCGTATCTCGTGGGTCCCGAGCGCGTGATCGAGAAGATCAAGGACGCGGTCAACGCCAAGAAGCTTCAGGGCATCTCGGACGTCACCGACCTGACCGACCGCCACAAGGGCCTGCGCCTCGTCATCGGCATCAAGACCGGGTTCGACCCGCAGGCCGTCCTCGAGCACCTCTACCGGCTGACCCCGCTCGAGGACTCGTTCGGCATCAACAACGTCGCACTCGTCGAGGGCCAGCCGCAGACGCTCGGCCTCCGCGAGCTGCTGCGCGTGTACCTCGATCACCGCATCAGCGTGGTGACCCGGCGCAGCCGCTACCGCCTGGCCCGTCGCAACGAGCGCCTGCACCTGGTCGAGGGTCTGCTCATCGCCATCCTCGACATCGACGAGGTCATCCAGGTCATCCGCACCTCCGACGACGGCGAGCAGGCGCGCGGGCGCCTGATGAACGTCTTCGACCTCTCCGAGCCGCAGGCGGAGTACATCCTCGAGCTCCGGCTTCGGCGGCTGACGAAGTTCTCGCGCATCGAGCTGGAGACGGAGCGTGACAATCTCAAGCGCGAGATCGCCGAGCTCGAGGAGCTCCTCGGCAGCGACGTCCTGCTGCGCGCGCAGGTGGCCAAGGAGCTGGATGCCGCCGCCGAGGCGTTCGGCACCCCCCGCCGCACGCTCCTCCTCAACGGCGGCCCCGTGCAGCCCCGATCGCGTGCGGCCGCGGCCCCCGCCGATCTGCAGATCGCCGACGCGCCGTGCCGTGTGTTCCTGTCGGCGACCGGCCGCATGGTGCGCGCCGAGCTCGTCGCCGACGCCCCCGGCGGCGGCATCGTCCCACCCGCCCGCCGCTCCAAGCACGACGCGGTCCGATCCGCGGTCGATACGACCACCCGCGGTGACCTCGGCGCGGTGACGAGCCTCGGCAGACTGATCCGCTTCTCCCCCGTCGATCTCCCCTCCGTGCCCGGCAACTCGGTGCAGCTCGCGGCGGGGACCCGCGGCGACCAGTACCTCGGCCTCAGCGGCGGCGAGCACGTCGTCGCCATCGTTCCGCTGGCAAGCACCCCGCCGATCGCGCTCGGCACCGCGCAGGGCGTCGTCAAGCGCGTCGCGGCCGGGGAGCTCGGCACCAAGCACGACATCGAGATCATCTCCCTCAAGGACGGCGACCGCGTGGTCGGCGCCGCACCCGCCTCCGACGGGGCCGAGCTCGTGTTCGTCGCCAGCGACGCCCAGCTGCTGCGCTTCGACGCCTCCTCGGTGCGCCCGCAGGGCAGGTCGGCCGGGGGCATGGCGGGCATGCGTCTCGCTGACGGCGCCCAGGTCGTCGCCTTCGACGTCGTGGGACCGTCCGAGTTCGACGCCGTGGTGGTCACGGTCGCCGGATCGACCACGGCGATCGCCGGCACCGACGCCGGGAGCGCCAAGGTGTCGCTGTTCAGCGAGTTCCCCGCGAAGGGACGTGCGACCGGCGGAGTGCGGGCTCAGCGGTTCCTCAGGGGCGAAGACGCGATCACGATCGCCTGGGTCGGCACCGATCCGCGCGCGATCGGGCCGGACGGCGCCGTTCGCGCGCTCCCGGCATCGGGGGCCAAGCGCGATGCCTCGGGCACGACGCTGGACGGCGTCATCGGGGCGATCGGCACCGGCGTCCGCTGACCGGGGCGGCGGGTCGGCGGTGGGAGGTCTCGATACGCGTGCTCGTTCCTCGCGCTCTACTCGACCTTGATCCGACTCGCGTCACGCATCGATGCGCTCGCGCGCGAGCCGGTCGCTCGAGTCGATGATGAACTCCTTGCGGGGAGCGACGTCGTTGCCCATCAGCAGCTCGAAGACGGATGCCGCGGACTCGGCGTCCTCCATCCGCACCCGACGCAGCGTGCGGCCGGCGCGATCCATCGTCGTGGTCGCGAGCTGATCCGCGTCCATCTCGCCGAGCCCCTTGTAGCGCTGCACCGGCTCCTGCCAGCGCTTGCCCGCCTTCGTGAGCTTGGTGAGCAGCCCGTGCAGCTCCGCCTCGGAGTAGGTGTAGATGGTGTCGTTGGGCTTGGAACCCGGGTTCATGACCACCACGCGGTGAAGCGGCGGCACGGCGGCGAACACGCGGCCCTCTTCGATGAGGGGGCGCATGTACCGGAAGAACAGCGTGAGCAGCAGGGTGCGGATGTGCGCGCCGTCGACGTCGGCGTCGCTCATCAGGATGATCTTGCCGTAGCGTGCGGCGTCCAGTTCGAACGAGCGGCCCGACCCGGCGCCGATCACCTGGATGATCGCGGCGCACTCGGCGTTGGACAGCATGTCGCTGACCGACGCCTTCTGCACGTTGAGGATCTTGCCTCGGATCGGCAGCAGCGCCTGGTACTCGCTGTTGCGGGCGAGCTTGGCGGTGCCCAGCGCAGAGTCGCCCTCGACGATGAACAGCTCGGACTCGCCCACGTCGTTCGAACGGCAGTCGGCGAGCTTCGCAGGGAGGGAGGACGACTCGAGGGCGTTCTTGCGGCGCTGGGTCTCTTTGTGCGTGCGCGCGGAGATGCGCGCTTTCATCTCGGAGACGACCTTGTCCAGCAGCAGCGAGGTCTGGGCCTTGTCATCCCGCTTGGACGAGGAGAATCGGGCCGTGAGCTCCCGCGTGACGACGTTGGCGACGATCTGGCGGGCGGCCGGGGTGCCCAGGACCTCCTTGGTCTGTCCCTCGAACTGAGGCTCGGGGAGGCGGACGGTGAGGACGGCGGTGAGACCGGCGAGGATGTCGTCCTTCTCGAGCTTGTCGTTCCCGACCTTCAGCCGTCGCGCGTTCTGCGTGACCTGATCGCGCAGCACCTTCATCAGACCCTGCTCGAATCCCTGCTGGTGCGTGCCGCCCTTCGGGGTGGCGATGATGTTGACGAACGACCGGGACACCGTCTCGTAGCCGGTCCCCCAGCGCACGGCGATGTCGACCTGGCACTCCCGCTCGACCTCGGTGGGGACCATGGCGCCGGATGCCTGCAGCACCGGCACGGTCTCGGTGAAGGTGCCGGAGCCGGTGAGGCGCCACGTGTCGGTCACGCCGGCGTCGGGTGCAAGGAAGTCGGCGAACTCGGAGATGCCGCCGTCGAAGCGGTAGCTCGTCTCGACAGGCTCGCCGGTCTCGGTGCCGGGACGCTCGTCGCGGATGACGATCTCGAGACCGGGGACGAGGAACGCCGTCTGCCGGGCGCGCTGCTCGAGCTCCTGCAGGTTGAACGCCGCGTCCTTCGTGAAGATCTGGCGGTCGGCCCAGTACCGGATGCGCGTGCCCGTGACGCCCTTGGCCGCGCGGCCCACGACGCGCAGCTCGCTGCGCTCCTCGAACGGCGTGAAGGCGGAGTCCGGACTGCCGTTGGAGAAGATCCCGGGCTCGCCGCGGTGGAACGACATCGCCCACGTCTTGCCGCCGCGATCGACCTCGACGTCGAGCCGCTCCGAGAGCGCGTTGACGACGGATGCCCCGACGCCGTGGAGGCCGCCGGACGCGGCGTACGACCCTCCGCCGAACTTGCCGCCGGCGTGGAGCTTGGTGAAGACGACCTCGACGCCGGACAGGCCCGTGCGGGGCTCGATGTCGACCGGGATGCCGCGCGCGCGGTCGCGCACCTCCACGCTGCCGTCGGCGTGGAGCACGATGTCGATGCGGGAGCCGTGCCCCGCGAGCGCCTCGTCGACGGAGTTGTCGATGATCTCCCAGAGGCAGTGCATGAGGCCGCGGGCGTCGGTCGAGCCGATGTACATGCCGGGGCGCTTCCGGACCGCCTCCAGCCCCTCGAGCACCTGCAGATGATGGGCGGAGTACTCGGAGGTCACAATCTCCCATGGTAATCGGGGCTCCCGACACGTCCGCGCAGACACGCACCATGGGGCAGGACGCGTACGCGCTCAGCGAAATGTGGTCGGTTCCGGGCATTCTCAGACGTGGGCGTGGTTGTATTTCATGACCGCTACGGAGTTCTACGCATACGAGGAGGCACCGAGATGACCACGCTTTCGACACCCACCGAGAACGGCGCCGTCCTCGAGCACCGCCTCACGGCGGTGGACCGCTGCGACTCCTGCGGCGCCCAGGCGTACATCGCCGCCGAGGTCAACGGCAGCGAGCTGCTGTTCTGCGCGCACCACGGCCGCAAGTACGAAGAGAAGCTTCGCTCGATCGCCACGAGCTGGCACGACGAGACCGCGCGGCTGTCCGACACCGACTGACGGCGACGGGCTTCACTCCACCGCGTACGAACGCGGGACCAGCGGTGAGACGCGCACGGCGATCTCCTCGCCGATCGTGCCGATGAGCTCGGCGAGATCGGTCGCGCTCGCCTCGCCGTCCGCGCCGGACCCGTACACGATCACGCGGTCTCCGGGGGCCGCTCCGGGCCACGCAGCGATCAGCGAGTCCATCTCCCCCACGGACAGGAGCCGCCGGGTCCCCGCCGGGGTGGCCACGCTCGCCCGCCCCTCCAGGCGCGAAGGGAGACCGTGCAGCGCGCCCACGTCGACGCGTACCCCGTCCTCTCCGACGCCGAGCACCTCAGCCTCCAGCCGGGCGATGGGCACGAGTCCGAGCTGGCCTGCGGACGGACCTCCGGCCGAGCGGATGCCGTAGCAGAAGGCGCCCACGCGAACCATGTCGTACCGGAACTCCGGGCGCGCGAACGAGGCCGCACTGGCGGCGAGATGCCTGACGACGGGGCGGAGCCCCGCGTCGTGCGCCTGTTGCAGCCCGCGCTCGAACAGGGCCCGCGCGTCGTCGTCCTCGTCGTCCGACGCCTCGGCGATGTGGCTCCAGATGCCCACGACGTCCAGCGCGCCTTCCGCCTCCAGCGCGGCCGCCCGGGAGACGAAGCGGGGCCACGCCTCGGGGCGCACGCCGTTGCGGTGCAGGCCCGTGTCGAGCTTGAGGTGCACGCGCAGCGGCCGCCCGACACGCCCGGCCGCGGCCGCCGCGTCCTCGAGCAGGTCGGCGTCTCCCACCCCGAGGTCGATGCCCGCCTCGGCGGCGGCGCGGAGATCCGCGTGCGCGGCCGCGATCCAGGCGAAGATGCGGACGTCTTCGCCGAGCTCCCCGCGCACCGCCCGGGCCGTGCCGATGTCGAACGCGCCGAACCAGCGGACGCCGGCGCCCGCCGCGGCCCGCACGACGGGGGCCAGGCCGTGCCCGTACGCGTCGTCCTTGACGACGAGCATCAGCTCGGCCGGAGCGACGGCCTCGCGCACTCTCGTGATGTTGGCGACGAGGGCGGTCAGGTCCACGTGCAGCGTCGCGGTCACGGCAGCTCCTCGCGGAGAGCGCGGAGCCCGACCGTCGTGATCAGCTCCGAGGAGCGCAGCCCGGTCACGCGCACCCAGTCGGCAAGCGACGGCTCTCCTGCGCCGGGGTCGCCGAGGAAGAGCGCTTCGTCGCCGCGTCGGACCGCGGCATCCGCGACGTCCACGACGCAGACGTCCATCGCGACGCGTCCGACGACCGGATGCCGCTCCCCCGCGATGCTCACGTCCACGGCCCCTCCGAGCTCGCGGACGACGCCCTGCGCGTACCCGCCCGTGACGAGCGCGATCCGCGTGTCGGCGGGTGCGCGGAAGGCGTAGCCGTACGAGACCCCCTCGCCGGCGCGGAGGTCCTTGATCGACAGCACCGTGCCCGACAGGCGCAGGGCCGGTGTCGTGCCGGCATCGCCGCCGGGGAGGCCGAACAGGGTCTCGGGAGCGAGCACGTCGTCGGCGTCGGCGGGCGTGCCGTCGCCGGCGGAAGCGAACCGCGCGGCGTCGAGGACCTGCTGCACGAGCGCCGCGCCGTGCCCCCAGGCGTCCGCCTGCAGCACGGCGGTCCCGTAGCGACGGATGCCGCGCTCCCGCGCGGCGCGCGCATTGGCCGCCAGCGCCGCGCGCGAGACGCGGGCGACCGGAGCGCTGCGTGGATCGGATCCCGTTGCGGCATGCCCAGGGATCGACGAACTCACGCCTCTAGACTAACGGGGTCCCCCGAACCCGACCCCGGAGCACGCATGCCTTCTCAGGGCCTCGGCCTCGCGCCCCGCCTTCGCTATCTCGCCGCCCGCGCCCGCCGCATCGATGTGGGCTCGGTGCTCGAACGCGCGAAGGAGACCTCGCACGCACACGGCAAGTGGACCCCCGCGGTGCTCGCCGACATGCTGTGGTCCGCCGGCTTCCGGCAGGTGGGCTTCCAGGACTACGTCGACTACGACTTCGCGATCCTCAGCCGCGCCGAGCGCGCCACCTACATGACCCATCCGGTGTCGAACGAGCTGTCGCAGAAGTACGACCACCCCGACTACCGCCACCTCTTCCACGACAAGGTGGCCTTCGACCGCACGTTCAGCGAGTTCCTGCGGCGCGACTGGATGATCGTCGAGGAGGGCAACGCCGACGCCGTGCGCGCCTTCGCGGAGAAGCACGGGACGATCGTCACGAAGGAGCCCGTGGGCCAGGCCGGGACGGGCGTGCACCGCTACCACGCGAGCGAGGTGTCGGATTGGGACGAGTTCCACCGCGGTCTCCTCGCGCGCGGCGAGCTCCTCATCGAGGAGGTCATCCGCCAGCACGCCGACCTCGCGGCCGTCTGCCCGGGGACGGTGAACACGACCAGGGTGACCGCCTTCTTCGACGGCGAGGAGACGCACATCCTGGCGATGGCCCAGAAGTTCGGGCGCGGCGAGGTGAGCGACCAGATGACCTTCGGCGGCTTCTACACGATGCTCGACGACGACGGCCGCGCCGTCGGCCCCGGCTACGACTCGCACGGGCACGTGCACGTCGCGCACCCCGACAGCGGTTTCGTGATCGCCGACTTCCAGCTGCCCATGGTCGACGAAGTCAAGGCGTTCGTCGACCAGGTGGCGCGCGTGGTGCCGCAGATCCAGTACGTGGGCTGGGACATCGTCGTCACGCCCGACGGGCCCGTGCTCGTCGAGGGCAACTGGGGTGCCGGCGTGTACGAGAACAAGCCGAGCGTCACCGGCATCCGCACCGGCCACAAGCCGCGCTATCGGAAGGCCATCGGGTTCTGAGGAGGACCTGAAGACGTCGAAGGCGCGGCATCCGAGCAGATGCCGCGCCTTTCGCGTGACGGCGGTCAGACCGCCCGGACGATGCCGAGCGGCGTGGACTGGTGCCCCTGCCCGAGCGGGTTGTCCTTGAGGATCGCGACCAGTCGCCGCTCCTGCGCCTTGTCGAGCGTGGAGCCGAGGACGTTGCCGCCGAGATCGTTGATGTCGACGACGGCGACCTCGGACACGCCGCCGAGGAGCGCCTTCAGGTGCTGTGCGACCTCGCGGGGGCGCTCGGGTCCGAGCACGACAGCCTTGTTGTACGGCGGGATCGTGCCCGACGTCGGCCCGTCGATGGCGCGGGCCTTGTCGCCGGCGATGCGGTAGAAGTCGCCCTTGCGGCCGAAGAGCTTCGTCACGGCCGAAACCGCCGCGGCGAACAGGATCCGCATCGTCCCGCACTCGCGCAGCGCCATCTCCATCGTCTCGGGCATGCCGAGGCCGATGCCGTAGGGCGTGCGAGTGACGTACCGCGAGAGGAAGAAGGCCAGCTTGCGCGGCTGGATGTCCTCCACGAGGTACGAACGGCCCTGCGTGATCGCGACGATCTTCTCGGTCACGAAGAGCAGGTCGCCCTCGCGCACCACGTCCGCCGCGTACTCGCGCACGAAGGCGTCGAGATCGTCGCCGGGCATCACGACCCGCGTGCGGATCGGGATGCGCGCGAACGACGAACCCTCGACCTGGACGGTGAGTGCCTTGCCGGCGTTCGCCTCACTCACTCGAGGTAGTCCCGGAGGGACTGCGAGCGCGACGGATGCCGCAGCTTCGCCATCGTCTTCGACTCGATCTGGCGGATGCGCTCGCGGGTCACCCCGAACGTGTCGCCGATCTGGTCGAGCGTCTTGGGCTGGCCGTCGCCGAGTCCGAAGCGCATGCGGATCACGCCGGCCTCGCGCTCGGAGAGCGAGTCGAGGAGCGACTCGAGCTGGCGCTGCAGCATCGTGAAGCCCACCGCATCCGCCGGCACGACAGCCTCGGTGTCCTCGATGAGGTCGCCGAACTCGCTGTCGCCGTCCTCACCCAGGGGCGTGTGCAGCGAGATCGGCTCGCGGCCGTACTTCTGCACCTCGATGACCTTCTCGGGGGTCATGTCGAGCTCGCGGCTGAGCTCTTCGGGCGTGGGCTCGCGACCGAGGTCCTGCAGCATCTGCCGCTGCACGCGCGCGAGCTTGTTGATGACCTCGACCATGTGCACCGGGATGCGGATGGTGCGCGCCTGGTCGGCCATGGCGCGCGTGATGGCCTGACGGATCCACCACGTCGCGTAGGTCGAGAACTTGAAGCCCTTGGTGTAGTCGAACTTCTCCACCGCGCGGATGAGACCGAGGTTGCCCTCCTGGATGAGGTCCAGGAACTGCATGCCGCGGCCGGTGTAGCGCTTGGCGAGCGACACGACGAGGCGCAGGTTGGCGCCCAGCAGGTGGCTCTTCGCGCGCTGACCGTCCCGGGCGACCCACTGCAGGTCGAGACCGAGCTGCGACGTCTTCTCGGCGGCCGACATGTGCGACAGCTTCTCTTCGGCGAACAGGCCCGCCTCGATGCGCATCGCGAGCTCGACCTCTTCGGCCGCGTTCAGCAGCGGCACCTTGCCGATCTGCTTGAGGTAGTCCTTGACCGGATCGGCGGTCGCGCCGGTGATCTGCGTCGAGTAGACGGGGACGTCGTCCTCGTCGCTCGACGAGATGACGATGGCGCCGGTCGGGAGGGGCTCGGTGAACACCGGCTTGGTGCTCTCCTCCTCGTCCTCCTCCTCGGCGGGGTTCGCGTCGTCGGCGGCAGCGGGCTTGCCCTCGGTCTTGGCGGCGGCGGTGTCGCCCGACTCCTCGTCGGCGTCGACGTCGTCGCCCTCGAGCTCGACGTCGTCGTCGAGCTCCTCGACGTCGTCCTCGAACTCGTCGTCCGACTTCTTCGCGCGCTTGGACGCCGTCTTCGGCGCGGCCTTCGCCTTCGCGCCGCCCTTCGGCGCCGCGGCCTTCGTCGCAGCCGGAGCCTTCTTCTCGTCCGACTCGGTGTCCTTCGCGGCCGAGCGAGCCTTGGTGTTCGTGCCTGGAGTCACGTTTCGCCTTTCACCGGTCGACGCGCGCCGCGCGCCTCCGGTCGGTTTCGGACACTAGTAAGACCCTTGTCAAGTCCACATCTTCGGCAGGAAGCCTGACGAAGACGGTTGACAACGGGTCAGAGCGTCTAGTATCTCATACTTGCCGTGCGCCGCCAGCATCGCCCCGCGGAGTGCGGCGCACCTCCATCGAAGGCTTCAACGCCGCGGCGCACGCGGACATTCCGCCGGGGCGGCGGTCGCGTCAGGAACCGCGCTTGTCGTCCTCGCCCGGTCGCGACGCGAGGAAGCGCTCGAGCTCCGCCGCCAGTTCGTCGGCGCTGGGCAGATCCCCCGTGTGGATCATCGGCGTGGCGAGCGTCGATCCCGCCATGTAGGCGTCGTAGCGCTCCTCGAGCCCCTGCACCATGCGGGCGAGCTCGTCGCTGCCCTCGATCTGCTCGGTCACCTTCTCGAGGTACTCGCGGTTCTCGTCGCGCAGGTCGTCCCCCGCGAAGACCAGCCCAGTCGCGACCGTGAGGCTGTCCAGCGCCGCGAGCGCCGCCGCGGGGTACTCGGTGTCGCCCAGGTAGTGAGGGATGAGCAGGACGAAGCCCGCGATGCGCACACCGGCCGCCGCGAGGCGGTACTCCAGAAGGTGGCCCGCGGTGGCGGGCACCTGCGTGTGCGGCTGCCACACCGAGTGCGCCTCCGTGAGCTCCGACCGGGTGCCGCTGACGGTCGTGCCGATCGGCCGGGTGTGCGGCACCGGCATCGGGATCGCGTGCACCCAGGTCACCGTCGACACGCCGTAGGCCTCGGTGAAGTCGAGCACCGCCGCGGCGAAGGCATCCCACGCGAAATCGGGCTCGTACCCGGCCAGCAGCAGGAAGGGCTGGCCCAGGGCGTCGTGCGCGAACGACAGCTCCAGGCGCTGCGGGCGGTAGTCGGTGAGGTGGTCCTTCTCGAAGGCGACGATCGGCCGTCGAGCACGGTAGTCGAGGAGGACGTCGTTGGAGAACACGGCCAGCGGAGACGGCGACAGCTCATCGCGGAAGTAGTCGATGACCTGGCTCACGGCGCTGCCCGCGTCGGTGAACCCGGTGAGGGCGATCACCAGCGGGAGTCCGCGCGGGACGGGCGGCGCGGAGGCCGCACGCTCGAACAGCGGGCCGGTAAGGGGCATGGTCCCATGCTACGAGCCGACCGCCGACGCCGGGTCGCTGCCATCGCGCTCAGAGCGAACACCCGTCGTCCCCGCCGGGTTGAGTCGTGCGACGGAGGAGGACCTATCGAAACCTAGGATGGACAGCATGTCGTTCCCCGACCTCGAGTACCGCACGTCACCCGTCCGAGAGTCCGAAGCCGACGCTCTTCTCCTCGCACTCCCCCCGCTCGAGGCCGACGCCCCGAACGACCTCGCGGACTGGCCGGGTCTGCGAGAGTCGCTGTCCGCGGTGGGTTTCACGGGGTCGTGCGGCGCGCTCGTCCGGGTGTACGCACCCGACAGCACGTCGATGCCGCTGGCCGTCGTGGGCACCGGCGCGAACCCGGATGCCGCGGCGCTGCGCGACGCGGTCGGCGCGGCGATCCGCTCGCTGACCGGCTTCGCCACGGTCGCCGTCGCCGCGCCGCTGGCGGATCCCGCGCTGTGGACCGCGGCGGCCGAAGGCGCCGCGCTGGGCGGCTACCGGTTCGACGGCTACAAGTCGGAGGCGCCGAAGGCCCGGGCGTCCAAGGTCATCGTGCACGGCACCGCGGATGCCGACGACGACGCGCTGCGGCTCGTGGTCGAGACCGCGACCTCGGTGGCGCTGGTGAAGGACCTCGTGAACATGCCCGCGGAGTGGCTGGGGCCCGCCGACGTCGCCGAGCGTGCGGCCCAGGCGGTGGCGGAGCTTCCCGTCACGGTCGACGTCCTCGACGAGCAGGCGCTGCGCGATCAGGGCTTCGGCGGCATCCTGGGCGTGGGGCAGGGGTCGGACCGCCCGCCGCGCCTCGTCCGCCTGCAGTACTCCCCCGACGGGGCGCGACGCCACATCGCGCTCGTGGGCAAGGGCATCACGTTCGACACCGGCGGCCTGTCGCTGAAGCCCGCCGCCTCGATGGTGGGCATGAAGTACGACATGGCGGGCGCCGCGACGGTGCTCGGCGTGCTGCGGGCCGTGGCATCCGTCTCCGCCCCCGTCAAGGTGACCGCCTGGCTGTGCCTGGCCGACAACATGCCCTCGGGCCGCGCCACCCGCCCCGGCGACGTGCTGAGGATGCTCGACGGCACGACCGTCGAGGTGCTCAACACCGACGCCGAGGGGCGCCTCGTGCTCGCCGACGGGCTCGCGGCCGCCAGCCGCGAGCGCCCCGACGTGATCGTCGACGTCGCCACGCTCACCGGCGCGATCCTGATCGCCCTCGGCACCCGGCACACAGGCGTCATGGGCGATGACGACGCCGTCGCGGCGTACCTCGCCGCCGCGGCGGAGACGGGCGAGCCGGCGTGGCAGCTGCCGCTCCCCGCCCACATGGTCGAGGAGCTCGACTCCCCCATCGCCGACCTGCAGAACGCCAAGATCGGCGACCCTGCGGGCGGATCGCTCTTCGCAGGGCTGTTCCTGCGTCACTTCGTCGGCCGCACGGGCGACGACGCCGATGCTCCCCGGATCCCCTGGGTGCATCTGGACATCGCCGGCAGCGGGACCCACAAGGGCGCGCCGTACGGCTACACCGACAAGGGGCCGACGGCCGCCACCGTGCGCAGTCTGGTCCGCTTCGTCCTGGCAGACCTCGATGAGGAGGCACGATGACCGACCACACCTTCGATCTCGTCGTACTGGGGGGTGGCAGCGGAGGCTATGCGGCCGCGCTGCGCGCCGCCGAGCTCGGCAGGAGCGTCGCCCTCGTCGAGAAGGACAAGGTCGGCGGCACCTGCCTGCACCGCGGCTGCATCCCCACCAAGGCGCTGCTGCACGCCGCCGAGGTGGCGGACCTGACGCGGGATGCCGCGTCGGTGGGCGTGCGCGCGTCGCTCGAGGGCATCGACCCGGCGGGCGTGCGCGCGTACCGCGAAGGCATCGTGGCCAAGAAGTACAAGGGGCTCGAGGGCCTGGTGAAGGCGCGCGGCATCACCGTCGTGAACGGCGAGGGCCGGCTGGAGGCGGGGCCGGCGGTGCGCGTCGGCGACGACCTCTACCGCGGCACGGACGTCGTGCTCGCGACGGGCTCCTACAGCCGGACCCTGCCCGGACTCGAGATCGCCGGTCGGATCCTCACCAGCGAGCAGGCGCTGGAGCTCGACGAGATCCCCCGCAGCGTCGTCATCCTCGGCGGCGGTGTCATCGGCGTGGAGTTCGCGAGTGTGTGGCGCTCCTTCGGCGCCGAGGTCACGATCGTGGAGGCGCTCGACCACCTCGTCCCCAACGAGGACGTCGCGCTGAGCAAGGGCCTGGAGCGCGCCTTCCGCCGGCGCGGCATCCAGTACTCCCTCGGAGTGCGGTTCCAGAGCGCGTCGCAGACGCCGGATGCCGTGACCGTGACGCTCGAGGACGGCAAGAGCCTCACCGCCGACCACCTGCTGGTCGCCGTCGGCCGCGGGCCGGCGACCGCGGGCCTCGGCTACGAGGAGGCGGGCGTATCCATCGAGCGGGGCTTCGTCACGGTCGACGAGCGCCTCCGCACCGGCGTGCCGCACGTGTGGGCCGTCGGCGACATCACCCCTGGGCTCCAGCTCGCGCACCGCGGGTTCCAGCAGGGCATCTTCGTCGCGGAGGAGATCGCCGGACTCTCGCCGGTCGCCATCCCGGACTCCCAGATCCCCCGCGTCACCTACAGCCACCCGGAGGTCGCCTCCGTCGGACTGACCGAGGCGCAGGCCATCGACGCGCATGGCGCGGACGCCGTGGTGACGTACGAGTACAACCTCGCCGGGAACGGCAAGAGCGAGATCCTCGGCACCGGGGGCGTCGTCAAGGTGGTGCGGTCGAAGGATGGGCCGGTCATCGGCGTCCACCTCATCGGCGACCGCGTCGGCGAGCTGATCACCGAAGGCCAGCTCGTCGTCGGGTGGGAAGCGCACCCCGAGGACATCGCCCCGTTCGTCCACGCGCACCCGACGCAGTCGGAGGCGCTCGGCGAGGCGTTCCTCGCTCTGGCGGGCAAGCCGCTGCACGCGCTGTGACCCTCCGCGCCGCCGCCCATCACTAAGCTAGATCCGATATATCTTCAGAAGGAGACTTCCTCATGAGCACATCCGTGGTCCTCCCCGCTCTCGGCGAGAGCGTGACCGAGGGAACGGTCACCCGCTGGCTCAAGAACGTCGGCGACACCGTTCAGGCCGATGAGGGCCTGCTCGAGATCTCCACGGACAAGGTGGACACCGAGATCCCCTCACCGGTCAGCGGCGTCATCGAGGAGATCCTCGTTCAGGAAGACGAGACCGTCGAGGTCGGCGCGGTGCTGGCGAAGATCGGCGACGGCTCCGGCAGCGCAGAGGCGGCACCCGCTCCCGAGGCTGCTGCCGCAGACGCCGCTCCGGCTCAGGCTTCCGCCCCCGCCCCGGCGGAGGCCCCCGCACCCGCTCCGGCGCCCGCGGCTGAGGCTCCCGCACCTGCCGCTGAGGCGCCCGCACCTGCGGCCGAGGCTGCCCCGGCGCCCGCGGGCGGCGGCAAGGACGTCGTCCTCCCCGAGCTCGGTGAGAGCGTCACCGAAGGGACCGTCACGCGCTGGCTCAAGCAGGTCGGCGACGAGGTCGCGGTCGACGAGCCGCTCCTCGAGATCTCGACCGACAAGGTCGACACCGAGATCCCTTCGCCGTTCGCCGGCACGCTGCAGGAGATCCTCGTGCAGGAGGACGAGACGGTCGCCGTCGGATCGCCGCTGGCGCGCATCGGCGAGGCGGGTGCCGCGCCGGCTCCGGCCGCCGAGGCTCCCGCGCTTGCACAGGCCGAGGCTCCCGCGCCGGCACAGGCCGAGGCTCCCGCGCCGGCACAGGCCGAGGCTCCCGCACCGGCACAGGCCGAGGCGCCCGCCGCTCCGGCTCCCGCGCCGGCACAGGCCGCCCCGGCCGAGGCGCCTGCCCCGGCTCCGGCCGCTGCGCCGGCTCCCGCTGCCGCGCCGGCTCCGGCTGCGGCGCCCGCGGCATCGGCTCCGTCTCTCTCGGCCGACGAGGACAGCATCACCTACGTCACGCCGTTGGTGCGCCGCCTCGCACAGCAGCAGGGCGTCGACCTGGCGTCCGTCAAGGGCACGGGCGTCGGCGGCCGCATCCGCAAGGAGGACGTCCTGAAGGCCGCGGAGGCCGCGTCGGCTCCGGCTGCCGCGGCGCCCGCCGCGCCGGCTGCCCCCGCGCCGCTGGAGGTGTCGCCGCTGCGGGGCACCACGCAGCCCATGTCGCGTCTGCGCAAGGTTCTCGCGCAGCGCGCCGTCGAGTCGATGCAGTCGACCGCTCAGCTCACGTCCGTCGTGGAGGTCGACGTCACCAAGCTCGCGACGTTCCGCGACAAGGTGAAGGGCGACTTCCAGGCCAAGACCGGCGACAAGCTGTCGTTCCTGCCGTTCTTCGCGCTGGCCGCCGCGGAGGCCCTCCAGGCCTACCCGGTCGTCAACTCGACCGTGGACGGCGACCAGATCGTCTACCCCGCGACCGAGAACCTCTCGATCGCCGTCGACACCGAGCGGGGCCTGCTCACGCCGGTGCTGCGCGACGCGGCGACCAAGAACCTCGCCCAGATCGCTCGCGAGATCGCCGACCTCGCGGCTCGCACGCGTGAGAACAAGCTCAAGCCCGACGAGCTCGCCGGCGGCACGTTCACGCTGACGAACACCGGTTCGCGCGGCGCGCTCTTCGACACGCCGGTCGTGTTCCTTCCGCAGACGGCCATCCTCGGCACCGGTGTCGTCGTCAAGCGGCCCGGCGTGGTGACGGTCGACGGCAAGGACGCCATCTCGGTGCGCTCCTACGTGTACCTGGCGCTCTCGTACGACCACCGCGTGATCGACGGCGCCGACGCGGCGCGCTTCCTCGGCGCCGTGAAGTCTCGCCTGGAGGCCGCGCAGTTCGAGGGCCAGCTCGGCATCTGATCCCGCGCCCCCAGGGTCTACGGCTGCTGCGCGACGTCACGGACGTCGCGCAGCAGCCATTTCTCCTCGTGGCGCAGGATCACCACGCGCTGCGACGGGATGCCGCCCTCGTCCGGGTCCACTCGCACGACCGCGAGGTCTCCGAAGTCGTCGAGCATCGTGACCGTGCGCTCGTCCGCCGGCAGGTCGATGGCGCCGTCGGCGATCGCAGCGCCATCGACGACGACCCTGCGCAGGCACTCCGCATCGGCTCCGCAGGCCAGCCTGGCGTCGAGCAGTCCACCCGCGATCGCGGCGAGGTCGGCCGGCGCCGCGGCCGGCGCGGCCGGCGCCTCCGCGTCGGTGCCCGGCGAGGCGCCGACGTCCTCGACCGAGTCCGCATCCGGCCCGGCGGCGGGGGCGGCGACCTGCGTCCCGGCGCCCGCCGTCGCAGCCGGCGTCGACGCGGCCGGTCCGCCGGTGGCCACGACGTCGGCGGATGGCCACAGGGCACCACCCGCCAGCACGGCGGCCGCGACGGCACCGGCCACCAGCCACGGCGCCCGGCGGGAGGTGGCCCGAGCCGGCCGATCCCCCGGCCTCACCCGCCGCCATACGGCCGTGGTCGCGCGCGAGACGGTGTCGGCGAGCTCCTCGTCGACGCCGCGGAGCAGCGATTGCCACATCGAGCGCGGCGGCGGCTCATGCACGACGCGTGGGCGCTCACCCGCGGCGCTGCTGCGCGCCATGCCCTCCGACGCTCTGCGCGGGCTCAGGCTCACCGTGACGAGGGGCTCCGCTGGTGAGAGCGCGAACAGGGCGTCCTCGGCCGCGGCGAGCTCGGCGACCGATACCCGGTCCGCCCCGAGGGTGCGCACCGCGGTGTCCCACGTCCGCTGCATGACGGGGGGTGGGGTGACCCGTTCGAGGACCGCCACCGATGCGTCGAGCGCACGGGGGTCGGAGGCATCCGTGGCCAGCACCGGGCGACCGGCGTCGTCGAGCCACCACTGGCCGCCCGTCTCGGCCACGCCCGCCAGCTGAGCGCAGCCGCGCAGCACGCTGACACCGAGCGTCACCGCCTCGCCGGGGCTGAGCGGCATCCGCTCCTGACGGCGGCGGACGAAGTCGTCCAGTCGCTCGAGGCACACCGGGAGGACCGCATCGTGCCCGCCCGCGCGCCGGGTGACGTCGAGCGCGGCGAGCACGTGACCTTCCGGATCCGCCTCCCATCCGGCCCAGTCGGTTCCGAGGACCGCGGCATCGACCAGGATGCGGGAGGCGCCGTCGTCTGTGCGGACCAGGGTTCCGGGCCATGGGCCGTCCTCGTGCGCGCGCACGGCGCGTACGGCGCGGTAGGCCCGGCCCAGCGGCGCGTCATCGGTGTCCACCATCCCAGCGTGGTCGTGCGCGCGGAGTGACGCGCTGCGAGCGGACGCCTCTGTGGACGAACGCCTTCAGCGCGGGTGTGGGGAGGAGCCGAGAAGGCACGCGCGAAAAGGTAGGCTGGAGGGCATGGCCGCGCGCAGTTCCGCCCCCGAGAAACGCCCTGGATTCTTCTCCCAGGTCCGCACCCTGTACACCTTCACGCAGAAGGAGTTCCGCTGGCTGCCGTTCCTGCTGATCGGCATCCTGCTCCTCGGCATCGCGGTGGGTGTGGCGATCGGGTTCCTCATCCCGCCGGTCGCGATCTGGAGCGTGATCCTCTGGGGTCTCACCGGCCTGATGCTCGGCGTGCTGGCGTCCATGATGACGATGACGCGCCTGTCGACCCAGGCGATGTACAAGAAGATCGACGGGATGCCGGGCGCCACCGGCCACGTCCTGTCCAGCTCGCTCGGCCGCAAGTGGTCGGCGAGCGAGATGCCGGTGGGCATCAACCCCAAGACGCAGGAGGCCGTGTACCGCGCGGTCGGACGCGGTGGCGTGGTCATCGTCGGCGAGGGGGCCCGCGGCCGGCTGACCCGCCTCGTCAACGACGAGCGCTCGAAGGTCCAGCGCGTGGCCGCCGGAGTGCCGGTGACCGTCTTCTACGTCGGCCACGGTGACGGCGAGGTCCCCATCGCGAAGCTCGCCCCCGCCATCAAGGCTCTGCCGAAGAAGATCGACCGCGCCACCATGGCCGCCGTCATCAAGCGCATCGACTCGGTCTCGCAGTCGCTGTCGTCGCTGCCCATCCCGAAGGGGATCGATCCGACGAAGGTGCGCGCGCCGCGCCCGCGCTGACCGCGCGGGGCCGCGGTCAGGCGCGGACGAGGACCGTCCCGGCGGCCTTGTCGTGGAGTCCTCGCTGGTCGGCGTCCCAGATGACGGCCGGGATGACGACGATCAGCAGCGCCGTGCGCACGACGGGCCGCCACAGGCCCACCCACGCGCCGTCCAGCCGCACCAGTCGCATGCCGAAGAGCCGGTGACCCGGGCTCCCCTGCAGGGTCGGCAGGAAGACGAGCTGGATCGCGGCGAACAGCGCCAAGATCGCCAGCGGATCCCAGCCGAAGAAGCCCGAGATCAGGTACGCGGCGCCGTAGTCGATGAACAGCGCACCCACCCGTCGGCCGAGCCGGCCGATGGATCCCGTGCCCTCGCGGGGCAGTCCGAGCCGTTCTCCGGGGTAATCCTGCGTGCTCTGCGTCACGGGACAAGCGTATCCAGGTCCCCGTAACATGCCGGAAACACGAGTGATACTGCCGGGCAATCCCCTTTGGGTAGCTTGCCTGCAAGCCCGACCCGCACGGGCGGTTCCGAATGCCCTACCTCTGGAGTCTTCATGTTCAAAGATTCATCCGAGGTGCTGAAGTACATCAAGGATGAGGACGTCAAGTTCCTCGACATCCGTTTCACGGACCTTCCTGGCGTGCAGCAGCACTTCAACATCCCGGCCTCCACCGTCGACGAAGAGTTCTTCACGGTCGGCCAGCTGTTCGACGGCTCCTCCATCCGGGGATTCGCGAACATCCACGAATCTGACATGCAGCTCATCCCCGACGTGTCGACGGCGTACCTCGACCCGTTCCGCGAGGCGAAGACGCTCGTCATGGTCTTCGACATCTACAACCCGCGCAACGGCGAGATCTACGCCAAGGACCCGCGCCAGGTCGCCAAGAAGGCCGAGAAGTACCTCGCGTCGACCGGGATCGCCGACACCGCGTTCTTCGCCCCCGAGGCCGAGTTCTACATCTTCGACGACGTCCGCTACGAGGTGAAGCAGAACTCCAGCTTCTACTCGGTGGACTCCGAGGAGGGCGCCTGGAACACCGGCCGCGTCGAGGACGGCGGCAACCTCGCGAACAAGACCCCGTACAAGGGCGGCTACTTCCCCGTCTCGCCGGTCGACAAGACCGCCGACCTGCGCGACGACATCAGCCTCCGCCTCATCGAGTCGGGCCTGCACCTCGAGCGTGCCCACCACGAGGTCGGCACCGGTGGCCAGCAGGAGATCAACTACCGCTTCGACACCATGGTGCACGCGGCCGACGACATCCTGAAGTTCAAGTACATCGTCAAGAACGTGGCCAACGAGTGGGGCAAGGTCGCGACCTTCATGCCCAAGCCGCTCTTCGGCGACAACGGCTCGGGCATGCACACCCACCAGTCGCTGTGGCTCGAGGGCAAGCCTCTCTTCTACGACGAGAAGGGCTACGCACAGCTCTCCGACACCGCCCGCTGGTACATCGGCGGCATCCTGGCCCACGCGCCCGCGCTGCTGGCGTTCACCAACCCGACGCTGAACTCCTACAAGCGTCTGGTGAAGGGCTACGAGGCACCGGTCAACCTGGTGTACTCGGCCGGAAACCGCTCGGCGGCCATCCGCATCCCGATCACCGGCTCGAACCCGAAGGCCAAGCGGATCGAGTTCCGCGCGCCGGACGCGTCGGGCAACCCCTACCTCGCCTTCGCGGCGCAGCTCATGGCGGGCCTGGACGGCATCCAGAACCGCATCGAGCCGCACGAGCCCGTCGACAAGGACCTGTACGAGCTTCCCCCCGAGGAGGCCAAGAACATCCCGCAGGTCCCGAACTCGCTGCTCGACTCGCTCGAGGCGCTGCGCGCCGACCACGAGTTCCTGCTGAAGGGCGGCGTGTTCACGCCCGAGCTCATCGAGACGTGGATCGAGTACAAGATCGAGAACGAGATCCAGCCGCTCAACGCGCGTCCGCACCCGTTCGAGTACGAGCTGTACTTCGGCGTCTGACGTTCCAGCACGCGAGAGAGCCCCGGGAGACCGGGGCTCTTTCGCGTGGCTGACGGATGCCGCGACCCGGCGCGCGTGCTTATGCTGAACGGGCGCACCCGCGCCTCGTGACGAAAGCGAATCTCCGATGCCGACCGGCCGCCCCACACCGACGCGACGACGTCGCGCGCGCCGGCCGAAGGCGAAGACCTCGAAGGCGTCGGCGCGGCGGCGCACGGCGCGTGCCCGCCGCCGAGGCCGGTCCGTGCGGCGAGCCGGTGCCGCGGTCGCGATCGCGGTGACGGTCGCGGTGGTGCTCGCGGCAGCCGTGCTGCTCGGCGGCGGCGTGCTGGCCGGGGCGTTCGGCAGGGCCTTCGCCGCCGACGGCCGCGCACCGGCCCTCCCCGGGCCGCCGGCCGCGATCGCCGAACCCGCTGTCGCCGGCTACGGGCTCGAGCAGCTGGCCAACGCGTGCACCATCCTCGCCGCCGGCCGGGACCTCGGGTTCGACGGACGCGACCAGACGATCGCCGTGATGACCGCGATGGGCGAATCGTCGCTGCGCAACATCGACTACGGCGACTGGGAGACCAGCGGAGTGACCAACCCCGACGGCTCGCGCACCACGTCCATCGGCCTGTTCCAGCAGCAGGACTCCTGGGGGACCCGCGAGGCCCGACTCGACCCGTACACCGCAGCAGGCGTCTTCTATCGGGCGATGGCCGCGCGCGTCCCCGACAGGGCAGCGCTGGAGCCGACGCTCGTCGCCCACCGCACCCAGGTCAACAAGGACCCGTACCACTACGCGCGGTACTGGGACCGCGCCGTCCGCGTGGTGGCGGCCCTGGGCGGCGCTCCGCTGGACGGCGACCGCATCGACGGCATCCCGCTCTGTCCTGGCTCCTGAAGCTCGCGGCCGGCGCAGACTGCGGCCCGGCCCCTATCCGTAGAAGAGCTTCTCGAAGACGCGGCGTGCGCGACGAGTGGTGCCGAGATAGTCCTCTTCGACCCGCGTGGCCGACCGCGGCGGGTACTCGAGGAGGCGGCCGATCCCGTCGAGCTTCTTCCGGTCGACCGGGAGGACGTCGCTGGTCTGCCCGGACAGCAGGGTGTTCGCCGAGCGGAGCCGGCTGGACAGGCGCCAGGCCTCGGTGAGCCGGTCGGCCGCGCTCGTCGGGATGAGACCCGCCGCCTCGGCCGCACGGAGCGCGCGCAGCGTGGACGTCGTGCGCATCTCGGGGACGGCGTGCGCGTGCTGCAGCTGGAGCAGCTGCACCAGCCACTCGACATCGCTGAGCGAACCGCGGCCCAGCTTCAGATGCCGCGACGGATCGACGCCCTGCGGGAGGCGCTCGCTCTCGACCCGCGCCTTGATCCGCTTGATCTCGCGGACCGCGGCCGCGTCGATGCGCTCGGGGTAGCGTACCTGGTCGATGAGACTCGTGAAGTCGGCGATCAGCTTGACGCTCCCCGCGACGCCGCGCGCCCGCAACAGCGCCTGCGCCTCCCACGGCAGCGCCCAGCGCCGGTAGTACTCGGCGTACGCCTCGAGCGAGCGCGCGAGCGGTCCGTTGCGTCCCTCCGGACGCAGGTCGGCGTCCAGCTCGAGCGGAACACGGTGGTCCTCCGAGTGCGTCCGCAGCGCCGCGACGAGCTCCAGCGCGAGCTCGTGCGCCCGCTGGGGGTCGACGCCGTTCGCCCGGTAGACGTACATGACGTCCGCGTCCGAGCCGAAGCCGAGTTCGGCTCCGCCGAAGCGGCCCATGGCGATCACGGAGAAGTCGAGCGCCTCGTCCTCCGGCGGCACCACCTCGCGGCGCACCGCGCGCAGGGTCGCCTGGATCGTCACCTCGGTGATCGTGGTGAGCGCCTCGGCCAGCTCCTCGATCGTCATCGTTCCGAGAATGGCGCCCATCGCCACGCGCAGCTGCTCCCGCCGCCGCAGCGCGCGCACCGCGCGCATCGCGTCGAGCGTGGTGGCGTGGCGCGTCTGGATCGCGCGCGCCTCCTGCTGCAGCACCGCGCCCGACCGAGGGCGCAGCAGCTCGGGATCGTCGAGCCAGGCTGCGGATTCCGGGATCCACTCGATCAGCTCGCCCACGTAACGGGACCCCGAGAGGACGCGCGAGAGGCTCTCAGCGGCCCCCGACGAGTCCCGCAGCATCCGCAGGAACCAGTGGGTGTCGCCGAGCCGCTCACTCAGCCGGCGGAATGCGAGCAGTCCGTAGTCCGGATCCGCGCCGTCGGCGAACCATCGGATCATGACGGGCATGAGGTGTCGCTGGATCGTCGCCTTGCGGCTGAGGCCGCTGGTCAGGGCGGCGATGTGGCGCAGCGCGCCGGCGGGATCGGTGAAGCCGATCGCCGCGAGCCGGTCGTGCGCCTGCTCCGTGGAGAGCGCGCGCTCGTCGGCGGGCAGCGCGGCCACCGCGGACAGCAGCGGACGGTAGAACAGCCGGACGTGGATGTCGCGCACCTCGCGCTTGACGGACTCCCACAGCGACCAGACGCCGTTGCCGCTGTCGGCGAGCCCGCTGGCCCGCGCGAGCACGCGAAGGTCCTCGGGGCGCTGCGGCATGAGGTGCGTGCGGCGCAGCTGCCGCAGCTGCACACGGTGCTCGAGGAGTCGCAGCACACGATAGTCCCGGGAGAACGCGGATGCCTCGGCCCGGCCGATGTAGCCCTCGGTCACCAGTGCGGCGAGGGCGTCGAGGGTGCCGCGCTGGCGGATGCGGTCGTCCGTCAGCCCGTGGACGAGCTGCAGGAGCTGCACGGTGAACTCGATGTCGCGGATGCCGCCGGGACCGAGCTTGAGCTGGTACGGCACATCCGCGGCGGGGATGTGCTCGGTGACGCGTTCCCGCATCCGCTGCACGCTGTCGACGAAGTTCTCGCGCGCCGCGCTGGTCCACACCTTGGGCTGGACGGCCTCGGTGTACGCGCGCCCGAGCGCCTCGTCGCCGGCGATGGGTCGCGCCTTGAGCAGCGCCTGGAACTCCCAGCTCTTGGCCCAGCGGTCGTAGTACGCCAGATGGGAGTCCAGCGTCCGCACCAGCGCTCCCTGCTTGCCCTCCGGGCGCAGGTTGGCGTCGACCTCCCACAGCGGCGGCTCGATCTCGACCCCGCTGATGCCGCGCATCGTCTGCACGGCCAGTCGCGTGGCGATGTCGACGATCCTGCTCTCCCCCAGTTCCTGGACGGCCTCGTCATCACCGCCGGCGACGAAGATCACGTCGACGTCGCTGACGTAGTTCAGCTCGCGGGCACCGGTCTTGCCCATGCCGATGATCGCGAGCTCGGTGCGCGCCACCTGGTCGCGCGGAAAGAGCCCCGCCCCCACCGCGCCGCCGGACACCCGCGTGCGGGCGACGGCGAGGGATGCCTCCAGCGCGGCGCCTGCGGCATCCGCCAGCCGCGCCGACACGTTGGCGATCTCGTCGACGGGTGCAGGACTGAGCAGGTCGTATGCCGCGATGCGTGCCAGCATCCGCCGATAGCGCACGCGCAGCGCCACCCAGGCGCTTTCGCCGCCCTCTGCGGCGAAGCCCTCCACCGCTCCCACCGACTCCAGCAGCGTCTCGCGCAGCTCTGCGCCGGTGGGAAGGCGTTCGCCCGCGGCGGCGAGCTCGTCGACCTCCGCGGGATGACGCAGGAAGAACTCGCCGAAGCCCGTCGATGCGCCCAGGAGCGCCCACAGGGCGCGCCAGGCGGCCGGATGCTCGCGGGCGCGCCGGACGGGGTCGGAGTCGCGGCGTGCCAGGCGGGTCACCCCGAACAGCGCCTCATCGGGGTCGGCTGCGTGCGAAGCGGCGTCGAGGACGTCGCTGCGCGGCGCGCCGATGAGCTCGGTCAGCTCCTCGAGCAGCGCCTCGGCCTCGGTGAGCCGGCTGAAACCCAATCGCGCGAGAGGGGTGAGGGATGCCGGACGTTCGCTCGCGGACATGCCTCGACCGGCCTCAGAGCATCTCGAGGTTGCTCTTGAGCTCGAAGGGGGTCACCTGGGAGCGGTACTCCTGCCACTCGCGCCGCTTGTTCAGCAGCACGTAGTTGAACACCTGCTCGCCCAGCGTCTCGGCGACGAGCTCCGACTCCTCCATGTACTCCAGCGCGTGGTCCAGGCTCGCCGGCAGCGGCGCATAGCCCAGCGCCCGTCGCTCGGCATCCGTCAGCGACCAGACGTTGTCCTCCGCCTCGGCGGGAAGCTCGTACTCGCCCTCGATGCCCTTGAGGCCCGCGGCGAGCATGAGCGCGAAGGACAGGTACGGATTCGCGGCCGAGTCGAGGGCGCGGTACTCCACGCGCGACGACTGCCCCTTGTTGGGCTTGTACAGCGGCACGCGCACCAGCGCCGAGCGGTTGTTGTGGCCCCAGCAGATGAAGCTCGGGGCCTCGTCGCCGCCCCACAGCCTCTTGTAGGAGTTCACGAACTGGTTGGTGACCGCCGAGATCTCGTTCGCATGGCGCAGCAGCCCGGCGATGAACTGGCGGCCGACCTTCGACAGCTGGTACTGCGCGCCCTCTTCGTAGAACGCGTTGACGTCGCCCTCGAAGAGCGACATGTGCGTGTGCATGCCGCTGCCGGGCTTGCCGGTCATCGGCTTGGGCATGAACGTCGCGTAGACGCCCTGCTCGATCGCGACCTCCTTGATGACCGTGCGGAAGGTCATGATGTTGTCGGCGGTCGTGAGAGCGTCGGCGTAGCGCAGGTCGATCTCGTTCTGTCCCGGGCCGCCCTCGTGGTGGCTGAACTCGACCGAGATGCCGAGGTCCTCGAGCATCCGCACCGAGCGACGCCGGAAGTCGTGGGCGGTCCCGCCCGGCACGTTGTCGAAGTAGCCGGCGGAGTCCACCGGCTCGGGCCCCTCGGCGCCGAACGCCGACGACTTCAGGAGGTAGAACTCGATCTCGGGGTGTGTGTAGAAGGTGAATCCGGCATCGGCCGCCTTCGCGAGCGTGCGCTTGAGCACGTGGCGCGGGTCGGCCACGGCCGGCTGCCCGTCGGGGGTGGTGATGTCGCAGAACATGCGCGCAGTGGGGTCGATCTCGCCGCGCCACGGCAGGGTCTGGAACGTGGTCGGGTCGGGATGCGCGAGCAGGTCGGACTCGTAGGAGCGCGTCAGGCCCTCGATGGCGGAGCCGTCGAAGCCGAGCCCCTCGCTGAAGGCGCCCTCCACCTCGGCGGGGGCGATCGCGACGGACTTCAGTGTGCCGATCACGTCGGTGAACCAGAGCCGGACGAACTTGACGCCCCGCTCCTCGATGGTCCTCAGAACGAAGTCACGCTGCTTGTCCATCGCGTCCTCTCCGGTGCCCGAACCGTCGGCAAGACCGCGGTCGAAGCCAGACTACTGGTCGTCGGCGGGCTCTCCTGACACGCCCGTGCCACCCCAGGAATCCTCGCGGGCCTCCTCCTCCGCCCACGCACGCGAGCGCCGGCGCATGACCTCGGGAGCCTCGGCGGCCTCCTCCGGAGTGTCGAAGGGACCGGCCCGGTCCACCGAGGGTGACTCGAAGCCCTTCTCGACCTCGCCGGTGCGGAGGTTGTACCAGTACTTCTCGCTGCCGTTCGTCATCGTGCGCTCCTCTGGATCGCGGGCAGTTCGCCGTCAGGTCGATCCTACTGACGGGGCGCGTCATCGTCCGGGATCACGATCGGTAGGCTGACGGCATGGCATCTGACGCGGCACGCGCCGTCGGCGTGGACATCGGCGGCACCGGCATCAAGGCGGGGATCGTCGACCTCGAGCGTGGCGAACTGATCAGCGACCGCGTGAAGGTCGCGACCCCGGAGGGAGCGCATCCGCCGGATGTCCTGGCCGCGGTGACCGAGGTGCTCTCCACGCTCGGCGTCGCCGACGACCCCTCGGTCGCACTCGGCGTGGCATTCCCCGCCATCGTCAAGCACGGGCGCACCCTGTCGGCGGCCAACGTCTCCGAGCGGTGGATCGACTTCGAGGCCGAGAAGTTCTTCGAGGACGGACTCGGTCGCGACATCCACTTCGCCAACGACGCGGATGTCGCCGGGATCGCCGAGGTGCGCTACGGCGCGGCCAAGGATCAGCCGGGTCTGACGATCCTCACCACGCTCGGCACGGGGATCGGCTCGGCACTGCTGTACGACGGCGTGCTCATCCCGAACTCCGAGCTCGGCCACGTCCAGCGGGCGGAGCACGGCAAGGACGCCGAGGCGTACGCCGCGTACTCCGCGATGGAGCGCGACGAGCTGTCGTGGGAGCAGTGGGCCGAGCGGCTGCAGTGGTACTACAGCTACATCGAGTTCCTCTTCAGCCCCGACCTGTTCGTCGTGGGCGGCGGCGTGAGCAAGCACGCCGCCAAGTTCCTGCACCTCCTGCAGCTGAAGACCCCGATCGTGCCCGCCGTGCACCGCAACAACGCCGGGATCATCGGAGCGGCCGCGCTCGCGCGCGGCTGACCCGATTCGCCGCACCCGCGCCCGGTGCGGTCGGGTCGTCCGGTCGAGCGGATCCCACGGACGAGCTCTTCGGAGGCGAATGGGCCGGCCTGTACGCCGGGTTCTGTCCGGGGGCCGAAGCCCCGTGGACGGTCATCTCTCTCGGCGACACGTTGCCGTGCCGCTCCAGCGGCCTACCCGGGGACTCGGCGGGCCGCGTCGTCATCCCCTGTCTGGCCTTGCTCCGGGCGAGGTTTGCCGTGCGGGCCGTGTCACCACGACCCCGGTGGTCTCTTACACCGCCCTTTCACCCTTACCCGGCCGTAGCCGGGCGGTCTGCTCTCTGTGGCACTGTCTCGCGGATCGCTCCGGGTGGGTGTTACCCACCGCCCTGCCCTGTGGAGCCCGGACGTTCCTCGGCGCGGAACGGAGATCCGCCCGCGACGCGACCGTCCAGCCGACCCATTCGCGTCTGGCAGTCTACCGCCGCGGTCCGTGGCCCGCCTCGGCGTCAGTCCTTCAGCGCGGTGTCGCCCACGCGCACGTCGAGCGGGAAGTCGAGCGGGAAGTCTCCGAACAGCAGGCGGCCGGCGGCGGCCGCGGCATCCGTCACCGCCTGAGCGACCTCCTCGGCGTGCTCGTCGGGCGTGTGGACGATCACCTCGTCGTGGAGGAAGAGAGCCAGGTGCGGCTGTCTCGCGAACGCCGGACCCGAGCGCGGCGCCGCGTCGGCGACCGCCACCGGCGCAATCGCGGCCAGACGCGTGCGGAGGTCGGCCAGCCACGCCAGCGCCCACTCGGCGGCGGTGCCCTGGACGACGAAGTTGCGGGTGAACCGGCCGCGATCGCGCGCCCATCGCCGCGCCCGCGTCTCGTCGATACCGGATGCCTCGGCCTCGGTCGCCCGCGACTGCGCGGCCGCCCACGACGGCGACGGCGGCGGGGACGTGCGGCCCAGCCACGTCGAGACGACCCCGCCGTCCTCGCCGGTGCGCGCCGCGTCGTCGACGAGCCCCATCGCGCGGGGGTAGGCCCGCCGCAGCCGTGGGACGAGGCGCCCCGACTCGCCGGTCGTGGCGCCGTACATCGCGCCCAGCAGCGCGATCTTCGCCTCCTGCCGCGTCGCCACCGCCCCGCTGTCGACGATGCCGGCATAGAGGTCGCGCCCCCGCGCCGCCGCGGCCAGCGCCGTGTCGCGTGACATCGCGGCGAGGACCCGCGGCTCGAGCTGCGCCACATCGGCGACGACGAGGCGCCAGCCGGGATCGGCCCGCACCGCCTCTCGCAGCTGCCGCGGCAGCTGGAGCGCGCCGCCGCCCGACGACGCCCAGCGACCGGTCACCACGCCGCCGGGGACGTACACCGGCCGAAATCGTCCGTCCTCGACCCAGTCCGCCAGCCACGTCCACCCATTCGCCGAGAGCAGACGCGAGAGCTTCTTGTACTCCAGCAGCGGCTCGATCACGGGATGCCGCTGCTCGGCGAGCTCCCACCGGCTCGTGGACTGGACGAGCACTCCGGCGCGGTGCAGCGACCGCAGCAGCTTCGGCTGCGAGTCGAGACTCGCGGTCGGATCACCGAGGGCTGCGCGGACGCGGGCGGCCGCCTCCGCGAGCTTCGCGGGCGGGCCTCCGCCCGCGGGCCGCTCCCCCAGCATCCTCACCAGGATCCGGTCGTGCGCCGCGGCGTCCCACGGCAGTCCGGCGGCCCGCAGCTCGCAGGCGATGAGCGCGCCCGCGGATTCCGCCGCCGTGAGCAGGCGCAGGCGGCCCGGCTCGCGGCCGCCGGCCATCGCGTCGCGCTGTCGCGCGAACTCCGACAGCGCGCTGTCCACGTCGGACGGCGGTCCGGAGGGGCGCGCGGTGCCGTCGAGCTCGAACAGCGCCGGCGGCGCGGCGTCGTCGTCGTATGGGGCCGCATCCCACTCGTGAGCACCCCGGACGGCGGCGGAGCCGTCCACCAGCACCGAGTCGCGCAGGATGGCGTGGCACAGTCGCAGGTCGTGACACCGCGCGACGCGCACGCCGTCGGAGAGCAGTCGCGGGTACCACTGGGGCGCGTCGTTCCAGACCCAGCGCGGCGCGAGGGAGGACTCCTGCGCCGCGACCCACGAGCTCAGATCGGCGTCAGGGATCCGGTGACGGCCGAGCTCCTCACCCGTCGAGCCGAGCGGGACGCCGATCGCGCCGCCGTCGGTGCGTCCGAGGACGATCCACGCGGCCGCTTCAACGCCGGCCATCGCGGCACAGCGGGCGTCGGGTCACAGACCGGACTCGTCGTCGCGCACCAGGATGCAGCCGCATTCCGGGCACGTCACCACCTCGTCCTCGGGCGCCTGGCGCAGCACCTGCAGGTCGGTGCCGGCGAGCACCATGCGGCATCCTTCGCACGTGCGGCGCCGGAGCAGGGCCGCGCCGGCGCTGCGGGCGGCCACGCGCTCGTACAGCGCCATCAGCTCGCCGGGGAGCCCGCCTGCGATCGCCGCGCGGTCGCGGGTGGCGGCATCGAAGGCGGCTCCTGCCTCGGCCACGGCACGCTTGCCTTCGGCGCTGAGCTCGGCGCCCTCGGCGTTCGTCGCCGCGATGAAGCCCTCCTGCTCGGCGACGGCCGCATCGGCGAACTCCAGTCGCTCCATGACGGACAGCTCGGCGTCCTCGAGGTCGCTCTTGCGACGCGCCAGCGCGGCCAGCTCGCTCTCGAGCCCCTGGGCCTCCTTGGCGTTGCTCGAGGAGGCGAGCCGCTGCGCGTCGCGCGCCGCCCGGGCGTCCACGACCGCGACGTCGGACTCGATGCGCGACAGCTCGGTGCGCAGATCGTCGCGCGCGCCCAGGCGGTTCGACAGCTCCGCCGAGAGCTCCTGCCGGCGCCCGAGGAGCTCCTGCACCCTCGCGGCCTGCGGCGGGTTCCGGCGGGCGTGGTCCGCCTGGCGGATGCGGGCGTCGAGCTGGGCCACCTCGACGAGGCGGCGCTGGTCTGCGGCGGTGGCTTTCACGTCACCAACCTACCCCGCGAGCCGTCGACGCCAGGAGCGGCGGGGACTAGCATTCGACGATCGGCTCTCCGATGACGAAAGGCGCGAACAATGGGCGTTCTCCGCACCAAGTCCGTCGAGCGATCCATCGCCGACACCGACGAACCGGAGTACCGGCTCAAGAAGTCGCTGTCGGCGCTGGACCTCACCGTCTTCGGCATCGGCGTCGTCATCGGCGCCGGCATCTTCACCCTCACCGGCCGGGCGGCGCACGAGGTCGCCGGCCCCGCGATCGTGATCAGCTTCGTCGTCGCGGCGATCGCCTGCGCGCTCGCGGCGCTGTGCTACGCCGAGTTCGCCTCCACCGTGCCGGTGTCCGGATCGGCCTACACCTTCTCGTACTCGTCGCTGGGCGAGCTCTTCGCGTGGATCATCGGGTGGGATCTCATCCTCGAGATGTTCCTCGGCGCCAGCGTGGTCGCACAGGGCTGGAGCGCGTACCTCGGAACCCTCATGGAGCAGCTCGGTGCGCCGATCCCCGCGGAGATCGGCTACGGCGGCACGGTCGACCTCATGGCGATCCTGCTGGTGCTGGTGCTGGGCGGGCTGATGACCTTCGGCATCAAGGAGTCCCTCCGGGTCAACCTCGTCCTGGTGGCGGTGAAGATCTTCATCGTGCTGTTCGTCATCATCGCCGGCATCCTGTTCGTGAACCCCGCCAACTGGTCGCCCTTCGTGCCGGAGGCCGCGCCCCGCGAGACCGCGACCGGCCTCGGCCAGCCGCTGCTGCAGTTCCTGTCGGGCATCGAGCCGATGGCATTCGGCGTCGGCGGCATCTTCGCCGGTGCGGCGCTGGTGTTCTTCGCATACATCGGGTTCGACGTCGTGGCCACCACGGCCGAGGAGACCAGGAATCCGCAGCGGGACATGCCGATCGGCATCATCGCCTCGCTGGCGATCTGCACGGTCCTCTACTGCGCGGTCGCCCTGGTGGTCACGGGAATGGTCTCGTACGAGGAGCTCGACCCCGCCGCGGCGCTGGCGAACGCCTTCGCCTACCACGGGCAGGCGTGGATGGCGACGCTGATCTCCGCCGGCGCGGTCGCCGGCCTCACGACGGTGGTGCTGACGCTGCTGATCGGCGCGACCCGCATCATCTTCGCGATGTCGCGCGACGCGCTGCTTCCCGCGGGCCTGGCCAAGGTGCACCCGAGGTACCGCACGCCGTGGCTCATCTCGATCATCGTGACCGTCATCGTCGCGGTCGTGGCGGGTCTCACGCCGATCGGCCTCCTCGAGGAGATGGTCAACATCGGTACGCTGTCGGCCTTCGTGCTCGTGTCGGTCGGGGTCATCGTGCTGCGCCGCAAGCGGCCCGATCTCAGGCGCACCTTCCGCGTGCCTTTCAGCCCCTGGCTGCCAGGACTGTCGGCGGCGGTCTGCGTCTACCTGATGCTCAACCTCACCGTCGAGACGTGGCTGCGATTCCTGGTGTGGCTCGCGATCGGCTTCGTCATCTACTTCGCCTACTCGCACCGGCACTCGAAGGTCGGTCAGCCGGGCTACGAGGAGTTCGCCCTGCCGCATGTCGTCTCGCACACGCGCGACGACAGCGACGGCGATCCGCGCCGTTGAACGTAACGGCGAAGTGGGCCCTGCCGGGGTCGAACCGACGACATCCACGGTGTAAACGTGGCGCTCTACCAGCTGAGCTAAAGGCCCGCGCGGTCAGTCTACGAGGTGCGTCCGGATCGTCGTGAACTCGCTAGGCTGGCAGCTGGTGCGTTGTGCACGGCAGACAAAGCCTGCGCCGCTCCGGTAGAGATTCCCTGGCACGATCTGCCAGACGACGAAAGGTCTTCTGTGACTGTCAACGATCAGGATCCGTACTCGCAGGAACCCCTCGACAGCGATCCCGATGAGACCTCCGAGTGGCAGGAGTCCCTCCAGCAGCTCGTGCAGGCGAAGGGCCACGGCCGTGGCCGCGAGATCATGCTGAGCCTGCTGCAGACCTCCCACGAGCTGCAGCTGAACGTGCCGCAGGTTCCCACGACGGACTACATCAACACGATCGCCCCCGACAACGAGCCCGAGTTCCCCGGTGACGAGGAGCTCGAGCGCCGCTACCGCCGGTGGATCCGCTGGAACGCCGCGATCACGGTGCACCGCGCGCAGCGCCCCGGCATCGGCGTGGGCGGTCACATCTCGACCTATGCCTCCTCCGCGTCCCTCTACGAGGTCGGCTTCAACCACTTCTTCCGCGGCCTCGACGACCCCTCCGGCGGCGACCAGGTCTTCATCCAGGGTCACGCCTCCCCCGGCATCTATGCGCGGTCCTTCCTCGAGGGGCGCCTCGACGAAGCGCAGCTCGACGGCTTCCGCCAGGAGAAGTCGAAGTTCCCCGACGGCATCCCGTCCTATCCGCACCCGCGTCTCATGCCGGAGTACTGGCAGTTCCCGACCGTCTCGATGGGTCTCGGCCCGATCAACGCCATCTACCAGGCGATGACGAACAAGTACCTGACGAACCGGGGCATCAAGGACCTCTCGAACTCACGCGTGTGGGCCTTCCTCGGCGACGGCGAGATGGACGAGGTCGAGAGCCGCGGCCAGCTCCAGGTCGCCGCCAACGAGGGCCTGGACAACCTGACGTTCGTCGTCAACTGCAACCTGCAGCGCCTGGACGGCCCTGTCCGCGGAAACGGCAAGATCATCCAGGAGCTGGAGAGCTTCTTCCGCGGCGCCGGCTGGAACGTCATCAAGGTCGTGTGGGGGTCGGGCTGGGACGAGCTGCTCTCGAAGGACGTCGACGGCGCGCTGGTGCACCTCATGAACACCACGCCCGACGGCGACTTCCAGACGTACCGCGCCGAGGACGGCGCCTTCATCCGCGAGCACTTCTTCGGGCGCGACGAGCGCACCGCCGCTCTGGTGAAGGACTGGTCGGACGACGACATCTGGGGCAAGCTGCGTCGCGGCGGCCTGGACTACCGCAAGGTCTACGCCGCCTACAAGGCCGCGACCGAGCACAAGGGCCAGCCCACCGTGATCCTGGCCAAGACCATCAAGGGCTACGGCCTGGGTCACCACTTCGAGGGCCGCAACGCGACCCACCAGATGAAGAAGATGACCCTTCAGGACCTGAAGTACTTCCGCGACTCGATGCGCATCCCGATCTCGGACGCGCAGCTGGACGAGAACCCCTACCTGCCGCCGTACTTCAACCCCGGCGCACAGGACGAGACCATCCAGTACATGCTGGAGCGCCGCAAGGCCCTGGGCGGGTTCCTCCCCGAGCGCCGCTCGCACCACGTCGGCCTCCAGCTTCCGGGCGACGAGGCCTACGCGCTGCCCAAGAAGGGCTCCGGCACGCAGGAGATCGCCACGACCATGGCGTTCGTCCGCCTGCTGAAGGATCTGCTGCGCGCGAAGGACTTCGGCCACCGGATCGTGCCGATCATCCCGGACGAGGCCCGCACGTTCGGCATGGACGCGTACTTCCCGACCGCGAAGATCTACAACCCGCACGGTCAGAACTACACGTCGGTCGACCGCGAGCTGCTCCTGGCGTACAAAGAGAGCCCGCAGGGCCAGATCATGCACGTCGGCATCAACGAGGCCGGTGCCGTCGCGGCCTTCACCGCGACCGGCACGTCGTACTCGACGCACGGCGAGCCGCTGATCCCGGTGTACGTCTTCTACTCGATGTTCGGCTTCCAGCGCACCGGCGACGCCCAGTGGGCGGCGGGCGACCAGATGGCGCGCGGCTTCATCATCGGCGCCACCGCCGGCCGCACCACGCTCACCGGCGAAGGCCTGCAGCACGCCGACGGCCACTCGCCGCTGCTGGCATCGACGAACCCGGCGACCGTCTCGTACGACCCGGCCTACGGCTACGAGATCGCGCACATCGTCCGCTCGGGGCTCGAGCGGATGTACGGCGGCAACCACCCCGACCCCAACGTCATGTACTACCTCACGGTGTACAACGAGCCGCTCGTGCAGCCGGCCGAGCCCGAGGGCGTGGACGTCGACGGCATCGTGCGCGGCATCCACCGCATCTCGTCGCTCGAAGGCGAAGGGCCCCGCGCGCAGATCCTCGCCTCGGGCGTGGGCGTGCCGTGGGCGCTCGAGGCGCAGCAGCTGCTGCGCGACGACTGGGGCGTGCAGGCCGACGTGTGGTCGGTGACGTCGTGGAGCGAGCTGCGCCGCGACGGTCTCGCGGCGGACGAGCACAACTTCCTGCACCCGGACGAGGAGCCCCGTACGGCGTACATCACCGAGAAGCTCGCGGGAGCGCCCGGGCCGGTCGTCGCGGTCAGCGACTTCATGCACGCGGTGCAGGACCAGATCCGCCCCTGGGTGCAGCACAACTTCGCCACGCTGGGCGCCGACGGATTCGGCTTCTCCGACACCCGCGCAGCGGCTCGCCGGTTCTTCAAGATCGACGGCCCCTCGGTCGCGGTCCGCACGCTCCAGGCCCTCGCCGCCGAAGGCGCCGTGGACCGCAGCCTCGCCGCGCAGGCCATCCAGAAGTACCGCCTGCACGACGTCACGGCCGGAACGAGCGGAAACGCGGGCGGCGAGAGCTGATCCGCGAATGGGCAAGTCCGCCGAGGTGATGGACAAGCCCGAGACGCTCGCCTGGCTGCGACGCATCTCGGGCGATCTCGCCACCGTCACGATCAAGCGCCTCGAAGAGACGCTGCCCTGGTATGCCGAGATGCCGCCGGCCCGACGCTCCGCCGTCGGGCTGGTGGCACAAGCGGGCATCACCTCGTTCATCTCCTGGTACGAGGATCCCGCCTCCACCCCGTGGATCGCGGCGGACATCTTCGCCGTCGCCCCCCGCGAGCTGCTGCGCAGCGTCAGCCTGCAGCAGACCCTCCAGCTCATCCGGGTCACCGTGGAGGTGACCGAGGAGCGCGTCGCGGGCAAGGGCGAGCACCTTCGCGAGGCGATCCTGCTGTACTCGCGTGAGGTCGCGTTCGCGGCGGCGGACGTCTACGCGCGGGCAGCCGAGGCCCGCGGACTGTGGGACGCCCGCCTCGAGGCCCTCGTCGTGGACTCGATCCTCACGGGCGAGGCCGACGAGGAGCTGCCCAGCCGCATCGCCGCCCTCGGGTGGCACGGCCACGGCGAGGTCGCGGTGCTCGTAGGCACGACTCCGCCGCAGTTCGACGTCGACCAGCTGCGCCGGACCGCCCGCAAGCTGGGCGTCGACGTGCTGATCGGCGTGCAGGGCTCCCGCCTCGTGCTCGTGGTCGGCCGCGCGGACCCCGGCTCGCGCGCGGACGACGCCGCGACCGATCTCCCCTTCGCGGAGATCGCGCGCCGGCTGGAGCCGGGCTTCGGCACCGGGTATCTCGTGCTCGGTCCCACCGTCCCGGCGCTCGTGGACGCGAGTCAGAGCGCCCGCGCGGCGCTGGCGGGCTTCGCCGTCGCACGGGCGTGGCGCCACGCGCCGCGTCCGGTGGAGGCCGACGACCTGCTTCCCGAGCGCGCCCTCGCCGGAGACCCGCTGGCCAAGGTCACGCTGGTGGAGCGCATCTACCGACCACTGCAGGCACACAGCGCCGACCTGGTGTCGACGCTGTGGGCGTACCTCGACAACGGCCGGTCGCTCGAGGCGACCGCGCGCGAGCTCTTCGTGCATCCGAACACCGTCCGCTACCGCCTCAAGCGCGTATCGGAGGTCATCGGCTGGGATGCGACGGGCCCGCGGGAGGCGCTCATCCTCCAGACGGCGCTGATCCTGGGCTCCATCGGGACGGATGCCGCGCGCCGGCGTGCGCCCTCCCAGCGACGGGCACCAGCCTGATCGCGACGGCGCCCGGTGTGCACCACGCACAAAGCATGCCGGCATTCTTTGACCGTATCGCCAGAACCCGCCGGATGATCCTTGACAGGATGGAACGGTGATAATCGCCGTCTTCCCCGGGCAGGGCTCCCAGACCCCCGGCTTCCTGGCTCCGTGGCTCGACGAGGACGGCGCCGCGGAGCGGCTCGCCCGCTACTCGGAGTGGTCGGGGGTCGACCTCGTCGCCGCCGGGACCCAGTGGGATGCCGACCGCATCCGCGACACCCAGGTCGCCCAGCCGCTCATCGTGGCGGCGAGCCTGCTGTCGTGGAACGCCCTCCCCGACCGAGCCGCCATCGGGGGCGTCGCCGGTCACTCCGTCGGCGAGTTCGCCGCCGCGGCGGCCGCAGGCGTCCTGAGCGAAGAGGCGGCGCTGACGCTCGTCGGCATCCGCGGCCGAGCCATGGCGGAGGCGGCAGCGGCGGCCGAGACCGGGATGAGCGCCGTGATCGGCGGAGACGAGGCATCCGTCCTCGCCCGCCTGGACGAGCTGGGGCTCGCCCCCGCGAACTACAACGGCGGCGGCCAGCTCGTCGTGGCAGGCGCGCTTCCCGCCCTCCAGGCCCTCGCCGCCGAGCCCGTCGCGGGCACGCGCGTGATCCCGCTGCAGGTCGCCGGCGCGTTCCACACGCAGTACATGTCCCCAGCGGTCGAGACGCTGCGGGCAGCCGCGGCCGACCATGAGGTGTCAGACCCGGGCGTGACGCTGTGGACCAACCGCGATGGTTCCGCTGTCGCCTCCGGACGCGCCTTCGTCGACCTTCTGGTCGAGCAGGTCGCCTCGCCGGTGCGCTGGGACCTGTGCATGGCCTCTTTCGCCGACAGCGGCGTGTCGGGCATCGTCGAACTGTCGCCGGCGGGCACGCTCGTCGGGCTCGCCAAGCGCGCGCTGCGCGGGGTCCCGGCCGTCGCCGTCAAGACACCCGCCGACCTGGAGGCCGCCGGCGCACTGCCGGCCGCCGATGCCTGACCGGAGTACCCGAATGACCGCCAGCCTCATCCAGCCCACCGGCGCCGCGCACACGCGCATCTACGCGTACGGCGCCGCACGCGGCGAGAACGCCGTGCCGAACGACGACCTCGTCGGCCCCATCGACTCCAGCGACGAGTGGATCCGTCAGCGCACCGGGATCGTGACCCGCATGCGCGCGTCGGCCGGCACCGATGCGATCGATCTGGCGACGGATGCCGCGCGCGAGGCGATCGAGCGCTCGGGCGTCGAGGCGTCGCAGATCGACGCCGTCATCGTCGCGACGATCTCGAACCCCAAGCAGACCCCGTCGGTGTCGGCCATCGTCGCCGACCGCGTCGGTGCGAACCCCGCCGCCGCGTACGACCTCAACGCCGCGTGCGCGGGCTTCGCGTACGGCGTCGCGCAGGCGGACGCCCTCATCCGCGCCGGCGCCGCGCACTACGCGCTCGTCATCGGCACCGAGAAGCTCAGCGACATCGTCGACCCGACCGACCGCAGCATCTCGTTCCTGCTCGGCGACGGAGCGGGCGCGGCCGTCATCGGCCCCAGCGACAGCGCCGGCATCGGACCCACCGTGTGGGGCTCGGACGGCTCGAAGGCCGACGCGGTCGGGATGAACCACACCCTCATCGAGTTCCGCGAGGGCGCGGCGCCCTGGCCCACGCTGCGCCAGGAAGGGCCGACCGTCTTCCGCTGGGCCGTGTGGGAGATGGTCAAGGTCGCCCGCCAGGCCCTGGAGGCCGCCGGTGTGGAGGCAGCGGATCTCGCCGCCTTCGTCCCCCACCAGGCGAACATGCGCATCATCGACGAGTTCGCCAAGCAGCTCGGCCTCCCCGACACGGTGCTGATCGGCCGCGACATCGAGACGACCGGCAACACCTCGGCGGCCTCGATCCCGCTCGCGACGCACCGGCTGCTCGAGGAGCACCCCGAGCTCTCCGGCGGCCTGGCGCTGCAGATCGGCTTCGGCGCCGGGCTGGTCTTCGGCGCACAGGTGGTCGTGCTTCCCTGAGGCCGCGAGCCCCGACCATAGACTGAGACCCGGCCCGCCCCCGGGTCCGCGTACCCCCAAGAAACAGGAGAATCCCATGGCATTCACCAGCGACGAGGTCCTCGCCGGACTCGCCGAGCTCATCACCGACGAGACGGGCATCTCGTCCGACGAGGTCGCTCTCGAGAAGTCGTTCACCGACGACCTCGACATCGACTCGATCTCGATGATGACGATCGTCGTCAACGCCGAGGAGAAGTTCGGCGTCACCATCCCCGACGACGAGGTCAAGAACCTGAAGACCGTCGGCGACGCCGTCAGCTACATCACGTCCAACCAGGCGTAACCCCTTCCGGTGGGGGCTGCGGCCCCCACCGGCACACCCACGAGGACTTTCACCGTCATGAGCAACTCCCGCATCGTCGTCACCGGCATCGGCGCGTCATCGCCCCTGGGCGGCACGGCACCCGAGAGCTGGTCGGCCCTTCTGGACGGCGTGTCCGGCACGCGGTCCCTCGAGCACGAGTGGGTCGAGCAGTACCAGCTGCCGGTGACCTTCGCCGCGGAGGCGAAGGTGCGTCCCGACACCGTGCTCGAGCGCCCCGTAGCCAAGCGTCTCGACCCGTCGTCTCAGTTCGCTCTCGTCGCGGCCATGGAGGCCTGGGCGGACGCCGGAAGCCCCGAGGTGGAGCCGGAGCGCCTGGGCGTGGACTTCGCGACCGGTATCGGCGGTCTGCACACCCTCCTCGACGGCTGGGACACGCTGCGCGAAAAGGGCCCGCGTCGGGTCCTGCCGATGACGGTGCCCATGCTCATGCCCAACGCCGCGGCGGGCAACCTGTCGCTGCACTTCAACGCCCGGGCCTACGCGCGCACCGTCGCGAGCGCCTGCGCGTCGAGCACCGAGTCGATCGTCAACGCCATCGAGCACATCCGCTCGGGGCTCGCCGACGTCGTGATCGCGGGAGGCACCGAGTCGGTCATCCACCCCGTCACGATCGCCGCGTTCTCGTCGATGCAGGCGCTGTCCCGGCGCAACGACGACCCGGCGACCGCCTCGCGGCCGTGCAGCATCGACCGCGACGGCTTCGTCATGGGCGAGGGCGCCGGAGCTCTCATCCTCGAGACGGAGGAGCACGCCCGCGCGCGCGGCGCCAAGATCTACGCCGTCGTCGCCGGCGGCGGCGTGACGGCGGACTCGTACCACATCACGGCGAACGACCCCGAGGGACTCGGAGCGGCCCGGGCGGTGAACCTCGCGCTGGAGATGGCGGATGCCTCGGCCGACGACGTCACGCACATCAACGCGCACGCCACCTCGACCCCGGTCGGCGACCCGAACGAGTACCAGGCGCTCCGGGCCGTCTTCGGCCCGCGCATCGACGAGATCCCGGTGTCGGCGACGAAGGCCTCGACCGGTCACCTGCTCGGCGGCACCGGAGCGCTCGAGGCGATCTTCACGGTGCTGGCGCTGCGCGACCGCGTGGCGCCCCCGACCATCAACCTGACGACGCAGGATCCGGCGGTGCCCTTCCGCATCTCCGGGTCGCCGACCCCGCTCGGCGACGGGCCGCAGTTCGCGATCAGCAACTCCTTCGGCTTCGGCGGGCACAACGCGGTAGCGGCCTTCGCATCGGTCTGAGTCGCACGCACGTCGAAGACGCCCCGATCCCCTCGGCGAGAGGGAGATCGGGGCGTCTGTGGTGACAGGCGGTGGTTCGCGGTCCCGCTGCCCGGGATCATCGGCCTCCGAGCCTCGGTAGTGGCGCCTCGCACCGCCCGGGTCTGTGAAGTTGTGTCACGCCGACGTGGCGGCGGCCGGGCCGCGCCCGGCCGGAGATCAGCCGACCTTGTGGAGCCAGACGACCGGCGCCTCGTCGCTCGCGTGCCGGAACGGCTCGAGCTCTTCGTCCCACGCCGCACCGAGGGCGACCTGCAGCTCCCGGTGCAGCTCCGAGGCGTCGCCGCCGGCGATCTCCATCGCATACCGGATGCGGTCCTCGCCGATCACGACGTTGCCCGCGGAATCGGTCTGGGCGTAGTGGATGCCGAGTCCCGGGGTGTGCAGCCAGCGGCCGCCGTCGCTGCGCGGGGTCGGGTCCTCGGTCACCTCGAACCTCAGGTGCTCCCAGCCGCGGATCGCCGTCGCGAGGGCCGAGCCGGTGCCTGCCGCGCCCTCCCAGTAGAACTCGGCGCGGCGGCTTCCTGCCAGCACCGGCTGTTCCGCCCAGTCGAAGCTGACGGCGCGGCCGAGGGCCCGACCGACCGCCCACTCGAGGTGCGGGCACAACGCTCGTGGCGCGGAGTGGATGAAGATCACCCCACGCGCCTTGTGTGTCGCCATGATCTCTCCGTTCGTCAGGTGCGTCTTCCCCTACGACCTGAGACGGTGTCACAGCGTGCTGTTCGGTTGTGCTGTCGCCATTATCGCCGAGGGGGCGGTGGAATCACAAGTGTGTGATTCCACCGCCCCCTGATGAGATGCGGGTCAGGCCTCGCTCATGGCCTGGACCGCGGCCTTGCCCTTGGCCGCGTAGTAGGCCGCGCGGGCGGCGTCGCGGCGCGCCTGCTCTGCCTGCCCGGCGTCCAGGACGTCCTGGGGGACCTCGAACTGGTCCGTCGTGGGCTTGCCGTGGTACTTCTCGATGTAGGCGTCGAGCTCGGGGCCGGACTCCCACGACGTGATGAGGCAGTAGCGCGGCGCGTCGCCGTCGTGGTGCACCGCGTGCCACAGTCGCTGCGTGTCGACGATGAGCTGCGCGCCGGCAGGGAGCGCCACGCGGTACTCGATGCTCGGGTCGGTGCGGTTCTCGCGCAGGACGAAGTAGCTGTTCTTGTCGTCCGTCAGGTTGAAGAAGCCGCGGACCACCCAGCCGGTGCCGTCGGGGTTGAGGCGGTTGTTGTCGTCCTGGTGCAGGTTGTACAGCGCGTCGGCGTACGTGTTCGGCTGCAGTTCGATGATGCGGCAGCGCCCCACGTTGGAGCCCGGCTCCTGCGCGCGACGCGTCAGGGTCGGCGCCTTCTCGGTCTGCTCGGGGATCCAGACGCCGTCCTTGTCGGTGCGCGGCGGCGTGTGGTTCCAGAACCCGTTGCACTCGATCTCGCCCTTGGCGGAGGCGAGCGGTGCGAACCGGGTGTCGCCGGAAGACTTCCAGTCGACGTACTCGATCGAGAGCCACTCCTGGGGATCGATCTCCTCCCCGTAGGAGTCGAGCACCACGAAGCCGGTCTCATCGAGAGCGGCGGACTTGATGTAACCCATGACGAATCATGCCTTTCGGTCAGTGAGCCAGCACGTTTTAACAGGCTCAACTTAGGCAAGCCTACCTCGCACCCCTCGGGCGCCCCCGTGACCGAGCCGTGAATAACCGGCGCCCCGGCGGCCCGCCGATTCCGCGCCGGGGGCCCCGAATAGACTGAAGGAGCCATGGTCACTGCCACGAACGTCGATGCGACTGCTGTCAACACGATCGGGTGGCTCTCCGCCGCGGACTGGACCATCGTCGTCCCCGTCTACCAGCGGCAGTACCGGTGGGACATCGGCGGATGCGAGCAGCTGCTGGCCGACATCCGCGCCGTCGCGGACCTCGACGACCGGCACATGCACTTCATCGGCTCGATCCTGTCCTCCGCGAGCGGCGAGGGCGAGGGCGCGGAGCTCGTGCTCATCGACGGGCAGCAGCGCACCACCACACTGATGCTCCTCGTCGCGGCCCTGCACCACACGGTGCGGGAGGCCCGGCCCGACCTCGCCGACGAGCTGCAGCGCGTCCTGGTCCACTCCCACGACGTCACCCGCACGAAGCTGCGACCGCACCGCGCGTGGGCCGGCGTGTTCGAGCGCGTCGTGCTCGACCTCCCGCTGCCGCCCGGTGAGCACCGCGACTCCCGCTTCGACGACAACTACGCGTTCTTCCGCAGCCAGATCAGCGTGGAGGAGGCGCCGCACATCTGGCGGGGGCTGCAGAAGCTCGAGCACGTCGCGATCACGCTGGGTGCGGGCGCGAACGCCCAGCAGATCTTCGAGAGCCTCAACTCGACGGGCGAGCCGCTGCGCGACCACGAGCTGATCCACAACTACGTCCTGATGGGGCTCACGCACGCCGAGCAGCGCGAGGTCGAGGCGGACTTCTGGCGGCCGATCGAGGCGAACACGGGCGACGCGATCGCCGACTTCTGGCGGCAGTACCTCGTGATGCGGACCGGCCGCGAGGTCACCGTGGTCGGCGGACGCGGTGTCTACGACGCCTTCCGTCACGAGTTCCCCCGCCTCCCGTTCCCCGAGCTCGTCGCGCGGGCAGAGGAGTGGCGCGCGCTGTCACGCGTGTACCGGGTGCTGCTGCGGCCGGACGAGGCGCCGGATGCCGAGATCGCACAGCAGCTCCGTCACCTCAACACCTTCGGCACCGCGATGTACCCGCTCGTCATGCGCGCATACCGGGACGTCGAGACCGGTGCGCTCGCCCGCGAGGCGTTCATCGAGACCCTGGAGATGATCCAGGCGCTGTTGATGCGCCGGTCGGTCGTCGGGACGGGCACGCAGCGCCTCGTCGCGCGCCTGTGCCGCGCCCGAGAAGCGGGATGGGAGGCCCTCGTCGCGGCGATCTCACGCATCACGCCGTCCGACGAGCGCATCGCCGTGGCGCTCAAGTACTCCGAGCTGCCGCACGCGCGATATGCGCTCGGGCGCATCGCCGGACTCGACCCCGCCGCCGAGGTCGACATCGAGCACATCTTCCCCCTTGCCCCCGGCGATGCCTGGTCGGGCGACGGCGTGCGGGAGTGGGCCGCGTACAGCGAGGACGAGCAGAACAGTCATCGCGCGCTCGCCCAGACCATCGGCAACCTGGCCGTGCTCGAGGAGGACCTCGCGTTCCGAGCCTTCGACCGCTCGTTCCCCGAGAAGAAGGCCCTCTACGCCCGGAGCGCGATCGTGACGACCGCCGAGCTCGCCGAGGTGCCGGCGTGGGGCACCGCCGCCATCGCCGAGCGCTCCCGGCACCTGACCGAGCGCTTCGTGCAGGTGTGGAAGCGCCCCGGTGGGCCCGCCATCGACGACGACGGCCTCACCCCGATCCTCGACGCGGTCCGCCGGCGGGGATGGCCCCCCGGCTGGCACCGCGAGTGGTCGTACGTCGAGTACTGCGGCGAGCACTGGGAGGTCTACGACGTCAAGCACCTCTTCAACCGCGTCTTCAAGCGGCTGTGGGCTGATGCGCGTGCGGCGGTCGTGTCGTACAGCGCCCGCCGCGGCGGCCCGGTCTACACCGCGCAGTCCTGGAACGGTCAGTGGGATCGACTCGACGACCATCACTCGCTCTACATGGGGTGGGACTCCAGCTACATGCTGAGCGCCGTGCAGGGCGTCCTCGAGGAGGCGGGCATGGCCCCCGAGGTCTTCGTCAAGTACTCCTACATCGGCGAGGCGATGTGACGGGCGGGACGGATGCCTCGCGCCGAGGCATCCGTCCCACCCGTCATCGGGGTCCTGCCGGCGTCACTCGAACGAGACGGCCGCGTTCTCGTTGTTGAGGACGATGACCGGGGTCACCGCGGGGTGGCCGGCGGCGCGGATCCTCGCCAGGTCGAAGCGCAGCAGCGGAGTGCCTGCCGTCACCTTCTGCCCCTTCTGGACGAGGGTCTCGAATCCGTCGCCCTTCATGCCGACCGTGTCGATGCCGACGTGGATGAGCAGCTCGGTGCCGTCCTCCAGCACGAGGGCCACGGCGTGGCTGCTGTCGAACGTGGCGCCGATGGTGCCGTCAGCGGGAGCGACCACCGTGTCGCCGGTCGGCTCGATCGCGACGCCCGGGCCCATGACGCCCTCGGCGAAGGTCGGATCGGGCACCTCCGAGAGCGGCACGACGCGGCCCGCCAGCGGCTGGCGCAGCCGGATCGTGGTCGTCGCGGGAGCATCGGTCAGCACGGCGGTCCCACCCGCGGCCGGCGTGGGTGTCGGCTCGGCCGTCGCGCCGGCGGGAGCCGATGCGCGGCCCGCGAGGATCGCCTCCATGGCGTCCTTCACGAACTGCACGTTCGTTCCGTAGACCACCTGCACGGACTTGCCGCCGGGCTTCATGGTTCCCGCCGCACCGGCGCGCTTGAGCGCGGCGTCGTCGACCTTGCTCACGTCGTCGATCTCCATGCGCAGGCGGGTGGCGCAGTTCTCCAGCTCGAGGATTTTGTCCTTGCCGCCGAGGGCGTCGATGAACCGTCCTCCCGTGACGAGGTACTTGTCGTCGGCCGTGTGGGTGTCGTACTCGGTGCCCTCGCCGAGGATGTCGTCGTCCTCGCGTCCCGGCGTCTTGAGGTTGAACCGCTTGATAAAGAAGTAGAACACCACGAAGTAGATGAAGAACCAGAAGACGCCCATCACGGGGATGAGCCACGGGTTCTGCGCCATCGGGTTCATCCAGTTGAGGACGAGGTCGATGAAGCCGCCGGAGAAGCCGAATCCCATGCGCACCGGAAGGATCTGGCTGATCGCCATCGAGATGCCCGTGAACACGGCATGCGTGAGGTAGAGCACCGGCGCGAGGAACATGAAGGCGAACTCGAGGGGCTCGGTCACACCCACGAAGAAGGAGGCGATGGCGCCAGAGAACAGGATGCCGTAGGCGAGCTTCTTCCTGGTGGTCCTCGCCGTGAGGTACATCGCGAGGGCGGCGCCGGGGAGGCCGAACATCATGATCGGGAAGAAGCCCGTCATGTACTGCCCGGTCACGCCGTACGTGCCCTCGCCGGCGAGGAAGTTGTTGAGGTCGTTGATGCCCGCGACATCGAACCAGAACACCGAGTTCAGGGCGTGGTGGAGCCCCACCGGGATGAGCAGGCGGTTGAGGAACCCGTAGATGCCCGTGCCGAACGCGCCGAGCGTCACGATCCACTCGCCGAATCCGACCAGGCCGCCGTACACGAACGGCCAGACGAAGAACAGGACGACGGCGACGACCAGCGAGAAGCCGGCCGTGACGATCGCCACCGAGCGCTTGCCCGAGAAGAACGACAGCGCGTCGGGCAGGCGCGTGTCCTTGAACTTGTTGTAGCAGTAGGCGCCGATGAGGCCGCAGATGATGCCGACGAAGACGTTCTGCACACGCAGGAACGCCGGGTCGACCTCATTGACGTTGTCGACGCCGGTGAAGAGGAGGACGGTCTCGGGCTTGAGCAGCGTCGTGACCACGAGCCACGACACCAGGCCCGCCAGCGCCGAGGTGCCGTCCGACTTCTCCGCCATGCCCAGCGCGATGCCGACGGCGAACAGCAGCGCCATGTTGTCCAGCAGCGAGCCGCCGGCGGCGCCGAGGAATGTCGAGACGACGTTGGGACCGGCTGCCGAGCTGATCCAGTACGAGATGCCGGACAGGATCGCAGCGACCGGCAGCACTGCCACCGGAAGCATGATCGATCTGCCGAGCCTCTGCAGGAACTTCATTGTTCTCCTCCAGGGGGGGCCAGGAATGGGTTGTGACGATGACGCTACCGTCAATCGGCGATCGCCGTCAGTGCCACTCCCTCCGAAAGTAAGGATGGTGAACGAATCCGGCTCGATCGGGCGCGGCGGCGGCGCGCACGCAGACCGGGAGCGCAGAGGACCGCCGCGGACAGGATGCCGCGGCGGTCCTCATCGGTAGGGCGGGTGGGACTTGAACCCACGATCGTCGGGTTATGAGCCCGCTGCCTTGACCAGCTTGGCCACCGCCCCCCGCACATCGGGTGCGCGAAGAAGCCTACCCGCCCGCCGGAGCGATCCGCGGCGTCAGCGGGTGTCGGGCTTGTCGGCCGGGTCCTTCACGGGCGGCTCCGGCCACACCTTCGCCACCGCCTCGGTGACCTTGATCGACGCGGTGGAGGGGTGCGCGTCGTCCGGTGCCGTTCCGGTGCTCCCCCGCTGGATCGGGAGCTCCTGGCTCTCGCTGAGCACCTGCGGGTGATGGCGCGCGAGCTGGAACACGCCCCATACCGCGACCGCGCCCACCACGGCGAAGGCGATGTACACCCACAGCGGCGCCCCCGCGACCTCCTGCAGGACGATCAGGCCGATGAGGATGGCGACGATCGGGTCGATGACGGTGAGGCCGGCGACCACGAGGTCCGGCGGGCCGGAGGCGTAGGCGCTCTGCACGAAGTACGCGCCGACGATCGCCCCGACGATGAGGGCGGCGAGGCACAGGAAGGTGAGCCCGTCGAAGTCGTTGTCCTTGATGCGCTCGATGACGACCTTGGCGAGCGTCGCGACGAAGCCGTAGATGACCCCCGCGGCGGTGATGTAGAAGAGGGCGCCCATCCGCTTGCGCAGCCACACCCACAACCCCGCGAAGACCAGCGTCACCACGGCGAGCAGCACCAGGATCGTGATCAGCTGTCCGCTGGAGACCGGCTTCTCGGTCGCGAAGAGGGCCGCGATGGTCACGAAGACGAAGATGCCCCCCACGCACGCCGCGATCGCGATCAGCGAGCGTCGCGTGGGCTTGTGCCCGCTGATCTGCGCGTTCAGAAGGGTCGTGATGACGAGCGCGATCGCACCCAGCGGCTGCACCACGATGAGCGGCGCCACGGCGAGGGCGGAGAGCTGACACACGATGGCCAGTGCGAGCATGACCGTGCCGATGACCCACGAAGGGCGCGAGAGCAGCTTGAGCAGGTGGCTCGCATCGAGGCCGCCCTGAGTCGGCTGCGAACGGCTCATCCGTTCGACCTTGGTCACGCCGCGGTGCTGATACTGGGCCCCGAACGACATGAAGACCGCGCCCAGCAGGGCGAGCGGGATGCCGTACAGCAGGCCAGGGTTCTGGAACGCGCCGACCAGCTGGTCTCCCACGTCCTCGAGCTCCACCGCGGTCCACAGCACACATCGACATTAGCCGCAGGCGTCGCTCGATAGGCTCAAGGCGTGGCTGTTCTCCCGATTCGCATCATGGGCGATCCCGTCCTGCACTCCCCCGCATCCCGTGTCGAGGCGATCACGGACGAGGTCCGCACGCTCGTCGCCGACATGTTCGAGACGATGGATGCCGCCCCCGGCGTGGGCCTGGCAGCCCCGCAGGTCGGCGTCCCGCTGCGGATCTACACCTACTCGTACACCGATGACGAGGGCGCTCCCTGGCGCGGCGTGATCGTCAACCCGGAGCTGTGGATGCGGCCGCTCGAGCCCGGCGCGCCCGACCCCGACGAGGAATCCGAGGGGTGCCTGTCGTTCCCGGGCGAGCGGTTCCCGCTGCGGCGCTCCGACGAGGTGCTCGTCACCGGGACCGACCTCGAGGGCGAGCCCGTGCGCATTCAGGTCGACGGCTGGCGCGCCCGCATCATGCAGCACGAGTTCGACCACCTCGACGGCGTGCTGTACGTGGACCGCCTCGACGACGGCGACTGGAAGACCGTGCAGAAGATCGCCCGCAAGCGCGGCTGGGGCCGGCCGGGAAGCTCATGGACCCCCGGCGTCGACGACCTCGACGCGTGACGCGACCCGCCGCGCGGCGTCCTCAGGGCGTCTGAAGACGAAGAAAGGCCCCGAGGTGGAGCTCGGGGCCGATCCGCTCCCCCACTTGGACTCGAACCAAGAACCTATCGGTTAACAGCCGATTGCTCTGCCAATTGAGCTATGGAGGAATGTTCCGCACTCTCGCGCGGGCAACCAGTCCATATTAGCAAAGCTCCACCCATGGTCATGACCACGGCAGGCCTCAGGACCCGACGAGTCTCCGATCCGCTTCGCCGCTCGGCGTCCACAGCAGGTCCTGTGTTCCGTGGCCGAATGCGACGGCATGGCCGGCGCGCAGCACCAGCACGTCGGCGTCGAGCTCGTCGACGACGTCGGCCTGATTCGTCACCACCAGCGCGGCCATGCCGAGGTCGCGCTGCCGCCGGAGGATCGCCTCGCGCGCGGCTTTGCGCACCTCGACGTCCATGTTCGCGTAGGGCTCGTCGGCGATGAGGACACGCGGCTGGAGCACGAGCGCGCGCGCCAGAGCGACGCGCTGGCGCATGCCCGCGCTCAGCTCGTAGGGGTACTTGGCCGAGGCGCCCAGCGGAAGCATCATCTCGTCCAGCAGTGACGCGACGCGCACCGCGAGAGCGCGCGAGCTCACCCGCCGGTCGCGGCTGGTGATGGGTGCGCTGATGACCTCGGCGACGGTGAGCCGGGCGGGAAGGCGCGCCCCCGCCGACTGGGGCAGGTATCCGGCGTAGTAGGTGAGGAAGCGATGGTCACGCCCTGGCCGGCGCACGGAGACGCCCTCGACCGTGCCGTCCCCGCCCACGACCGCGAGGCCGGGCTCGTCGGCCCCGGCCAGGACCGCGGCGAGCGAGGACTTGCCGGATCCGGTCGGTCCCATCACGGCGAGGTTGCGTCCATGCGCCAGGCGGAATGTGACGCCGTCGACGACGCGCTGACTCGGGCCGCCACGACCCGCGCGGGCGATCGACAGGTCGGAGCAGTCGATCGCGGCATCCGCGGTTCGTCGTCGAGCCATCTCCTCATCCTGCCCGGCAGCGGACCCTCGCGCCAGTCGGAGCAGTCCGTCAGGAGGACTCGTCGGCGATCGCCTGACGTCGTGCGTCGAGCTCGCGCAGGCGCAGGCGGATGCTGCGACCCTGTTCGGAATCGGCGGGCACCCGCTGGATCGCGCCCAGCAGCTCGGCCTTCTCGCGATCGATGGCGCGCATCACGAGCCGCCGCGCCAGGTCACCGGCCGAGGCGACGGCCGCCTCGTCGTTCAGCGCCGGGAAGTCGCCCGCAAGCAGCTCGGCCGCCAGCGACCGGTAGGGCTCCCGCACGGTGCCGACGACCGCAGCCGACCAGCCGGGCCGCTGCATGTCGGCGGCCGAGACCACCGCGGCGCGGACGGCGTCGAGCGCCGGGTGGCGGAACGGTTGCTCCAGCGCCCGTGCGACGAGGGCGGGCTCCATGCGGTGGCCGAACTGCAGGACGCCCATCAGGGCGTCGCGCTCGAGTCCCACCTCCGGCGTGCGCGGCAGCGTGGCGAGCGTGACATGCAGGGCGCCGTCCTCCGAGGAGGAGGGTGCGGGCGGCTCCGCAGCGGCCGGGGCATCCCGTCTCCCGCCGCGCCCGGCGCGCTCCACCTCCCGCCGGACGTCCTCGGTGTCCATGCCGAGCCGGCGTGCGAGCACCCTCACGTACTCCGGCTGCAGCAGCGGGTCGCGAAGCTCGGCCACCACGGGGGCGGCGGTGCGGAGCGCCCCGACTCGCCCCTCCACGCTCGCGAGGTCGTAGCCCGAGATGCGCTGGTCCAGGACGAACTCCACCATCGGGACCTTCGTCTCCAGAAGCCCGCGGACCGCGCTGTCGCCGCGGGTGAGGCGCAGGTCGCACGGATCCAGCCCCTCGGGCCCGGTCGCGACGTAGGTCTGCGCGTTGAAGCGCTTGGCGTCGGCGAAGGCGCGCAGCGCCGCCTTCTGGCCGGCCGCATCGGGGTCGAAGGTGAAGACCACCTCGCCCGCCGTGGAGTCGTCGCCCATCACGCGTCGCAGCACCGAGATGTGGTCGGAGCCGAAAGCGGTACCGCACGTCGCGATAGCCGTGGTGATGCCGGCGAGGTGACAGGCCATGACGTCGGTGTAGCCCTCGACGACCACGACGCGGTGCTCCCGCGAGATCTCGCGTTTGGCGAGGTCGAGGCCGTAGAGCACCTGGGCCTTCTTGTAGATGGTCGTCTCGGGGGTGTTGAGGTACTTGGGTCCCTGGTCGTCGTCGTAGAGCCTGCGTGCGCCGAAGCCGATGACCTGCCCGGTGACGTCGCGGATCGGCCACACGACGCGGCCGCGGAAGCGGTCGTACACCCCGCGCTGCCCCTGCGACACCAGCCCCGCGGACGACAGCTCCTCGTCGGTGTAGCCCTGCGCGCGCAGGACGGAGTGCATCCCCGACCAGCCCTTCGGGGCGTAGCCCACCCCGAAATGGGCAGCCGCCCCGGCGTCGAAGCCGCGCTGGCCGAGGAACCTCCGCGCCGTGTCGGCCTCGGCGGTCATGAGCTGCGCGCGGAAGAACTCGGCGGCGGCGGCGTTGGCGGCGTACAGCCGCGCGCGCCCGGTGTGCTCGGGGGCTGCGCCGCCGTCCTCGTAGTGCAGGGCGTAGCCGATCCGCCCGGCGAGGCGCTCGACGGCCTCGGTGAACGTCACGTGGTCCATCGCGCGCAGGAACGAGTAGACGTCCCCGGACTCGCCGCAGCCGAAGCAGTGGTAGAACCCGGCCTGCGGGCGCACGTTGAAGCTGGGGCTCCGCTCGTCGTGGAAGGGGCACAGCCCTTTGAGCGAGCCCACGCCGGCGGACTTGAGGGCCACGCGCTCGCCGATGATGTCGGCGATGTTCGTGCGGGCCTTCACCTCGTCGACGTCGGCCTGCCGGATGCGCCCCGCCATCAGCGCACCTCGGATCGCTCGGGCGCGGGGCCCGCCGGTGCGTCCATCGGGCGGGCGCCGGGAGCCCAGACGCCGACGGAGGCCGGATCCAGCTGTCCGACGAGGGACCCGTGCCACGCGATCGCCAGCTGATCGGTGAGGCTCGCGACCTGATCCACGACGACCCGCCGGCGCGCGGCATCCGTCCGCGCCGACGCGAAGTCCTGCGCGTGCAGGCGGTCCAGCGCCTCCGGCCGTTCCCACAGCGCGCTCGCCAGGCGCTTGAGGACCCGCCGCTGCTCCTTGTAGAGATCCTTGCGTCCCTCGATCGAGACGACGGCCGCCCCGATGATGCCCTTGAGGACCGCCATCTCGGCCTCGACGACGCGCGGCACCACGAGGTGACCGCGGTAGCGCGTGAGGACGGAGGTCGCGTACGACTCGCGGGTGGCCGTCGTGGCGGCGCGGGCGAAGCGGCCGATCAGATCGGAGGTCAGGTTCTTCAAGCGCGCGAGCGCGGCGCGGGATCCGTCGAACGCGTCGATCCACTCGGGCATGCGCGTGAGCCGGAACAGGGCGTCCTCGAGCTCGTCGCGGGCGAAGTCGAAGCCGACCCACGACTGGATCGCGGTCAGCAGCCACTCGTGCTCGCGGGGATCGGCCAGGCGCGCGGGATCCAGGTAGCCGTTGACGATCGCGTCCTCGAAGTCGTGCACCGAGTAGGCGATGTCGTCGGACAGGTCCATGACCTCGGCCTCGATGCACCGCACACGTCCGGGCGCGTCCGCACGCAGCCAGCGGAAGACGTCCTCGTCCTCGGGGTAGACGCCGAACTTCAGCCGTCCGCCGGGATCGGGAAGCGGGTGGTCGGCGGTCCAGGGATACTTGCACGATGCGTCCAGGCTCGCGCGCGTGAGGTTGAGGCCGAAGCTGCGCCCGTCGGCGTCGATGACCTTCGGCTCGAGCCGGGTGAGGATGCGCAGCGTCTGCGCGTTGCCCTCGAAGCCGCCGAAGTCCTCGGCCCACTCGTTGAGCGCGCGCTCCCCGTTGTGGCCGAACGGCGGATGCCCCAGGTCGTGACTGAGACAGGCGGTGTCGACCACGTCCGCGGCGAGGTCGAGCGCGGTGGCGAGCTCGCGACCGACCTGGGCGACCTCGAGCGAGTGCGTCAGACGGTTGCGTGCGAAGTCGGCGGGGCTCGCGGGACTGAGCACCTGGGTCTTGGCCGCGAGGCGCCGCAGCGCGGCGGAGTGGAGCACGCGCGCGCGGTCGCGGGCGAAGTCGTCGCGCTGGGAGCGGTGCTGCTCGGCGTGGAAGCGGGCGGCGTCGGCGTCGTCGTAGCCGGCGGGCCGGTCGGCGGCGCCCGCGGAGTCGTCAGCCGCCACTGTGGTCGAGTTCCGCGTCGGCGATGGCGGTGGATGCCTCGGCGCTCAGCTCGCGCGAGTTCAGCCAGCCGTCGGGCAGCGCCGGACGCTTGGGGGTCCCCGCGCGGCCCCGCTGCCCCTCGGCGGCGGCGCCGGGGTACGGCGCGTCGGCGTCGAGGGTCGCCAGCAGATCGTCGATCTCGGTGAGGCTGGACGCCGTCGCCAGGCTCGCGCGCAGTTCGCCGCCGACGGGGTAGCCCTTGAAGTACCAGGCGACGTGCTTGCGGATGTCTCGGCAGCCGCGGCCCTCGTCCTCGAAGAACTCGACCAGGAGCTCGGCGTGCCGCCGGAACGCGCGAGCGACGAACCCGAGGGTCGCGTCGACCGGCTGCGCGGGCGCCGCCCCCGGGCCGCCGAGGGCGCGCGCCAGGTCTCCGAACAGCCACGGCCGGCCGAGGCATCCGCGTCCGACGACGACGCCGTCGCAACCGGTCTCAGCCATCATCCGCGCCGCGTCGTCGGCCGACCAGATGTCGCCGTTGCCGAGTACCGGGACGCTGGTCACGGCCTCCTTGAGCCGGGCGATCGCCGACCAGTCGGCCTGGCCGGAGTAGAACTCCGACGCCGTGCGCGCGTGGAGCGCGACCGCGGCCACGCCCGCGTCCTCCGCGATCCGCCCGGCGTCGAGGTACGTCAGGTGGTCGGCATCGATGCCCTTGCGCATCTTCACCGTGAGGGGGATGTCGCCGGCGGCACGCGCCGCGCGCGTCACGATCTCACGGAACAGGCCGAGCTTCCACGGCAGCGCCGCTCCGCCGCCCTTGCGCGTGACCTTGGGGACGGGGCATCCGAAGTTCAGGTCGATGTGATCGGCCCGGTCCTCCTCTACGAGGAGCCGCACCGCCGCCTCCGTCGTCGCGGGATCGACGCCGTAGAGCTGGATGGAGCGCGGGGTCTCGGACTCGTGGTGGGTGATGAGCCGCATCGTCGTCGCGTTGCGCTCGACGAGTGCGCGCGTCGTGATCATCTCGCTGACGTACAGCCCCGCGCCGTACTCGCGGCAGAGCCGGCGGAACGCGGTGTTGGTGATGCCCGCCATCGGCGCGAGCACCACGGGCGCGTCGAGTTCGATGGGCCCGAGGCGCAGCGCGCGGGTCGGGGCGAGGGCGGTGGTCACGCGTTCCATTCTCGTACAGGAATCCGTTCCTTGGCTGAACGCCCGTCTCGGCTGTGGATCCGCGTGGCGCGGCGCGGCCACGGGACGGGCCCGCCGCGGATCGCGACGGGCCCTGGGCGGGTGCGGGTCAGGCGTCGACGTCGGCGGGCTCGTGGTGCTCCGCCCACACCTGGCGCACGATCTGCGCGAACGCCTCGGCCGGCTGCGCGCCCGAGACGCCGTACTTGCCGTCGATCACGAAGAACGGCACTCCGTTGATGCCGTACGCGGCGGCCTGCGCCTGGTCGGCGCGCACCGCGCTGAGGTACCGGCCGCTGACGAGCGCCTCACGGGCCGCCTCGGCGTCGAGTCCGGCATCTGCCGCCAGCGAGACCAGCTCGTCCTCGCGGCCCAGGTGCCGTCCCTCGGTGAAGTAGGCCGACATGAGGCGTTCGGCGAGCTCGGGCTGACGACCGTGCTCCTTCGCGAAGTGCAGCAGCTCGTGCGCCTTGACGGTGTTGGTGTGCTTGAGCAGATCGAACCGGTACGCCAGACCCGCCTCGTTGGCGACGCCGGTGACGCGCTCGAGCATCTGCTGCGCCTGCGCCGACGAGATGCCCTTGTGGGTGGCGAGGTAGTCCGCCTCTCCGCCCTCGAAGTCGACGGGGGTATCCGGCGACAGCTCGAACGAGTGGAACGTGACCTCCACAGCGGGCGCGTCCTCGTCGGCGGATGCCGCGGCCAGCCCGTTCTCCAGGTTGCGCTTGCCGATGTAGCACCAGGGGCAGGCGATGTCACTCCACACGTCGATCTTGATCGCTTCCGTCATGCTGAGGGACAACCGCGCGCGGATGCTCATCTATTCCGTCGCATGGGTCTGCGCGACGCGTCCGTCAGGAGGTCGGCGGATCGGCGTCGGGCACGAACCGGAATCTCACGCGGACGTCGTCGTACGGCACCACGATCGTGGACGCGTCCGGCGACCAGGCATCAGGGACGAGGTAGAGCCTGCCACCGCCCTGGGCGAGCAGCCGGAGCCCGAAGTAGCGATAGGCGAAGGCCGGCGGCGTGAGCCCCTCACCGTCGGCCGGCGCCTGCGCACCGAGCTGCTGGAACGCGATGTCGTCGTTGCCCGGGTACAGTCGCTCGGTCGTGTCGAGCACCACGGCGGGAAGGGTCGTGAGGTCGGCGGCGAGCGAGCGCGCCTGCCCGCGTCCCCACCACTGGGCGATCGTGGCGGTCGACCAGAAGGTGCCCGCGACCATGACGAGGACGAGGAGGACCACCACCGCGCGGCTCACGGTCGCGCCTCCGAAGGCGCGTGCGGTGGAGGCGGCATAGGCGGCCAGTCCTGCGCCGATCGCCAGCGACAGCGGCGTGAGCAGCTGCCCCCACGCCCAGGCGGGGAAGAACGGCACGAGGAACGCGCACGCCAGGCCGGCCAGGAGGAACGCGATCCCTGTCCAGGCGATCACGCCCACCACGCGGCGCCGCACCGCATCGGGCCGGTCGCCGAGCCGGCGTCGCAGCGCGCGGTGCCCCACGATCCCCGCGGCCGCCAGGAGCAGGAGCACCATGACCGGGATGAACAGGGCCCCCGGGCTGCGCATGACGAACTCCTGGGTGCTGAGTCCGATGATGTCGACGTCGACGCCGAAGTAGCGGAAGAACTCCCGCGTCGAGACGTATCCGAAGTAGAACAGCAGCGCCGTGACCAGGGTGAGGGGCGCGACGAAGGACGAGAGGAACCCCATCCACTTCTCGAAGCCGAGGCCTGGTTCCACCTGAACGGCGCCCTTCGGGACGGGCTCGGCGTCGACCGCGGCCTGCTCGGCCGGTGCTGCCCCGGGCGCGGGCGCCGCCGGGCGTACCCGCCACGCGCTCACGGCTCCTTCCCGGGGTGCTCGTCGGCCGGTGGCTGGTCGGGGTCTTCGGACGGCTGCTGTTCGCCCGGCGCCTGCTCGTCGGATTCCTCCTCGCCGTCGATCGGCGCGTCGCCGCCGTCCGCCTCGGGGTCGGTGACGACGATCGGCGGGCCGGGGTCGACCGCGCGGGCCGCGACCGCGTCGCAGATCTCCGCGCTCGGGCATTCGAGCGTGCCGACGAACGAGATCAGCGTGCCGTCCTGGAAGTCGGCGGACGGGCGCAGGAGGAGACCGCAGAAGATCCCCGACTCGTTGGCGGCGACAGTCAGCCCGAGGCAGGAGCGGTCGGCCCCGCGGGAGCCGCAGGCCTCGCCCTCCACCTGCAGTCCCGGCCGATCGGTCACCGCGCCGTCGAACGTGAAGCGGACTCGTTCGGGGATCGGCTCGCCGCCGCCCCAGAAGACGGCGATGGTCTTGCACCAGACACCGGCCGCGATGACCTCGGCGACGCCCTGGTCGCCGTACGCCGGTCCCCCGTACTGCGCGACGGGTCCGGTCCGCACGCGGTCCTGTGCGGGATCCTCGCCCCCGTCGGAGCCGCCCCCGTCGGAGTCGGTCCCGCCATCGTCCTCACCGTCGGCGTCGGTCCCGTGGTCCGAGCGGTCGGGTGACGGGCTCGCGCTCGTCGTCGCCCCGGCGTCGCCGGGGCTCACGGGCGTTCCGCACCCGGCGAGGCCGAGCAGCAGGACGACGCACAGGGCGGTGGCACCCGCCCTCGGTCTCGACAGCGCCACGATGCACCTCCGACCGGCCGCGCATGCGGCTCACGTCAATGATGAGCGCGCGCGGGCGCCGTGGATACCCCGGCCGATGCGCGGCCGGTCAGCCGGTCGACGCGTCCGGCGCGTCCACCGCGCCGCCGAAGCGGCGATCGCGCCCGAGGTAGACGTCGATGCCGTGCCACAGGTCCGCGCGACTGAAGTCCGGCCACAGCGTGTCGAGGAAGACGAACTCGGCGTAGGCGGACTCCCAGAGCAGGAAGTTCGACGTGCGCTGCTCGCCGCTGGAGCGGAGGAAGAGGTCGACGTCGGGCATGTCCGGGCGGTAGAGCCGCCGCTGGATCAGCTTCTCCGACACGGCCGAGGGCCGGAGGCGTCCCGCGGCCACGTCGTCGGCGATCGAGCGCATCGCGTCGACGAGCTCGATGCGGCCACCGTAGTTGACGCACATCGTGAGGGTCAGCACGTCGTTGCCCGCCGTCAGCCGCTCGGCGAACTGCAGCTCCTTGATGACGCTCGACCACAGTCGCGGCCTGCGTCCCGCCCACTGGATGCGCACGCCCCACTCGTTCAGCTGGTCGCGCCGGCGGTGCAGCACGTCGCGGTTGTAGCCCATGAGGAACCGCACCTCCTCGGGCGAGCGCGACCAGTTCTCCGTCGAGAACGCGTACACCGACAGGTGCTTGACGCCTGCCTGGATCGCGCCCGCGACGACGTCGAGCAGCGCCGCCTCCCCCGCTTTGTGTCCCTCGATCCGAGTGAGCCCGCGACGATTCGCCCAGCGCCCGTTTCCGTCCATGACGATGGCGATGTGGTTCGGCACCGCTCCCTTCGGGTACTCCGGCGGGTGCACTCCGGTCCAGTCGAGCGGCCGGTACGGAACCGCGTCGCGGTGGGTGTAGGGCTTGGGGGTCACCGGCGGCCTTCCTGCGAGGGTGACGAGACGTGGGAGAGCGAGCGGATGCCGCGCTCGAGGTGCCACTGCGCATAGGCCGCGATGAGGCCCGAGGCGGCCGCGGTCGCGCCAGGGGACGCGGCATCCACCACGTCCCACTCGCCGGCCATGAGCGACTGCAGCAGCGAGACGGTGGCGGGGTCGACGCGCGCCGCGCCCGTGGGCGCGCAGTCGCGGCACACGATCCCGCCCTGCTGGGCGACGAAGGTGTCGTGGGGCCCGATGCGTCCGCAGCGGGCGCACTCCCCGAGCCCGGGCGCCCAGCCCGACAGCGCCATGGCCCGCAGCAGGTAGGAGTCCAGCACGCTGCGCGAGGCGTGCTCCCCGCGCGACAGCGCGCGCAGCCCGCCCACCAGGAGCAGGTACTGCTGGGGCGTGGCCTCGGCCTCGTTCAGGCGATCGGCCGCCTCCACCATCGCGTGCGCGGAGGTGTAGCGGTCGTAGTGCGCGGCGATGTCGGCGCCGTAGGAGCCGAGCGACTCGGCCTGCTGCACGATGTCGAGCGAGCGGCCCTGGTAGAGCTGCACGTCGGCGACCATGAACGGCTCGAGCCGCGCGCCGAAGCGCGACGACGTGCGCCGCACGCCTTTCGCGACCGCGCGCAGCTTGCCGTGACGGCGGCTGAGCATCGTCAGGATCCTGTCGGCCTCACCCAGCTTGTGGGTGCGCAGGACCACGACTTCGTCGCGGTAGGTGGGCACCCCTCGATTATCCCCGTGCGCGTGCGGGATCGGGCGGCGGCGCGGCGGGCGGGCGGCCAGCGCATCGGAATAACCGTGTACATTGTTCACTATGTCGGGGACTCACATATTGGACACCCTCCTCGCGATCTCCCTCGTGCTGGAGGACGACCAGCGCCGCGAGCTCGAGCGACGCGGTCTCACCCAGCCCCGCACCCATCTGCTGTGGCTGCTGCACCACCGAGGTCCGGCGACGCAGGCCCAGCTCGCGGAAGCGCTCGGTGTGACGCCGCGTCATGTCACGACGCTCGTCGACGCGCTCGAAGCGACCGGGTTCGCGCACCGGCAGCCGCATCCCGCCGATCGCCGCGCCGTGCTCGTGACGCTGACCGACCGCGGACGGTCCGCCATGCGGCGGATGGATGCCGAGCACGAGGCGCTCGGCGCCGACCTCGTCGAGGGCCTCGACGAGGAGTCCGTGACGGCGGCGGGCCGGGTGCTGGAGCACGTCCTCGCCAGGCTGCAGTCACTCGTCGCCGAGCACGAGGCGCGCGAGAAGCGTCGGGCGGACTCGGCATGAATCTCTCCACGGACAGCGGCACCGAGGTCCGTGCGCGCGGCCGCGTGCTGCGGCTCGCACGGCTCGCCTGGCGCGCCGAGATCGGCGTGTGGCAGAGCCTCTACCGCTGGATCTTCCGGCGGCCGCGCGTTCCGGCCGGGGCGACGGCCTTCGCCTACCACGCACCCGTCATGACGATCCTCATGGTGTTCATCGTGCTGTCGGCGGTCGAGATCCCGATCATCGACCTGATCGTGCATCCCTGGCCGTGGGTGCGCATCCCGCTGCTCGTCGCGGGCATCTGGGGCCTGACCTGGATGATCGGTCTCGCGCTCAGCTACCTCACCCGTCCGCACGCCGTCGGAGCCGCCGGCATCCGCGCACGTGCCGGCGCGGACGTCGACATCGACCTGCCGTGGGAGGTCGTCGCATCGGTCGAGAGATCGCACGACGTCGTCGAGAAGGCGCCGAAGCTGCGCGACGAGCAGCACGGCCGCACGCTGTCCCTGCGCATGGCCAACGAGACCAACATCCTGGTCGTGCTCGAGCGACCGGTCCTCGCACGCGTGTCGGATCGAGACGTCGAGATCGACGCCGTGCGGCTCTGGGCCGACGACGTCGACGGCTTCCTGCAGGCGGTGCGCACCCACATCCCGTGAGCCCTCCTGCGGGCGCGCTGCGCAGCCCGGGCCGCGCGGACGCGACAATGGTCCTGTGAACGAGCCGGTCTTCATCATCCCGCTGTGGGCGGATCTCACCGCCGTGGCCCTCGGAGGGGTGCAGGGCGCCCTGTTCGCCTCCGGCTTCCGGGGCCAGCGCCGACTCGACCTGCTCGGCGTCGCCATCATCGGCGTCGTGGTGGGCATGGGCGGCGGCCTCATCCGCGACCTGCTCCTGAACGTCGCGCCGACCACGCTGCAGAGCAACTGGTACCTGCTGACCGCGACCGGCGCGGCGCTGTTCGGGATGCTCCTCGCCGGCGTCTTCCAGCGCCTCAACGCCCTCATCGTCGGCCTCGACGCCGTGGTCATCGGCATGTTCGGCGCTTTCGGCACCAGCAAGGCGCTGGCCCTCGGTCTCCCCGTGGTGCCCGCCGTGTTCGTCGGCGTCTGCGCCGCCGTGGGGGGCGGCATCCTGCGCGACATGATCATGGGGCTTCCGGTCGCCATCATGCACGTCGGCTCGCTCTACGCGGTCGCCGCCGGTGCCGGATGCCTCGTGCTGGCGATCTCGCAGCAGCTCGGGCTGAACGTGGTCGCGGCGTCGGCGATCGGCATCCTCGTCACGGCGGTGATCCGCCTTCTCGCGGTGATCTTCGACATCTCGCTGCCCGAGCAGCGAGCCCTCTACCGCCGCAAGGTGGCCGTGGAGACGTCGACGATCCCCATCGTCAAGCCCTGACGACGCCCACCACACACCGACGGGCGCGCGCGGGGATCACCCGCGCACGCCCGTCGACGGTTCGCGCTCAGACGCCCGCGAGGGCCCCGGAGCGCTGCCGCGTGCGGATGGCGCGGTTCACGCCCGACACGATCGCCTTCAGCGACGCGGTCGAGATATCGGAGTCGATGCCGACGCCCCACAGGCGCTCGCCATCGACCTGCAGTTCGATGTACGCGGCGGCCTGCGCGTCGCCGCCTGCGCTCAGGGCGTGCTCGACGTAGTCGTAGAGCGTCACGTCGAATCCCTGCGCGCGGATGATCTCGAGGAACGCCGCGACGGGACCGTTGCCGCGCCCGGATGCCTCGAACCGCTCGTCGCCGTCGCGCAGCGTGATGTCGAGCGAGACATCGCCCGACAGGTCGCTGCGCGTGCTCGTCGCCAGCAGCTCGAACCGGCCCCAGCGCTCGTCGGCGTTGTCGGAAGGCAGGTACTCGTCGGTGAAGATCTTCCAGATCTGCTCGCTCGTGACCTCGCCGCCCTCGGCGTCGGTCTTGGCCTGCACGACGCCCGAGAAGTCGATCTGCAGCCGGCGGGGCAGATCGAGCGAGTGGTCGGTCTTCAGCAGGTAGGCCACGCCGCCCTTGCCCGACTGCGAGTTGACCCGGATGACCGCCTCGTACGAGCGTCCCAGGTCCTTGGGGTCGATCGGCAGGTACGGAACTGCCCAGTCGATGTCGTCGACAGTCACCCCGGCCGCCGCGGCGCGGGCCTCCATCGCCTCGAAGCCCTTCTTGATGGCGTCCTGGTGCGAACCGCTGAACGCGGTGAACACGAGGTCGCCGGCCCACGGGCTGCGCTCGTGGACGGGCAGCTGGTTGCAGTACTCGACGGTCCGCTTGACCTGGTCGACGTCGCTGAAGTCGATCTGCGGGTCGATGCCCTGCGTGAGCAGGTTGATGCCGAGCGCCACCAGGTCGACGTTCCCCGTGCGCTCCCCGTTGCCGAACAGGCATCCCTCGATGCGATCCGCGCCGGCCATGTAGCCGAGCTCGGCGGCGGCGATCGCGGTGCCGCGGTCGTTGTGCGGGTGCAGCGACAGGATCACGTTCTCGCGATGCGCCAGGCGCCGGCTCATCCACTCGATCGAGTCGGCGTAGACGTTCGGCGTGGCCATCTCGACCGTGGCGGGGAGGTTGATGATGACCTTGCGCTCCGGGGACGGCTCGAAGATCTCGATGACCCGGTTGCAGACGTCGAGTGCGAACTCGAGCTCGGTGCCGGTGTAGCTCTCGGGCGAGTACTCGTAGAACACCTGGGTCTCGGGGATGCGCTTCTCGAACTCGCGGCACAGCCGTGCGCCTTCGAGGGCGATGTCGACGATGCCCTGGCGGTCGGTGCGGAACACGACCTCGCGCTGCAGCACACTCGTGGAGTTGTACAGGTGCACGATGGCCTGCTTGGCGCCGGCGATCGACTCGTAGGTGCGCTCGATCAGATGCTCGCGGGCCTGCGTCAGGACCTGGATCGTCACGTCGTCGGGGATGAGGTCCTCTTCGATGAGCTGGCGCACGAAGTCGAAGTCGGTCTGGCTCGCCGACGGGAAGCCGACCTCGATCTCCTTGTACCCCATCCGCACCAGGAGCTCGAACATGATGCGCTTGCGCTCGGGGCTCATCGGGTCGATGAGCGCCTGGTTGCCGTCGCGCAGGTCCACGGCGCACCACCGCGGCGCGGCGGTGATCCGCTGGTCGGGCCAGGTGCGGTCGGGCAGATCCACCCGGATCTGCTCGTGGAAGGGCCGATACTTGTGGATCGGCATGCCCGAGGGCTTCTGGGTGTTCTCCATGATTCGTCGCTTCCGTCTGTTCTCGAGCGGTCACCGGATCGGACCGGCTCGATGCCTGATGATGCGGGCCAACGAAAGCTCCGCGACGAGGAAGGCCCTAGATCGAGGTCTCGTCGCGGCGGCTAAGAAGGAGAAGCCCGCGGAAGCGCATGGCACCAGGCTACACCCCGTCGCGAGACAGGGCGAACGCGTGACGACCGCCGGATGCCGCGGCATCCGCTTCTGAGACGATCGGCGCGCGGGCGACACCAAGAGGACATGACAGGTCTTCGTCGTCCGCTGCGCCTCGCCATCGTCGCCGTCACCGCGCTCGCCCTCGCCGGCTGCGCGGGTGCGGCGTCGTCAGGAACGCCCTCTCCCCCGTCGCTCGGCGCCGTCACGCCCGTGCCGCCCGAGGGCGAGGTGACGGCGGTGGGGACGGTGCTGGACACCGGCGGCGTCGCGGAGCTCTGCCTCGGGCCGGTGGCCGAGTCGTACCCCCCGCAGTGCTCCGGCATCCCGCTCGAGGACTGGACGTGGGAGGGCGTCGAGGGTGCCGAGTCGTCGGGTGACGTGACGTGGGGCGCGTACGCGCTGCAGGGCACCTTCGACGGCGAGTCGTTCACCGTCACGCAGCCGCCCGTCATGCTGGCCCTCTACGACCCGATGGCCCCCGAGGACCCCACCGGCGGTGAGCCCGGTGCGGGCGACGAGCAGACGCTCGCGCGCATCCAGGAGGAGCTGCCCGATCGCCTCGGCTCGTCGTATCTGAGCTCATACCCCCAGGACGGGCGGCTCTGGGTCGACGTCGTCTGGGACGACGGCACCTGGCAGGACGCCGCCGACCGCGAGTTCGGCGAGGACGTCGTGCTCATCCGATCCGCGCTGCGCGAGAGCGGCGGCTGACCCGGCGGCGAGTGCACGGCCGGGGCGCGGCATCCTTCCGGAGTCAGGGGCGGCTCAGAAGCCGAGACGACCGAGCTGCTTGGGGTCGCGCTGCCACTCCTTCGCGATGCGCACGTGCAGCTTGAGGAACACCTTGGTGCCCAGCAGCGGCTCGATCTGCGCGCGTGCGCGGGCGCCGACATCGCGCAGCCGGGAGCCCTTGTGCCCGATGATGATGCCCTTCTGGCTGTCGCGTTCGACGACGATGTCGGCGAAGACGTCGGTGATGTCGGAGTCCTCGCGGGCCGCGATCTCCTGCACGACGACGGCGATCGAGTGCGGCAGCTCGTCGCGCACGCCGTCCAGCGCAGCCTCGCGGATGATCTCGGCGACCCGGTCCTCGGTGGACTCGTCGGTCACGACGTCGTCGGGGTACAGCGCCGGCCCCTCGGGCATCAGCGAGAGGAGCTCGTCGCTCAGCACGTCCAGCTGGTCTCGGGTGAGCGCCGAGAGCGGGATGACGGCGGCCCAGTCTTCGCGCAGCTGGTCGACCTCGATCAGACGCTCGGTGATCTGGTCCCGAGTCGCCGCGTCGGTCTTCGTGACGATCGCGACCTTCTTCGCCCTGCCGTAGCCGCCCAGCGACTCCGCGATGCGGCGGTCGCCGGGGCCGACCTTCTCGGTGGCCGGGACGCAGAAGCCGATGACGTCGACATCGCCGAGCACCTGCTCGACGAGGTCGTTGAGCCGCTGGCCCAGCAGCGTGCGCGGCTTGTGGAGCCCGGGGGTGTCCACGATGACCAGCTGGCCGCCGGGCCGGTTGAGGATGCCGCGGATCGCGCGCCGCGTCGTCTGCGGCTTGTCGCTCGTGATGGCGACCTTCTCGCCCACGAGGGCGTTGGTGAGCGTGGACTTGCCGACGTTCGGGCGGCCGACGAAGGTCACGAAGCCCGAGCGCCCGTCGACGGGCGCGGGAGAAGCCGTGGGTTCGGTGGCCGAAGCGGCCTCGGGGTCCCGGCCGGTGTCGGAATCGGTCATGGCGTGTCTTCCTTCCTCGGCAGGCGGACCTCTCCGCTGCGGGGGCTCACGGTGCGGATCTCGCCGGTGCGCGTGCCGACCGTGCGGTTCTCGCCGGTCCGCGGCTGACGCGAGGAGTCGGGCGGCGTCTCGCCGCGCTCGACGAAGACCGTCGAGATGCCGCGGCCGCGGCCGCGCGAGGCGCCGCCGGTGAGCACGAGGCCGGCGTACTCCGCGGTCGCGCCCGGCTGGGGGACGCGGCCGAGCGCCTTCCCGAGAAGTCCGCCGATGGAGTCGACGTCCTCGTCCTCGAGCTCCATGCCGAACAGGTCGCCGACCTCGTCGAGCCCGAGCCGTGCGCTGACGCGGTAGTGACCGGGCTCGAGCTCGGTGACCTCCGTGGCGCGCGGGTCGTACTCATCGGCTATGTCGCCGACGAGCTCCTCGATGAGGTCCTCGAGCGTCACGAGTCCCGAGACGCCGCCGTACTCGTCGACGACGAGGCACACGTGCACGGCGTCGCGCTTCATCTGCTGCAGCAGCGTCTCGGCCTTCATCGACTCCGGCACGAACACGGCGGGGCGGGCGATGCGGCTGATGGGGGCGTCGCGCCAGCCCACCTCGTCGCGGAAGGCGAACTGCACCAGGTCCTTGAGGTACAGCACACCGACCACGTCGTCGGCCTCGTCGTCCACGATCGGCACACGCGAGACGCCCTTCTCGAGGAAGACCGTCATGGCCTCGCGGGTCGAGGTCGAGGCATCCACCGTGACCATGTCGGTCCGTGGCACCATCACCGCGCGCACGAACGTGTCGGTGAAGTCGAACACCGAGTGGATCAGCTCGCGGTCGTCCTGCTCGATGAGCTCGTTCTCGGCCGCCTCGTCGATGATGCTGAGCAGCTGCTCCTCCGACGCGAACGACGAGCCGCGCGAGGCGCCGGGGGTGATGCGCGTGCCGAGGGCGACCAGCCCATGGGCGAGGGGGCCGAGGATGACGCGGACGCCGCGGATGATCGGCGCCGCACCGCGCAGCAGGCCCTTCGCGTGAAGGCGGCCCACGGTGCGGGGGCTCGCCCCGACCACGACGTAGGACACGCCCGTCATCAGCAGCGCCGCGGCGAGCATCGCCCACCAGGTGTCGTCGAACAGCAGGATGAAGGCGACCGTCACGAGGACTGCGGCCGTGGTCTCGGCGAGGACGCGGATGAACACGACGGCGTTCGCGTGCGCGTCCGGATCGGCGGCGATGCGCCGCAGGGCGTCCGCGTTGCGACCCTCGGCGCCCAGCTCCGCGAGGTCGGCGCGCGAGGTCACGCCGAGCGCGGCGTCGATCGCGACCATCAGCGCGCCGAACCCGAGGAGCAGGACCGCGGCGGCGAGGAGGAGGGCGGCGGTCATGTGCGCGGTCGTCGACGCTCGGACGCCTGGAACGCCGCGATCAGCTCGCGCTGCAGTCCGAACATCTCGCGCTCCTCCTCCGGCTCGGCGTGGTCGAAGCCGAGGAGGTGGAGCAGGCCGTGCGTGGTGAGGAGGATGAGCTCGTCGAGGGTCGAGTGCTTCGCCGCGACGGCCTGCGTCTCGGCGACCTGCGGGCAGAGCACGATGTCGCCGAGGAGCCCCGGCGGCGTGGGCGCGTCCTCGGTGCCGGGGCGCAGCTCGTCCATCGGGAAGCTCAGCACGTCGGTCGGGCCGGGCTCGTCCATCCACTGCACGTGCAGGGCCTCCATCGCACCCTCGTCCACGAGGAGGATCGCGATGTCGGCGTCGGGGCTGACGTGCAGCTCCGCGAGGTGGTGCTCCATGAGCCGCAGCAGCACGGTCTCGTCGACGGCGATGCCGGACTCGTTGCCGATCTCGATGGTCATGCGCGTCCTCGCTTCGGAAGGTGGTCGCGCGGTCCGCCGTGGCGGACCGTCGCGGCCCGGCGCTCCGCGCGATTGGCGAACTCGGATGCCTCGTCGCGCTCCCTCCGCGCGGCGAGCCGGCGCTCGTCGTACTCGCTGTAGGCGTCGACGATGCGGCCGACGAGCGTGTGACGCACCACGTCCTGGCTGGTGAGGTACGAGAAGTGGATGTCGTCCACCTCGTTCAGCACCCGCGTCACCAGCCGCAGGCCGGAGGCGCCCTGCGGCAGGTCGATCTGCGTGATGTCGCCGGTGACGACCATGCGCGTTCCGAACCCGAGGCGGGTCAGGAACATCTTCATCTGCTCGGGCGTGGTGTTCTGCGCCTCGTCGAGCACGACGAAGGAGTCGTTCAGCGTGCGGCCGCGCATGTACGCCAGCGGCGCGACCTCGATCGTGCCCGTCGCCATGAGCTTGGGCACCAGCTCGGGGTCCATCATCTCGTTGAGCGCGTCGTACAGCGGGCGCAGGTAGGGGTCGATCTTGTCGGTCAGCGTTCCCGGGAGGAATCCCAGGCGCTCCCCCGCCTCGACGGCCGGGCGCGTGAGGATGATGCGGCTCACCTCTTTGCGCTGCAGAGCCTGGACGGCCTTCGCCATGGCGAGATACGTCTTGCCGGTGCCGGCGGGGCCGATGCCGAACACGATCGTGTGCTCGTCGATCGCGTCGACGTAGGCCTTCTGGCCGAGCGTCTTGGGCCGGATGATCTTGCCGCGCGACGACAGGATCGCCTCTCCGAGCACCTCCGACGGACGCGGCCCGCCCTCGGTGCGCAGGATGCGGTTCGACGAAGCGACGTCCTCCTCGCCCAGCGCGTGGCCGGCCTTGGTCATCGTGAGCAGCTCGTCGACGAGGGAGCGCGCCGCGGCGACCGCTCCGGCCTCGCCGGTCAGGGTGATCTCGTTGCCGCGCACGTGCACGTCGACATCGGGGTGCTCCCGCTCGACCACGCGGAGCAGGCGGTCCTGCGGGCCGAGCAGCTGGACCATGGCCACGCCATCGGCCCAGACGCGTTCGACGGTGGTGGCGCGCTCGCGCGCGTCGTGATCAGCAGGTTGGTCAGGCACCTACGCTCTTCTCTTCGAGGCCTCCCGCGAGCACGTGGGCGTGCACGTGGAAGACGGTCTGGCCCGCGTTGGGGCCGGTGTTGAAGACCAGCCGGAAGTCGCCGTCCGCGTGTTCGGCGGCGAGCTTGTTGGCCAGGCCCACGAGTTCCGCCATCAGGTCGGGGTCGCCGGCGGCGAGCTCGACGACGTTCCGGTAGTCCTCGCTCTTGGGGATCACCAGCAGGTGCACGGGCGCCTGCGGGTGGATGTCGCGGATCGCGAACGCGTTCTCGGTCTCTGCGATGATCTCGGACGGGATCTCCCCGTTGTGGATGCGCGTGAAGATCGAGGGTTCGCTCATGCGGCAAGTCTAGCGACGGGGCCCTGCCACCGGCTCGGGCGCCGATCGACCGGTGCGCCATGCCGGCCCGGCGCACGGCCCACCCTTCACCACCGTCCCAGCGCCGCGCTGACGACGGCCAGGGCGGCCGGGCCCGCGGTGGAGGTGCGCAGGACGGTGTCGCCCAGGCGCACGGCCCGGGCGCCCGCGGCGGTGAGGACGTCCAGCTCCTCGGGGGCGATGCCGCCCTCGGGGCCGACGACGAGGACGATGTCGCGCTCCTCCCCCTCGCCCACCCGCAGGGCGCTCAGGGGCTCCGTCGCCGTCGGCTCCAGGATCAGGACGACGGATGCCTCCGCCCGGCGTGCCAGCTGAGCGGTGGTCGTCAGCTCCGCGACGTCCGGGAGCCACGCGCGGTGAGCCTGCTTCGCGGCCTCGCGGACGATCGTGGCCCATCGCGCCCGCCCCTTCGACGCCTTCGCCGCGTCCCAGCGCGACACACTCCGGGCGGCCTGCCACGGCACGATCTCGTCCACGCCCAACTCGGTCGCCGCCTGCACGGCGAGCTCGTCGCGGTCTCCCTTGGCCAGCGCCTGCACGAGCACGACCCGTGGTCGCGGTGCGGGGGCATCCGTCCGCTCGCGGACCCGGACGACGACCTCGCGCGGCGCGACGGCCTCGACCTCGCCGGTCAGCCACGCACCCCTCCCGTCGCCGACGGTGACACCCTCGCCGACGCGGACACGGCGCACGGTGGCGGCGTGATGCGCCTCGGGGCCGGTCAAGGTCACGGTCCTCCCGGGCGAGAGCCCAGCGGCGTCGTCGACGAGGAAGTGCAGCGGCATGGCTCAGCCGTTCCGGAAGCGGTCGCGCAGCTTGGCGAACAGTCCCTGGTGGAACTCCGCGAGCCGGGGACCTGGGGCCTTCGTGCGCTTGGCGAACTCCTCGATCAGGGCGCGCTCCTTGTGGTCCAGCCGTGTCGGGGTCACCACGTGCACGCCGACCTTGAGATCGCCCCGCTGCGAGCCGCGCAGCGGGGTGATGCCGCGCCCCTTGATCGTCAGGATGTCGCCGGCCTGCACGCCGGGGCGCACCTCGAGCTCGACCGGGCCGTCCAGCGACTGGATCGTCGTGGTCGTGCCGAGGATCGCGTCGGGCATCGACACCTCGAGGGTCGCCAGCAGGTCGTCGCCGTCACGGCTGAACACCTCGTGGGGCGACACCGTCACCTCGATGTACAGGTCGCCGTTCGGGCCGCCGGCGGGGCCGACCTCGCCCGAGCCGGGCAGCTGCAGGCGCAGGCCGGTCTCGACGCCGGCGGGGATGTCGAGGGACACGGTGCGGCGCGCGCGCACACGCCCCTGCCCCTGGCACGTCGCGCAGGGGTACGGGATCGTGGTGCCGTAGCCCTGGCACACGTTGCACGGCTGCGACGTCACGACGTTGCCCAGCAGGCTCCGCACCTGACGCTGGACGTTGCCCGTGCCGTGGCAGATGTCGCACGTCACGGGGCTGGTGCCGGGCTGGCAGCACGACCCCTGGCAGGTCTCGCACAGCACGGCGGTGTCGACGTCGATGTCGCGGTGGGCGCCGAACACCACGTCCCCGAGCTCCAGGGTGACGCGCACGAGGGCGTCCTGCCCGCGCTCGCGCCGCGACCGCGGCCGGCCGCCGCGCGTGCCCCCGGCCGCGCCGAAGAAGGTCTCGAAGATGTCGTTGAACCCGCCGAACCCGCCGGCGCCGCCGAACGGAGAATCGGCGCCGCCCATGTCGTAGCGGGCGCGCTGCTCGGGGTCGCTGAGCACGTCGTAGGCGTGCGTGACGAGCTTGAACCTCTCGGCCGCGTCCTCGCCGGGGTTCACGTCCGGGTGGAGCTGGCGCGCGAGCTTGCGGTAGGCCTTCTTGATCTCGTCGGGGGTGGCCTCGCGCGAAACGCCGAGGACCTCGTAGTGGTCAGCCACTTTCGCCTTCCTGCCGCGGCGGCGCCGCGGGATCGTGGGTACGCGTCCGCGTCAGCGGGAGCTGTCGTCCTGCTCGAGCATGCGCGTGAGGTAGCGCGCGACGGCACGGACCGCCGCGAGGTTCGAGGGGTAGTCCATGCGGGTGGGGCCGAGCACGCCGACACGCGCGAGCGAGCCGGTGGCATCGTAATCGCTGGCGACGACGGATGCCTCGGCCAGGCCGAACGGCTCGTTCTCGCGTCCGATGCTGGCGGCGAGCCCCTGCTCGTCGGCCACCATCTCGCCCATGAGCCGCAGCAGCGTCACCTGCTCCTCGATCGCCTCGAGGAGCGGATAGATGCTGCCGCGGAAGTCCGACTCGCTGCGCGCGAGATTGGCGCTGCCGGCCATCACGAGCCTGTCCTGGCGGAACTCCTCGAGCTCCTCGGCGACCGCACGCACGATCTCGTCGGTGGCGCGCTCGTGGGCGGGGGCTTGCGGGGCCTGCGCCTCCAGGCGGTCGGCGATGCGCTGCAGCCCCTCCCGGACGGGCCGGCCCACCAGCAGCGTGCCGAGCTCGGCGCGGATGCGCGCGAGGTCGGCCTCGTCGAACTCGTCGCCCACGAAGGCGAGCCGCTGCGAGACCCGGCCGGTGTCGGTGACGACGATGACGAGCATGCGCCCGGCGCTGAGCTGCACGAGCTCGACGTGCGTGACGGTGGCGCGGGCGAACGACGGGTACTGCACGATCGCGACCTGGCCCGTGAGCTGCGTGAGTGCGCGCACCGTGCGCACGAGCACGTCGTCGAGGTCTCCGGGGCCGTCGAGGAACGAGGCGATCGCGGACCGCTGCGCCGGCGAGAGCGGCCGCAGCTCCGCCAGATGGTCGACGAACACCCGATACCCCTTGTCGGTCGGCACGCGGCCGGACGACGTGTGCGGGGCGGCGATGAGCTCCTCGTCTTCGAGCAGGGCCATGTCGTTGCGGATGGTCGCCGCAGAGACGCCGAAGGCGTGCCGCTCGACGATCGCCTTGCTGCCGACCGGCTCGCGCGTGTCGACGTAGTCCTGGACGATCGCCCGCAGCACCTGGAGACCGCGCTCGCTGACCATCACGCCTCCTCACGCCCGATCTGGCACTCGCATGACTGGAGTGCCAATTCTATCCGATGAGCCCGTCACGATCGCTGAGCGACGCCGCGTCCGCAGATGTCCGCGCGGCTCCGCCCCGGCACGCCCCGGCGCGGCCGCCTCACGGCGTCAGCGCCCGGACGACGGCGTCGGCCAGGAGCCGCCCGCGTCGGGTGAGCACGACACGGCCCCGGAGCGCGTCCCGCCCCTCGATCAGGCCGTCGGCGATCAGCGCGGCCACCGCGTGCCGACCCTCGCCCAGCAGCTCGTCGACGGGCATCCCCTCGCGGATGCGGGTGCGCAGCAGAACGCTCTCCAGACCGCGGGCGGCGGCATCCGGGATCTCCCGTCCCGCCGCGGGCGACTCGCCGGCCGCGAGGCGCTGGGCGTAGGCCGCCGGGTGCTTGACGTTCCAGAAGCGCACGCCGTTGACGTGGCTGTGGGCGCCGGGGCCGAAGCCCCACCAGTCGGTGCCCGTCCAGTACGCCAGGTTGTGCCGGGAGCGGTGCTCGGGGCCGCGGGACCAGTTCGACACCTCGTACCAGTCGAAGCCGGCGACGGACAGCAGGTCGTCGGCGAGCTCGTACATGTCGGCCTGCAGGTCGTCGTCGGGCGCGGCGACCTCGCCGCGGCGGATCTGACGGGCGAGCTTGGTGCCATCCTCGATGATCAGCGCGTAGGCCGAGATGTGGTCGGGCTCCAGCGCGACGGCCGTCGCGAGCGAGCTGCGCCAGTCGTCGAGCGTCTCGCCCGGTGCGCCGTAGATGAGGTCGACGCTGACGTCGAGTCCCGCCTCGCGTGCGGCCGACACGGCGGTGCGCACGTTGTCGGGGTCGTGGGTGCGGTCGAGCGCTGCCAGGACGCGGGGGACGGCGGACTGCATGCCGATCGACATCCGGGTGACCCCCGCTGCCGCCAGCTCGGCCGCCACCGCCGGCGACACCGTGTCGGGATTGGCCTCGACGGTGATCTCCGCGTCGTCCCGGAGCCCGAACGCCTTGCGCACCCCGTCGAGCATGCGCGCGAGATCCCCCGGCGGCAGCAGCGTGGGCGTGCCTCCGCCGAAGAAGACCGTCGATGCGGGCCGGGTGCCGCCGGCGCGCTCGAGGACGCTCCGGGCGAGGCCGATCTCGCGCAGGAGCGTGTCGGCGTACTGGTCCTGGCGTGCCCCGCGCAGCTCGGACGACGTGTAGGTGTTGAAGTCGCAGTACCCGCACCGCACGCGGCAGAAGGGCACGTGCAGGTACACGCCGAAGTCGGTGGCCTGATCGATGCGGATGCCGGCCGGCAGCGAGCCGTCCGCCGGAACGGGCTCGCCGAGAGGAAGAGCGGAGCCCATCAGCGCCTCACGCGGGGGTGGTGTACAGCGGCGAGATCGCGCGCAGATAGCGCGTGAACAGCTCACGCCGGCGGCGCCTGGTCAGCGCGGGCAGCATCCGGTACAGCAGCGCGTGCGGGGCGTCGAACGCGCGCACGGTGAACCACACCTCGTCCTTGTCGTTCCAGTCCAGCATGAACGACTCCTCGCCGCTGACCACCGAGTCGCCGACCGTGCCCAGGGCGAAGCCGACGCGCCGGGGCTCCTCGATGGCGAAGATCACCCGGAGCTCGGCATCCGCCCGAAGCCCCTTCACACGGCCCGCGACGCGGATCGTCGTGCCGGGCCCCACGTACGGGGTGCCGTCGGCGTCGAAGCGCTGCTCCGACTCGGTGCGGCTCGGCGCGACCGGGTTGCCCTCGGCGTCGAAGCTCACGCCCGAGTACATCGGCCCGGAAGCCGGGCGGACGTCGGTCACCTCGAGTCCGGCGCCGCGCTGGGCGGTCCACGACAGCAGCGCATCGCTCGCGGCGTGGAAGCGGGCCTCGCCGCTGCCGATGCGCCACGACTGCTCCGCGGGGATGCTGCGCTCCGGCGGGAAGTGCATCAGATCGGCCGCCTGCGTCGCCCCGACGGCGGCGTAGTCGACGGTGTCGTCACGGAAGGTCCCTCGACGCATGAGGACCAGCCTACTTGGCGCCCTTGGTCTCGACGTCACCCGAGAGCGCGGCGATGAACGCCTCCTGGGGGACCTCCACGCGCCCGACCATCTTCATGCGCTTCTTGCCCTCCTTCTGCTTCTCGAGGAGCTTGCGCTTGCGCGAGATGTCACCGCCGTAGCACTTCGCCAGGACGTCCTTGCGCATGGCGCGGATGTTCTCGCGCGCGATGATGCGGGCGCCGATGGCGGCCTGGATCGGCACCTCGAACTGCTGCCGCGGGATGAGCTTGCGCAGGCGCTCGGTCATCATGGTGCCGTACGCGTACGCCTTCTCGCGGTGCACGATCGAGCTGAAGGCGTCGACCTTGTCGCCCTGCAGCAGGATGTCGACCTTGACCAGGTCGGCCGTCTGCGAGCCGGCGGGCTCGTAGTCGAGGCTCGCGTAGCCCTGCGTCTTGGACTTCAGCTGATCGAAGAAATCGAACACGATCTCGCCGAGCGGCATGTTGTAGCGCAGCTCGACGCGGTCCTCGCTGAGGTAATCCATGCCCAGAAGCGACCCGCGGCGCGACTGGCACAGCTCCATGACCGTGCCGACGTAGTCCTTGGGCAGCAGGATCCCCACCTTCACCACGGGCTCCGAGACCTCGGCGACGCGGCCGTCGGGGTACTCGCTGGGGTTGGTGACCACGACCGTCTCCCCCGTGTCGGTGGTGACCTCGTAGGTCACCGACGGCGCGGTCGTGATGAGGTCGAGGTCGAACTCGCGCGACAGGCGCTCGGTGATGATCTCGAGGTGCAGCAGCCCGAGGAAGCCGCAGCGGAAGCCGAAGCCCAGCGCGACCGACGTCTCGGGCTCGTACTGGAGGGAGGCATCCGACAGCTTGAGCTTGTCCAGCGCCTCGCGCAGATCGCCGTAGTCGCTGCCGTCGATCGGGTAGATGCCGGAGAACACCATCGGCTTCGGGTCGGTGTACCCCGGCAGGGCCTCGGCGGCGGGCTTGCGCTGATTGGTGATCGTGTCGCCGACCTTCGACTGGCGCACGTCCTTCACGCCGGTGATCAGGTAGCCGACCTCGCCGACGCCGAGACCCCGGGTGGGCACCGGCTCGGGGCTGGACACGCCGATCTCGAGGAGGTCGTGGGTGGCTCGCGTCGACATCATCTGGATCCGCTCGCGCGGCTCGAGCTTGCCGTCGACCATGCGGACGTACGTCACGACGCCGCGGTACGAGTCGTACACCGAGTCGAAGATCATCGCGCGGGCCGGGGCGTCGGCGTCGCCCGTGGGCGCGGGGATCTGCTCGACGATGCGGTCCAGCAGGTCCTCGACCCCCATCCCCGTCTTGCCGGACACCCGCAGCACGTCGTCCGGCGAGCCGCCGATCAGGTTGGCCAGCTCGGCGGCGAACTTCTCGGGGTCGGCTGCCGGGAGGTCGATCTTGTTGAGCACCGGGATGATGTGCAGGTCGTTCTCGAGCGCGAGGTAGAGGTTGGCGAGGGTCTGGGCCTCGATCCCCTGCGCGGCGTCGACGAGCAGGATCGCGCCCTCGCAGGCGGCGAGCGAGCGCGACACCTCGTAGGTGAAGTCCACGTGCCCGGGCGTGTCGATCATGTTCAGCGCGAACGTCCCGTCCGCGGTGGACCACGGCATGCGGACGGCCTGCGACTTGATCGTGATTCCCCGCTCGCGCTCGATGTCCATGCGGTCGAGGTACTGCGCGCGCATGTCGCGGTCGGATACGACGCCGGTGATCTGCAGCATCCTGTCCGCCAGCGTCGACTTTCCGTGGTCGATGTGGGCGATGATGCAGAAGTTGCGGATCAGCTCAGGAGGGGTCGCAGACGGCTCGAGAGGCTTCAGGGCACGGGGTGACATGTCCAGACGATTGTACGGGTGACGGATGCCGCGACCCTGCGCGTCACCGGATCCCGCCGTGCGCAGGCCGCGCCGGTGCCGGCAGGCGGCTGAGGCCCTCCAGCAGCTCCGCCTTGTCGCTCGCGACGCAGACGCGCACCCATCCCTCGCCGGAGGCCCCGAACGCGCTGCCCGGCGCGACGGCCACCCCGTGCTCGTCGAGGAACCGCTCGCACCACGCGACCACGTCGCCGCCCGAGGCGTGCGAGACGTCGATCCAGAGGTAGAACGCGCCGGTGGGTGCGAGATAGCGCAGGCCGCGGGCATCCAGCAGCGCCGTCGCGGCGGCCAGGTTGTCGCGGTAGTGCGCCGCACTCGCCGCGACGGCGGTCTGCTCCCCCGTCAGCGCCGCGACAGCCGCCCGCTGCGCGGGCTCGTCGACGCAGCTGACCACCGACTCCTGCACCCGCAGCATGGTCTGGCGCCATCCGGGAGGCGTCACGAGCCAGCCCACGCGCGCACCGGTCATCGCGTACGTCTTCGACATCGAGAACACCGAGAGCACGCGCCCGTCGTCGTCCAGGGTCGCCGGGCTCACGTGCGGATGTCCCCACGTGAAGCGCTCGTACACCTCGTCGCTGATCACCCACAGGTCGTGCCGTCGAGCCAGCGCCATCAGCGCCTCGAGTGTCGCTCGATCGAAGGTGGACCCCAGCGGATTGGACGGCGTGTTCACGATCAGGGCGCGCGTCCGCGGGGTGACGAGGGCGTCCAGCTCGTCCAGGTCGGGCTGGAAGCCGCGGTCCGGACGCAGGGGGTAGGGCACCGGCGTCGCCTGCAGCAGGTGCGCGTTCATGGTGAAGGTCGTGTACCCGGGGTCGGGCACGAGCACCTCGTCGCCGCGCGACAGGGTCAGGGCCATCGCGAGGTGCAGCGCCTGCGTCGCGCCGACCGTCACCCAGATCTGCTCGACGTCGGCCTCGAGCCCGTTCTCGCGCGCGAGCTTCGCGCGGATGGCTTCGCGCAGGGCCGGGATGCCGCCGTTCGGCGTGTAGCGGATGGCCCCGGCCGTCCACGCCGCCGCCGCCGCGTCTCTGATCGCCGCGCCCGCCACCTCTCCGGGCTCGCCGACGGCCAGGACGATGGTGCCCGGCCGGCGCAGCGCGCGCTCGAGGATGTGTCGCACGCCCGAGCCGGGCATGCGCGCGATGTGCGGGGCGATCTCGGGCATGCCGCCATGCTAGGGCGGGCGCTGTGGCTAGCCTGTCGTCATGGCGGTCCACGTCGTCCTCGTCCACGGCATCCGCACATCCGCGACGATGTGGCGGTCGCAGGTCGCGTATCTCCAGGCGCGCGGGACCCCGGTCACGGCGGTCGATCTGCCCGGGCACGGATCCCGCATGCGCGAGGAGTTCACGATCGAGTCCGCCTTCGCCACGATCGACGACGCCGTGCAGGCCGCGGCGGAGCGCGGCCCGGTGCTGCTGGTGGGGCACTCCATGGGCGGGCTGCTGTGCATCGAGTACGCGGGGGCCGAGGAGCGGCCGCCGGTCTCGGGATTCATCGCGGCGTCGTGCACCGCGATCCCGCGGGGCATCGGCCTGCGGGCCTACCGCCTGCTGGCGCGGGGCTTCGACTCGCTCCCCGACCGGGGCATGTGGCTGACGGACCGGATGCTCGATCGCATCCTCCCCGAGGAGACCCGCGCGGACTTCGGGGCAGGCGGCTACGCGCTGGACGCGCAGGACGTCGCCCTGCGGAGTCTGTCGGTGCTGGACCTGCTGTCGGCGCTCAGGCGCATCGAGGTGCCGCTGTGGATCGTCAACGGGCAGTACGACCAGCTGCGGGTGAATGAGCGGCTCTTCACCCGCGTGGCGCAGCACGCCGAGCTCATCGTCGTCCCCCGCACGACCCATCACGTCACCGTGATGCGCCCGCGGGTGTTCAATGCGGTGCTGGAGGTCGCCCTCGCGACGCTCGAGGCGGGGCAGCACGAGCACCCGGGCCGCAGCGTCGGCGGACTCCCGTCATCGACCGGGCGACCGACCTGATAGAATCCTTGTTTGGCTTGCGTGTGGGTTCGCCCTCACGACCGCCGAGCAGCGCCCCTCTCCCGCTGACCGGCATCATCAATCCGATTCCCTTCGAACGAAAGAAACGTCGACACGTGGCGAACATCAAGTCGCAGATCAAGCGCAACAAGACCAACGAGAAGGCGCGAGAGCGCAACAAGTCCGTCAAGAGCGAGCTGAAGACGCTCGTGCGCCGCACGCGCGAGGCCGTCGCCGCGGGCGACAAGGCGGCCGCTGAGAAGGCGCTCGGCAAGGCCACCAAGAAGCTCGACAAGGCCGTCAGCAAGGGCGTCATCCACAAGAACCAGGCGGCGAACCGCAAGTCGGCGATCTCCAAGCAGGTTGCTGCGCTCTGACGCCGGAACGGCTCGGCAGGTCCGCGTCGCATGAGAAGGCCCGTCCCGCGAGGGGCGGGCCTTTCGCATGTCCACGGCGCCGGCGGTGTCGGCGACGCCCTCCCGAGCGGCGAGGACCCGCGGGGTCAGGAGCCGTAGGGAGCGCGCGTGGCGATGACCGTGATCATGCGCTCCAGCGCGAAGATCGGGTCTCGCGAGCCGCCCTTGACCTCGGCGTCCGCGCGCGCCGTCGCCTGGATCGCGCGGCCCAGGCTCTCTTCGTTCCACCCGACCAGGTCGCGGCGCGCGCGGTCGACCTGCCAGTCCTTCATGCCCAGGCGCGCGGCGAGCGCCGCGGCGGGCTCGCGGTTGCCCGCGACCCTGGCCATGGTCCTCAGCTTCATCGCGACCGCGGCGACCAGCGGGACCGGGTCGGCTCCCGAGGCCAGCGCGTGCCGGAGCGCGATCAGCGCCTCGCCGTAGCGCCCGGCGATGGCCGTGTCGGCGACGGTGAAGGCCGAGGTCTCGACCCGACCGCCGTAGTACCGCTCGACGATCTGCTCGGTGATGTCGCCGGGGACGTCGGCGATGAGCTGCTGGCACGCCGCGGCGAGCTCGGTGAGGTCGTCGGCGAACGCGGACACGAGCGCGCGCAGCGCGACCGGGGCGATCCGCTTGCGCGCAGCCTGGAACTCTCCCGCCGCGAAGTCGAACCTGTCGGAGTCCCGCTTGATCGCCGGGCAGGCGATCTCCACCCCCGCGCCCTGGCCTGCCCGGATCGCGTCGAGGAGCTTCTTCCCGCGCACGCTCGCGCCGGTGTGCCGGAGCACGACCGTGGCGCCGTCCTGCGGGGCGGCGAGGTACGCGAGCGCTTCGGAGAGGAAGGTGTCGGAGCACTTCTCGACGCCGCTGACCCGCACCAGGCGCGGCTCGCCGAACAGGGACGGCGACGTCACACCCAGCAGAGACCCCGCCGAGTAGTCGTCGGCCCGGATGTCGGACACTTCGAGCGTCGGATCCTCTGCGCGCAGATAGTCGCGGACACCGGCGATCGCGCGCTCGGCGCAGACCTCCTCGGGGCCGGACACGAGCACGACGGGAGCCGGCTGCGGGGTGCGCCACGACAGCTGAGGGATGGCGCTGCGCGCCGACTTCGCCGGTGATCGGCGCGCGGGTGATGCCATCCCCTCAGCCTACCGACGACCGCCGACGCGACCCGCGGCGCCCCCCCGGATGGGCGATCAGCCGCCCCGGTCGCGCCAGAGCGCCACCGCTCCCCCGGCCGTCGCCCACAGCGCGACGGATCCGTCCTCGTCGGTGCGCACCACGCGTGCGCGGGCGTCGGCGAGGACCGCGAGGAGCTCGGGGCGCGGGTGGTCGTAGTCGTTGTCGAGCCCGACCGTGATCACCGCGACGGCGGGCCGCGCGGCGGCGTAGAGTGCGGCATCCTGATCCGCGCTGCCGTGATGGGCGACCTTGACGATCACGTACGGCGGGTCCAGCGTCGCGGATGCCACGAGAGCGCGCTGCGGCGACGCGGACAGGTCGCCGAGCAGCAGGGTGGGCGGCACGCCGCCGCCACGCACGTCGAGCACCACGCTCGCGTCGTTGCCGGCCGGGTAGGCGCGGCTGTCGGCGCGCGGCCAGAGCACCCGCCACCGCGCCCCGCCGAGCGACCCCGACATCCCCGCGGACGCCTCGACGGCGCGGGCGCCCGCCGCTTCGAGGGCGGCGATCCCGGCGTGCCCGGCGGCGTCGGTGGGGCCGTGCAGCACCGTGCCCACCCGCCCCTGCACGGCGTCGAGACCGCCCGCGTGGTCGAGGTCGAAGTGCGTCAGCACGAGGAGTTCGATGCGTCCGACTCCGGCGCGCGACAGGCATGCCTCGAGGGCGCCGGGGTCCGGTCCGGTGTCGACGAGCGCCACGGCGCCGCCCGAGCGCAGCAGCACGGCATCGCCCTGGCCGACGTCGCACGCCAGCATCGCCCACCCCGAGGGGAGGGTCAGACGCCCGGCGACCGTCGCCAGCGCGCCCGTGCCGAGTCCGGCCCCCACCACCGTCGCCACGAGGACCGCCGCGCCGGCGCGCGCGGCGCGAAGCGCGGGTGGGCCGGCGCGCGGAAGCGCGATCGCGGCGCCGACCGTGAGACCGACGAGCGCGAGCGCCACGGCGCCGGGCACGCCCTCGGGCCACGGCAGCTGATCGGCGGGCAGTTCCGACATCGTCACCGCGGTCGCCGCGATCCAGGACGCCGGCACCCATGCCAGCACCGCGAGGCCCGACTGCAGCAACGGCAAGGGCGCGCTGAGGCACGCGGCGAGGCCGAGCACGGTCGCCGCCGGCGCGGCCGGCCCTGCCAGCAGGTTGGCCACCACCCCGTAGACCGGCACCGTGGGCTGGATCAGGATCAGCAACGGGCCGCAGGCGAGCTGAGCCGCCAGCGGCACCGCGAGCGCCAGCGCCAGCGGGCGGGGTACCCAGCGGGCCAGCCCGGAGGCAAGCGGGCGCGCGAACAGCAGCAACGACCCGGTCGCGGCGACGGAGAGCCCGAATCCGAGGGATGCCGCCAGCCACGGGTCGAAGACGAGGAGCAGCGTCACCGCGAGGCACAGCAGCGCCATTCCGGCGCCGGGACGGCCGAGGAGGACGGTGAGCATCGCGATCGCCGCCATGGTCGCGGCGCGAACGACGCTCGGCTCGGGGGTCACCAGGACGACGAAGCCCAGCAGCACCGCCAGCGCGCAGCCGACCCGCAGCCCGCGGGAGGCGCCGGCCGCCGCCGCGAGGCCGAACGCGATGCCCACGACGAGGGCGCAGTTCGCGCCGGAGACGGCGGTCAGATGTGACAGGGAGGCCTCCTTCATGGCGGCGTCGAGCTCCGGGGAGACGATCGACGTGTCGCCGACGGCCAGCCCCGGCACGAGTCCGGCGCCCGCCCCCGGCAGATCCGCGACGGCGCGGACGAGGCCGCGCCGGAGGTCGCCGGTCAGCGCCGCGGCACCGTTCGCCGCCTGCAGGACCTCCACGCCGCGAGATGCCCACAGCACCAGGACCGCGCGATCCCCCGCCCGGCCGGTGCTCGCGGTGCCGTGGACCTCGACGTCGGCGCCCACATCGAGCAGGTCCGGGCGGTCCACGTCGTCGGGAGCGACGCGTACCGTGACGTCGATCGCCACGCGGTGGGTCTCGCTGCCGGCGTTGACGCTGCGGGCGCGCGCGGCGAACGAGAGCGTGCCGGCGCGCCGCTCGACCTTGCCGACCACGTCGGCCCGCACGTCGACCGCCCGGCCGCCTTGCAGGGCCAGCTCCGTGACGGCTTGGCGCCCGGGCCAGGCCGCCGCCACGTGCGCGGCGGTCGTACCCGCGGCCGCGGCGGCGAGCACGATCACCGCCAGGACGACGCGTGCTGTCCGGGGCGGCATCCCGAGCCTCGGTGCGACTCCGGCGGCCGGAATCGGCGCCGCAGCCGCGGAGAGGCGCCCGCTCGAGACGCGGCGACCCGCTCGCGCGACGACGGCGACGGCGACGACGGCGACCGCCCAGGACACCGACGCGATCCAGCCCGCCGCCGCGGGAGCGAGGATCGCCGCCGCGGCGACCGCCCACGTCGCGCCGGCGACGGGGAGGAGGCGCAGTGCCGGGAGACGCCGTGTCACACCGTCACCAGGTCGCGGAGTGCCTCGAGCATGGTGTCGCCGATCCCCGGGACGGCCAGCAGGTCCTCGACGCTGGTGAACCCGCCGTTGTCATCCCGCCAGGCGATGATCCGCTCCGCCAGGGCCGGTCCGATTCGCGGCAGCGTCTCGAGCAGCGTCGCGTCGGCGGTGTTGATGTCCACACGGCCGTCCGGCGCCTGTCCCGGCGGTGCCGTCGTGGGCGGCGCGGCCTCGCCCTGGCGCGGAACGGGCAGCTGCTCGCCGTCGTCGATCGGCCGCGCGAGGTTCACCGCATCGCGCGCCGCGTCGTCGGCGAATCCGCCCGCGGCCGCGATCGCGTCGACCACCCGGGCGCCGGCGGGGAGGACGTACAGGCCGGGCTCCCGCACGGCGCCCGAGACGTGGACGAACAGCTCTTCGCCCCCGCCGGGGGTCGCGACCGGCGAGGGGTCGACGGCCACCTCGTCGACGGGAGTCGTCGCGCCGCGGACGATGCCGATCGCGATGGTGACGGCGAGGGCCACGAGCACGATGACCACGACGGCACCCGCGCCGAAGCGTCGCCGCGCGCCAGGACCCGGCGCCCGCTCCGGGTCGTCACGGGCACCGGCTGTCACGCGCCCACGCTACGAGTGCGCCGCGACCGCCCGGGACGCCCGGGACGCGATTGTGCAGTCCGCGCGCCCGTCCGCTCCTGGGGAGGAGCGTCAGTGCGTGCTGAAGCTCACGACCTTCGGCGGTCGCACGACCGCGCGCGTGATCTCACGACCCGCCAGCGAACGGACGACCTTCTCGTCCGCCCGAGCGAGGCGCTCGAGCTCGGCGGCCTCGATGCGCGCGGGCACCTGCAGGGTTCCGCGCACCTTCCCGTCGATCTGCACGACCGCCGTGACGCTCTCTTCGACCAGCAGCGTCGGGTCGGCCGTGCGCCACGGCACGAGGCCGACGAAGCCCTCGTAGCCCAGGATCTGCCACATCTCCTCGGCGGTGTGCGGGGCGAACAGATCCAAGATCATCGCGGTCGCCTCGGCGGCCTCGCGGACGGCGGGGTCGGCGGGGCCGGCGCCGGTGTCGATCGTCTTGCGGGTGGCGTTGACCAGCTCCATCAGGCGGGCGACGACGACGTTGAACTTCGTCTGCTCGACCAGCCCGGGGGCATCCGCGAGCAGTCGGTGCGTGACGCGGCGGAGCGCGGTGTCGCCCTCGGCCCAGACGACATCGGGGTCGCTCGTGACGTCCTTGGCGACGCGCCAGGCGCGCGCGAGGAACTTCTGGGCGCCCGTCGTGGACACGTCCTCCCAGTTGATGTCGTCCTCGACGGGACCGGCGAACGCGATCGCGATCCGCACCGCGTCGGCGCCGGGGTCGACCATGCTCGAGGCGAACTCGACGAGGTTGCCCTTCGACTTCGACATCTTCGAGCCGTCCAGCAGCACCATGCCCTGGTTGATGAGGCTCGAGAACGGCTCCGTGAACTCGATGAGCCCCATGTCGAAGAGGACCTTCGTGATGAAGCGCGCGTACAGCAGGTGGAGGATGGCGTGCTCGACACCGCCGATGTACGAGTCGACGGGAGCCCACCGGTCGGCGGCACGCGGCGGGAACGCCTCGGCGTCGTCCGTCGGCGACAGGAACCGCAGGAAGTACCACGAGCTGTCGACGAACGTGTCCATCGTGTCGGGGTCGCGCAGCGCGGGCTCCCCCGTCTCGGGGTCGGTCGTCTGCATCCACTCCGTGGCCCCGCCCAGCGGCGAGGTGCCCTTGGGCGCGAGGTCCAGGCCCTGCGCGTCGGGGAGGCGCAGCGGCAGCTGGTCGTCCGGCACCGGCACGATGCGCCCGTCCTCGGTGTGGATCATCGGGATGGGCGTGCCCCAGAAGCGCTGGCGCGAGATCAGCCAGTCGCGCAGGCGGTAGGACTTCGCGGCGCGGCCGGTGCCCGCGGCGTCCAGCTCCTCGATGACCCGCGCGATGGCATTGCGCTTGGACAGGCCGTCGAGCGAGCCGGAGTTGATCATGCGGCCGTCGCCGGTGAGCGCGATGCCGGTGCGCGCGGGGTCGATGTCGTCGAGGGTGTCCACCGGGCCCGGGTCGATCGGGACGCCGTCGTCGTCGAGCTCGATGACGGGGATCGCGCCCGTGATCGGCGCGGTCGTGTCGACGACCACCTTCACGGGCAGGTCGAACGCTCGGGCGAAGTCGAGGTCGCGCTGGTCGTGGGCGGGCACCGCCATGACCGCGCCGTGCCCGTAGTCGGCCAGCACGTAGTCGGCGGCCCAGATGGGCAGGCGGTCGCCGTTGACCGGATTGATCGCGAAGCGGTCCAGGAAGACGCCGGTCTTCGGCCGGTCGGTGTTCTGCCGTTCGATCTCGGTCTCGCGCTGCACGGTCTCGAGGTAGTCCTGGAAGCGCATGCGCACCTCGGCGGTCGAGCCCGCGGCGAGCTCCGCCGCCAGGTCGCTGTCAGGGGCGACGACCATGAACGTCGCGCCGTGCAGCGTGTCGGGGCGGGTGGAGAAGACCGTGACCTTCTCGGCGCGACCCTCGATCTCGAAGTCGATGTCGGCCCCGACCGATCGGCCGATCCAGTTCCGCTGCATGCGGATGACCTTCTGCGGCCAGAACCCCTCGAGCTGGTTCAGGTCGTCGAGCAGGCGGTCGGCGTACTCGGTGATCTTGAAGTACCACTGCGTGAGCTTCTTCTTGATCACCTCGGCGCCGCACCGCTCGCAGTGCCCGTCGACGACCTGCTCGTTGGCGAGGACCGTCTGGTCGTTGGGGCACCAGTTGACCGGGCTCTCCTTGCGGTAGGCCAGGCCGCGCTCGTACAGGCGCTGGAACAGCCACTGGTTCCACCGGTAGTACTCCGGGTCGCTGGTGTGCAGGATGCGGCTCCAGTCGTACGACGAGCCGTACTCCCGGAAGCTCTTCTTGTGCTGCGCGATGTTCGCGTAGGTCCACTCGCGCGGGTCGGCGCCGCGCTGGATGGCGGCGTTCTCGGCGGGCAGCCCGAACGAGTCCCAGCCGATCGGGTTCAGGACGTTGTAGCCGCGGTGGCGCCAGAAGCGCGCGACGATGTCGACGTACGCGTAGCTCTCGGCGTGGCCCATGTGCAGGTCGCCCGAGGGATACGGGAACATGCCCAGCACGTACTTGCGCGGCCGCGTGTCGTCGTCGCCGCCCGCACGGAAGGGGTCGGCCTCGGCCCAGCGCGCCTGCCACTTCTGCTGGATGGCGTAGGCGTCGTAGCCCTCTGCGGGCGCACTGGTGTCGGAGGACATGGTCTGACTCACGGGGGAAGAACCAATCATGGGAGGGGCTGAGACGCGCTCAGCGCGCGAAGCGCGTCTTCCAGGTTAGCGGAAGGGCGCCCTCACCAGCCGGGCGGCAGTCCGGCGCCGAGCGCCGCCAGCGGCCCCCGCGCCTTGATGCCCACCTCGGCGACTTCGGCCGCGGCATCCGATCGCCATGTGATCCCCCCGCCCGCGCCGACGTACGCGCCGTCCGGGCGCACCACGATCGATCGGATGACCATCGCGAGATCCAGCGCGCCGTCGTCGCCGACCCACCCGAAGCAGCCCGAGAACACGCCGCGCGGCGCGGCCTCCAGCCGATGCAGGATCGTCATGGCGGAGAGCTTCGGCGCACCGGTCATCGACCCGGCGGGGAACGTCGCGTCGAGCAGGTCCGCGAGCGTCGTGCCGGGGACGAGCGCACCGGACACCGTGCTGACCAGCTGATGCACGGCAGGATACGACTCCACCTCCAGGAGCGCGTCGACGCCGACCGTGCCGGGCACGCACACGCGCGAGAGGTCGTTGCGCATGAGGTCGACGATCATGACGTTCTCGGCGCGCTCCTTCTCGCTCCCGCGCAGCTCCGCCCGAAGCGCCGCGTCCTCGGCGGCGTCGCGGCCGCGCGGGCGGGTGCCCTTGATGGGGCGGGTCCGCACGATCGCCACGCCCTCGCCGCCGCGCTCCACCTGGAGGAAGCGCTCCGGGCTCGCGCTCAGCAGCGCAGAGTCGCCCGAGCGCACGAACCCGCCGTGGTGGGCGGGGGTCGCAGCGCGCAGCCGCAGGTAGACCTGCACCGGGTCGACGGATGCCTCGACCTCGAAACGCGTCGTCAGGCACAGCTGGTAGGCGTCGCCCTCGCGGATCGCATCCCGGCAGCGCTCGATGAGAGTCGCGTACTCGTCCGGCGTGTGGCGCGAGCGGGCGTGTCCCAGGGGTGCGGTCGGCGCAGGCGCCGGTCCGGTCGTCGCCGCGGCGACGGCCTGGACCAGCCCGGTCAGCGCGCTCGGGGGCGCGAACACGCGGACGCGCCGGCGGGCATGGTCGAAGGCGACGAGCCGCTCGACCCGCAGCCACCGCTCGTTCGGCACGGCGTCGTCGTCGCGGACGGCGGGGGCGCCGGCGCGGGCCGCGGCGTCGTCGTAGCCGATCCAGCCCACCCAGCCGCCGCGGAACGGGCTGTCGCCGTCGTCCTCGCCGCCGCCGCACGCCGTCGCGCGCACGACGGCGGCGTCCTGAGGCGTGCCCGTGCCCATGAAGCTCCAGCCGGCTTCGGCCGCCGGCCCGGCATCCAGCCAGAAGGCGTGCTCCGCATCGGCGAGCAGCGCGGAGAAGACGGATGCCGGATCCACCCACTCCGCGAGGTCCGCGGCGGCGAGAGGGTCCGACATGTTCCCAGGTTAGAGGGACGGACGGAGCTCTAGGCTCGTGGCGTGAACGAGTTCCTCACGTGGCTCCTCGACGCCGTCCAGAGCGTCGACCCCCTCGTCAGGACCCTCCTCGCCGGTGTCGCGGTGATGCTCGAGACCAGCGTGCTCATCGGGCTCGTCGTGCCCGGCGACACCATCGTCATCGTCGCCGGGACGGCCGTGGCGTCGCCCCTGGAAGGCGTGCTGCTCGGGATCGCCGTCGTTCTCGGCGCGCTGGCCGGCGAGAGCATCGGCTTCTGGCTCGGACGATTCCTCGGCCCCAAGATCCGGCATTCCCGGCTCGGGCGCCGCATCGGCGAGGAGAACTGGGCCCGCTCCGAGCGCTATCTGCGGCGTCGCGGCGGCCCCGCCATCTTCATCTCCCGCTTCCTGCCCGTGCTCCACTCGCTGGTCCCGCTCACGGTGGGGATGAGCGGATTCCCCTACCGGCGCTTCCTCGCGTGGACCATCCCCGCGTGCGTCATCTGGTCCACGCTGTACATCTCCGTGGCCGCTCTCGCGGCGGGGACGTACCGGGAGCTGGCCGATCAGCTGCACTACGCCGGCTACATCTTCGTCGGGGTCATCGTGCTGTTCCTGGGCCTGGTCTTCGTCAGCAAGAAGGTGATCGAGCGCGCCGAGCGGAAGCACCTCGATCATGACGGTCCCGACCAGGCCGCCGTGGCGGACATGGAAGACTGAAGGAGTGTCTGCCACCGATACCCGGTCCGAGCCCGCCAACGTGCTGTGGTTCGCTCGCCTGGAGTATCGCTTCCACGCCTGGCGGGAGCGACGCGCCCGGCGACGCGGCCACAGGCCGACGGTGGCCCCCTTCCCGGGGTATGCGGGGCCCGATTGGGTGCGCGTGCTCGGGCGGGTCATGATCGCCCCGCCGGCGAAGACGACCGAGTCCGGCGAGTACGCGGGCGTCCGCGGCTGGCGCAGCTTCGTCGCCGTCCCGATCGGCTATGCGCAGGTGACGGTCTCCATCGGCGGCGTCGACCACGAGGTCGTCGCCGATCGCGGCGGCGTCATCGACACGCGGCTTCCGGCGAAGCTCGAGCCGGGCTGGCAGACCTTCACGATGTCGGTCGAGGGCGGCGAGCCGGTCGAGACGCGCACGTTCGTGGTGGGCTCCGACGTGGAGTTCGGAGTCGTCTCGGACGTCGACGACACCGTCATGGTCACGGCGCTGCCCCGCCCGCTGCTGGCGGCGTGGAACTCGTTCGTGGTCAATGAGCACGCCCGCCAGCCGGTCCCCGGAATGGCGGTGCTGATGGAGCGGGTGGTGCGCGAGAACCCGGGCTCGCCGCTGATCTACCTCTCGACCGGCGCCTGGAACATCGCGCCCACGCTCATCCGCTTCCTGAGCCGTCACGTCTTCCCTCCGGGGTCGCTCCTGCTGACCGACTGGGGTCCCACCCACGATCGGTGGTTCCGCAGCGGGAAGACCCACAAGCTCACGAACCTCCGGCGCCTGGCCGACGAGTTCCCGCACGTGCGGTGGCTGCTGATCGGCGACGACGGCCAGCACGACGACGAGATCTACACCACCTTCACCGACGAGCACCCCTCACAGGTGGTGGCGGTCGCGATCCGGCGCCTCTCCCCCGCCGAGGCCGTGCTCGCCGGTGGCCGCACGGCCGTCAACGACCACGCCGCGGCATCCGTGCCCTGGGTGAGCGACGACGACGGCGCCGGCCTGCTGGAGCGCCTGGAGGGTGTCGGCGTCCTCGGCAGCGGCGGCACGATCGAGGCCTGAGCGGCCGCGCCGACGTCGGCGGCCGCGCGTAGGCTGGCCGCATGTGCGGACGCTTCGTGGTGGCAAGTGCCGGTTCCGACCTCGTCGGGGTGCTGCGCGTCGACGTCGAAGGCGATGACCTCCCCGAGCCGTCGTACAACGTGGCGCCGACCTCCCGCGTGGCGATCGTGCTCGACTCCGCCAAGACCGAACCGCCGACCCGGCGGCTCGAGGCGGCGCGGTGGGGGCTCGTCCCGTCGTGGGCGAAAGACACCAAGATCGGGGCGCGGGCCTTCAACGCGCGCGCCGAAGAGCTCGAAGACAAGCCGATGTTCCGCGGAGCGCTCGAGAAGCGCCGAGCAGTGGTGCCCACCTCCGGCTACTACGAGTGGAAGAACGTCGACGGCGTCAAGATCCCGCACTACATCCACCCGGCCGACGGCGAGCCGCTGTTCCTCGCGGGCCTGTACGAGTGGTGGCGCGACAAGACGAAGGGCGACGACGACCTCGATCGCTGGCTGCTGAGCTTCACGATCCTCACGCGCGACGCCATCGGGCGGCTCGGTTCGATCCACGACCGCATGCCGCTGTTCCTCGACCCGGATCACGCCGACGCGTGGCTCGATCCCACCACCGACAATGTGCGGGACGTGCTCGACGCCGCGATCGACGCCGCTCCCGCCCTCGCCGAGACGCTCGACGACCACGAGGTGTCCACCGCCGTCGGCAACGTCCGCAACGATGCGCCGGAGCTCATCGAGCCGGTGTGACGCTCCGGCTCGGCGGCTGTACGAGCCCGCGTATCCTCGAACGGTGACCATCGCGCCGCCCTCCGCCCCCGTGCTGCCGGCGGCGGTCTGGCGTGAGCGCGAGGCCGCGCACGAGACGCGGGCACGGGCCTCGACGGCCGCCCGCCGGGCGCGCCAGGAGCGCCGCGAGACGCACCCGGTGGAGGACTTCCTCTTCACGTACTACTCGTACAAGCCGGCCGTGCTGCACCGCTGGCATCCGGGTGAGGGCGTGGAGCTCGCGGATGCCGCAGCCGATGCCCGTGCCCGGTGGCGCTGGTACCGCCCCGGCAGCGCGCGCGGGGCGATCGCCGTCGACGGCGCGGGATTCCGCGCGGAGCGCGGGGCCCTCGTGGGCAACATCGCCCGGATCCTCCGTGCCACCGCGTACCGGGCACCCGGGTTCGGCTGCTTCGGTCTCCACGAATGGGCGATGGTCTACAGGCAGGCGGAGCACCGGCATCCGGTCCCCTTGCGTCTCGGGCAGGACGCCACCGATGCCGTGGTCGATGCGCACGACCTGCGCTGCACCCACTTCGACGCCTTCCGGTTCTTCACCCTGGCCGCCGTCCCGCGCAATCGCGAGACGCCGACCCGCGAGCGGCAGGCGGAGCTCGAGCAGCCCGGATGCCTGCACGCGGGAATGGATCTCTACAAGTGGGCCGTCAAGCTGGGGCCGCTGGTGCCCGGCGAGCTTCTGCTCGACGCCTTCGAGCTCGCGCGCGACATCCGGGTGCTCGACATGAGGGCATCCCCGTACGACCTCGCCGACTGGGGATACGACGCCGTGCCCATCGAGACCGCCGAGGGCAAGGCCGCGTATGTCCGCGAGCAGCGCGGGTTCGCCGAGCGCGGCGCGATCATCCGTGCCCGCCTGCTCGAGATCGCAGCGGGCTGAGTCAGCCCGCCGGCTCGCAGGTCGTGCACGGCAGCTCGCCGCCGTCAGCCTCCGCGATGGCCAGGCGCAGCTCGGTCACGCGCTCCGCCGCCTCCTGGAGCCGCTCGGCGGGGAGAGCCCCCGACTCCACGGCTGCGACGATGCCGTCGACCGTCTGCGGCGCGGTGTCGGCCGTCGAGTACACGACGGTCAGCACCATGTCATTGCCCGCCGCCAGGGCGGCGACGGCGTTGGCGACCGGGTCTGCGTACACGTCGATGCCGGAGGCCTGCAGCATGCCGAGATCGTCGGTGATCGCGACGCCGTCGAAGCCGAGCTCCTCGCGCGCGATCCGGTGCCACTCGGTGGAGAGGCTGGCCGGCGCCGCGTCGACCGCGGTGTAGGCGAGGTGCCCGTACATGAGGAGCTCCGCCCCCGCGTCGATACCGGCGCCGAACGGCAGCGCATCGGCGGCCCGCCACTGATCGAGCGTCATCCCCGTCGACGGGATCGATGCGTGGGAGTCGCCGGGAGCTGCGCCGTGACCCGGGAAGTGCTTGAGGGTGGAGAGCACGACGCCCTGCTCGCCCTTCACCGCGGCGGCCACCCTCGCGGCTCCCGAGTCCGGCGTCGTGCCGAGCACGCGCCGGTGGATGAACGAGGCAGGGTCGGCCGACACATCGGCGACGATGCCGAAGTTCACGGTGATGCCGCTCTGGGCGAGAAGCGCCGCGCGGCCTGAATAGGCGGCCTCGGACGCGGACGGGTCGGCCTGCTGCAGCTCGTACGGCGCGGGGAGGTCGTCCCACGGAAGACGCGAGACGTCCCCGCCCTCCTGGTCGATCGCGATCAGCGGAGGGTTCGCGGGATCGACGGTGAGGGCGGCGGTGATCTCCTGCAGAGCGGCCTCGTCGGCGGGCATGTTGGCCCCCATGAGGATGAAGCCGCCGATGCCGGTCTCCGACATGTACGAGTGCAGCGCCGCGGCGTCTGTCGTGGGGATGTGCCCCATCACGACACTGGCAGCCCGCTCCCGCAGGGTCATCGCCGCCACCGCGTTCTCAGCGGGCGTCGCCGCCTCGTCGGGCGACGGCGACGGCGTGGGCGTCGCGGCCGCGGACGGTGAGCGAGTGGGCGAGGCGGTGGGCGTGGGCGCCGGAGCGCAGGACGCGCACGCGATCGCCGCGGCGGCGACGACCGCGGCGAAGCATCCCACCCGCGCCGCTGCCGTCATCCATCAAGCCTAAGCGGCGTCGAGGTGTCAGTGGCGCGCGACGACGGCAGCGGCATCCGTCCCGACCGGCAGCACGCCGTACTGCGCGCGGCGCTCGTCGCCCAGCCGTGCGGCGATGAACGCCTCGGCATCGCGCGAAGGAGCATGGCGGAGCATGAGTGAGGCCTGGAAGGCCAGCGCGAGGTCCTCGCTGATCCGCCGCGCCTGCGGCGCCGCGTCGCCGGATGCGGCACCCGACAGCCGGCTCAGCAGCGAGAGCGTGCGGTCGACGTGCCGATCGAGGACGGCCGAAGCCCCCGCCGTGCCGGCGAGCTCGTCGGCGAACGCCTCGCCCGAGTCGCGGTCGCGTGTCAGCGCTCGGAGGACGTCCAGGGCGATCACATTGCCGGAGCCCTCCCAGATCGCCATCACCGGCTGCTCGCGGTATCGGCGGGCCAGCGGGAAGGACTCGGTGTAGCCGTTGCCGCCGAGGCACTCCAGTGCCTCGTAGGCGTGCTGCGGACCGCGCTTGCACACCCAGTACTTCGACACCGGGGTCGCCAGCCGCCGCAGCGCGACGTCCCGGTCGGACGCCCCGGACTCGAACAGCTGCGCCAGACGCAGGCCGGAGAGCATCGCCGCCTCGTACTCGAGCGCGAGGTCGGCGAGCACCGCCGTCATCGCCGGCTGGTCCACCAGCAGCGCGCCGAACGCGCGGCGGCCACGCGTGTGCCACAGCGCCTCGGCCAGCGACTGCCGCATCCCGGCGGCCGTGCCCAGCACGCAGTCCAGCCGGGTGCGCTGCACCATCTCGATGATCGCGCGGACGCCCCTGCCGGCTTCGCCGACCAGGAATCCGACGGTCCCGTCGAGCTCGATCTCGGCGGACGCGTTCGAGCGGTTCCCGAGCTTGTCCTTCAGCCGCTGGATGCGCAAGACGTTGCGCATGCCGTGGGGAAGGATCCGCGGGACGAAGAGGCACGACAGTCCCTCGTCGGTGCCGCCGTTCCGCGTGTGAGCCAGGACGAGGAAGGCATCCGACATCGGCGCCGAGCAGAACCACTTGTGCCCGGTCAGCTGGTACGCCCGGCCGCCCATCGATTCGCCGACCGTGGTGCCGGCGCGCACGTCCGAGCCGCCCTGCTTCTCGGTCATGGCCATGCCCATCAGCGCGCTGCGCTTCCCGCCCTCGACGACGAGGCGCGGCTCGTACTCGCGTGAGAGGAGCCTGGGCAGCCATTCGTCCGAGATCCACCCCGCGTCCTGCAGCGACGCCGCGGCGGCGTGGGTCATCGACACCGGGCAGGCGTGCCCCGGCTCCACCTGCGCGAACAGCATGAACATCGCCGCCCGTGCGACGTGCGCGCCCTGCCGCGGATCCGCCCACGCCGAGGTGTGCGCGCCGCGCGCGATCGCCTCGCCGATCACCCGGTGGTAGGACGGGTCGTACTCGACCTCGTCCAGCCGGAAGCCCCAGCGATCGTGCGCGTGCGAGGCGGGCGGATGCACCTCGGCCAGCTGCGCATCGCGCTGGAACGACGCCGATCCGACGAGCCGTCCGGCCTCGAGGAGGTCGTCCTCGGCCCAGCCCGCCCCGAAGGTCCGCACCGCCTCGCCGAGCGGGACGTTCAGGTCGTACTCGTTCACGTCGACGCGCCACGGCGGCTGATTCTCGACGTGGTGCGTCGCCTGCCCGATCACCCGATCACCGCGCCCGAGCGAGGTCATGCCCGTTCGCTCTCCACCGGCAGGGCCAGCGCATACTGCTGCTCCGGCGTCAGCGGTGCCCGCGTGACGATGTCGTGCACGAACGCCAGCTTGTGCCGCACGGGCGTGACGATCGTGAACGGGTACAGGTCGCCGAAGCCCATCGACCGGTTGATGCGGTTGAAGCTCTGCGAGAGCCATTCCCAGTCCGTCAGCAGGCGCTGGATCGGCTCGCGCTCGTAGGAGACGAGCGGAACGACGTCGGTGTCGCGCAGATTGGTCACCGCCGCGTCCAGGCGGATGGAGATGATCGCAGCCGTCTGCAGGGTGCCGGTGATGTGCAGATAGTGGGCGAAGGTCTCGGCGAAGTCCTCCCAGGGGTGCATCGTCGCGTACTCCGAGATGAAGGACTCCTGCCAGCCGGCCGGCGCGCCCACCTGGTAGTAGCGGGTGAGCGCTTCGCGGTAGCTCGTGCGCTCATCGCCGAACAGCTCGCGAGAGCGCGCCCACAGCTCGTCGTCGGTCAGGAGCACGTTCTGGAAGTAGTGGCCCACCTCGTGGCGGAGGTGGCCGAGGATCGTGCGGTACGGCTCGCCGAGCCGTACCCGCAGGGCCTCGCGCCGGTCGTCCAGACTCTCCGCCAGGTCGATCGTGATGATGCCGTTCGCGTGTCCGATCGTCACCGGCTTGCCGTCGGAGAGACTGGAGATGAGGTCGAAGCCGAGGCCGCCCTCACGCACGTCCCACCCCACGATGGGCAGGCCGAGGTCGGCCAGCTGCAGAAGCAGCCGGCGCTTGGCCTCTTCCGTCTTGGCCAGCTTGTCCAGGGCGACGGTGTCGTCCGCCGCGGGCCGGCGGCGCGTCAGGCGGCACGAGAAGCAGCGCCCGGCGGGTGCGTTCTCCCACACCAGCCAGTTGCACGCCCAGTCGCGATTGGAGCACGTGTACCAGGTGGCGCCGTCGATGACGACCTGACCGTGACGGATGCCGTAGAACTCGCGCGTCAGCAGGTGGTACGCGATCTCCCCTTCGCAGTTGGGGCACTGCAGCGTGTCGAGGTAGACGAAATGGCGGCAATGCGGACAGCGGGGCTGCGAGCTCACGCTCTCACCGTAGCGCGCCGCGACAGCAGACGGCCCGCGTCAGGTCGCCGGTGTCAGCGGGATGCGGAGCAGGAGGTCATCGCCCTCTCGCGGCGTTCCGCGGCCGTCGGTGTTGCCCGTGAGCACCCAGAGCGAGGCGTCCGGCAGCGCGATGACGTCGCGGAGCCGGCCGTGCGCGCGGTCGAGAGCGGCGACCGGGCTCCCCACGGCCTCGCCGTCCCGTGTGTCGATCTGCCACAGCCGCTCGCCGCGCAGACCCGCGACGAAGACGGTGTCGCCATACGCGGCGATTCCGCTGGGGCTCGCCTCGCTCGTCGCCCATGTGACGACCGGATCCACGAACTCCGCCCGCCCGCCCACGCCTTCGACGACCGGCCATCCGTAGTTCGCGCCGGCGTCGATGCGGTTCAGCTCGTCCCAGGTGTTCTGGCCGAACTCGCTCGCCCACAGCGTGCCGTCGGAGGTCCAGGCGATGCCCTGCACGTTGCGGTGTCCCATCGAGTAGACCGCGTTGCCCCAGGGGTTGCCGGGCGCCGGGTCGCCGTCCGGCGTGACCCGAAGGATCTTCCCGCCGAGGGCGTCCGGATCCTGCGCGGCATCGGACCGCTGCGCGTCGCCCGTCGTGACGTACAGGTAACCGTCCGGGCCGAACGCGAGGCGACCGCCGTCGTGCGTGCTCGCGCGCGGTATGCCCTCGACGACGACCTCCGCCGGACCGAGGGCGTATGCCCCGGCCTCCCCCTGCAACGGCATCCGGACCACCCGGTTGTCCTCCGCCGCGCCGAAGTACGCGTACAGCAGCGTGGTCTCCCCCGCCTCCCGCAGAGCCAGGCCGTGCAAGCCCGACTCGCCTCCGGAGACCACGCCCGGGATCGTCCCCGCGAGACGCAGATCGCCGTGTGCCGTGAGCTCGAGCACGGTCCCGTCCCCGCGCTGGGAGATGAGGGCTCCACCGTTCGGGAGCGGGACCACCGACCAGGGCGCGTCGAGGCCGGATGCCAGCGTGCCGGTCGCCGAGCCGGCGCGCCACCGTGTGCCGACTTCGGCGGCAGGGCTCGGCCCGAGCGTGGGGGCCTGCGACGTCGGCGCCCCGCCCTGTGGGCGGGAGGTGCAACCGGATGCCGCGAGGAGTGCGAGCACGAGGCATGCGGCCGCCGCCGCGCGGGCGGGTGACGTCATCCGTCGCCCACGGCGGTGTCCGCCACGGCGGCCTCGAGTGCCGCGAGGTCGATGCGCCGCATCCGGAGCATCGCCTGAACGGCACGGTGTGCGATGTCGGCGTCGGGATGACGGATAAGTTCGACGAGGCGATCCGGGATGATCTGCCACGACAGTCCCCAACGGTCCTTCAGCCACCCGCAGGGCTGCTCCTGGCCGCCGTCGGCGGTCAGCGCGTCCCAGTACCGGTCGACCTCGGCCTGGTCGGCGCACGAGACGTACAGCGAGACGGCCTCGGTGAAGGGGAACTGCGGACCCGCATCCATGCCGTAGTAGTCCCGGCCCGCCAATCGGAAGTGGACGTGCATCACCTTGCCGCCCATGCCGGGCACCTCGTCGGGATACCGGCCCAGCGAGACGATCTCGGAGTCCGGGATGAGCGCGGTGTAGAAGCTGACCGCCTCCTCCGCCGAGTCGTCGAACCAGAGGAAGGGAGTCACGCCGCTCATGCGTCCCACCCTCGCCGACGCGGCCCCCTCGCGCAATGGCCGGCGCATCCCGGGAAGGGGAAGGGCCGGCCGGTCGGGCGGCCTGCTCATGGTCCTACGAGAGGACGTCCTTCGTGGTGAACCTGGTGAGCGCGGCGAACCCGAACACGAGGATGTAGCCGCCCTGCAGCAGCGCGTTGCCTGCGAACGAGTCCCAGGCGATCGGCGAGCGCAGCAGGTCGCCGAAGTCCAGCCACCGGTCGGTGAAGAGCCACGGGTGCACGGCGTCGAGCTGCGGGATCGCACCGACGATCTGGGCGGCGACCGCCAGGATCGCCGTCGCCGCCATCGCTCCGATGGGCACGGTGGTGAGCGTCGAGAGGAACAGTCCGATCGCCGCCAGTCCGCACAGCGACACCGACACGTAGGCGCCCACGGCGAGAAGACGCAGCAGGCCCTCGCCGACCGACACCTGAGTCCCGGTGATCAGCGTGACCGGCCCGACGGGGAAGAGGATCCACCCCACCAGCGCTCCGATCGCGATCACCGTGAGCGTCGCCGAGAGGCAGAACGCCACCGCAGCGAGGTACTTCACGAGGAGGAGGCGCACGCGTCCGGCCGGGGCGATGAGCAGATAGCGAAGCGTGCCGTGGCTCGCTTCGCCGGCGATCGCATCGCCCGACGCGACGCTCACGGTGAGGGGGAGGAAGAGCGGGATCGCGACCGTCAGCGCCGCCAGCGAGACGAAGAGCCCGTTGCCGGTGATCTGATCGAGGAACGCCGGTCCGCGACCAGGGCTCGATCCGCCCACGAGCCGGATCGCGACCCCCAGCAGGATCGGGATGAGCGCGAGAGCGGCCAGCATCGCCCACGTGCGCCGGCGCCGGAACTGGGTGGACAGCTCGTTGCCGAACAGCTGCAACGTCCCCGATCCGGCGCGGGGTGTGGCCGTCGCGACGTTACGCGACGACATCGAAGCCCTCGCCGGTCAGCTCGACGAACCGCTGCTCGAGAGTCTCGCCCACCACGTCGAACCCTCGCACGCGCACGTCTGCCGCGACGAGCGCGGCCACCAGCGCCTCCGGGGGGACGCTGTCGTACAGCATCCCGGTCACCAGATCATGATCGGATGCCCCATCCTGCGCGTCGGGGCGGATCTTCATCGATGCGAGCACCGCCCGGGCCGCGTCGACGTCGGGGGTGCGGACGCGGACGCGGGTGGGTCCGCCGCGGCGGCGGAAGTCGTCGAGGGTGCCCTGGGCCACGAGCCGTCCGCCGCTCATCACTCCGACGTGGGTGCACAGCTGCTCGACCTCGGCGAGCAGGTGGCTCGACACGAACACCGTCGTGCCGTCGGCGGCGAAGGAGCGGATGAGGGACCGGACCTCGCGGGTGCCCTGCGGATCGAGCCCGTTGGTGGGTTCGTCGAGCACGAGCAGCTCTCGCGGCATCAGCAGTGCGTTGGCGAGCCCGAGGCGCTGCTTCATGCCGAGCGAGTAGGCGTGCGCCTTCTTCCTCGCGGCGTGCGCGAGGCCGACGCGCTCGAGCGCCGCCGCCACCCGCGCCGTGCGCGTGCGGCTCGGCGAATGACGGTCCGCGGCATCGAAGCGGGTCAGGTTCTGCTCCCCGGTGAGGAAGGGCGAGAACGCGGGGCCCTCGACGAGCGCTCCCACGCGGGGAAGGACGGTGTCCAGTGACCGGGGCATCGGGGCGCCCAGGACGCGCGCCGCACCGCCCGTCGGCCTCAGCAGTCCCAGCAGCATCCGGATCGTCGTGGTCTTGCCCGACCCGTTCGGCCCGAGGAACCCGTAGACCGACCCGCGGGGCACCGCGAGGTCGATGGCGTCGACGGCGGTCTGCGCACCGAATCGCTTCGTGAGGCCGGTGGTCACGATGGCCGGCTCGGCCCCCTCGGTCGGGCGCACCGGGGTCGGGATCGTCACCGGCGGTCCGTCAGCGGCCGGTCCGGGCGGCTTCGACGAGACGCGCAGCGGGCACGGCGCCCGCCAGCACGCGACCGTCGTCCGTGAACAGGACGCTGACCAGCGAGGTCTGCAGGGCGCGGCCGCCCTCGACGGCGGTGGTGACTCTCTCCAGCATCGCGAGCTGAGCAGGCTCGAGCGCCTGCGGCACGCCCGAGCCATCGGCCGCGGTCAGCGCGACCACTGTCGCCCAGCCCTCTCCGATGACCGCGGGGGCGGCATCCCCCTTCTCTGCGTCCCCCTCGTGCTCGGCGTCATCCGGCCGGGTGAGGTCCTTCTCCACCACGACCATGTCGGCGCCGGGCTCGAAGGCGAAGGTGTCGGGGGCCGGAGCCGAGAAGTCGATGCGCGTGAACGCGATCTCGAAGGCGGGCGCACTCGCGCCCCGCGCGGTGACGGATGCCGCGAGCGCAGCGCCGTTCTGGCCGTCGATGGCGAAGCGCACCTCGCCGACGAGGGTGTCCTCCGTGCGCGGCACGATGAGGAGCTCGTACACCTCGCGCCCGGCCACACGCGCGTCGGTTCCCACCGTCACCTCGGTGGTGGCGTCGAGCCGGGCCAGCGCCTCGTCGAGCATCCGGTCGGGAGTCGGCAGGGCGCGGCCGGCATCGCCCGCACCGGGTGACGCGCCCGCCGGAAGGGCGAGCCTCGTGGCGGTCTGCGACTCGCTGTCGACGAACCAGGCCTCCCCCGCGTCGTGGTCGACGTAGACGTTGCGCTCGCCGAGCTGGTCGAGCACCTGCAGGCGCGCCTGATCGCCGTCGAGGTAGACGTTCGCCGTGTGCGAGCCGGTGACCAGGGCGATCAGGTCGTCGACCTCTGCCGCGCGCGGCCCGTCGTCGCGCTCCCGTGGTCCGCCGGTCAACCCGGCCAGGTCCGGCAGTCCGAGCTCGGACGACTGCTCGATCGTGCCGCTGAGCGCATCGACCTCACTGGCGCTCGCGAACGCGATCAGTTCCGCGACGGACTTGTCGGGCAGATCGACCGCTCCGCTGGCTGCCATCGGCACGAGCACCGCGGCGCCCACCACGATCGGTGCGGCGATCGCCGCTACCCACGCGACGGGACGACGGTCGAGCACACGGCGCGGACTGCTCATGCGGCAAGGCTACGCCGGTGGCGGCATCCCGTCCCGGATCACGGTGAACGCTCAGGGTCCAGAAGACCACTGCGAACCACTGTCGATCCCTGATGAGGGAACGAAGACTCGGTGCTTTACCGGGAGTTTTGGTGGACCTGAGGGGACTCGAACCCCTGACCCCCTGCATGCCATGCAGGTGCGCTACCAGCTGCGCCACAGGCCCTGACGTTCCCCGCTCTCGCGGGGCAACTCGTCTAGCTTACAACACCGCTCGGGGTGCTCCGAACCACCGTCACTCCTCCGCGGCCGCACGAGCGGGAAGGGTCACCGGCACCACCGGGCAGTCCTTCCACAGCCGCTCCAGGCCGTAGTAGACGCGCTCCTGCTCGTGGAAGACGTGCACGACGAGGTCGCCGAGGTCGATGAGCACCCAGCGCGACTCCTGGCGTCCCTCGCGGCGCAGTCGCTTGTAGCCGGCCTCGAGCAGCTTGTCCTCGATCTCGTCGGCGATGGCCGCGACGTTGCGCTCGCTGCGACCGGTGACGAGGAGGAAGATGTCGACGAGCGGAAGCGGCTCGGACACGTCGAGGGCGATGAGATCCTCGCCGCCCTTCGCGTCCGCCGCGGCCGCGGCGATCCGGAGCATGTCGTGCGACTGCGCACTCGCGACCATCAGAAGACTCCCGTCACGAACGCGAGGATGAGGACGCCCACCAGCGCGAGGGCGAGGACGCCCGCCGTGATCGCCAGCGACATCATGAGCTTGCCGCCCTTCTCCGGTGCCGGCGGCTTGATGACCTCGCCCGGCATCTTGGAGGTGCTGACCGCGGCGCTGGCGGCGATGGGCGTCGGCGAGGAGTGGCGCGGCAGCTCGCCGTCGATGAGGGTCGCGTCGATCTCCTTGCCGTCCGCGGTCCCCTTCGCGTGCCCGGTCGAGCCCAGTCCCTCGGGCAGGTTGAAGGTTCCGGTCACGATGACCTCGCCGGTCGCGGTGACGGGCGCCACCAGCGGCGACACCTCGGGCGCCTGCGAGACGATGAGGGTGTTCGGGATGACCGTCGCCCCCGTGGTCCGCGAAAGCAGCTGATCGAACGACGGCGGGAACTCCACGGCCTGTGGCGTGCCGGCGACGGGGTCGGCGTCGAGGAGGCTCGCACCGAGGTGAGGGCTGACGACCGACTTCGGCTGCTCCTCCTCGCGCGACTCATCCTCGTCCGGGTCGGAGGACGCGTCGGCGGAGGCCTCGTCCTCGTCCGTCCGGGCGGTGCGCTCGGGAGCGAGTACCGGCGCCACGCTGGCCGACGCCGAAGCGCCCTGATCGCGGCCGGCTGCGGGAGCCGCCGGCTCGCTCTCGCGCGAGAGGCCGAACAGCGAATGCACGCCGCTGTCGGTGGATACCTGCGACGCGTCGTCCGGGGCGGTGAAGAGCGGACGCCCGGACTCCTGCGTCGCGGCGTCCGGCGCGGCGGCCACGGGCGCTGCAGGCAGGCTGGGGGCGGGTGCGGGGACGCCTGCGGCGTGCGCCGCGACGATCTCCGGCGTGATGACGGGGACGGATGCGGTGCGGATGCGCTCCTGCTGACGGGCCTGCCGTCGGGTCAACGGCGAGACGCCGAGATCCACCGCGGAGTCCGCGACCGGGGGCGGGGGCACGTCGACCGGCGCGGCAGGACGCGGGAACGGCGCAGCGGCCGGCGGCGCGACGGGCGCGGCGTCGGCAGGCGCCTCGGTCTCGGAGGTCTCGGTGACGTCGTCGGCCGACGCCGGGGTTCCGCTGATCACGGGGGTGGATCCCGTGTTGCGCAGCTCGCGGATCTGCTTGCGCGTGAGGGCTGGTGTCGCCGGGTGCTCGGGTGTGCTCATTCCTTGCTCCGGTAGAGGTGGTGCTTCGCAATGTATTGGACGACCCCGTCGGGAACGAGGTACCACACGGGGTGTCCCCGCTGAACCCGATCGCGGCAGTCCGTCGATGAGATGGCGAGGGCGGGGATCTCGAGCTGGCTGACGTCGTCGCTGGGCAGACCGTCCGTGTTCAGAACGTGTCCGGGCCTGGACACCGCGACGAAGTGGGCGAGGTCCCACAGTTCATCATGGTCTCTCCAACTGAGAATTTGCGCTATGGCGTCGGCACCGGTGATGAAGAACAGCTCCGCGTCGGGGCGCTGGGCCTTCAGATCGCGGAGCGTGTCGATGGTGTACGTGGTTCCTTCGCGGTCGATGTCGACGCGACTGACCGTGAAGCGGGGATTGGATGCCGTCGCGATGACGGTCATCAGATAGCGATGCTCGGACGGCGAGACGTCGGCCTTGTGCCATGGCTCGCCCGTGGGCACGAAGACGACCTCATCGAGATCGAACCACTGCGCCACCTCGCTGGCGGCGACGAGGTGACCGTGATGGATCGGGTCGAACGTCCCGCCCATGACCCCGATCCGCGGGGCCGCCGTCGCCGTCATGGGGCAGCCTCAGTGGCCGTGCCCCGCTCGCTGGAGGTCGTCGGCGTGGGCCCGGGCGTACGCCTCGGCCTTGTGGGAGTGACGGTTGGCCACGTTGCGGTACGACAGCGTCACGAGTGCCAGCGCGGCGAAGACGATGACCGCGACGATGCCGTACCAGACCGTCTCGAGAGCGACGTTTCCGTGGTGCTCGGCCTCTTCGGCGGCGAGGGCGATGATCGTGGCGAGTGTCATTCGGGCTCCGTTCGAGTTCGCCTCTGGGGCGCAGGACTGGACCAGTCTATTCCGTTACGCGCGGACCTGCCCTGCGCCGCGCGCGAGCCACTTGGAGCTGGTGAGCTCGGCCAGACCCATGGGCCCGCGGGCGTGCAGCTTCTGCGTCGAGATGCCGACCTCGGCGCCGAACCCGAACTCGCCGCCGTCGGTGAACCGGGTGGAGGTGTTCGCCATCACCACGGCAGAGTCCACCTCGGCGAGGAACCGGGCCTCGTTCGCGGCATCCCGCGTCACGATCGACTCCGTGTGATGGGTGGAGTAGCGCCGGATGTGGTCGAGCGCATCGTCGAGATCATCCACGACGCGCATCGCCAGGTCGAGGCTCAGGTACTCCGTCGCCCAGTCGTCGTCGGTGGCCGGTGTCACCCCCGGCGCGAGCCGCACGACGGACTCGTCGCCGTGCACGGTGACGCCGCCCTGCTGCAGCGCCTCGACGACGGGGCCCACGAGTCGCTCGGCGGCCGCCCGGTGGACGAGCACGGTCTCGACCGCGTTGCAGACGCTGGGACGCTGCGTCTTGGCGTTGACCACGATGTCGCGGGCCCACTCCAGCGGCGCGGTCTCGTCGAGCACGATGTGCACGACGCCGGCGCCCGTCTCGATCACCGGGACCGACGATTCGGTCACGACCGTCTCGATGAGCTGCGCACTCCCCCGCGGCACCAGCACGTCCACGATCCCCCGGGCATGCATGAGCTCCCGCGCGCCCTCGCGCCCGAACTCGTCGACCGTCTGGATCGCCTCCGGGTCGAGGCCGCGATCGGCCAGGGCTCCGCGCATGGCGCTCACGAGAGCGGCATTGGTGCGCTCGGCCGCGGTGCCGCCGCGGAGCACCACGGCGTTGCCCGACCGCAGGGCGAGAGCGGCGATGTCGACGGTCACGTTCGGACGTGCCTCGTAGATCGACCCGACGACGCCGAACGGCACGGCGACCTTCGTCAGCGAGACGCCGTTGGCGAGGGTGCGCTCGTCGAGGACCCGCCCCACCGGATCGGGCAGTGCCGCGATCTCGCGCACCGCTGCCGCCAGCGCGGCGACCCGCGGCTCATCCAGCCGCAGCCGGTCCTGCAGTGCCGTGGAGAGTCCCGTCTCGGCGCCGCGCTGCAGATCCTCCGCGTTCGCGGCCACGATGCGGGGCGCCGCGGCCTCGATCGCATCGGCGATGGCCAGCAGCGCGTCGCGCTTGGCCTCGTCGCCGAGAAGGCCCACGGTGCGGGCGGCGTCCTTCGCCAGAAGCATCCGTTCGCGTGCCGTCGTGGCGGTGGTGGTCATCGGACCAGTCTATCGGCGGCGGTGCGCACGGGTCCGGTCGCGGCGGGCGCAGCGGGCTCGGGATTCGGCTGGAACCACGTGCCGATCTCGGCGCCCGCGAGCGCCTCGGCGACGAGGTCGGCGCTCGTGACGAGCACTCCGATCCCGGATGCCGCCGCCAGACGTGCAGCGGACACCTTGGTCGCCGCGCCGCCGGTGCCGACGCTGTTGACCACGACCGACCCGAACTGGAAGCCGTGCAGGTCGTCGCCGTATGCCACGCGCGGGATGGGCGCTGCGCCCGGCTCGTCCGGCGGGCGCGTGTAGAGGCACTCGATGTCGCTCAGCAGCACCAGTGCGTCGGCACCGATCAGCTGTGCGACGAGCGCGGCGAGGCGGTCGTTGTCGCCGAAGCGGATCTCGTGGGTCGCGACGGTGTCGTTCTCGTTGACGATCGGGAGGATGCGGAGGCCGAGCAGGCGCTCCATCGCGCGGCGGGCGTTGGAGCGGTGCGTCGGGTTCTCGAGATCACCCGCGGTCAGCAGCACCTGACCCGCGACGATGCGGAACGGCCGGAGCGCCTCCTGGTAGCGGTAGATCAGCACGTTCTGGCCGACGGCCGCCGCCGCCTGCTGCGTGGCGAGGTCGCTGGGCCGCTCGTCGAGCAGCAGGTAGGGCATGCCCGTCGCGATCGCGCCGGACGACACGAGCACGACCTCGGTCCCGCGCCCGTGCGCCGCGGCCAGGGCGTCGACGAGCGGCGCGATCTTGTGGGCGTTGTCACCGCTGATCGAGCTCGATCCGACCTTCACCACGACGCGGCGCGCGGCCGGGAGGTCGCGGCGCTCGGGGGTGCTCACTCGGCGTCCTCCTCGGCCCACCCGCGCTCGGCGAGGCGCTCGGCCTCGAGGTCGGCGCGGGCCTGAGCCTTCGCGTCCATGAGCTCGTGGTACTGCTCACGGCGCTCGGAGCTGGTGCGCCGGCCGCCCTGGTACAGACGAGGGTCGGTGCCGCGCGGGGCCGTCATGACCTCGGCGGCCGACGTCAGCGCCGGCTGCCAGTCGAAGACGATGCCGTCGCCCTCGCCGATGACGACGGTGGCCCCCGGCGTGGCTCCCGCGCGGTACAGCGCGTCGTCCACGCCGAGCTTGTCGAGACGGTCGGCCAGGAAGCCGACGGCCTCGTCGTTCTGGAAGTCGGTCTGCTGCACCCAGCGCACCGGCTTGTCGCCCAGGATGCGGTACACGTTGCCGTAGGTGCCGCCCTCCACCCGCACGGTGAAGTCCCGGTCCGCGCCCTTCGGCCGGATCACGATGCGCTCGGGGGCGGGTGTCTTCGCCTGCTCGAGACGATGCGCCGCGACGATGTCGCCGAGGGCGAAGGTGAGCTGGCGCAGGCCTGCGTGACTGACGGTGGAGATCTCGAACACGCGGTAGCCGCGTGCCTCGAGGTCGGGTCGCACGAGGTCGGCCAGATCCTTCGCCTCCGGGACGTCGACCTTGTTCAGCGCGATGAGCTGAGGTCGCTCCAGAAGCGGGACCTGACCCTCCGGGACCGGGTAGGCGCCGAGCTCGGCGAGGATGACGTCGAGGTCGGTGATGGGGTCGCGGCCGGGCTCGAGCGTCGCGCAGTCGAGGACGTGCACGAGCGCCGTGCAGCGTTCGACGTGGCGGAGGAACTCCAGTCCGAGCCCCTTGCCCTCGCTCGCACCCTCGATGAGACCCGGCACGTCGGCCACGGTGAAGCGCACGTCGCCGGCCTGCACGACACCGAGGTTGGGATGGAGGGTGGTGAACGGGTAGTCCGCGATCTTCGGCCGTGCCGCCGACACCGCGGCGATGAGGCTCGACTTGCCGGCGGAGGGGAAGCCGACCAGCGCCACGTCGGCGACGGTCTTCAGCTCGAGGAGAACATCGCCCTCCCAGCCGGGCACGCCCAGCAGCGCGAACCCGGGCGCCTTGCGCTTGGGGTTGGCCAGCGCCGCGTTCCCGAGACCGCCCTGACCGCCCGGCGCCACGATGAAGCGCATGCCGGGCTCGATCATGTCGACCAGGACCTCGCCGTCGGGGTCGCGCACGACCGTCCCGACGGGCACGGGGAGCTCGAGGCCCTCTCCGGCGGCACCGGAGCGGTTGTCGCCCATGCCGAACCCGCCGTTGCCGGCGTTGCGGTGCGGAGAGTGGTGGTACGACAGCAGCGTCGTCACCTGCGGGTCGGCGACGAGCACGATGTCGCCGCCGTGCCCGCCGTTCCCGCCGTCGGGGCCGGCGAGCGGCTTGAACTTCTCGCGGCGCACCGAGACGCAGCCGTTGCCGCCCTTGCCTGCGCGCAGGTGAAGCGTCACCCGATCGACGAACGTGACCATCCGGTCCCCCTCAGGGATAAAGGGAAGGGGCGAGCCGAAGCCCGCCCCTTCTCGAAGTCTGCGCCACTCTCGCGGTGCGTGAGCCTGTCGAGGATTACTCCGCGACCGCCACGACGTTGACGACCTTGCGGCCGCCCTTGTGGCCGAACTCGACCGCCCCCGCGGCGAGCGCGAACAGGGTGTCGTCGCCACCGCGGCCGACGTTGGCGCCGGGGTGGAAGTGGGTGCCGCGCTGGCGGACGAGGATCTCGCCGGCGTTGACGGCCTGGCCGCCGAAGCGCTTCACGCCGAGGCGCTGCGCGTTGGAGTCACGACCGTTGCGGGTGGAGCTTGCGCCCTTTTTGTGTGCCATCTCTGCGTCTCCTGTGGCTTACTTGATGCCGGTGACCTTGACGCGCGTGAGGTCCTGACGGTGGCCCTGGCGCTTCTTGTAGCCGGTCTTGTTCTTGAACTTCTGGATCACGATCTTGGGGCCGCGCTCCTCGCCGAGCACCTCGGCGGTCACGGTGACCTTCGCGAGCTTGTCGGCGTCGGTCGTCACGGTGTCACCGTCGACGAAGAGCACCGCGGGGAGCTCGATCTTGTCGCCGACCTTCGCGGCCTGGCGGTCGAGAACGACGATCGTGCCGACCTCGACCTTCTCCTGCCGGCCACCGGCGCGCACAACTGCGTAAACCACTTCACACCTGTTTCTTCTGGGAGCACGCGCACGCGCTCAGGACGTCATGAAAGACTCGGTGCGGATATCTCGACGCACCAAGGGTCCACTTTATCAGATGCCGGATGCGGTCGCGAAAAGCGGGCGCGCGCGGCATCCGTGCGTAGGATTCGGACGTGGCGATCCTCATCGACGATCCGCGCTGGCCGGCGCACGGGCGACTGTGGGCGCACCTGGTGACGGACTCCGACCTCGGCGAGCTGCACGCGTTCGCCGCGGCCAACGGCATCCCGCGACGAGGCTTCGATCTCGACCACTACGACGTCCCGGAAGAGGCGCACGCGAGGCTCGTGGCGGCCGGAGCGCAGCACGTGAGCGGACACGAGCTGGTGCGCCGTCTCATCGCATCCGGGCTCCGGGTCAAGGCCCGCGACCGACGCTGAGCCTCACCGGCCGCCGGAAACCGCCAGCTCCAGGACCTGTGCCGCCCGCCGGGGTCCGTCGAGCTGTCTGATCGCCGCCCCGAGCTCCTGCGCACGGCGGTGCAGCGCCGCATCGCGCCGCATCCGCTCGATCGTCGCGCGGATGGCCGCCGGGCCGGCCCGCCGCGGAAGGGTCTCCCCGACTCCGGCCAGCGTCACCGCGCGAGCCATGCGGGGCTGATCCGACGTGGTGTCCAGCGGGAGCACGAGCACCGGCACGCCGTGGGCGAGCGCCGCGAGGGTCGTCCCGTGCCCGCCGTGCCCCACGATCAGCGAAGCGTCCGGGAACAGCTCGTCATGGGGCATCCACTCGAGAACCCGCACACCCGGCGGCGCAGTCACCTCGCCCGGCGCGACCGCGCGGCCGAGCGTCGCGACCACCGGCGCGTCGATCCCGTCCGCGGCATCGAGGATCCGCTGCCACATCGCGACCAGATCGGGGAACCGGAAGGTGCTGAGGGTGAGGACGACAGTCGAGGCGTCGGGGCGCGCCGCCACCGCCGGCGTCATGACTCCGGCGTACACGACCTCCCCCGGCCCCGCCGACAGCGGCCGCTGAGGCGGGAAGGGCGCACGCAGGCGGGGGACGGATGCCACCAGGATCGGCGTCGCATGCGAGCGCGGCCGCGCGACGCGGATCCCTCGCGTCCAGGCGATCGCCTCGAGGGCGCGGAACCCGGGGACGAGGAAGTCGTGCATGGTGTGCTCGAGCACGGCGAAGCGCTGATCCATACGGTCGAGTACGTCCAGCACCGCGACGAGGGTGCAGTCCACGACCACGATGTCGACCGGAGCCGCGGTCAGCTGGGCCACGGCGTCGTCGGCCAGTCCCCTGTCCGTGAACAGCCGCAGCAGGCCGCCCGGACGGGGATCGAGCACGAATCCGGGCGCGCTGGGGTACGCCGTGAAGCGCAGGTGCGCGGCGCGATAGGCCTCGGCCTGCGAGTCGTGCCCCAGCACCCGCACATCGTGCCCGCGATCGACGAGAGCCCGCGCGACGGCGATCGTCGGCACGCGGTTCCCACCGCCGTCCCACGTGACGAACATGTAGCGCGCCATGGCGCCCCCGCTCCCCCGGCCCCTCGGCGCTCACACTAGCGATGGCGGGGAAGCGCCGACAGGGGGTGGCCGCCCGGGGCCCGGCGTGCGCCGGGCCCCGGGCGACCTCAGTCCTCGGCGGGCGTGTGCGGAACCGGCGTGCCGGTGAGGGCCGCCGTGGTCACGCGCCGACGCGAGCGCCCCTGACCAGGAGCCTTGGGCTCGGGGAGGGCGTTGAGCACCGAATCGAGGAGCATGTCCTTCTCGGTCTTCGTCTCGCGCTTCTGGCCGGCGTCCTGACGCTTCTTGCGCTTCTTGGGACGCTCGGTCTGCGGCTGCTCCACGACCGGGGCGGCCTCGGCCACCGGTGCCTCGTCATGGTGGTGGATGGTCGAGGCGGCGATCTGGGCCAGGGCCGACTTCACGCCCTCGGTGATGACATGGGTGCCGTTCGAGCCGCCGTTCGTCGGGGCGGGCGACGCGCCGCGGCCCCGGCGACCGGACGAGGATGCACCCGCGGCCGGCGCGCGGTGCTTGACCACGGGGTCGTGGTGCACGATCAGGCCACGGCCCGCGCACACCTCGCACGCCTCGCTGAAGGTCTCGAGCAGACCGAGGCCGAGCTTCTTGCGGGTCATCTGCACGAGTCCGAGCGAGGTCACCTCGGCGACCTGGTGCTTGGTGCGGTCGCGGCTCAGGCACTCGACGAGCCGGCGCAGCACGAGGTCGCGGTTGGACTCGAGCACCATGTCGATGAAGTCGACGACGATGATGCCGCCGATGTCGCGCAGGCGCAGCTGGCGGACGATCTCCTCGGCGGCCTCGAGGTTGTTCTTGGTGACGGTCTCTTCGAGGTTGCCGCCCGAGCCGACGAACTTGCCGGTGTTGACGTCGACGACGGTCATGGCCTCGGTGCGGTCGATGACCAGCGAGCCGCCCGAGGGCAGCCACACCTTGCGGTCGAGGGCCTTCTCGATCTGCTCGGTGACGCGGAACTCGTCGAACGGGTCGTGCTCGCCCTCGAAGCGCTCGACGCGCTCGAGGAGGTCGGGTGCGACAGACTCGAGGTACTTCGAGATCGTGTGGTGGGCGTCGTCGCCCTGGATGAGCATCTTCGAGAAGTCCTCGTTGAAGACGTCCCGCACGATCTTGACCAGCAGGTCGGGCTCCGAGTGCAGCAGCGCCGGCGCCTGGATGGACTCGATCTGCTTGGAGATGTGCTCCCACTGGTTGGTGAGACGCTGCACGTCGCGGGTGAGCTGCTCTTCGGTCGCCCCCTCCGCCGCGGTGCGGACGATGACGCCCGACGACTCGGGCAGCACCTCCTTGAGGATCTTCTTCAGGCGCGCGCGCTCGGTGTCGGGCAGCTTGCGGGAGATGCCGTTCATGGCGCCGCCCGGCACGTACACGAGGTAGCGGCCCGGAAGGGAGATCTGGCTGGTGAGGCGGGCGCCCTTGTGCCCGACCGGGTCCTTGGTCACCTGCACGAGCACGCGGTCGCCGCTCTTGAGGGCGAGCTCGATGCGACGCGGCTGGTTGCCCGTCTCGACGGCATCCCAGTCCACCTCGCCCGAGTACAGCACGGCGTTGCGGCCACGGCCGATGTCGACGAACGCCGCCTCCATGCTCGGCAGCACGTTCTGCACACGGCCGAGGTAGACGTTGCCGATCAGCGAGGCGTCCTGACTGCGGGCGACGTAGTGCTCGACGAGCACGTTGTCTTCGAGCACCGCGATCTGGATGCGGCCGTTGCGCGAACGGACGATCATGACGCGGTCGACGGACTCGCGCCGGGCGAGGAACTCGGCCTCGGTGACGACCGCACGGCGGCGACCGGCCTCCCGGCCGTCGCGGCGCCGCTGCTTCTTGGCCTCCAGCCGCGTCGATCCCTTGATGCGCTGCGGCTCGGTGATGAGCTCGACCGCGCGCTGCCGCGGCTGCTGCGGCTGCTGCGGCTGATCGGAGGACGCGGATGCCTCGTCCCTGCCCTCGCCGCCGCGACGACGGCTGCGGCGGCGCGACGACCCCGAACCGGAGGCGTCGGCCTCGGGCTCCCGCTCCCGTTCCCGCTCGCGTCCGGGACGGGCGGGGAGGACGGCGATCTCGGGCGCGTAGAAGTGCAGCTGCGTCGAGACCGCCGAGACGAACTCCTGCGGCAGCAGGCCGAGGCTCACCGCCGTGACCGGCTCCGTGGGCGACGGCCCACCGGCGTCCGCGGGCTGCGCACCACCGGGGCTGTCCGCATCGGCGCTCGCGCCGTCCGCCGACTCCTGCGCCGGGACGGCGGCGGCCCCGGGGGCCGTCTCACCCTCGGCTGCGGCTGCCTCAGCCGCCTCACCCGCGGGGGTGTCGGCGGTCGCCGCAGGCTCTCCGTCGGCTCCGTCGCCGTCGGTCGCGACGCCGGCATCCGCCGTCGCGCCGCCCGTGTCGGCCACCCCGTGGTCCTCGACCTGTGCGCCCGCCGCTGGGGACGTCGCGTCGTCGACCGGCGCCGCTGTCAGCGGAGCGTCCGGATCGGTCCCAGGGATGAATTCTGCATCGGTTCCATCAGCCATCACTGGCGTACTCCTAGCGGGGCGGCACCGCGCGTCGCCCGGCGAAATCTCGTGCGGCGCCGCCCATGCCCCTCCGGACGGGGCGGTGCCGCGAACTCACTCGGTCTGCAGCGGATCTCGGCGCTCTGGCGGAGGTTCGCGCTGCCAAGGGCATTCGTCGCCCTGAAGTCTTCTGTATGCGACCGGCACGGCGCGGCCGTGATCGATCGACCCCCATTATCGCACTTCCCCCGCCATATTGCCCATTCGCGGCGCGCCGATGGGGTGGAGCGCCGTCTCGGGCATTTGGCACGGCGCCGGGTGCGGCAACCGATCAGAGCCGGATGCCATAATCCGAGGCATGCCCGAGCAGCACAGCCACGCCCGTCCGACCGGTCTCGCCGTCTGGCTCGTGGTCGCCGGCGTGATCGGCTGGTGGGCGGCGTTCTCGCTCACCCTCGAGAAGCTCCACGCGCTCGCGAATCCCGACGCCATCGCGTCGTGCGACTTCTCCGTGCTGGTGCAGTGCAGCGCCAACCTCGACTCGTGGCAGGGCAGCGTGTTCGGCTTCCCCAACCCGATCCTCGGACTCACCGGCTGGATGGCGCCGATCGTCGTGGGAATGGCGATCCTCGCGCGGGCCCGGTTCGCGCGCTGGTTCTGGTGGTGCTTCTGGGCGGGGATCGCCTTCGCGTTCGGCTTCGTCGTCTGGCTGATCGGCCAGAGCATCTACGACCTGCACACGCTGTGCCCGTGGTGCATGGTGACGTGGTCGGTGACGATCCCGACGTTCTACGCCGTCACCCTCCACCTGCTGCGGGCGGGACTCGTCCCGGTGTCGGCAGGCGTGCGGCGCGTCGCCGACCGGCTGATGGCGTGGGTGCCGCTGGCCGCGATCCTCAGCTACGCGATCATCCTGCTGCTGGCGCAGCTCGAGATGAACGCGATCGTCAACGTCTGGCAGACGCTCTTCGGCTGATGCGACGGACGGCCGCGCCGTCGACCGGCGCGACCGCCCGTGCGCACGATGGCCCCCGCGCCGGTCGGCTCAGGCGAACCAGATGTCCAGCTCGCGGGCGGCCGACTCCGGGCTGTCGGAGCCGTGCACGAGGTTCTGCTGAACCTTCAGGCCCCAGTCGCGGCCCAGGTCGCCGCGGATCGTTCCGGGCGCCGCGGTGGTGGGATCCGTCGTCCCGGCCAGCGAGCGGAACCCCTCGATGACCCGGTTGCCGGCCAGGCGGATGGCGACGGACGGGCCGGACATCATGAACTCCAGCAGCGGCTCGTAGAACGGCTTGCCCTCGTGCTCGGCGTAGTGGCGCTCGAGCCGCTCGCGGTCGGGCTCGACCAGGCGGATGTCGACGAGGGCGTACCCCTTCGCCTCGATGCGGGCGAGGATCGCGCCGGTGAGGCCGCGGGCGACGCCGTCGGGCTTGACGAGGACGAGGGTCTCTTCGGTGGGCATGCGGGCCTTTCGTTTCGGATCAGGCTTCTTCGGGGGGATTCGCCGCGAGCTGCGCGTTGCGCCGGTCCAGAGCGGCCCCCTTGATCGTCGCATACCCGTACATGCCGCCGAAAATGACGGCGACGAGCGCCAGCGCGGGGACGAGGAGGGCGCCGAGCGCCACGATCACCTGCAGGGCCCAGCCGAGCGCGATGCCCCACCGGTGGCGCAGCACGCGCGTGGTGGCGATCATGAGCGCCGCCACCACGGTGCCCGCGACGATCCCCCACCACGGCTCGATCGGCGCGGGCAGCGCCTTCAGACCGAAGATCACCAGTCCTGCCAGGAACGCGATGAGCGACTCGAATCCGAGCACGATGGCGCCCAGCGATTCCGCCGCCCCTCGGGCGCGGCGGGGCCGTGCGGGCCGTTCAGCGCTCATCGCTCGACCCGCTCTTCCAGTCCTCGGAGGCGGACAGCGCCAGCGCCTCGCCGGCGAGGACGACCGAGCCCGCGATGACGACGGCACGGCGATCGGATGCCGCCGCCCACGTGCGCGCCGCCTCCGCGGCATCCGCGAGGTCGCGGTGCACCGACACCCGCAGGTCGTGGGCCTCGGCGAGGTCGGCGATGGCGTCGGCGTCCTCGGCCCGCTCGGAGTCCGGCGCCGTGGCGAAGACGTGGGCGGCGACCGGTGCGAACTCGGCCACGATTCCGGCGGCGTCCTTGTCGGAGAGCACGCCCAGCACCACGCCCCATTCGTCGAAGTCGAAGCTCTCGCGCAGGGCGCCGACGAGTGCGCGGACGCCGTGCGGGTTGTGCGCCGCGTCGACGAGCACCGTGGGTGCTGCGCCGACCAGCTGGAGACGGCCCGGCGAGGTGACGGCGCCGAGACCCTCGGCCAGGACGTCGCCGGCGATGCGCTGGGCTCCTCCCCCGACGAGGGACTCCACCGCGGCGATCGCGAGGGCGGCGTTGAAGCCCTGGTGGGCGCCGTACAGCGGCAGGTACTCGTCCTCGTATGTGCCCGCGAGCCCGCGCACCGTGATCTGCTGCCCGCCCACGGCCAGACGCTGCTCGGCGAGGGCGAACTCCGCACCCTCGAAGGCGATCGAGGCGCCGTGGCGGGTCGCTGCCTCGCGCAGCGCCGCCTCGGCGGCGGCATCCTGCCGCGCCGAGACGACTGCAGCGCCGTCCTTGATGATGCCCGCCTTGACCGCGGCGATCTCGGCGATCGTGTCGCCGAGCCGGTCGGCGTGGTCCACGTCGATCGGCGCGAACACGGCGACGTCCCCGTCCGCGGTGTTGGTCGAGTCCCAGGACCCGCCCATTCCCACCTCGAGCACCAGCACGTCGATCGGCGCGTCCGCGAACGCCACGAACGCCAGCACCGTGAGCAGTTCGAAGAAGGTCAGCGGCGCATCGTCCTTCGACTCCAGCTCGGCATCGACGATGTCGACGAACGGCGAGATCTCGTCCCACGCGTCGGCGACGGCGGCGTCGTCGATCGGCTCTCCGTCGATCATGATGCGCTCGGTGAACCGCTCGAGATGCGGGCTGGTGAACAGGCCCGTGCGCAGGCCGTGGGCACGCACGAGGCTCTCGATCATGCGACTGGTCGAGGTCTTGCCGTTCGTGCCGGTCACGTGCACGACGCGATACGTCTTCTGGGGGTCGTCGAGCAGCTCGAGCACGCGGCGGGTGCGCTCGACGCGCGGCTGCACCCACCGCTCCCCCTGGCGCTGGAGCAGCGCCTCGTAGACGGCGTCGGCCCTGCGGCGGTCGCGGTCGCTCATGCCGAGACCCCCACCCTGCCGACCGAGACGGTGAACGCGCCGCGATTGGCGTACGTGCCCGCGTCGACGACGGCCTCGTACTCGACGGGCGTGTCGCCGTCGCCCGAGACGACGAGCCGGCTGCCGCGGGTGCTCACCGAGTGCGCGACCGCGAGGGTCTCACCCGCGACGTCGGCGACGTCGAACGCGGACGCGACGGCCTCGCCGTCGGCGGCCTCGTCGAAGAGCAGCGCCAGGCGGATGCGGTCGCTGACGTCGAATCCGGCGGCCTTGCGCGTGTCCTGCACGGCTCGGATGACGTCCCTCGCGAGCCCCTCGGCCTCGAGCTCCGGCGTGGTGGTCGTGTCGAGCAGCACGAAGCCCTCGCCCGCGAGGAGGGCGATCGCCGTCCCCTCCGCCACGCCCCCGGCTTCGAGGGTCAGGTCGTACTCGCCGGGCTGGAGGGCGATGCCGTCGACGATCACGGCGCCGTCGCGCTCCTCCCACACACCCGCCTTCGCCCCGGCGATCACGTGCTGCACCTGCTTGCCCAGGCGCGGGCCGGCGGCGCGGGCGTTGACGGAGAGGCGCTTGCTGATGCCGTAGCGCTCCGACACGTCGTCGCCCAGCTCCATGAGCTGAACCGTCTTGACGTTGAGCTCGTCGCGCAGGATGCCCTCGAACTGCGCGAGGGCTGCGGCATCCGGAACCGCCACCGTGAGCGTGGGAAGCGGCAGGCGCACGCGGCGGCCCTCCTTCTTGCGCAGGGCGTTGGCGACGCTCGATGCCTCGCGCACGGCGTCCATGGCGGCGCGGATGTCGTCCGCCGCGGGGAACGCCTCGGCGTCGGGCCAGTCCTGCAGGTGAACGCTGCGGCCGCCGGTGAGTCCCTGCCACACCTTCTCGGCCACCAGCGGAATGAGCGGGGCGGCGACGCGGGTGAGCGTCTCGAGCACCGTGTACAGCGTGTCGAACGCCTGGCGGCTCTCCGGGTCGTCCGACACGCCCGTCCAGAAGCGGTCGCGCGAGCGGCGGATGTACCAGTTCGTCAGCGCCTCGCCGAAGTCGCGGAGCTTGGCCGCGGCCAGCGTCGAGTCGAGCGCCTCCAGGTCGGCGGCGACGTCGCGCACGAGGTCGCCGGTGAGCGCCAGGATGTAGCGGTCCAGCACGTCGGTCGAATCGGTGCGCCACGACGCCTCGTAGCCCGCTCCGCCGGCGCCGCGCGCCGCGTTGGCGTACGTGGCGAAGAAGTACCACGCGTTCCACAGCGGGAGCAGGAACTCCCGGACGCCCGCGCGGATGCCCTCCTCGGTGACGATGAGGTTGCCGCCCCGCAGCACCGAGCTCGACATCAGGAACCAGCGCATCGCGTCGGAGCCGTCGCGGTCGAACACCTCGCTGACGTCGGGGTAGTTCTGCAGCGACTTCGACATCTTCAGGCCGTCGCTGCCCAGCACGATGCCGTGGCACGAGACGCCCGTGAAGGCCGGCCGGTCGAACAGCGCGGTCGACAGCACGTGCATCACGTAGAACCAGCCGCGCGTCTGCCCGATGTACTCGACGATGAAGTCGGCCGGCGAGTGCTCGTCGAACCACTGCTGGTTCTCGAACGGATAGTGCACCTGCGCGTAGGGCATCGACCCCGAGTCGAACCACACGTCGAAGACGTCCTCGATGCGCCGCATCGTCGAGCGGCCGGTCGGGTCGTCGGGGTTCGGGCGGGTGAGCTCGTCGATGTAGGGGCGGTGCAGGTCCACCTCGCCCTCCGCGTTGCGCGGCAGACGGCCGAAGTCGCGCTCGAGCTCCTCGAGCGAGCCGTAGACGTCCACCCGCGGGTGCGACGGGTCATCGCTCTTCCACACCGGGATCGGAGAGCCCCAGTAGCGATTGCGGCTGATCGACCAGTCGCGCGCGCCCTCGAGCCACTTGCCGAACTGGCCGTGCTTGACGTTCTCAGGCACCCAGGTGATCTGCTCGTTGCCGGCGATCATCCGGTCCTTGATGTCGGTCACGCGCACGAACCAGCTCGAGACGGCGCGGTAGATGAGGGGGTTGCGGCATCGCCAGCAGTGGGGGTACGAGTGCTCGTAGCTCGCCTCGCGCAGGAGACGGCCCTCCTGGCGCAGCAGTCGGATGAGCGGACGGTTGGCGTCCATCCACAGCTCGCCGGCCACGTCGGTCACCTGCGGCAGGAAGCGCCCGCCGTCGTCCAGGCTCATGATGAGCGGGATGCCGGCGGCCTCGGTGATCCGCTGGTCGTCCTCACCGAACGCCGGAGCCTGATGGACGATGCCCGTGCCGTCGCCCGTCGTGACGTAGTCGTCGACGAGGATGCGCCAGGCGTTCTCGGTGCCCCAGGTCGCGGCATCCGCGTAGTAGTCGAACAGACGGTCGTACGCGACGTTCTCGAGCTCGGATCCGAGGACCGTCTGGACGACGGCGGCGCGGGCGGCCTCGGCGGACTCGTAGCCGAGGTCCTTCGCGTACCCACCGAGCAGCTCCTCAGCGAGGAGGTAGCGGTGGGCGTACGCCTCCTCCGCCTCGTCGGCCCGGCCGTCGGGCCCGCGGTGGACGTCGGCGGCGCCGTCGGGCCCGCCGGGCACCACGACGTACCGGATGCCGGGGCCGACCGCCAGGGCGAGGTTGGTCGGCAGCGTCCAGGGGGTGGTCGTCCACGCCAGCGCGCGCACCCCGGTGAGGCCGAGGGACTCGGCCTTGGCGCCCACCAGCGGGAACGCGACGGTCACCGACGGGTCCTGGCGCATCTTGTACACGTCGTCGTCCATGCGCAGCTCGTGCGCCGACAGCGGTGTCTCGTCGCGCCAGCAATACGGCAGGACGCGGTACCCCTCGTACGCGAGACCCTTGTCGTGAAGCGTCTTGAACGCCCACAGCACGGACTCCATGTACGACGGGTTCAACGTCTTGTAGCCGCGCTCGAAGTCCACCCATCGCGCCTGGCGCGTGACGTAGTCCTCCCACTCCCGCGTGTAGGCGAGGACGGACTCGCGGGCCTTCGCGTTGAAGGCGGCGATGCCCATGGCCTCGATCTCGCTCTTCTCGGTGATCCCGAGCTGCTTCATGGCCTCGAGCTCGGCGGGGAGACCGTGCGTGTCCCAGCCGAAGACGCGGTCGACCTTCTTGCCGCGCATGGTCTGGAAGCGCGGGAAGAGATCCTTGGCGTAGCCGGTGAGCAGGTGGCCGTAGTGCGGCAGGCCGTTTGCGAACGGCGGACCGTCGTAGAAGACCCACTCGTCGGCGCCTTCGCGCTGGTCGATCGACGCGCGGAAGGTCTGGTCGGCCTCCCAGAAGGCGAGCGTCTCCCGCTCGATGTCGGGGAAGCGGGGGCTCGGGACGACGGCGGCTTCGCCGGTGCTCGGGGACCGTGACTCAGATCGTGGGTAGGTCATCATCTCTCGCAGGTGCTCGCTCGTGTGCTTCCTGCGGGGACGACCGAACCGGAGACTCTCCGGCCGACCGCGGTACCACCCTGCATTGACGGATGCCTCGGCGGAGGCATCCGTCCTCTCTCACTGCGGCTGTGACGGGCCTGACCCGCTCGGTTCTAATGGGGACGCCACGCGGTGGCGTCCTGTTCTTCCGAGAGCTCCCCGGTGATGGCCGGATCGGTGCTGATCGCACGAGTCTACCGGGCGTGCGCAAGGCGGGAATGCGAACGGCCGCGTCCTGGTTTCTGGACTCGTGCCAAGATTGACGTCCGTGACCGCCGCAGCACCCGCATCCACCCTCCCCCTCGACAACGCCCCGACGCGCCGCGTCGCATGGGCATCGATGGTGGGGACCTCCCTGGAGTCGTTCGACTTCTACCTCTTCGCGTACTTCTCGGCGTTCTTCGTCGGGCCGCTGTTCTTCGACCCGCTGGGGCAGTTCGGCGCCACCAGCGCGGCGTTCCTCACGATCGCGCTGGCCTTCGTCGTCCGCCCGATCGGCGCGGTGATCTTCGGGTACATGGGAGATCGCGTGGGGCGCCGCGCGACCCTCCTGTGGACCGTCGCCATCATGGGTGTCGCGACGGGCCTCATCGGCCTGCTGCCCACCTACGCCCAGGCCGGATGGCTCGGCGCGGTGCTGCTGATCGTCCTGCGTATCGTCCAGGGGCTGTCGCTGGGCGGCGAGTGGGGCGGCTCGATCCTCATCGCCACCGAGAACTCCGGGCCGGTCAAGCGCGCGTTCTACGCCGCGATCCCGCAGCTCGGCTCGCCCGTCGGCTCGATCCTCTCCGCCACGGTCTTCATCGTGCTCACCGCCGTGCTCCCGCCCGAGCAGATCGCCGAATGGGGCTGGCGCATCCCATTCCTCCTCGCGCTCCCCCTCCTGCTCGTCTCGCTGTACCTGCGCTGGTCCATCTCCGAGACCCCGGTGTTCGAGGGGATCGTCGCCGAGGGGCGCCGCGACCGCGTGCCGTTCGTGACGATGTTCGCGAAGCGTCCCGGTGCGATGGCGATCGCCGTCGGCGCCGCGCTCCTGGGCATCGGGTCGTACTCGCTCATGAACACCTACACCGTCAACTACGGCGTCGAGCAGCTCGGCTTCAGCTTCCAGGACCTTCTGGTCGCGACGACCATCGGCGGTCTCCTGCAGCTCGTGACGATCCCGCTGTTCGGGGCGTGGGCGAGCCGCGTCGGCTCGGCGAACGTGGTGGTGTGGGGTGCGCTGGGAACGCTCCTCATCACCTTCCCGATGTACTTCCTGCTGCAGTTCGCGACGTTCCCGATCCTCGTCGGGACCATGATCGTCGGCGGCATCCTGCCGACGATGGCGTGGGCGGCGCTGGGCGGGCTCATGAACGACCTCTTCCCCGACCACTTCCGGTACTCGGCGCTGTCGTTCGCGTACGCCCTGGCCGCGACGCTGAGCGGCTTCGTGCCGTACCTGACGCTCAGTCTCGGCGAGGCGACCGGCTATGCCTGGTGGCACCCGGGCGTCATCCTCGCGATCATGTCGGCGGTGACGCTGGTGGCGGCCTTCCTCGCGTCCCGCCGCCGCGTGGAGCCGGAGCTGGCGACACGACCCGAGACGGCGACGGCGAACGCCTGACGAGACATCGAGGGAGCGGATGCCGCAGCGCGCAGCATCCGCTCGCTTTTCCGCCTTCACGCGGCCCGGGCTAGAATCGAGCGGCATCCCACACTCAGGCACGCTCACACAGTGCCGCACATATCGCTCGAGGAGTTCGCATGACCGACGCCCGCCCCGCACAGGGACAGATCCCCGACAAGCCCGCGCTGGAGGGCCTCGAGCAGAAGTGGGACGCCGCGTGGTCCGCGCAGGGCACGTACCTCTTCGACCGTGATCGCGCCGTCGAGGTCGGGCGCGGAGGCATCTACTCGGTCGACACTCCCCCGCCGACCGCCTCGGGATCGCTCCACATCGGCCACGTCTTCAGCTACACCCACACCGACGTCAAGGTGCGCTACGAGCGCATGCGCGGCAAGACGGTGTTCTATCCGATGGGCTGGGACGACAACGGCCTGCCGACCGAGCGCCGGGTGCAGAACTACTACGGCGTCCGCTGCGACCCGTCGCTGCCGTACGAGCCGGGCTTCACGCCGCCCTACGAGGGCGGCGACAACAAGTCCAGCCGCGCCGCCGACCAGATCCCGATCAGCCGCCGCAACTTCATCGAGCTCTGCGAGAGGCTGACCGTCGAGGACGAGAAGCACTTCGAGGCGCTCTGGCGCTCGCTCGGCCTGAGCGTCGACTGGACCCAGACCTACCGCACCATCTCCGACGACACGATGCGCACCAGCCAGCTGGCGTTCCTGCGCAATGTCGAGCGCGGCGAGGCGTTCCAGGACCTGGCGCCGACGCTCTGGGACATCGACTTCCGCACCGCTGTCGCGCAGGCCGAGCTCGAAGACCGCGACCAGCCGGCCGCGTACCACCGCGTCGCCTTCCACAGCACCGACGGGTCGGGCGACGTCTTCATCGAGACCACGCGGCCCGAGCTGCTCGCCGCTTGCGTGGCGCTCGTCGCCCACCCGGACGACGAGCGGTATCAGCCGCTCTTCGGCACCACCGTGCGCACTCCGCTGTTCGACGTCGAGGTGCCCGTTCTCGCCCACCCGCTGGCCCAGCAGGACAAGGGCTCGGGCATCGCGATGATCTGCACCTTCGGCGACGTCACCGACATCGTCTGGTGGCGCGAGCTCCAGCTTCCGAACCGCACCATCCTCGGACAGGACGGCCGGGTGATGGCCGAGGCGCCCGACGTCATCGCCACGGATGCCGCCAAGGCGGCGTACGCCGAGATCGCCGGCAAGACGGTCTTCAGCGCGAAGAAGCGCATCGTCGAGCTCCTCCAGGAGTCTGGCGAGATGGAAGGCGACCCGAAGCCGTTCACTCACGCCGTGAAGTTCTACGAGAAGGGCGACCGCCCGCTGGAGATCGTCTCGACGCGCCAGTGGTACATCCGCAACGGCGCACGGGACGAGGCGCTGCGCGACAAGCTCATCGCCCTGGGCAAGAGCATGTCGTGGCATCCGGACTTCATGCGCGTGCGCTTCGAGAACTGGACGAACGGTCTCACCGGTGACTGGCTGGTCTCCCGTCAGCGCTTCTTCGGCGTTCCGATCCCGGTCTGGTACGCCCTCGACGAGAACGGCGACCGCGACTACGGCCGCGTTCTCACGCCCGACCTCGCCGCGCTCCCGATCGACCCTTCCACCGACGTGCCCCCCGGCTACACCGAGGACCAGCGCGGCGTCCCTGGCGGGTTCGACGGCGAGAACGACATCTTCGACACGTGGGCGACGTCATCCCTCACGCCGCAGCTGGCCGGAGGCTGGGAGCGGGACCCGGAGCTGTGGAACCTCGTCACGCCGTTCGACGTCCGTCCGCAGGGACAGGACATCATCCGCACCTGGCTCTTCTCGACGCTGCTGCGCAGCGCCCTCGAAGACGACCGCGCGCCGTGGACGGATGCGGCGATCTCCGGCTTCATCGTCGACCCCGACCGCAAGAAGATGTCGAAGTCCAAGGGCAACGTGGTCACGCCCGCCGACATCCTCGCCCAGCACGGGTCGGACGCGGTGCGGTACTGGGCGGCCTCGAGCCGTCTCGGCACCGACGCGGCCTTCGACCCGCAGAACCCGACGCAGATCAAGATCGGCCGCCGCCTCGCGATCAAGGTGCTCAACGCCGCCAAGTTCGTCCTGTCGTTCCCGGTCCCCGAGGGCGCCGAGGTCACCCACGCGCTGGACGCATCGATGCTCGCCACGCTCCACGGCGTGGTGCGCGAGGCGACCAAGGCGCTCGAGGACTACGACCACGCCCGTGCTCTCGAGGTGACCGAATCGTTCTTCTGGACGTTCTGCGACGACTATCTCGAGCTGGTCAAGGAGCGCGCCTACAACCAGACCGATGTCGGCCAGGCCTCCGCCGCACTCGCGCTGCGCCTGGCGATGTCGGCGCTCCTCCGGCTGCTCGCGCCGGTGCTCGCCTTCGCCGCCGAGGAGGCCTGGTCCTGGTTCAACGAGGGCTCCGTGCACACGGCCGCGTGGCCCGTGGCGCCGGACGAGGAGTGGGGCGACCCGGCCGTGCTCACCGCGGTGAGCGCGGCGCTCGTCGGCGTGCGTCGCGCCAAGACGGAGGCCAAGGCGTCGCAGAAGACCCCGGTGGCGCGGGCGGTCATCGCCGCCCCGGCCGCGACCCTCGAGGCGCTCAAGCTCGCCGAGGGTGACCTCAAGGCGGTCGGCCGCATCGAGCGGATCGAGTACGCCGACGCCGACGCCGTGTCGGTGACCGACATCCAGCTCGCCACTCAGGAGGCCTGACATGCAGCTCGGAACACGCTGGACTTCGGGCGACGAGCCTCCCGCCGCCGTGCCGGACGCGTTGCGCCGCGGCGTCAAGTCCGTCGACGCGACGATCCCGGCCGACCAGTTCGGACAGCCTCGGCCGCGCTGGACGCTCACGTGGCTCGAAGGCAAGCCGATCGCCGAACTCGACACCGGGATCATCGTGTCGCTCGACGCCGACGGCGAACCCGTCGCCCGGAACGATCCGGAAGACGGGTTCGGGTAGCATCCGCCGTCAGTCCTCCGGGGCGTCGTGCCGCGACGCCTCGAGCAGGAGCCTCACGGCGACCGCCGTCGCCACGAGGGTGACGCCGGCCGCGATGAGGAACGGCAGCCGGAGGTCGAAGCGCGCCACCCAGCCGCCCAGCAGCGTCGCGAAGGGGAAGATGCCCCACGTCAGACTGCGGATGATGCCGAGCACGCGGCCGAACAGGTGGCCGGGGATGATCGACTGACGCAGCGCGCCCCACGGCACGTTCCAGATCGACACGGCGCACGCCATCACCGCGTAGGCCACGGTGCCGGTGATCGCCTCCGGCGCCAGCCAAACCCCGAACAGCCCGGCCGCGGCGACGACGTTCGCCGCGAGCATCACGCGGCCCCGTCCGAACCGCTGCACGAGACCGGGGGCGATGAGCGAGCCCACGAGGGCGCCCAGTCCGATGCCCGCTGTGACGAAGCCGATGGCGGCGGGGTCGACCGCGAGCTCGTCGAGGAAGTAGAGGAAGATCGGGGCCTGGGCGAAGGCGAATGCCGAGCCGACGACGCAGGTGAAGAGCACCATCGCCCGCAGGAAGCGGTGGTTCCAGAGGTACGCCAGCGCCTCCCGTGCCGAGACCGCCTCCGCCGGACGGGGCTGCGCGGCGGCAGGCAGCTCGGCGGCGGCCAACGGCTCCGCGGATGCGATCTCGCCCTGCGCGGCGATGGTCGCCGCGCGGTCGAGATCCCGCGGCTCGCGGAGGGGTCGCGCTGCGGAGAGCGGAAGGAGCAGCGCGAGGGCGATCGGGATGACGTAGCCGGTGGCGCCCACCCAGAGCGGCAGGGCGAGCGAGAAGGCGAACAGGACGCCTCCGATCGGCGCCGAGATGAAGTTGTCGATCGTGATCTGCGCCGCCTGGAGGAACCCGTTTGCGCGGTCGAGCCCTCGCCGGGGCACCAGGGTCGGGACGATCGAGTTCGTCGCGTTGTCGAAGAGCGTCTCACCCAGGCCGAAGACCAGCACGCCGGCCAGCAGCCACCACACCGTGATGGCTCCGGACACCGTCAGCGTCGCGAGCCCCACCGCGGCGAGGCCGCGGATCGTGTTCGCGATGGCCATGATCCAGCGCCGGTCGAAGCGGTCGACGATCATCCCGGCCGGCAGCCCGAACACGAGCCATGGCAGGAACGCGAGCGCGCTGATCGCCGCGATGGCGAGGGGATCCCGCGTGAGCGTCGTCGCGATCAGCGGCACCGCGACGCGTCCGACACCGTCGGCGAGATTGCTGAAGGCTGCCGCGGTCCACAGCTTGCCGAAGTCGCGGCCGAGCGGCACCCTGGCCGGTCGCTCGCTCCGCGACCCCTTCCGCGGCTGCGTGTCGGTGGCGGCGCTCATCGCGGGAGGATCCCGATCGCCGCGCGAGCTGTCGCGTCACGGCGGATGCCGTCGGCGGCCGAATGAGCCGACACTGCGCGTCGGAAGGCGACGCCCGCGCGCCGTTCGACGCGTCCGAGGACGTGGGCGTCGAGGGCGGATGCCGCGCGCAGCAGGGCTCTGTCGAGCCCCGTGGCGGCGGCGGAGAGGGTTCCCGTCGTCACATCCGGGAGGGTGATGGTGGTCATGACTGCGCTCCTATCCTTCGAGTCCGGGGAGCGGGAACAGGTCGGCCCGGATGGTCACCGGGCGGACGTCCTCGCCGTTCTGTTCGCGGTACGTGTCGACCGCTTCGTCGATGAGGGCCATGATCGCCGTGGCGAGCTCCTTGCTCTGCTCGGGCGTGAGGCGCACGGTGGCCGTGGAGATCAAGCTCGCGTCCTGCCACGCGTGCTCTTCCGCGTTCAGGCCCCGGTCGATGAACCGCATGAGCTGCTCCTGGCGAAGCCGGAAGAACTCGCTCATCACGATCTGGGTCGCCGCACGGCCGGAGGGCGTCTTGAGCGCCTCCTCGTTCGCGAACGACACGCCGCCGACCGGACGCTCCCACCAGCGTTCCCGGCCTGATCCGCGGTCGGCCACCTCGTGGATGAGGTCGTGCTTGGCCAGCGCGCGGAGGTGGTAGCTGGTGGCGCCCGAGGACTCCCCCAGCCGCTCGGCGAGCGAGCTCGCCGTCTGGGGGCCGTACTGGCTGAGGATGTCGTAGATCTTCACGCGGAGCGGATGCGCCAGGGCCCGCAGCGCGCCGGCGTCGAGGACCCGGTCCTGCCGCCCGCTCGGGGCCGGCGAACGGTCGTCGGTGCTCGGGGCCGTGATCTCCTCGTCCATGGCTTCAGCGTACGACCGCAAAGGATTCTTTGCAAGTATTTCTTTGCACAAATTGGTTTGCAAAGTCTCGGCGGCAACGGTCGAGCCCGCGGCTAGGCTTGCGGGATGCCGACCAGCAATCCCCTCCTCTCCCCCAGCGCGCTGCCCTACGGACTGCCCGACTACGCCGCGATCCGGCCCGAGCACTACCTCCCCGCATTCGAGGAGGCGTTCGCCCGGCATTCGGCCGAGGTGTCGGCGATCACGAGGGCCCGGTCCATGCCGACCTTCGAGAACACGCTCGTCCCGCTCGAGGAGAGCGGCCGCCTGCTGGGCGACATCGCGCGCACCTTCTACACGGTCTCGTCCGCGGATGCGACGCCGGAGATCCAGGCGATCGAGGAGGAGCTCGCGCCGCTCATGTCGGCGCACCACGACTCCATCCAGCTCGACTCGGCCCTGTACTGGCGCATCAAGACGATCCACGACCAGCTGGACGAGCTCGACCTCACGCCGGAGCAGCGCTACCTCGTCGAGCGGCACCACACCGAGATGTCCCACGCCGGCGCCGGCCTCGGAGAGGAGGCGAAGAAGCGACTCACGGAGCTGAACCAGCGGCTCTCCACCCTCACCACCCAGTTCGAGAAGAACCTCCTCGCCGACACGAACGACCTGGCGGTCGTCTTCGATGACGCGCACGAGCTCGACGGGCTCTCGGAGGGTGAGCTGTCCGCTGCGGCCCAGGCCGCCGCCGACCGCGGCCTGGACGGCAAGTGGGTCGTGACGCTCACGCTCTTCACCGGCCACCCGTACCTCGCCGCCTTGACCGATCGTGCGTCGCGGGCGCGCCTCTTGGAGGCGTCGCGCTCGCGCGGCTCGCGGGGCAACGACAACGACAATCGCCAGACGCTCCTCGAGATCGTGCGGCTGCGCGCGGAGCGCGCAGCACTGCTCGGCTACGACTCGCACGCGGCCTACATCACCTCCGACCAGACCGCGGGCTCCCCCGCCGCCGTCCACGACCTGCTCCGCCGGCTGGCGGTGCCCGCCGCCCGCAACGCCCGCCGCGAGCAGGAGAAGCTGCAGGCCATCGTCGACGCCGAACCGGCACCGTTCGCCCTCGAGGCGCACGACTGGGCGTTCTACACCGAGAAGGTGCGCGCCGCCGAGTACGACCTCGACCGTGCCGCGCTGCGCCCGTGGTTCGAGGCCGAGAGGGTGCTGCAGGACGGCGTCTTCCGCGCGGCCACCGAGCTGTACGGCATCACCTTCACCGAACGCGACGACCTCGCCGGCTACCACCCCGATACGCGGGTGTTCGAGGTGCACAACGCGGACGGCTCGGCGCTCGGGCTGTTCATCCTCGACCTCTACACGCGCGACACCAAGCGCGGGGGCGCGTGGATGAACTCGATCGTGCTGCAGTCGCGCCTGCGCGGCACCGCTCCGATCGTGGTGAACAACCTCAACGTGTCCAAGCCCGCCGCCGGGCGCCCGACGCTCCTCAGCCTCGACGAGGTCACCACGCTCTTCCACGAGTTCGGGCACGCCCTCCACGGGCTCTTCGCAACCGTGACATATCCGCACTTCGCGGGGACGAACGTGTTCCGCGACTTCGTCGAGTTCCCCAGCCAGGTCAACGAGATGTGGATCTACTGGCCCGAGATCCTCGCCTCGTACGCCCGGCACATCGAGACCGACGAGCCGCTGTCCGCCAGCATCGTCGAGAGGCTTCACGCCTCCGAGGCCTTCAACCAGGGCTTCGCGACGAGCGAATACCTGGCCGCGGCGTGGCTCGACCAGGCGTGGCACTCGCTCTCGGTCCAGGACGCCGCGGCGGACCTGGACGTCGCCGCGTTCGAGGCATCCGCCCTCGCCGACATCGGGCTGGACAACCCGGCGGTGCCGACACGCTACTCGTCCACCTACTTCGCCCACGTGTTCTCGGGCGGGTACAGCGCGGGGTACTACTCCTACATCTGGAGCGAGGTGCTCGACGCCGACACGGTCGAATGGTTCCGCGAGAACGGCGGCCTGCGCCGTGAGAACGGCGATCGCTTCCGTGATCGCCTGCTCGGCGTCGGCGGTTCCAAGGACCCGCTGGAGGCGTACCGCGACTTCCGGGGCCGGGATGCCGACACCCAGCCGCTCCTCGAGCGCCGGGGTCTCGCAGGCTAGACGCCGTCCCGGTGCGAGACCGCCCACGCCGCGGCGGCCGCCCGCGAGGGCACGCCGAGCTTGGTGCGCGCATTCGCCACGTGCCGGTGCACCGTGTGCACACTCAGGAACAGCTCCGCGGCGATCTGGGCGTCGGTGAGGCCCTGTGACACGAGCAGCAGGACCTCGAGTTCGCGGCCAGAGATGGGCGAATCGGCCTCGCGAGCGCCAGGCTCGGCAGGGGGAGCTTTCACAAGGTCGCCCGCCAGCGCGGCCTCCGGGACGCCGTCGAACGCGAGGGCGCGCCTCAGGAAGGCAGATGAGTCGCCGTGCCACGGATGGTGGTCGGAGCCGTCGAGCACCTCCAGATGCGCGCCGGGGATGGCGGACGCCGTGGCCGTGCCGAGCGCGAGGCGGATGGCCCGGTCGCCGCGGCGGTGCAGCACGAGAGTGGGCGCCGTCACGGCGGCTGCGTCGGCGCGCGCGTCGAACGAGTACACCGCCTCGAGGCCGGCGGCGGCCGACTCCGCCGTCGCGGTGGAGCGCTGATGGCGCGCATACGCGCGGCGCTGCTCCGCCGTCGCGTCCGGGTAGAAGATGTCGGACATCACCCGCGAGCTCACCCCCCAGCTGCTGCGGACGAGGTCGACCAGCGCCGCCCGATCCCCCGCCGACGCGATCGAGGCCCCGTCGAGGTAAGCGCCGGCCAGGATGAGCCGGCGCACGCGCTCGGGGTGGCGTGCGGCGAACGCGACCGCGACGGCGCACCCCGACGAGCCGGCGAAGAGCGTCGCCTGCTCGGCGTCGGCAGCGTCGAGGACCGCCTTCATCGCGTCGACGTGCGGCTCCAGCGTGTCAGGGGTGCCGGTGCGGGAACGCGAGAGTCCGCTGCCCGGAGGGTCCATCCGGATGACACGACGGTGGCGGGCCATCGCCTGGACGAACCGGCGGAAAGGCTCATACTCCCAGTCGCGCTCGAGGTGGCTCATCCACCAGCCGCCGACCAGCACCGATGCGCCGTCGCCGAGCTGCGACCAGGCGACATCGTCGGAGCCCGACCAGGCATACCGGACGTCGATGGGGGTGGACACGACATCAGTATGGGCCACGGTCCGGCCCGCCGGGAGCGGGCCGGACCGCGGCACACGGAGCGTCGGTGCGGGCAGCGTGGTCACGCGTCCAGCCGGTAGAACGACCAGGCCGGGTGCTCGATCGGCAGGCGTTCGGCGCGTCGCAGCCCCGCCGCAGCACTCCACGCCATGACGGTCGGCGCGCGCAGCACGGTGCCGTGGGCGTGGCCGCTGCCCTCGGCGAGGGTGGCGGGCAGGCAGTGGAGCACGCTGAACGCCGAGAACATCCGGTCGAGCGGCCCGGCAGGCGCGAGGAACTCGTCCTCGACCTTGGCGTCCCCGATGAGGACCGCGCCGCCGGGGGCGAGCAGTCCGGCGAGCGACGACAGGGCCCGCTGCGGATCGTTCATGTCGTGGAGTGCGAGGAAGACCGTGACCAGCGTCGCCGGCCCGCCCACCAGCGCCCGGAGCGCGGCGTCGTCGCCGACGTCGGCGCACTCGAAGCGCACGCGGTCCGCGACCCCCGCCGTCTCGGCGTTGCGTCGCGCCTCCTCGATCGACGCGGCATCGAGGTCGACGCCGAGGACGACAGCCCGCGGGAAACGCCGGGCGAGGGCGATGGTGGACCAGCCGGTGCCGCAACCGGCGTCGACGATCGTCCCGCCCGCCTCGAGTTGAGACTCGATGTCGGGCAGCTGCTCGAGCCACGACGGCAGCGCGTGCGTGTAGCCCGGTCGGTAGATGACCTCCAGGCCGTTGCGCACGGGGGCGCCGAAGCGGGCGAAGCTCACGGCGCCGTCGGCGGTGAACGACTCTGCGACCGCATCGAACGCCGAGGCGATGCCGGCGAACATCGAGGCGAGCCCCGCACCGTGCACGGGTGACGTCGGATCGAGCAGGACCGCTCGATGCGCGGCGGGAAGCCGGTAGCGTCGCCGTGTCCCCGCCTCGCTCTCGAGGATCCCGGCGATCGCCTGCTGGTCGAGCCACTCGCGCAGCTGACGCTCACCGTATCCGGTGAGGCCCGCCAGGTCGTGCGCCGTGACCCCGCCGGCGGCGTCGATGGCGGCGTACAGGCCCAGCCGGTGTCCGAGCTCGATGGTGAGCAGCTCGAGGGCGGGGCCGACGGATTCCAGCAGGCGCTGCGTGAGTGCCGCCGCCTGCTCGTCGGGGCCGATGATGACCGGCTCTGACAGCGCGTCCGCGCGGTCGAGGATCGTGGTGGTGGACATTCGGATTCCTTTCTGGTGCGACGCCGGGCGCATGCCCGCGTCTGGTGGACAGTCCACCCGGCAGAGCCGGTGGACGGCATCGGCAGGATCTGCCATTGCGGATCGGGCGGGATGGCCGGAACCGGCCATCCCGGTGGTGGTTCAGCGCAGCCGGCTCGCCACGGCCGCAGCCTTCTGATGCCTGAGGGCGATCCAGGTCGCGTCGGCGCGGGCGATCTCGTCGCCACGCGCGTCTACCATCGCGACGGACGTCTCGTAGCGACGACCGCGGGCTTCGCGCGTCCAGCTGTGCACGACGAGGTGCTCGCCGACGCGCGGTCGGCGGTCGACACGAGCGGTCATCGTGCCGAGGAGACAGAGGATGCCCTGCTCGAGCGCCGCGGCCGGATAGCTGGTGCAGTCGAGCGCCGCCCAGACCGCCGGATACCAGGCGAGCCCCGCGTGGGCGAACGCGCCCGACACGGTCCACGGCGCCGCCAGCCGGTCGTCGTGGCCGACGACGGGGCCGGGGGTCACGTGCATGCCGTCGGCCCGGCGCGGCCCGCAGACGACGCAGTCCGAGAGCGCGTGACGCACGCCGACGAGCGGATGCCGCTCCCGCGCGTGCACGGCGTCGGCGAACGAGGGTGCGAGCGGAGCGGCGGCGGCGACCAGGGCGCCGGGATGCGCCCTTGCGACGTCCTTGCGCCGGTCGCGGACGACCACGCCGCCCGCGCCGTCGTCGAAGACGCCGAGCGACCGACCGAGCGGGACGGGGCTCTGCAGGACGACGGACACGGTGTCGCCGTCGACGTGCTGCGCGATGGAGCCGGCCGCGAACCCGCCGTTGGCGGAGCCGCGGGGGCCGTTGAGGTGGCGCTCGATGAGGACGGTCCCGACCGGACGCGCGCCATGCCCGTCATCCGAGCCGAGTGCGTGCGTCTCGGCGGATGTCGACGGAGAGTGAAGCGAGATGATGAGAGCTGACATGCTCACAAGTGAACGTGCGAGGGCGGCCCGCCCGCGTCGCACGGTCGGGCCATTCGCCGGTGGCCCGAACCGGCCAGTCCCGGGTCGTGCCGGCGAGTCGAGCCCGTCGCCGCGCCGCTCCGCTGTGCCTCAGAGCATGCCCAAGCTCCGGGCGAAAGCTCGCACCCGTGCGGCCATCACGGCGGGCACCTCCCCCACCGCGAAGTGCCCGCCCTCTTCGAGACGCTCGAAGACCCGCAGATCGCGGTAGAAGCGGCGCGCCAGTGATTCGGGGTAGTCGCCCTCGTGGCGCTGGATGTGGACGGATGCCGGAACCACGACCGGTGGCATCTCTTCGGGCTGGTCGGCCCTCTCGTAGTAAGGGCGGAACGAAGAGCCGATGGTCTGCGTGGTCCAGTAGACCATCGCCTCGGTGAGGATGCGGTCGCGCGAGATCCGGCGTTCGACGGCCCGTGGATCGCCTGCGGGCGTGTCGCTCCACTCGACGAGCTTCTCCGCCAGCCACGCGACCAGCCCCGCCGGAGAGTCGTTCAGTGCGGCCGCCAGCGTGTCGGGTCGCGTCGCCTGCACGTGGCCGTACGCGCCGTTGGCGCCGCCCCACTGCTCGAGGCGTGAGAAGAACGGTAGTCGGCGCTCATGCCGGCCTCCGGCCGACGCGGCGAATCCGGCAAGGGCCGGAACCGATCGAGACGCTCGCGCAGATCGGCCAGCTCAACGTCGGGGATGTGGATCGAGAAGGGGCGCGCGGTCACACGCCGACGCTATCGGCCACCCCCGACAGCCACGCGTACGGCGTCCCTGTCAGCCCGCAGTCCCGCAGACCGGTCGCGATCAGGCGCTCTTGCGCTTCTCCCGCAGCACCAGCGTGGGGGCGGCGCCCTCGTCGACCGCGGCGCGGGTCACGACCACCTTGTCGACGTCGTCGGTGGACGGGATCTCGAACATGATCGGCCCGAGCACGTCCTCGAGGATCGCGCGGAGTCCGCGGGCACCGGTCTTGCGCGCCACGGCGAGATCTGCGATCGCCTCGAGCGCCTCGCGCTCGAACTCGAGCGAGACGCCGTCGAGCTCGAACATGCGCTGGTACTGCTTGACCAGGGCGTTCTTCGGCTCGACGAGGATCTCCATGAGGGCCTCCTGGTCGAGCGGCGAGACCGATGCGACCACAGGCAGACGCCCGATGAACTCGGGGATGAGGCCGAACTTGTGCAGGTCCTCGGGCCGCACCTCGCTGAACAGGCTGAGATCGTCGCCCTTGTCGTGGAGCGGGGCGCCGAAGCCGACGCCGTGCTTGCCCACGCGCGACGAGATGATGTCTTCCAGTCCCGCGAACGCGCCGGCCACGATGAACAGCACGTTCGTGGTGTCGATCTGGATGAACTCCTGGTGCGGGTGCTTGCGGCCGCCCTGCGGGGGAACGGACGCGACCGTGCCCTCGAGGATCTTCAGCAGCGCCTGCTGAACGCCCTCCCCCGACACGTCGCGCGTGATGGAGGGGTTCTCGGCCTTGCGGGCGATCTTGTCGACCTCGTCGATGTAGATGATGCCGGTCTCGGCGCGCTTCGTGTCGAAGTCCGCGGCCTGCAGGAGCTTGAGGAGGATGTTCTCGACGTCTTCGCCGACGTAGCCCGCCTCGGTCAGCGCGGTGGCGTCGGCGACCGCGAAGGGCACGTTCAGGCGCTTGGCGAGGGTCTGGGCGAGGTAGGTCTTGCCGCAGCCGGTGGGCCCGAGCAGCAGGATGTTGCTCTTGGCGATCTCGATCTCGTCGGCGCGCTGCTCGGCCGACTGGATGGTGCCATGCGCGCGCACGCGCTTGTAGTGGTTGTACACCGCGACCGACAGCGCCCGCTTGGCGTCGTGCTGGCCGACGACGTACTCCTCGAGGAACGCGAAGATCTCACGCGGCTTCGGCAGATCGAAGTCGGCGACCACGCCCGACGAGGACTCGGCCATGCGCTCTTCGATGATCTCGTTGCACAGTTCGACGCATTCGTCGCAGATGTAGACGCCGGGACCCGCGATCAGCTGCTGGACCTGCTTCTGGCTCTTGCCGCAGAAGGAGCACTTGAACAGGTCGGCGCTCTCACCGATGCGTGCCATGCGGCTCCTCCTCGTCACCGCCGGGAAAGCCCCCAGCTGTCTCCGAGCCTAATAGGTGGGGCCGACAAGCGGCGGCATTGCGACGCACGTTGTGGACGGCCGCGGTTCGCGCTCAGCGGACACCGGACGACGAAGCGCCCCGCCACCCGACGTGCGGATGGCGGGGCGCCCGGCGCGCAACGCAGCCCTACTTCGTGAGCGCGGCCTGCTGACCCCGCTTGCGCGTGGTGAGCACCTGGTCGACGAGGCCGTACGCGACCGACTCCTCGGCGGAGAGGATCTTGTCGCGGTCGATGTCCTTGTTGACCTCCTCGACCGACTTGTTCGAGTGCTTCGCGAGCGTCTGCTCGAGCCAGGTGCGCATGCGCATGATCTCCTGCGCCTGGATCTCGATGTCCGACGCCTGGCCGTGGCCGGCCTCGCCCATCGCGGGCTGGTGGATGAGGATGCGCGCGTTCGGCAGCGCCAGGCGCTTGCCCGGCGCGCCGGCCGCGAGCAGCACGGCCGCAGCGGACGCGGCCTGGCCGAGCACCACGGTCTGGATCTGCGGCGACACGTACTGCATGGTGTCGTAGATCGCGGTCATCGCCGTGAATGAGCCGCCGGGCGAGTTGATGTACATGATGATGTCGCGATCGGGGTCCTGGCTCTCGAGCACGAGGAGCTGGGCCATCACGTCATCGGCTGACGCGTCGTCGACCTGGACACCCAGGAAGATGACGCGGTCCTCGAAGAGCTTGTTGTACGGGTCCTGGCGCTTGTAGCCGTAGGCCGTGCGCTCCTCGAACTGCGGCAGGATGTAGCGGCTGCCGGGCATCTGGAGCCCCTGCGGGGCGCTGGGTCCGAAGGTGGGGGTCTGCATTCGGGTTCTCTCTCTTTCGCCTTCGAAGCCGTCAGTTCGCCGTGCCGCCGCCGCCGATGACATCGGTGGCGGACTCGCGGATGTGGTCGACGAAGCCGTACTCGAGCGCCTCCTCGGCCGAGAACCAGCGGTCGCGGTCGCCGTCGGCGTTGATCTGCTCGACCGACTTCCCGGTCTGCGCGGCGGTGATCTCGGCGAGGCGCTTCTTCATGTCGAGGATCAGCTGCGCCTGCGTCTGGATATCGCTGGCGGTGCCGCCGAAGCCGCCGTGCGGCTGGTGGAGCAGCACGCGGGCATTGGGGGTGATGTAGCGCTTGCCCTTGGTGCCTGCGGTGAGCAGCAGCTGGCCCATCGAGGCCGCCATGCCGATGCCGACGGTGACGATGTCGTTCGGCACGAACTGCATCGTGTCGTAGATCGCCATGCCGGCGGTGATCGAGCCACCCGGCGAGTTGATGTAGAGGTAGATGTCCTTCTCGGAGTCCTCCGCGGCGAGAAGCAGGATCTTGGCGCAGATCTCGTTGGCGTTGTCGTCACGCACCTCCGACCCCAGCCAGATGATGCGGTCCTTCAGCAGCCGGTCGAAGACGCTGGTCGCGACAAGTGGTTCGGCCATGTGTACTCCTGTTTCCTTGGGTCGCCATCGAATCTACCGGGGCGCCGCGAGCGACCCGCGCGTGTTCGCCCTGGGCAGATCGGGCGGAACGAGAAGAGGACGGATGCCGCGGCATCCGTCCTCCTCGTCACCCGGTCTCGGTGCGAGCACCGAGAGGAGCGGGCGTCACTCCTTCTCTGCGGCAGCCTTCTTGGCCGGAGCCTTCTTGGCCGGTGCCTTCTTGGCCGGTGCCTTCTTCGCGGGAGCCTTCTCGGCGTCGGCGTCGGCCTTCTTGGCGGCGGTCTTGCGCGCGGGGGCCTTCTTGGCCGGCTTCTCGGCGGCCTCTGCGTCGGCATCCGTCGTCGCCTGCTCCTCGGCGACCTCGTCCTCGCCTTCCGCCTCGTCCTCGACGGCCACGAAGCCCGTGAGGTCGACCGGCTCGCCGTTCGTGTCGACGACCTTCACCTTGCCGAGGGCGACGGCCAGCGCCTTGTTGCGGGCGACCTCGCCGACGATGGCGGGAAGCTGGTTGCCCTCCTGCAGCGCGTTGACGAACTCCTGCGGAGCCATGCCGTACTGCGCTGCCGACTGCACGAGGTACTGCGTGAGCTCGTCCTGGGAGACCTGCACGTTGACCGTCTCGGCGATCTTGTCGAGCAGCATCTGCGTCTTGAACTGCTTCTCGCTCGCCTCGGCGACCTCCGCACGGTGCACGTCGTCCTCGAGGCGGCCCTCGCCCTCGAGGTGGTTGTGCACCTCGTCCTCGATGAGCTGCGGCGGCACGGGGATCTCGACCTGCTCCAGCAGCGTCTCGATCAGCTTGTCGCGCGCGGCGGAGCCCTGCGTGAAGGCGCCCTGCTGGCCGACGCGCTCCTTGAGGCTGTCGCGCAGCTCGCCGATGGTGTCGAACTCGCTCGCGATCTGGGCGAAGTCGTCGTCCGCCTCGGGAAGCTCGCGCTCCTTGACGGCCTTGACCGTCACAGACACCTCGGCCTCCTCGCCGGCGTGGTCGCCGCCGACGAGCTTGGAGCGGAACGTGGTGTCCTCGCCCGCGGTGAGCGAGTCGATGGCCTCGTCGATGCCCTCGAGGAGCTCACCCGAGCCGACCTCGTACGACACGCCCTCGGCGCGGTCGATCTCGGCGCCGTCGATGGTCGCGACGAGGTCGAGCTCCACGAAGTCGCCGGTCGCGGCGGGGCGGTCGACGGTGACGAGCGTGCCGAAGCGGGCGCGCAGGCGGTCCAGCTCCTCGTCGACGGCGGCCTCGTCGACCTCGACCGCGTCGACCTCGACGGTCGTGCCCTCGAAGGACGGCAGCTCGAACTCGGGACGGACGTCGACCTCGACCTCGACCTCGAGGTCGCCCGAGAAGTCCTTCTCGTTCGGCCACTCGGTGACCTCGGCCGACGGCCGGCCGAGGACGCGCAGCTCGTTGGCGGCGACGGCCTCGCGGTAGAAGGTGTCCAGCCCCTCGCTGACGGCGTGCTCGAGCACGGCCACGCGGCCGATGCGCTGGTCGATGATGGGCGCCGGGACCTTGCCCTTGCGGAAGCCGGGGATCTGCACGTCCTGCGCGATGTGCTCGTACGCGTGCTTGATCGAGGGCCCCAGCTCGTCGGGGCTGACCGTGATGTGCAGCTTGACCCTGGTCGGGCTGAGCTTCTCGACGGTGCTGTTCACCATGCCTGTTACTTCTCCTCTATCGGACCGCGCGAGGACGCGGCGGGCTGAAGGTCTGGGTTCGGAAATTCCGTGGCCGTGATGTCGGGGCGACAGGATTTGAACCTGCGGCCTCCCGCTCCCAAAGCGGGCGCTCTACCAAGCTGAGCTACGCCCCGGGCGGGTGCGCACGCGTGCGCGCGCCGTTCGGCCCCGAGAAGTCTAGCCGACCGAGCCGGTCGGTTCCTGCGCAGCCCTCACATCCGCTCGACCCACTGCGCCCGCCAGTCGGGGGCAGGGAAGGGCTTCGTCCAGTACGCGGTCTCCTTCGCGATGCGGCCGTCGCGCATCTCGAACACGAACACCGTCTGGTACGGATCGCCGTCGCCGTAGTCCAGATCGGCCTGCAGCACCCACAGGTCGCCGTCGCCCACCAGCCGTCGCGGCGAGATCGCCGGAAGCCGCGGGAACGACCCGTAGACCGCACGCCGGTTGTCCGCCCCGACGATCCGCTCCCCCGACTGCGGCCACTCCATGACGGCATCGTCGTGGAACAGATCGTCCATGCCGGCGACCACGCCCGCGTTCAACGTCGCGACGAGATCCTCGACCACCTGCCTGCCCGTGCGCTCCATCGCGGCGTCCTCTCTCGGCCGCGCATCTGGATCGACTCGGAACGGGATGGCCGTCGCGATGTATTACGATTGGTCGGTGCCCGTCAGCGGGCGCACGGGGATGTAGCTCAATGGTAGAGCCTCAGTCTTCCAAACTGATGGTGCGGGTTCGATTCCCGTCATCCCCTCCGATGCCCCGAGCGGTCGGCCGACAGCCTGCCGTGCTCGGGGCTTCTGCATTCACGCGATCTGCGCTATCGCGGGCGTCCCGCCCAGGGGCAGACTGGCATGAGCACCGTTCCCCGCTCAGGAGGCGCGATGGGCAACCGCAGGCCGACGCCACAGTCGCCGCAGGCGCGCAAGCTCCCCCGCCGGCCCGCGTCGACGCTCGCCGAGCGGTGGACGCGGATCGACGACGTCGACGTGTTCTATCGCGAGTCGCCGCATGCACCGCCGGATGCCCGGGTGATGGCGCACATCCACGGCTTCGGTCTCTCGGGGCGCTACCTCCTCCCGACGGCGGAGCGGCTCGCGGACGAGTTCCACACGTACGTCCCCGACCTTCCGGGGTTCGGGCGCAGCGGCAAGCGGCGGGACATGCTCGACATCCCCGATCTCGCGCGCGCCGCCGTCGACTTCCTCGATGATCGCGGCGTCGAGAAGGCCACGCTGGTCGGCAACTCGATGGGCTGCCCCGTGATCATCGAGTGTGCGCACCGCTACCCCGAGCGTGTCGACCGCGCGGTGCTGGTGTCCCCCGCCGGCGGACTGTTCAATCAGCCGCTGCGCCGCGCCATCCGGCAGCTGTCGGCCGACGCGCCGCGCGAGCCGACCCGAATGGCGCGGGTCGCCGTGCCGGACTACGTGCGCTTCGGCGTGCCCAGCACGATGCGCATGTTCCGCGCGCTCACGCAGTACCCGTCGCTCGAGCGCCTGCTCGAGCTCCGCATCCCGACGCTGGTCGTGCTCGGTCAGCGCGACCCGCTGCTGCCCCACGCGCATCGCATCGACGAGATCGCGAGCCAGACCGACAGTCACGTCCTCATCGTGCTGCTGGAGGGGGCGGCGCACGCGATCAACTTCAGCCACCCCGGCCAGCTCGCCCACGTGATCCGCCTCTTCATGGACGACCTCCCGATCGAGAACGACCCGGAATGGCCGGGACACGTGCGGCTGTACGAGGTGCACCGCGGCACGCACCATCCGCCGGCGAAGAGCTGAGCCGTCGCCTCGACCCGTCAGCCGACGGGGGTCGCGTCGCGATGCTCCTCCACGTGGGCGAGATAATGCTCGGCGTTGCGCAGCAGTCCGGCGCGCTCCTCGGCCGTGAGCGCGCGGCGCACCTTCGCCGGCACGCCGGCCACGAGCGAGCCGTCGGGGATCTCGGAGCCCTCCAGCACGACGGCGCCGCCGGCGACGAGGCATCCGTCGCCGATCCTCGCGCCGTTGAGGACGACGGCGCCCATGCCGATCAGCGAGCCGTCGCCGATGGTGCAGCCGTGGACGACGGCGTTGTGGCCGACCGAGACGTTCTCGCCGATCACGACGGGCCTGCCGGCGTCGACGTGGACCGACACGTTGTCCTGCAGATTGCTGTTGCGCCCGACCGTGATGGTGTCGCCGTCGGCGCGGAGGACCGCGTTGTACCAGACGCTCGCGCCCTCGGCGAGGGTGACTCCCCCGACGACGCGTGCACCGGCGGCGACGAAGGCGGTGGGGTGCAGGTCGGGCGTCCTGCCCGCGGCAGAGAGGACTGATGCTCCGGGTGCGACCGTCATGATCCGACCCTATTGGCCAGTGCCGTCTGGATGGCCTCGGTGTACCAGGGCGCGAGGGTGTCGGCGAAGGTCACCGTGAGGTGATCCTGGTCGCGGTAGACGTTCGCACCGCCGACGACCGGTGCACAGGTGTCCGACGCGCAGAAGACGTCGGTGAAGTCGAGCAGCGTGACCGCGTCGAGGCCGGATGCCGCGTCGCGGAGCGGATCGTCGGCCACCAGCACGTCCGATCGGGCGGCGTCGCACTCGGACGTGTCGCGGGTGCGCAGGCACTTGTTCGGATCCGTCTCCCACACCGGGTTGTCGACGACGGTGATGACGGGGATGCCGCGCTCCGTCACGGTGCTCCACGCGTCGCGGTAGCCCGCGACGGCCGCGTCGTGGGCCGAGTCGAAGCCGGCCGGCGAATACGGGGTCGTCGCGATGGCCGCGGTGAAGACGGCATCGAGCTCGGCGTCGTCGATCGCCGCCTGCACCCGCTCGCGCCACTCCGTGCACGCCGCACCGAAGGCGCCGGGGGTCGAAAGCGGGGTCGCATTCCACGGGCACGCGCCCTTGAACCACGTCACGAGCTGCCAGCCGTTGTCCTGCGCCATGCGCTGGAAGGTCGAGAGCAGCTGGTAGGCGTGGCTGTCGCCGATGAGGGCGACGCGCGGCGCGTCCGGATCGTCGGAGCCGAACGTGCACGACACCGGGCGCGAGTCGGTGAGCTGCACGAAGCACTGCTCGTCGGCCGGCCGGTCGATGCCCGCGAAGCCGGGTGCCGGCAGGATCGTGTCGCCGAACGCGGCGTCCGCGCACGAGGGATCGAGGACGGATGCCGCACCGAAGCACTCCGGCGGATTCTGCTGCAGCTCGGCGATGTCGCGCGTGCCCCGTTCGTACAGCGGTGCGTTCGCGAACCACGCGGTGCCCGCGACCAGGGCGACGACGACCATGCCGGCCAGCGACGACCACAGCGTCACCCGCGCCGGACGCCGCGTGAGCACCTTCCAGCCGCGGACCGGATCCTCGACGAACCGCTTCGTGAGCCACGCGAGCACGAAGCACAGCACCAGCAGCGACACGCGGTGGTAGATCGTCAGTCCCCAGAACGGCACCGACGGCGCGATGACGATGAGCGGCCAGTGCCACAGGTACAGCGAGTACGAGATGTCGCCGACGAACTGAGCGGGACGGATCGAGAGGATCCTCGTCGGATACCACCAGCGGTCGGTGTTGGACGCGGCGATGACGGCCGCAGCGCCGAGCGTGGGAACAGCGGCCATATAGCCGGGGAAGGGCGTCTGCCCGTCGAATGTGAAGGTCGCGTAGAGGAGCGCGGCGATGCCCGCCCAGCCCAGCAGGAAGCTCCCGACGGCGTGGCGCACGCGCAGCAGCGGGACGAGGGCGATGAGCGCGCCGACGCCGAACTGCCACATGCGGCCGAACGTCACGAAGTAGGCAGGTGCGGGGTCGGTGATCGTGAAGACGACGCAGAACACGAACGAGACGGCCGTCACGAGCCCGAGCGCCACGATGATCGCCCGCCGACGCGCGCCGCGGAACCACTTCACCGCGACCCAGGCGGCCAGCAGCATGATGAGCGGCCACATCACGTAGAACTGCTCTTCCAGCGACAGCGACCAGTAGTGCTGGACCGTCGTCGGCTCGCCGCCGTGGTTGAGATAGTCGGCGGAGTTGAGCGCCAGGTACCAGTTCTCGACGTAGAACGTCGACGCCAGGATCTCTCGCACCTCGTTCGGCAGCGCCGACGTGGGCATGAGGTACGGCGACATCACCACGACGGCGCAGAACAGCAGCACCAGGAGCGATGCGGGGAGCAGGCGTCTTGCGCGGCGGGCCCAGAACTGGCCGAGACGGACGGTGCCGGTCGCCGTGAGCTCCCGCATCAAGTGGGACGTGATGAGGAAGCCCGAGATGACGAAGAAGATGTCGACGCCGATGTAGCCGCCGGTGACACGGCCGGGCCAGAAGTGGTAGAGCACGACGCAGAGCACGGCGATCGCGCGAAGACCCTGCACGTGCGGCAGGAAGCGCGACGGCTCCGCGTGCTCCGGGGAGCGGTCGCGCGGCTCGCGCGTCACGGTCTTGGCGGGATCGCCCAGATGCTGCGGTCCGAGGTCGTGATCGGCGGAAGGCACGAATCGACGTTAGCCGCTGTGGTCGCCGCACCCGAACCGACGGGCCCGGAGGCAGCTGTTTAGCCCAGCCTTCACTTGCTTGCGGAATGACTCCCGCTGAGTACCGTTGCAGTCATTGGAGGCCGATCGCCCAGCTGAGCGACCCTCCGAACGATGGAGGCCAGACATGTCGAACACCCAGACCACCCCCGCCACCGCTGCAAACCCCGACGTCGCCGCCGCGACCGCGCAGTTCCTCGCTCCCGTCGTACTGGGGCTGCAGGCGCTCGCCGTCAACGGCAAGCAGGCGCACTGGAATGTGCGCGGCGCGAACTTCATCGCGATCCACGAGCTGCTCGACTCCGTGGTCGCCCACGCGCAGGACGGCGCCGACCAGGCCGCCGAGCGGATCGTCGCCCTGGGGCTGCCGATCGACGCGCGGGTCGCCACGGTGGCGCAGAAGACCGCCAGCGCGGTGCCGGCGGGCTTCACGCAGTGGGAGGCGCTCATCCGCAACGTCATCACCGACATGGATGCCGTCATCGCCGACGTCCAGGCGGCGATCGACGGCCTGGACGAGTTCGACCTCACGAGCCAGGACATCGCGATCGGCATCAAGGAGTCGCTCGAGAAGGACCGCTGGTTCCTCTTCGCGCACCTCGCCGAGTGACGCCGGACCTGTGACGAGAGCCCTCGGGGATTCCCGGGGGCTCTCGTCGTCAGGGGCTCTGCAGGAACGCGAGGACGGCGAGCACCCGCCGGTGCTCGGTGCCCGATTCCTCCAGGCCGAGCTTGGCGAAGATCGCGCTGATGTTCTTCTCGACAGCGCCCACCCCGATGAACAGACGCTCGGCGATGCTCCCGTTGCTGCGTCCCTCGGCCATCAGCGTCAGCACGTCCCGCTCCCGCGGCGTGAGGCTCGAGAGCGGGTCGGGACGCGCGGACAGCAGAGCCTGCACGACGACCGGATCGAGCACGGTGCCCCGCTCCCGCACGCGCCGCACGGCGTCGGTGAACTCCTCGAGCGAGGTCACCCGGTCTTTGAGCAGGTAGCCGACGCCCCCTTCGCCGCCGGCCAGCAGCTCGCGGGCGTACACCGCCTCGACGTATTGGCTGAGCACCAGGATGCCGACACCGGGAAGCGCCGCCCGCACGTCGAGCGCAGCCCGGATGCCCTCATCGCGGAACCCCGGCGGCAGGCGCACGTCGAGGATCGCGACATCCGCCTGCGCGTCGCGCACGCGCGCCACCACATCCTGCGCGTCGCCCCATGCCCCGGCGGTGAGGTAGCCGGCCTCGTCGAAGAGTCTCACCAGGCCCTCGCGCAGGAGGAGCGAGTCCTCGAACAGCACGACGCGGAGCGGGCCGGAGGCGCCCGTCGCCTCAGAGGCCGAAGCGGTCACGGCGTGCCCGCCAGGGGGACGTGGGCGCCGACCGATGTCGGCCCGCCGATCGGGCTGCGAACGTCCAGCACGCCCCGCAGGCCCGCGACGCGCTCACGAAGACCTTCCAGGCCGTGGCCCGGCGTGACCACTGCGCCCCCGCGCCCGTTGTCGACCACCCAGACGTCCAGGTGCGTCGCAGCACCGCCCGCCGCGCGCCGCAGCGACGCCTGCAGGGTCGCGGCGGTGGCGCCGGAGTGCTTGACGGCGTTCGTCATCAGCTCGGCCACCACGAAGTAGACGCCTCGTGCCGTCTCCTGGCTCACCGCCCGGTCGATGGCGGGGTCGACGTCGACCTGGACGGCCAGCGGCGAACCCGCGGCGAGGGCGTCGAGCGCCGCGGCGAGTCCGCGATCCTGCAGCAGCGGCGGGGCGACGCCGCTGGACAGGGCGCGCAGTTCGTCCAGTGCCGCCTGCGCGTGCCCCCGTGCCTCGCGCGCGAGGTCGGCTGCGGCATCCGCGTCTCCCGCCTCGGCGCGGCGCTCGAGGGCCGCGAGATCCATCTGCAGTCGGACGAGGCGCTGTTGCGGCCCGTCGTGGATGTCGCGCTCGAGGCGGCGCAGCCCGAGATCCTCGGCGTGCACCGCGGCGCCTCGCGCAGCCGCTTCGGCGCGGACCTCCGCGGCGAGATCGTCGGAGTCCCAGCGGCCGAGCATGCCCGCGGCCACGGCGTGGTGCCCGCGGGCCAGGCCTCCCAGCACCCACGGCATCGTGGCCGTGAACACGATGCCGGCGATGAGATACAGCGTCACCTCCAGGACCCAGCTCGACCAGCCGCCGAACAGCCCCGGCAGGTAGTCGGCGACGTACTGCCCCCACTGGGCCGACCGGTCGTCGCGCGGCAGGAACAGCCCCCAGAACCAGTACGTGAGGCCGCCGAGCCCCACGCTGAGCCACACGGTGGTCAGCGCGAACGACACGATGCTGATGATCGGGCTGACGACCATGCCGTGCACGAGGTACACCCAGTAGTGCGCGTTGCGGAGCGGACGTGTGAGCGTCATCCAGAAACCGGTCGCATCGGTCCTGTCGCGGTTCCATTCGGGCTCTGCGATCGCGGGCAGACCCGTGAGGCGGAGCAGGAAGCGGTCGGCGACGCCGAAGCCGCGCGCGATGAGAAGGGTGAGCACGGCGAGCGGCAGTCCGACGACGAGGATCAGGAGGCCGACGCTCGTCGAGAAGAGCACCGCGAGGATGCTGAGCGAGAGCATGGCGAGGACGAAGACCACGAGCAGGTACAGCGCGCTGCCCGGCGTCCGCGCCCACGCGCGGCCGTAGGACGCCCAGAAGCCGCTGCCGACCGCCGTCGCGGCCGGCGGCTGCAACGGCGCGGATTCAGTGATCGTGGTGCTCATGGGCGTCTCCCTCGGAAGTCATGATCCCAGCCTCCCGGCGCGGCCGGCGCTGCGGCATCCGACATCCACCCGAAGACGTACGGGGGAAGACCCCCGATGAGTGCTCGCGTTACGCGATGTGCGTGAGGCGCCCGCCGACCGCCGTCGCGGCGACCCGCATGCCGCGCAGCTGCGCCTCGTCGGCCGTCAGCGGGTCGCGCTCGCAGATCGCGAGGTCCGCGACGTCGCCCGGGGCGATGCGGGCGGGTTCGGCGGATCCGCCGCGGGTCGAGGCACCGAGCGCCGTCGCGGCGTCGATCCGCTGCTGCGGCTGCCATGGGTCCCGACCGTCGCGCGTCCGGAAGACCGCCGCCGCCATCGCCGCCCAGGGGTCGAGCGGCGACACCGGGGCATCCGATCCGAACAGCAGGTTCGCTCCCGATTCGTGCAGCGCCCGCAGCGGATAGGGCTGCGCGGTCTGGCCGGCCCACAGGGTGTCGGTGAGATCGCGGTCGTCGAGGGCGTGAACGGGCTGGACGCTGGCGCCGACGCCCAGGCGGGCGAAGCGCGGGAGGTCGGCGTGCGCGACCAGCTGCGCGTGCTCGACCGTGCCCCAGGCGCCGGTCGCCGCGAATGCGTCCAGGGCGCGCGCGTTCGCGACGTCGCCGATCGCGTGGATGGCGGAGGCGATGCCGGCGGCGGTGGCGCGGCTCATCAGATCGACCAGCGTCGCGAGGTCGACGGTGAGGAGACCGTGATCGTGCGGATCGCCCGGATAGGCGTGGGAGCACGCGGCCGTCCGGGTGCCGAGGGATCCGTCGGTGATCACCTTGAGAGGACCCACGCGGACCAGATCGGATGCCGCGCCCCGCGCGGCATCGCCGGTCCGCAGCCCCTCGGCGACGGCCCGGTCGAGGAACTCCGGGTAGATGCCGAACGCGACGCGCAGCGCGTCGAACCCACCGGCGAGGCGACGCACCCACGCGTCCTCGTTCCACGCCATGTCGAGGTCGACGAGCCCGACGACGCCGCGCGCGGCGGCATCCTGCGCCATCCGCGCGACGAGAGGATCGGACACCGACGCGTCGACGGCGTTGAGGCGCCGCGAGATCTCGAATGCGGGCTCCTCGCGCAGGATGCCGACGCCGTCCGGCTCGAAGCCTTCACGGCGCAGCGCGGCGGAGTTGAGCCATACGCTGTGCACGTCGGCGTTGACGAGGTAGGTCGGCACGTCGCCGGTCGCGGCGTCGAGCACGGCCAGATCCGGGGCGTCCGGCCAGAACGCGTCGCGGAAGCCGCCGCCCACCCGGCGTCCGTCCGGGAGGACGTCTGCGGCGCTCATGAGCGAGGCAGCCTCGGCGGCGGATGCCGCGTCGCCGAGAGCAGCGCGCTGCGCCGACAGGGCCCACTGCACCGTGTGGACGTGGTGGTCCCACAGCCCCGGGACGACGAACCCACCGTCGGCGTCGAGCACCAGGCCGCGGCGGGGCAGGGCGCCGGCGGGGGCGATGTCGGCCACCACGCCGTCGGCGAGGTGGACGTCGACGGGCTCGTCGCCGAACGGATCGGTGCGGTCGGCGCCGGTGAGCCGGGCATTCGCGATGACGTGGGGAACGTCGCCGCGGCCCGCCGTCACCGCGCGGCCTTACGGGTCTCGAGGTCGCGGCGCATCTCGCCCGGCAGCCGCGGGTCGGTATAGGGGCCGCCACCGGCTTCGAGCTGCGTGATGATGTTCTCGACGATCTCGTCGGGGCGGTTCTGGCTCAGCTTGCGCTTGCCGACGACCCGCGTGGGCGTGAGCCGGAATCCGACGGTGCCCCGCTCGAGACGGCGCACGTAGTCGGGGTCGTTCGGCGGCGCCCACATCATCCGAGGCTGCGGCATCCCGCTCTCGAATCGCGCGACGAGCCGCTCGAGCACCTGGAGGTTCTCCTCCGCGGTGAGCAGCTCCGGGATGCCGCTCAGATGCGCCGAGACGAAGTTCCAGGTCGGGACGCTCGGGGTGTCGCCGTACCACCCGGGCGAGACGTAGCCGTGAGGCCCCTGGACCACCACGAGCAGCTCACGGTCCCCGAGACCGTGGACGAGATCGTCCGGCTTGCCCACGTGACCGACGACCGTGAGGTCGTCCCGCCCGGCATCGAGCAGGACCGCGTAGTGGGAGGCGACGAGGCCCCCGTCGGCGGCGCTCACGATCGTGACCCACGGGTTGTGCTCGATGAGCCGGCGGATCTCGCCCACATCCGTCATCGCGAAGCTCGGGTTCTGACGCATGGCTCCAGCCTATGGGCGCGCTCGCGGCGCGACGCCCGACGCCGCGGCGGTCAGCGCTGGCAGGACGGGCACCAGTAGAGCTTGCGGCCGGCGGCCTCCTCGACCACGATCGCCGTGCCGCAGACGCGGCACGGCAGACCCGCGCGGTGGTACACCCAGTGGCGGTCGTCGCGGCTGGCCATCGCCCTGCGATAGGCGTGCTCGTCGAGGTCGTCCATCGTCATCATCTGACCGGTCTCCACGCCGATCGCGAGCAGCTGCACCCAGTCCTGCCAGATGGCGCGCACGATCTCCTCCGGCACGTCGCGGCCCGGTGTGTGCGGGTTCTGACGCGCACGGAAGAGCAGCTCGGCGCGATAGACGTTGCCGATCCCGCTCACGACGCCCTGATCCATCAGGAGCAGCCCGATCGCGGTCGGCTTGCGACGCACGACCGAGGTGAACCGCTCCTCCCCCTCGGCGACGTCGTCCACCAGCGGGTCGGGCCCGAGCTTGGCGATCGTGGCGGCGACCTCGTCGGGTGTCTGCAGCTCGCAGGCGGTGGGGCCGCGAAGGTCGGCGCAGGTGACGTCGGTCAGCAGGCGGAGCCGCACCTGCCCCACGACGGGCGGCGGCCAGCTGTCGCCTTCGTCGGCCAGCCCGGTGGTCTGCTCCGACATGCGCACGTGCACGCGGGTGCGGCGGGGCGCTCCGATCGACGTCAGCGAGTTCTCGCCCGCGGCGTCGAGGATCGCCTCGCCGACGTCGGTGCCGCGCTGGTTGGTCTGCCCCATGCGGCCGTTCGCGGAGGCGATGGTCGGGTCGACGAGGATCTCGCCCGCGAAGTCCCACGCGCCGTACATGCCCAGATGCACGCGAAGCCACAGGTCGTCGTCGAACTCGAGGAACATCTGCTTGCCGACGGCCCGCACCGAGGTCGCCGTGCGGCCGTCGAGGACTGCGGCCCCCTCGACGAAGCGACCCTGCGGGCTGGAGGCCTGCACGGGCCGGCCGACGACGTTGCGATCGAACTGACGAGCGATGCGGTGGACGGAATGGCCCTCGGGCATCGGGTCAGCCGGCTTCGGGGTCGAACGAGCTGTCGTCGGCGGCCAGGACGTCGGGCTGTCCGGGTGCGGTGGCGCGCGGATCCGGCTCGAGCGCGCCGTCCTGCTCGTAGGCCGCGAGCTGGGCGATCCGCCGCGCGTGGCGCTCCTCGCCCGAGAACGGGGTCGCGATGAATCGGTCGATGAACGACGCCGCCTCGGCGAAGGTGTGCTGGCGGGCGCCGATCGCGATGACATTGGCGTCGTTGTGCTCACGAGCGAGTTCGGCCGTCGCGACGCTCCACACGAGGGCGGCGCGCACCCCCACGACCTTGTTGGCGGCGATCTGCTCGCCGTTGCCGGACCCGCCGAACACGACGCCGAGGGACTCGATCCCGTCTGCCTGGTCGCGCACGACCGCCTGGGCGGCGCGGATGCAGAACGCGGGGTAGTCGTCGAGCGGGTCGTACTCGATGGGGCCGTGGTCGACGACCTCGTGACCGGCGGCGGCGAGGTGGTGCTGGAGCTGCGTCGAGAACTCGAGGCCGGCGTGGTCGGTCGCGATGTGGATGCGCATGGGCTCCATCCTAGAGAGCCACGCGAGGAGGGAAGACGCGCCTCAGGGGGCGATGCCCGCCGCGGCGGGCTTGAAGCCGGCCCGGACGTTCTCGCAGCACGCGGGCCGGCACACGTCGAACCACGGGCCGAGGTCGGTGCGGTGCGCGCGGGCGGTCGCGGGGGTCCCCTGGAGCCGCTCCTCCACGAGGTCGATCAGCCCCGACACGAAGACGGGGTCCACTCCCGGAGTCGGCGTGCGCACGGCGCGGATGCCCGCCTCGGCGGCGGCCTCCATCGCCTCGGTGTCGAGGTCCCAGAGCACCTCCATGTGGTCGCTCATGAAGCCCAGCGGCACGATCGCCACGGCCTCGATGCCCGCCGCGGGCAGACCGGAGATCACGTCGTTGACGTCGGGCTCGAGCCACGGCTGCGTGGGCGGGCCGGAGCGCGACTGGTACACCAGCTCCCACCCGATGCGCTCGGCGCCCGGCACTTCGGCGGCGACCGCCGCCATGACGACCTCGGCCACCGCCAGGTGCTGGGCGGCGTAGGCGCCGCCCTCCCCCAGGTCGCGGTGCCGCTCGTCTCCCGCGCGGGGGCCGGAGCGCTCGGCATCCGCCGTCGGGATGCTGTGGGTCGAGAACAGCACGCGGACCGTCTCCGGCGCGTGGCCGTCGGAGAGGAAGGCGGCGACCGCGTCGCGCACGCCGTCGATGAACGGCTGCACGAAGCCGGGGTGGTCGAAGAACTGACGCACCTTGTCGATCGTGACCGTGTCCGCCAGCTGGGTCTCGGTCAGCACGCGCGCGAAGTCCTCGCGGTACTGCCGGCAGCTCGAGAACGAGGAATAGGCGCTGGTGGCGAGCCCGAGGAGGCGCGTGTGACCGGCGGCCGCGGCATCCGTCACCGCCTCGGCCAGATAGGGCGACCAGTTGCGATTGCCCCAGTACACCGGAAGGTCGATGCCGCGGCGGGCGAGCTCCGCCTCGAGCGCCGCCTTGAGCGCGCGGTTCTGCGCGTTGATCGGGCTCACCCCGCCGAAATGGCGGTAGTGGTGCGCGACCTCCTCGAGGCGCTCGTCGGGGATGCCGCGCCCCCGTGTGACATTGCGCAGGAACGGGATGACGTCGTCCTGGCCCTCGGGGCCGCCGAACCCCGCAAGGAGAAGGGCGTCGTACGCGACCGGCTGCTCCACCCACGGGGCGCCCGGCGCAGCGGCGGGAGAGGCGAACGGGACCACGTGCTGCTCGGAGGACGTCACCCGTCCATCCTGACACCGCGGGCGCGGCCCTCGGCGCGATATGATGAATTCATCATGCCGCTAACACGTCAGCAGCGTCCGCTCTACGAGGTCAAGGCGGGCCTGTTCAAAGGCCTGTCCCATCCGCTGCGCATCCGCATCCTCGAGATCCTGTCCGCCGCCGACGAGGTGGGGGTCGCCGAGCTCCAGACCGAGACCGGGCTGGAGCCGTCGCACCTCTCGCAGCACCTCGCCGTGCTGCGACGCCACCGTCTGGTGAACTCCGAGCGCCGCGCGAGCCGCGTGTACTACCGGCTCGCCGACGACAAGGTGGCCGAGCTGCTCGCGGTCGCCCGTGCGCTCCTCCTGGACGTGCTGGCGTCCGAGCGCGACCTCCTCGCCGACGCCGGCTCGCTTCCGACCCTCCCCGCCCGATGAGCGGGGCGGATGCCGCGACGCCGGCGCGCCCACGCCGGCGGGCGGGTGCCGTCCTCCGGGCGCTCCTGCCGTCCGCCGCGGACTACCGCGGGCTGAGGCGGAGCTGGCGCGCGGACCTCGTCGCGGGGGTCACCGTCGGCATCGTGGCGCTGCCGCTGGCACTCGGGTTCGGGGTGAGCGCGGGCCTGACGGCGGAGGCCGGCCTCGTGACGGCCATCGTGGCGGGCGTCCTGGCCGCGGTGTTCGGCGGCTCGAACGTGCAGGTCTCGGGGCCGACCGGAGCCATGGTGGTCGTGCTCGTGCCGATCGTGGCCGCACACGGACCGGCGGCCGTGGCCGCCGTCAGCGTGATGGCGGGCGTCCTGGTCCTCCTCGCCGGCGTGCTGCGGCTCGGGCGCGCGGTGTCGTTCATCCCGTGGCCGGTCATCGAGGGGTTCACCCTGGGCATCGCGGTGATCATCTTCCTGCAGCAGGTGCCGCTCCTCGTCTCGGCCGCGCCGGCAGGGGCGGGCGAGCACAGTGCCAACGCGGTCGCCGCCGCCGTCGAGGCGGTCGCCGCGGCGGACTGGGCGTACGTCCCGTGGGCGCTCGGCGCGGCCGGCCTGGTGATCACGTGCATGATCGCCGCTCCCCGCGTGCACCCCGCCATCCCCGGCTCGCTCGTCGGCATCGTGATCGTCACGGTCCTCACCGTGCTGCTGCCGACACCGCTCGCCGCCATCGGCGCTCTCCCCGCATCGCTTCCCGCCCCGGCGCTGCCCTCCCTCGACCCCGCAGTGCTCGGCGACCTCGTGGCCCCCGCCGTGACAGTGGCCGCCCTCGCGGCGATCGAATCCCTGCTCTCGGCCCGCGTGGCCGCCTCCCTCGCCGACACCGGCGCCTACGACCCGGACCGGGAGCTCGTGGGCCAGGGCATCGCCTCGCTGGGGTCGGGCCTGTTCGGGGGCATGCCCGCCACCGGTGCGATCGCCCGCACGGCCGTCAACGTGCGCTCGGGCGGCCGCACACGGCTGGCCTCGCTCGTGCACGCCGTCGTGCTCCTGGGCGTGGTCCTCGTCGCGGCGGGACCGGTCGGCGCGATCCCGCTCGCCGCCCTCGCGGGCGTGCTCATGCTGACGGCGGTGCGCATGGTGCACGCGGGGACGGTGCGTGCGATCCTGCGCTCGACGCGCTCCGACGCGCTCGCCTTCGGGATCACCGCGCTCGTGACGGTGTCGTTCGACCTCATCGTCGCCGTCGCGATCGGCGTGGTGTGCGCGGGCGTCTTCGCGCTGCGCTCCCTGTCCCGCTCGGCGTCGGCGCACCGGGAGCCGCCGCCGGGCGAGCCGATGCCGGAGGACGAGCACATCGCCGTGGTGCGGCTGGACGGACCGCTCTTCTTCGCCACGGCGGACCGCGTCTCGGCGGCGATCACGGGCCTCAGCGGGATATCCGTCGTGATCCTGCGGATGTCCAGACTCGAGCTGGTCGATGCGACGGGTGCGCGCGTGCTGACCGAGATCGTGCAGACGCTCGAGCGCCGCGGCGTCACCGTGCTGATCAAGGGCGTGCAGCCCGGCCACGAGGAACTGTTCCGCACCGTGGGCGTGCTGGCCTCGCTCCGCCACCAGAACCACCTGTTCACGCAGCTCGAACCCGCGCTGGAGCACGCGCGCAGCCACGTGCGACGGCGATCGGGCGCGCACACCGCGTAGGCTGGACCGGTTGTCGCCGGCGCCAGCAGCGCTGGCGGCGTCCGCCGGACCGTGTGTCCGCACAACGGGCCCAAGACATCATCCGTCATCCTCACCCACGGGAGCCGAAGCAGTGCCTGGAGAGAACCTCACCCGCATCGAGGCGCAGGAGCGCCGCGCGATCGTCGACACGCAGTCGTACGAGGTCGTGCTGGACCTCACGAAGGGCGCGGAGGTCTTCGGATCGCGCACCGTCGTGCGCTTCACCGCGACACCCGGCGCCTCGACGTTCATCGACCTGATCGCCCGCGAGGTGCGCGAGATCACCCTCAACGGCCGCGCGCTCGATCCTGCGACGGCGTTCGCCGACTCGCGCATCGCCCTGGGAGACCTGGCCGCCGACAACGAGCTCGTCATCGACGCCGACTGCCTCTACACCAACACCGGCGAGGGCCTGCACCGATTCGTCGACCCCGTGGACGGCGAGGTGTACCTGTACTCGCAGTTCGAGGTGCCGGACTCGCGCCGCGTGTTCGCGGTGTTCGAGCAGCCCGACCTCAAGGCGACGTTCCAGTTCACGGTCACCGCGCCCGAGCCGTGGAAGGTCGTGTCGAACTCCCCCACCCCCGAGCCCAAGAAGCACGGCGACGGCAGCGCGACCTGGCGCTTCGAGCCCACGCCGCGCATCTCCTCCTACATCACCGCCCTGATCGCCGGTCCGTACGAGGCCACGTTCTCGGAGCTGACGAGCGCCTCCGGCCGCGTCATCCCGCTCGGCGTCTACGGTCGCAAGAGCCTGTGGCAGCACCTCGACGCGGACTACATCTTCGACAAGACGCGCCAGGGTTTCGCCTACTTCGAGGCGAAGTTCGACTACGCGTACCCGTTCGCGAAGTACGACCAGCTCTTCGTGCCGGAGTTCAACGCGGGCGCGATGGAGAACGCCGGTGCGGTCACGTTCACCGAGACGTACGTCTTCCGCTCGAAGGTGACGGATGCCGTCAAGGAGCGTCGCGTCGTCACGATCCTGCACGAGCTCGCGCACATGTGGTTCGGCGACCTGGTCACGATGAAGTGGTGGAACGACCTCTGGCTCAACGAGTCGTTCGCCGAGTGGGCCTCGACCATCGCCACCGCCGAGGCCACCGAGTGGACCGAGGCGTGGACCACCTTCAACGCGATGGAGAAGACCTGGGCGTACCGCCAGGATCAGCTCCCCTCCACGCACCCCGTGGTCGCGCAGATCAACGACCTCGAGGACGTGCAGGTCAACTTCGACGGCATCACCTACGCCAAGGGCGGCTCCGTGCTCAAGCAGCTGGCCGCCTGGGTGGGCATCGAGGCGTTCTTCGCCGGCGTGGCCGCCTACTTCAAGAAGCACGAGTGGTCGAACACCGAGCTGTCGGACCTCCTCGCCGAGCTCGAGGTCACGAGCGGGCGCGAGCTGTCGACGTGGTCCAAGAAGTGGCTCGAGACGGCGGGCGTCAACACGCTCGCACCCGAGATCGTGACGGATGCCGATGGCACGATCACGCGCTTCGCCATCGTGCAGACCGCCCCGGCCGACTACCCGACCATCCGTCCCCACCGCCTCGGCGTCGGCTACTACGACCTCCAGGGCGACGCGCTGGTGCGCGTGCACCACGTCGAGCTGGACGTCGACGGTGACCTCACCGAGGTGCCGGAGCTCAAGGGCACCATGCGTCCCGCGCTCGTGCTGCTCAACGATGAAGACCTCGCCTACGCGAAGATCCGCCTCGACGCCCAGTCGCTGCAGACCGCGATCGACCACCTCGGCAAGATCAGCGACCCGCTCGCCCGCTCGCTGGTGTGGGGCGCCGCGTGGGACCAGACCCGCGACGCCGAGGCATCCGCCTCCGACTACGTCGACCTGGTGCTGCGCAACATCGGCGCCGAGACGGAGTCGACCACCGTGCGCACGACACTCGCCCAGCTGCTGCTCGCGGCCAACGCGTACGTCGCGCCCGAGAAGCGCGAGGCGACGCGCGCCAAGGTGGCCGACGCCCTGTGGGAGCTCGCACAGCGTGCCGAGGCGGGCAGCGACAGCCAGCTGCAGTTCGTCACCGCGTTCGCGTCCGGGGCGGCCACGCCGAGTCAGTGGGACACGGTGCGCCGGCTGCGTGACGGCGAGGCGGCCCTCGACGGCCTCGAGATCGACACGGACCTGTCGTGGCAGCTGCTCGTGTCGCTCGCGGCCGGAGGCATCGCGACCGAGGCCGACATCGAGGCCGCGCTGGCCGCCGACAACACCGCGAAGGGCGGCGAGTTCGCCGCGCAGGCCAAGGCGGCGCTGCCGACCGCAGCGGCCAAGGCCGCGGCGTGGTCGTCGCTGGTGGAGAGCGACGACCTCCCCAACACCATCGTCCGATCGGCGGCCCTCGGCTTCGTGCACCCGGCGAGCCGCGATCTCCTCGGCGAGTTCGTACCGCAGTACTTCGAGGCGCTCCTGCCGATCTGGGACTCGCGCACGTATCAGATCGCGCAGTACCTCATCGTGGGGCTGTACCCGGCGCCCCTCGCGGACGTGGCTCTGCGCGACGCGACGCGCGCATGGCTCGAGGCGAACACCGACGCCGCACCGGCGCTGCGTCGCCTCGTCGCCGAGAACCTCGCCGGCGTCGAGCGCGCGCTGTCGGTCCAGGACCGCGACGCCCAGTAGTTCCCGATCGGATGCCTCGGCCCCGCTCTCAGGCAGGGCCGAGGCATCCGTCGTTAGGATCGTCACGATGATCAGCGCCCCCCACGCCGCCGGCACCGGCGAGACCCCCGCCCCCGAAAGCCCCGGCATCACCGACGCCGCATTCTGGACGGGCATCGGTGACTTCTTCGTGGCCGCCGGCTGGAACGTGCTGTCGATCGCGCTCATCATCCTCGGCGCCTTCATCCTCGGCTGGATCCTCAAGTTCGTGATCCGCCGCGTCGTGAACCGGATCGTGAACGGGGCGAAGTCCAAGGCCAACGTCGACGACACGCAGGCGCTCGAACGCTCCCCGCTCGCGTCGGTGCGGCTGGTGCAGCGCACCCGCACGCTGGGCTCGATCCTGCAGAACGTGGTCAACGTCACCATCGTCGTGATCGCGATCCTGCTGGTCATCAACGTCGTCGCGCCGACGGCCCTCGGGTCGCTGACGCTGCTGACCGCCGCCGTGGGCGCAGGCCTCGGGTTCGGTGCGCAGAACATCGTCAAGGACGTGCTCAACGGCATCTTCATCGTCGCCGAGGATCAGGTGGGCATCGGCGACGTCGTCGACCTGGGCCTGGCCACCGGGATCGTGGAGTACGTGAGCGTCCGGGTGACGCACGTCCGGGACGTCAACGGCACGCTCTGGTACGTGCGCAACGGCGAGATCACCCGCATCGGCAACCTCTCCCAGGGGTGGTCGCGGGTCATCATCGACCTCTCGGTCGCCGTCGACTCCGACATCGCCGAGGTCGAGCAGGCCCTGCTCGACACGGCCAAGGGGCTGGCGAAGGACCCGAAGTGGCGCACGCGCATCCTCGAGCAGCCCGAGGTATGGGGTCTGGAGTCGATCTCGGGCGACGCACTGGTGATCCGGCTCGTGATGAAGACGCGGGCCAACGCGAAGGACGACGTCGCGCGTGAGCTGCGCATGCGACTCAAGCACACCATCGATGAGATGGGCATCAGCCTTCCCGCGCTGACCGCCGTCATGCCGACGGGCATCGAGGGCGCGCAGCGGGTGCGCGGCGCCAACCCGCCGAAGACCAAGCCGACCCCGGTCCCCCCTGCGGCCGAGAGACCGGTGTGGAAGCCCAAGCGCACCCCCAAGAAGAACCCGCAGCCCGGCGAGGCCGAGGACGGCAGCGCCCCCGGAGGAACGTCATGACCGACGAACCCGTCAGCCCCGCTCCCGCCGAGCCCTCGGCCGTCCCGCTGAGCTTCTACGACGAGATCGGCGGGCACGAGGCGTTCGTCCGCCTGGTGGACGCCTTCTACCGAGGGGTCGCCGACGACGAGGTGCTGCGCCCGATGTACCCCGAGGAGGACCTCGGGCCCGCCAAGGAGCGGCTGACGCTCTTCCTGGAGCAGTACTGGGGCGGCCCGACGACGTACAGTGCCCAGCGCGGGCATCCGCGGCTGCGGATGCGGCATGCCGCGTTCCACGTCGATCCCGATGCGCGCGACCGCTGGCTCGCCCACATGCGGGTGGCCGTCGACGAGCTCGACCTGCCGCCGCTGCACGAGGCGACGCTGTGGGACTACCTGCAGCGGGCGGCGCACGCGATGGTGAACACCTTCCAGCCATCGGGCATCGGACCGGCCGCGGGTGCGCGGGCGGCGACATCGCTTCCCGTCACGGCCGCTCCCCCGGCGGACCCCGACCCGTCCCGCTGACCCAGGCCACCGCCGACGAAGGAGTCGACATGCCCACTGCCAGCCACCGCACCGACGTCCTCGTGATCGGGTGGGGCCTCGCCGGCCTCGTGGCCGCGGCCGAGGCCGCGTCCGCGGGCAAACGCGTGACGATCGTCGACCAGGAGCCGCGGTCGAACCTCGGCGGGCAGGCGTGGTGGTCGTTCGGGGGGCTGTTCTTCATCGACTCGCCGGAGCAGCGCCGGCTCGGCATCCGCGACTCGATCGAGCTGGCCCGCCAGGACTGGCTCGGCACCGCCGGCTTCGACCGCGACGAGGACCTGTGGCCGCGCCGCTGGGCCGATGCGTACCTCGACTTCGCCCACGGCGAGAAGCGCGCCTGGCTGCGCGAGAAGGGCGTGGGGTTCTTCCCCATCGTCGGATGGGCCGAGCGCGGCGGCTACACCGCGATGGGCCCCGGCAACTCCGTGCCGCGCTTCCACGTCACGTGGGGAACCGGCCCGGGGCTCGTCGCCCCGTTCCAGGCGGAGGTGGAGGCCGCAGAGACGGACGGCAGGGTCACGATCCTCCCCCGTCACCGCGTCGTCTCGCTCACCGTCGAGGACGGCGTCGTCACGGGTGCGACGGGCGACGTCCTGGCGCCCTCCGGCGCCGCCCGCGGGGTCGCGAGCTCCCGCGACGTGGTGGACTCCTTCGCCGTCACGGCGGGCGCGACGATCGTCGCCTCGGGCGGCATCGGCGGCAACCACGACCTCGTGCGCCGGTGGTGGCCCGAGCGCCTGGGTGCCGCGCCACAGACGATGGTGACCGGCGTCCCGGCGTACGTCGACGGCTCGATGCAGCCCATCGCGTCGGCCGCCGGCGCCCGGCTCATCAACGGCGACCGCATGTGGCACTACGTGGAGGGCATCCAGAACTGGGACCCGGTGTGGCCGGGTCACGGCATCCGGATCCTCCCCGGCCCCTCGTCGCTGTGGCTGGATGCGACCGGCTCGCGTCTGCCCGTGCCCCTGTTCCCCGGCTTCGACACGCTCGGCACCCTCTCGCACCTGCGCGCGACGGGGTACGACCATTCGTGGTTCGTGCTGTCCCAGCGGATCATCGAGAAGGAGTTCACCCTCTCGGGCAGCGAGCAGAACCCCGACCTCACCGGCAAAGACCTCCGGCTGCTGGCCTCGTCGCGACTGGGCAAGGGGGCGTCCGGACCCGTGCAGGCCTTCATGGACCGGGGCGCGGACTTCGTGGTCCGCGACGACCTGGACGACCTCATCGCCGGCATGCGCGCCCTCCCCGGCGGCGAGGTGCTCGACGGCGATCGCGTGCGGCTCGAGGTCGAGGCACGCGACCGCGAGGTCGAGAACGACTTCACCAAGGATGCGCAGATCGCCATGCTGCGGTCGGCGCGCGCCTTCCGCGGCGACCGGCTCATCCGCACCGCGGCTCCGCACCGCATCCTGGATCCGAAGTCCGGTCCGCTCATCGCGGTGAAGCTGCATGTGCTGACGCGCAAATCGCTCGGCGGCATCGAGACCGATCTGTCGTCGCGGGCCCTCGGAGCCGGCGGCGAGCCGGTGCCCGGACTGTTCGCCGCGGGCGAGGCCAGCGGCTTCGGCGGCGGCGGCGTCCACGGCTATCGCGCGCTGGAGGGCACTTTCGTCGGCGGATGCCTCTTCTCCGGGCGCATCGCGGGGCGTGCGGCAGCGGCGGCGGTCTGAACGGCTTCCCGGCGCCGGTGATCGGCCGCGTCCGGTCAGCTCGACGCCGAGCCGGTTCTGCGCACGGCCGTGAGGCCGGTGGCCACCGGGCCGCGAACCAGCACGTGACCCCGGGTGAGGCTCACCCGCGTCCAGGGACCGCTGGCGAACACGCGCGCCGTCTCGGCGCCGCTGATGAAGCCGAGGCTGAGGGCCGCGAAGGCCACGCCGGCGGGCAGGCCCCCGAGCTCCTCGTCGGGGGCGCCCCACACCGCGGCGCGCACCGCGCGCACGACGTCCTCGCCGGAGTCCGTGGGAACCGCATCCGAGACGCGGGCGATGCCGCCCTGCGCCGTGGCGGCGAGGGTCGACGCCTCGATCCCCGGCCGGGCGTCCCAGCCGGTCCGCGGCGGGGTGATGCCCGCCCAGGCGGGCGACAGGGCGGTCTCGGGGAGGTTCAGCGCGCGCGGGTCGTCGTCCGCCGCGGACAGAGCGGATGCCTCCACCACCAGGTCGCACACGAGCTCGGGGTCGGCGGCGAGCGTGCGCAGAGCGAGCACCGTGGGCGTCGGATCGCCGAAGCCGCGCGGAGCGAGCGCCGCCGCCGTCATGGCGAGCACGCCGCCGGATGCGGCCAGCCTCACCCCTTCGACCGTGAACCGGGCGGCGCGTCCGGCGAACGTGAGGGCGTCGGCGGCGGAGTCGGGATCGGCGAGCAGGAGGCGCGGAGACATCGCCCCTAAGCTACCAAGCGGACCTGCGGGCGGCGGACGCCTCGGGAGGGAGCAGCGTGGACCAGGACCGGAACGCCGAGGCCATGCCGGAGGCGGATCCCGTCGCCTCGATGCTGTCGGTGATCGACCTGAGCGCATCGGACGCCCGCACCACGGAGGACATCTTCACGGGCACCTCGCAGCACATGCCGCTGGGCCGGGTCTACGGCGGCCAGGTGCTGGCGCAGTCGATCGTCGCCGCGTCGAGGACGATCCCGGAGGAACGCGTCGTGCACTCCATGCACGGGTACTTCCTCAGGCCGGGCGACTCCACCGAAGGCATCACGTTCTCCGTCGATCGCATACACGACGGCCGCTCGTTCTCGACGCGCCGCACTCAGGCGTTCCAGGAGGGCGTGCCGATCTTCTCCATGATCGCCTCGTTCCAGGACGACGACCCCGGCCTGGATCACCAGGCGCCGATGCCGGACGGCGTCCCCGCGCCGGACGATCTGCCCGACGTCGAGTCGCACCTGAAGGGGCTGCATCCGATGTCCAAGCGGCTCTTCACCGATCGGCCCGTCGACCTGCGGCACATCCCCTCGCCGATCTACGCGACGGTCTCGGGTGAACGGGTGCCCCGACAGGCGGTGTGGATGCGCGTGCGACGGCCGATCCCCGACACGCCGTCGGTCCACCGTGCGGCCCTGGCCTACCTGAGCGACCTGACGATCCAGGAATCGATCCTGCGCGCCCACGGGGTGGCCTGGTCCACGCGCGGGCTCAAGGTCGCCAGCCTCGACCACGCGATGTGGTGGCACCGCTTCGGGAGGGTGGACGAGTGGATGCTGTATGTGCAGGAGTCCCCGAGCGCGCGGGGCGGGCGGGGACTGGCCACCGGGCGCATCTACTCCGCCGACGGCACGCTGATGGCCAGCGTCGCGCAGGAGATCATGGTCCGGGTGCCGGACGAGGACTCTCCGGAGGGCTGAGTCAGCGCCGGTGGGCGTAGAGGATCGGCTCGCCGAGGTACGGCTCCCAGGCTTCCCGCTCCTGCGTCGTCAGCCGCATCGGCCGTCCGCTCTCGGCATGCACCTTGACGATGACCGTCGTGGCCCGCGCGTACACTGTCTGACTCGCTTCCGCGGTCGTGAGCGGGCTGCACACCTCGTAGCACACCTCGATGCTCGAGCCGCCGAGCTTGCCGAACCACATCTGCACGTCGAGCGGATGCCGCTGATACGGCACCGGGGCGAGGTACTCGATCTCCTGCCGGGCGATGAGCGTCAGCATCCCGCTGAAGATGCTGGAATCGAGCACGGCCGTGGACGGGGCGTCCTCTCCAGGCTCGGGCACCCAGAACGCCCGCACTCGGGCCTCTTCGAGCAGTTTCAGCATCGACGTGTTGTTGACGTGGTTGAACGCGTCGAGGTCACCCCATCTCAGGTGGATGGGGATGTGCAGGCGACGGTCGCGAGCCGCGGCCGCGACCGTCGCGTCGCCGCCGTCAGTCACGGGTGAGCTTGCGGTACGCCGTGCGGTGCGGACGCGCCGCATCGGGTCCGAGCCGCTCGACCTTGTTCGCCTCGTAGGCCTCGAAGTTGCCCTCGAACCAGTACCACCGGTCGGGGTCCTCGTCGGTCCCCTCGTACGCGAGGATGTGCGTCGCGATGCGGTCGAGGAACCACCGGTCGTGCGTGATGACCACCGCGCAGCCGGGGAACTCGAGGAGCGCGTTCTCGAGCGACTGCAGGGTCTCGACGTCGAGGTCGTTCGTGGGCTCGTCGAGGAGCAGCAGGTTGCCGCCCTCCTTGAGGGTCAGCGCGAGGTTGAGGCGGTTGCGCTCGCCGCCCGAGAGCACGCCGGCCTTCTTCTGCTGATCGGGACCCTTGAAGCCGAACTTCGACACGTAGGCGCGCGAGGGGATCTCGGTCTTGCCGACCGTGATGATGTCGAGCCCGTCCGACACGACCTCCCACAGTGTCTTGTTCGGATCGATGTTCGAGCGCGACTGGTCGACGTAGCTGATCTTGACGGTCTCGCCGATCTTGAGATCTCCGCCATCGAGCGGCTCCAGGCCGACGATCGTCTTGAAGAGCGTCGTCTTGCCGACGCCGTTCGGGCCGATGACGCCGACGATGCCGTTCGGCGGCAGGCTGAACGTCAGCCCGTCGATGAGCGAGCGCCCGTCGAAGCCCTTCTGGAGCTTCTTCGCCTCGATGACGATGCTGCCCAGGCGCGGGCCCGGGGGGATCGTGATCTCCTCGAAGTCGAGCTTGCGCGTGCGGTCGGCCTCTGCCGCCATCTCCTCATAGCGGGCCAGGCGCGCCTTGGACTTGGCCTGACGACCCTTCTGGTTGGACCGCACCCAGTCGAGCTCCTCGGCGAGTCGCTTGGCGAGCTTCGCGTCCTTCTTGCCCTGGATCGCGAGACGCTCGCCCTTCTTCTCGAGGTAGGTCGAGTAGTTGCCCTCGTAGCCGATCAGGCGGCCACGGTCGACTTCGGCGATCCACTCGGCGACGTTGTCGAGGAAGTACCGGTCGTGGGTGATCGCGATCACGGCGCCGGGGTACTTCTGCAGGTGCTGCTCGAGCCACAGCACGCTCTCGGCGTCGAGGTGGTTCGTGGGCTCGTCGAGCAGCAGCAGATCGGGCTTCTGCAGCAGGAGCTTCGTGAGCGCGACGCGGCGCTTCTCACCGCCCGACAGTGGCCCGATCTCGGCGTCGCCCGGCGGGGTCCGCAGCGCGTCCATCGCCTGCTCGAGCTGGGAGTCGAGGTCCCACGCGTCCGCTGCGTCGATCTCCTCCTGCAGGGTGCCCATCTCGGCCAGCAGTGCGTCGAAGTCGGCGTCGGGGTCGGCCATCAGACCCGAGATCTCGTTGAAGCGGTCGAGCTTGGGCTTGATCGCGATGCCGTCCTGGATGTTCTCCAGCACCGTCTTCGTCTCGTCGAGCTCCGGCTCCTGCATGAGGATGCCGACCGAGTAGCCCGGAGTCAGCTTCGCCTCGCCGTTCGAGGGCTGATCCAGGCCCGCCATGATCTTGAGGATCGTCGACTTTCCGGCGCCGTTCGGGCCCACCATGCCGATCTTCGCCCCGGGCAGGAACGCCATGGTGACGTCGTCGAGGATCAGCTTGTCTCCAACGGCCTTGCGGGCGCGGACCATCGAGTAGATGTACTCAGCCATGCGGGATTCAGTTCTCCTTGGAGTCGGACGTCAGCGTCCCAGCCTACCGGCCGCCGGTGCGGCGGGCGTGTGGGCCCGCGCCGTCGCGTCCGCTCGCGGCAGGACCGCGGGACTGCCGCCGCCGTCCGCGGTGCCGGTCACCAGTCGATGGGGCGCGTGTTGCCGACGAGGCAGGTGCCCTCCGCGAGGACGGGCATGACCGTGGTCACCGGCTCGCCGGTCGCCGGACCGACCTGCCCGATGAGGCACTCCTGATCCCATCGGACGGAGAACTGGATGCTCTCGGCCGGGTCGCCCACGGTGGAGCGGTCGTGCGTCACCTGCATCGCGGACCTGTCGAACCCCGCCTGCACCAGCGCGTCGACGTAGGCGCGCCCCGCGACGCGGTCATCGGTGGCCCAGACGGCCGCCGTCACCGCGGCGAAGGCCGGCAGGTTGTCTGCGGCCGTGCCGTCCGGGACCAGCGGCGGCGCGCTCGGCTCCGAGTCCTCCGGCGCGCTCGACGCGCTGGGTGCGGCGACCGGCGAGCTCGCCGCCGGCGGCGGGGCCGTCGCGGGGGCACCCGGGGTGCAGGCGGCGAGGGAGACGGTCAGGACGGCGGCGACGGCCACCATCCCGGTCGTGCGGCGGGACGACCCCCGCAACGACGAGCGGGAGGCGAGGTGACGGCGCACGGAGAGAGTCTAAACGGCCACCGGTGGAGCCTCGGAACGGCTCAGAACGGCGGCTCCGGCTCCGCCCCGCCCTCACCGGTGTGCTCCTCGAGGAGTGCCGGCGGCTGCGGCGCTTCGGCGGAGTGCGGCGCGCCGAGTTCGTGCTCGCCCGCGTCCAGGCCGGGCGCCGCCCACGCGTCCTCGGGCCCGGCGGAGGTGCGGCTGCCGACGTGAGCCGTCGGCCGCGCGGCTTTGACGAACGTCGTGGTGCCCCAGCGCAGATCGTGCCCGATCGCCTCCGCATCGATCTCGACCGCGGTGCCCTTCGCCGACGAGGTCTCCCAGTCACGCACACGCAGCCGACCGGTGACGATCACCCTGTCGCCCTTGTGCAGTGACGTGAAGGCGTGGTCGGCGAGGTCCCGGAAGACCGACACGGTGTACCAGCTCGTCCCCGCATCCGACCACGCCGCGGCGTCGCGGTCGAATCGGCGCAGCCCTCTGGCGAGGCGGAACGTGGTGACGGCCACGCCCGCGTTCGTGCGCTTCAGCTCCGGGGTGGTGCCCACGTTGCCCGTGACGGTGATCATGTCGCCCATATCGCTCATGTCGCATCCCTTCTCTGCGTGCGAGGACTCTCCTCGGCACCGCCGGCGCCCGTGCCCGAAAGCGCCGGCGGTGGGTTCAGCATGGCTGCCGGCATCGCTCGCCTGGACGGGGGTCGGCCCTTCTGGGGACGAGCGGCCCTGCACGCCGGCTGGGGAGGAGCCGCCGTGGGGAGCCGCCGTGGGGTGAGGGCCGCTGCGATGTCGGGACCCGTACGTATGTTCGAATGGAGAGGAGAGTCGATGAGCCGGCAGACCATGTCCGAAGCCCTCGTCACACCCGAGCCCGCCGTACGGCGGGACGTGCGCCTGATCCGCGCTGCGCCGTCCCTGTGGAGGGTGCAGGACGCCACCGGCCGGGTCGTCGGGCACCTGCAGGCCGTCGCCCAGGCAGGCGGGACGCGCTTCCGGGCCCGGAGGTATCACCCGGCGTCGCGCGCATTCCGCGATGTGGGCGACTTCTGGAGCGCCGAGGATGCGATCGATTGCCTCCGCCTCGGACGGTGAGGGCATCGCGCCCGCGACTCAGACGACGGCGCCCGCCGCCTCGACGGCCGATGACGGCGCGCCCGCCCGCACGGCCGCCCAGGCATCCGCCAAGAGGCCGGCGGCACGCGTCATCTCGTCCGGCGGCGAGGTGAACGGCACCCGCAGATGCCGGTCATGGCCGCCGTCCACCGAGAACCGCGGCCCTGCGCTCAGCAGCACGCCGCGCGAGCGCGACTCCATCACCAGGGCGGAGCTCAGCGGTGCGCCCAGCTCGATCCACAGTGAGACTCCCCCGTGTGCGACGGGGATGTCCCATGACGGCAGCTGTGCGCCGAGCGCCTGCACGACCGCGTCGCGGCCGGCCTTCAGCAGCTCCGACCGCTGGGCGACCACGTCGTCGAAGCGTGCGAGCAGGTTCGTGGCGAGCGCCTGCTCGAATTCGGGGGTGCCGAGATCGTGTGCGGGTCGCGCCGCGACGAGGCGCCGGATCAGGTCGCCGTCGGCTCGCACCCAGCCCAGCCGCAGCCCGCCCCAGACGGTCTTGCCCAGCGACCCGATCCGCACGACGGTGCCGGGCTCGGACGCCTCGAATCCCGGCGCCACGGCGCCGCGGTCGATGTCCAGATCGGCGGTCGTCTCGTCGAGGACGAGGACGGAGCCCGCGCGCTCGCCCGCGGCAAGGACGGCTGCGCGCTCGAGAGCGGTCATGCTCCGTCCCGTCGGGTTCTGGAAGTCGGGCATGAGGTACGCCATCACGGGCAGAGTCCGGGCGAAAGCCTGCTCGGCCCGGTCCACGTCCCACCCGGCCTCCGTCGTCACGGGGACGCCCACGAGGCGGGCTCCGGCGCGCCTGAGTGCGTCGACCGCGTGGGGATACGTCGGGGTCTCCATGAGGACGCGGTCTCCGCGCCCGACGAGCACAGACGAGACCAGGTGGATCGCGCTCTGCGCGCCCGTGGTGACCAGCACCTCCTGCGGCTGCGTGGGGATCCCCCGTTCGGTGTACCGCCGGGCGATCGCCTCGCGCAGCTCGATGCGTCCGAGCACGTCGTATCCGGCGCGCGAGAGCAGCGCCGACGCGTTCGCGGCGGCCTCGGCCATGATGCCCGCTAGGCCGGGCCAGGCGGGAGGACTGGCCTGCTGCAGGTCGATCATGCCGTCCGCCGCCGCCACCCGCCCGGGGTCGCGGCGCGCGAGCGGGAGCGTCACGCTCCCCGAACCCCGAAGGCTCGAGATGTGTCCGGTGTCACGCAGGCTGCGATACGCCGCCGCCACGGTGCTGCGACTGAGGTGGAGGGCGGCGGCGAGCTCACGCTCGGCCGGAAGCGTCGTTCGAGGGGCCAGGCGGTTGTCGAGGCAGAGGAGACGGATGCCGTCGGCGAGAGCCTCGTAGGCCGGTTCTCGCGAGCGCCACCCGCCGAGCGCCGATGCGAGAGCGCGGGCAGACACGCGGGAGTCCATGGGGCCAGAGTAGCCGCATTGGACTGCATCCGGCACGCCAATCATGCGATTGGATGGCTGTATGCCACGCCGCATCGCCCAGCTCCTCGTCGGCCTGTTCCTCTACGGCGCAGGGTGCGCGCTGACCGTGGAAGCCGGACTCGGGGTGGACCCGTGGACCGTGTTCGCGGAGGGCCTCTCCCTGCGCACCGGCATCGGCATCGGCTGGATCACCAACATCGTCGGGTTCTTCGTGCTCCTGCTGTGGATCCCGCTGCGCCAGCGCCCCGGCGTGGGGACGGTCGCGAACATCCTCCTCGTCGGGACGAGCATGCAGATCGTGCTGGGGGTCGTGCCCCCGATCTCCGGCCTGGCGGCCCAGGTCGCCATGCTCCTCGGCGGCATCCTCGTCGTCGCGCTGGCCTCCGGCCTCTACATCGGGGCGCGCTTCGGCCCCGGCCCGCGGGACGGGCTCATGACGGGCCTGAACGCCCGCCTCGGATGGCCGATCTGGATGTGCCGCGCGCTGGTGGAGCTGTCGGTGCTGGCCGTCGGCTGGCTCCTCGGCGGCACAGTCGGCGTCGGCACGGTGCTGTTCGCGTTCCTGATCGGTCCGCTGGTCCATGTCGCGCTGCCGCTCCTGGACACGAGGAAGCAGCCGACGCCGACCGCCGGGCGATCGGTCTGACGCCCGGCGGTACGACGACCCGGTGCGTGGGCGCCTGCCTCAGTGCTCCCGGAACATCGGCCATTCGCTGCCCGGCGCCATCCTCGCGTGGAGAGCGCTCTTGGCGATCTCCATCGACGGATAGGTGCCCGCGGGGGCGTCTGCGCCGGCCATCGTGACGGTGTAGCCGTCGTCGTCCTTCCGGATGCTTCCGGCGACGCCGGACGCGCCGTAGGCGACCCAGAGGGGGTGGTGCGTCTCCGTGGTGCTCATCGGTGAACTCCTTTCGATGCCTCCGCCCCTGACGCTACGCCGGGCGGCGTCCCAGCGCCAGCGTCGGCGAGGGCGTGGCGCCACCTAGTAGTCTGGGCAGGACCTTTCCCTCCGTAGCTCAGGGGACAGAGCGAGCGGCTTCTACCCGCAAGGTCGGGGGTTCGAATCCTCCCGGAGGGGCACGGGGTCTCGGCGTGGGAGCCGGGACTCGCGTCCAGGCCCGTGGGATGTCTGGACCTTGCACAAGGATGGAGCACATGGTGGGGGCATCCGAGAACGACCGTCTGGTGTGGATCGACTGCGAGATGACGGGGCTCGATCTCGGTGTCGATGAGCTCGTCGAGATCGCCGTCGTCGTGACGGACTTCGAGCTGCGACCACTCGACCCGGGCTTCGCCGTCGTGATCAAGCCCGACGACTCCGCGATGGCGAACATGAACGAGTTCGTCACGAACATGCACCGTACGTCCGGCCTGCTCGATGAGATCCCGCACGGGGTGAGCCTCGCGGACGCCGAGTTCCAGGTCCTCGAGTACATCCAGCGCTTCGTGCCGCTCGAGGGCAAGGCGCCCCTCGCAGGCAACACCATCGGCACCGACCGCATGTTCCTGGCGAAGTACATGCCGCGCGTCGACCGGTGGCTGCACTACCGCAACGTCGACGTGTCCAGCATCAAGGAGCTCGCCCGCCGGTGGTACCCCCGCGCGTACATCCATGCGCCGGCGAAAGAGGGCGGCCACCGGGCGCTCGCCGACATCCTCGAGTCCGTCCGCGAGCTCGCGTACTACCGCCAGGCGGTGTTCGTTCCCGAGCCCGGCCCGACCAGCGACGGAGCCCGCGCGGCGGCCGCCGCCGCCGTGTCGTCGTTTGCCCCAGAGGTGTGAGAGAATCTTCTGGTTGCCCGCGCAGGCGGGAGACATGGTGGGTATAGCTCAGTTGGTAGAGCGCTGGCTTGTGGTGCCGGATGTCGCGGGTTCGAGTCCCGTTACTCACCCCAATTCCTTCGAATGGGGCGCGCGAATCGCGCCCCATTCGCGTCGGAGCGGGGCATCATGATGGAGATGGATGCGGCGACCTTCGAGCAGCTCGTGATCGACGAATTGGACCTCCTCCCCGACGACATGGTGGAGGGGCTCGACAACGTCGTGTTCGTGGTCGAGGACCGCCCCGAGGACGGCAGCCTCGACCTGCTCGGGCTGTACGACGGCTGGGCGCTCACCGAGCGCGAGCGCTACGGCGTCGGAGAGCTGCCCGACCGCATCATCGTGTACCGCGAACCTCATCTGGCGGCGTGCGAGAGCGACGAGGAGCTGCGCAGCGAGGTCCACACCACGCTGGTCCACGAGATCGCGCACTTCTACGGCATCGACGACGACCGCCTCCACGAACTCGGGTGGGCATGATGACGGCGCTGACGACGCCCGGCACCTGGGAGGACACCGACCAGGCCACACGCGTCGATCCCGATGCGCCGTGGCAGACGGTGGTGTGGGATGACCCGGTGAATCTGATGAGCTACGTCACCCACGTGTTCCGCGAGTACTTCGGCCTCGCCCGCGCCGAGGCGGAGCGCCTCATGCTCGCCGTCCACCACGAGGGTCATGCCGTCGTCTCGCAGGGCGCCCGCGAGCAGATGGAGCTGCACGCACAGGCGATGCACGACTACGGGCTGTGGGCCACCGTTCGACGGGCTCCGCTGTGAGCGCGCGGACGGTCGTGATGCAGATCACCCGCCTGGAGGCGGCGCACCTCTCGGGCCTGGTCGGCCAGTTCGCGGACCTGCTCCGCGAGTCGGGACCCGACGACGGCGATCCGGCGATCGCGCGACTGGTGCCGTCCGCGTACTCGGACGACGAGGAGGCCGCACGGGAGTTCCGCGCGCTCACGCAGTCCGATCTGCTGGACCGCCGCAGTGCCGATGCCGCCGTCGTGCTGGCCTCGCTCGGCGAGGCCTCGCAGATCCCCGACGACCCCGAGGACCCGGCGCTCCTGGAAGAGACGGAGATCCGGCTCGATCCGGCCGCCGCCCAAGCCTGGCTGCGCACGCTGGCTGCGGTGAGGCTTGTGCTCGCCACCCGGCTGGGCGTCGCCGAGGCCGATGACCATGATTCCGCCGATCCGCGCTTCGGCATCTACGACTGGCTGGGCTACCGGCTGGACGGACTGGTCGGCGCGCTCGACCCGCACGACTGACCGTTTGCGTCACGGCACGTCGAAGACGTGCGTCGCGAGCCGCATCGGTTCGTTCCGCGTGATGTGCCGCTGCTCCTGGCGGGCCCACCCTTCCCAGTGCGGGCGGAAGGTCTCGCCGTCGCGATCCAGCGCCCGCTGCCGCCGCGATGGCGCGGGCGACTCGAGCCAGACGCGCACGTCACCGAGCTTCGCGCTGGCCGGGGTCAGCAGTCCCGCTCCTTCGACGATCAGCGGCAGCGAGGGGTCCACGGCGTGCGCTTCAGCCGGCTCGCCCGCGGTCCAGTCCCACCGCTGCCACACGCCGATGACGCCGCGCGCATGCGGCGTGAGGATCAGCTGACGGGCGAGTTCCGCGCCCTCCTCCAGCCCGTTCCATCCTGGGTAGATCGAGTCGAGCGCGACGAGCTGCACGCGTCCGCGGAGCGGCCACCGTGCGACGAGGGCGCGAGCCAGCGAGGACTTCCCCGCACCGCTGCGGCCGTCGATGAGCACGACCGGATTGGATGCCGCCACGTCGGCGACCGCCGCCGTGATGCGCGCGACAGCGAGAGCCAGGGAGGAGCCGACCGCGTCCGAGCTACTTCTTGAGGGCGCGGATGACACGGCTGAGCGCGCGACCGGCGAAGAACACGAACGGGACCGCGACGGCCACCAGCGCGACGAGGTTCGGCTCGAACCGCACGTCGTCGCCTCGACGGATGTATGCGCCGACCGGGATGGCCCACCCGCCACCGCCGCCGCCGCCGTTGCCCGCCTCGTCGGATCCGCCGCCGAAGCCGGACCACGTCAGTGCCACCGGGATCAGGCGGACGCCGTCGACGTCCTGCTGCTCGCCGTAGGCGCTCTTCACGCCGAAGGACGCGGACTGCCTGCCGAGTTCGAGTGCGATGTTGGGCATGGCTCCACGCTAGCGGGCGCGGGCCCGCAGGCACAGTCATCACCGCAAGGCCGGTGCGTCACGCTGCCGAGTCGGCCTCGTGTCAGCCGTGGTCGAAACGCGGCGCCGGAGGGCTCGTCGGCACGGATCCGCCGCCCCGCGAGCCCAGCAGCGTCGCGCGCGTGACGGCTCCGCGGCCGAACTTCGCCGTCGCCCCGTCCAGGGCGTCCTCGATGCGCCGCCAGCCCTCGTCGTCGTCCCACAGCGTGGGCGCCGCCACCCCGGCGGGACGGAGCCTCTCGGCGCGCACGCCGATGAGCCGCACCGGAAGCGCGCGTTCCACCGACCCGAACAGCTCGTGCGCGGCATCCCCGATCCGCTGACCGACGGCCGTGGGCTCCGCGAGGGTCTGCGACCGCGAGATCGTCGTGAAGTCCGAGAACCGGACCTTGATCGCCACGGTCGACGCCTCCCACCCGTTCGCCCGCAGGCGCGCGCCCACACGATCCGCGAGCCGCCGCAGCTCCGACCGCAGCACGACGGCGTCGCCGATGTCCTGGTCGAAGGTCTCTTCGTGGCCGACGCTCTTCTCCACCCGCTCGGTGTCGACCTCCCGGGCATCGATCCCGCGGGCGAGATGCCAGACGCGGTCGCCCATCGCGGGCCCGAGCGCGCGGTCGAGGACCTCGCGAGGCGCATCGAGCACGTCTGCGATGGTGCGGATGCCGCGGCCTTCGAGCGCTTCCGAGGCCTTGGGGCCCACGCCCCACAGCGCCCGCACCGACCGCGGGGCGAGGAACGCCTCGGTGTCCGCCGCCGCGACGATCAGCATCCCGTCGGGCTTGCTCAGCGTCGAGGCCATCTTCGCGACGTGCTTGGTCGCGGCGACGCCGACGCTGCACGTGAGCCCCGTCTCGTCCCGCACGCGCTGCCGCAGCATGAGGGCGATGTGCCCCGGACTCCCCCACAGCCGACGCGCCCCGCGCACGTCCAGGAAGGCCTCGTCGATCGACAGCGGCTCGACGAGCGGCGTGATGTCGCGGAAGATCCGCATGACCTGAGACGACACCGCGAGGTACCGCTCGAAGTGAGGCCGCACCACGACGGCGGTCGGGCACAGCCGGAGCGCCTGGCCGACCGGCATGGCCGAGCGCACACCGAAGCGTCGCGCCTCGTACGATGCGCTCGAGACGACGGATCTGCCGTCGGGCGCCCCGACGATGATCGCCTTGCCGATCAGCGACGGGTCGTCGAGCTGCTCGACGGAGGCGTAGAACGCGTCCATGTCGACGTGCAGGATGCCGGTGCCGGAGTCGTCGGCACCATCCGCAGAGACGACTCTGCCGCTCCCGTCGCCACGACCCATGCGTCGATTCTTCCAGCAATCGCGGCACCGCACGCCGGAGCGTGGGTGCGCCGCAGACACCGGCCGCGGGCGCAGCCGGCGTGCTGCGGCGCGGCGCTCAGGCGCCGGTGGCGGCCGCGCGTTCCAGGATCAGCTCACGCACGCGCGCGGCATCCGCCTGCCCCTTCATGGCCTTCATCACGGCGCCGATCACGGCGCCGGCGGCCTGCACCTTGCCGTCGCGGATCTTCTCCAGCACGTCGGGCTGTGCGGCCAGTGCGTCGTCGATGGCGGCGATGAGCGCGCCGTCGTCCGAGACGACCGCGAGTCCGCGCTTGTCGACGACCTCCTGCGGCGAGCCCTCACCGGCGATGACGCCCTCGAGCACCTGGCGGGCGAGCTTGTCGGTGAGTGTGCCCGCGTCCACCAGCGCCTGCAGGGCGGCGACCTGGGCGGGGGTGACGAGCTCGGCGGGCTCGCGGTTCTCCGCGTTCGCGATACGGCTGATCTCGCTCATCCACCATTTGCGGGCGGCAGCAGGCGACGCACCGGCCGCCACGGTCGCCTCGACCTCGGCCAGGAGCCCGGCGTTCACGACACCCTGGAAGTCGATGTCGTTGAAGCCCCACTCCCCCTTCAGACGCCGGCGACGGGCGGCCGGCGGTTCGGGCAGCGCCGCGCGGAGCTGCTCGATGAGCTCGGGTGCCGGGGCGACCGGGAGCAGGTCCGGCTCCGGGAAGTACCGGTAGTCGTCGGCATCCGACTTGGGCCGACCAGGCGAGGTCGTGCCGGTGTCCTCGTGCCAGTGGCGGGTCTCCTGCGTGATCGTTCCGCCGGCCGCGAGGATCGCCGCCTGCCGCTGGATCTCGTAGCGCACCGCGCGCTCGACCGAGCGCATGGAGTTGACGTTCTTCGTCTCGGTGCGGGTGCCGAGCTTCTCCTGGCCACGGGGCCGCAGCGACACGTTCGCGTCGCACCGCAGGTTGCCGCGCTCCATCCGCGCCTCCGAGATGCCCAGGCCGATCACGATGTCGCGGATCGTCTGCACGTACGCCTTCGCCACCTCCGGCGCGCGGTGCTCGGCGCCGAAGATCGGCTTGGTGACGATCTCGACGAGCGGGACGCCGGCGCGGTTGTAGTCCACGAGCGAGTACTCCGCGCCCTGAATGCGACCGGTGGCGCCGCCGACGTGCGTCAGCTTGCCGGCATCCTCCTCCATGTGCGCCCGTTCGATGGGCACCTCGACGACCGTGCCGTCGGCCAGCTCGATCTCGACCTGCCCCTCGAACGCGATCGGCTCGTCGTACTGGGAGATCTGGTAGTTCTTGCCGAGGTCGGGGTAGAAGTAGTTCTTCCGCGCGAACCGGCTGGACGGTGCGATCGAGCAGCCGAGCGCGAGACCCAGGCTGATCGAGTACCGCACCGCAGTCTCGTTCACGACAGGGAGCGAGCCGGGCAGGCCCATGTCCACCGGCGCCACGAGCGTGTTCGGCTCGGCGCCGTGGTTGGCGGAGTTCGCCGGGTTCGCCGCGCCGGAGAACATCTTGGTCTCGGTGTTGAGCTCGACGTGCACCTCGAATCCGAGCACCGGCTCGAAGAGTTCGAGCGCCTTGTCGAAGTCCATCAGCTTGTCCTTCGCCATCAGCGGGCTCCTCCGTTCACACCGAGCGCGGGCGCCCTGTCGAGGAGCTGACCGCCCCATGAGTCGACGAGCAGGGCCTCCAGCGCCGCGCCGACGCGGTACAGGCGCGCGTCCTCGTAGGCGGGGGCCAGGAACTGGATGCCGACCGGCAGGCCGTCCTCGGGGGCCAGGCCGGACGGGATCGAGATGCCCGGGACGCCGGCGAGGTTGGCGGGGATGGTGGTGACGTCGTTGAGGTACATCTGCAGCGGGTCGTCGATCTTCTCGCCGAGCTTGAAGGCGGTGGTCGGAGCGGACGGCGTGGCGATGACGTCGACCTGCGAGAACGCCTCGGCGAAGTCGCCCTGGATGAGGGTCCGCACCTTCTGCGCCGATCCGTAGTACGCGTCGTAGTACCCCGCGGAGAGGGCGTAGGTGCCGAGGATGACGCGACGCTTCACCTCGTCGCCGAAGCCGGCGTCGCGGGTCGCGGCCATGACATCCTCGACCGTGCCGCCCGGCACGTCGACGCGGAGCCCGAAGCGCACCGAGTCGAACTTGGCGAGGTTGCTGGACGCCTCGGCCGGGAGGATCAGGTAGTACGCGGCGACCCCGTACTCGAAGTGCGGTGCGCTGATGTCGACGATCTCGGCGCCCTGCGCCTCCATCGCCGCCAGCGCGGACCGGAAGGACTCCGAGACGCCGGCCTGGAAGCCACTGTCGGGCAACTCCCGGATGACGCCGACCTTGAGTCCCTTGAGGACGTCGCCGCTCGCGCCTTCCCGCGCGGCCGCGGCGAACGACGGCCACTCGTGCGCGAGCGAGGTGGAGTCGTGCGGGTCGTGGCCGCCGATCACGTCATGAAGGAGTCCGGCGTCGAGCACCGTGCGGGTGACGGGACCGACCTGGTCCAGGCTCGAGGCGAGGGCGATGGCACCGTACCGGCTCACGCCCCCGTAGGTGGGCTTGATCCCCACCGTCCCCGTGACGTGCGCCGGCTGACGGATCGATCCGCCCGTGTCGGAGCCGAGCGCGAGCGGCGCCTCGAAGGCGGCGACAGCCGCGGCCGAGCCACCGCCGGAGCCGCCGGGGATGCGGTCGAGGTCCCACGGATTGCGGGTCGGTCCATACGCCGAGTGCTCGGTCGAGGACCCCATGGCGAACTCGTCCATGTTCGTCTTGCCGAGCGGGACGAGTCCGGCGGCGCGGGACCGTGCGACGACGGTGGCGTCGTACGGCGACATGTACCCCTCGAGGATTTTCGATCCGCTGGTGGAGGGCATGTCGGTCGTGACCAGCACGTCCTTGATCGCGAGCGGCACGCCCGCGAGCGGGCCGAGCTCCTCGCCGGAGGCGCGACGGCGGTCGACGTCGGCGGCGACGTCGAGCGCGCGCGCGTTGACGTGCAGGAAGGCGTGGATGTCGGCATCCACCGCGGCGATGCGGTCGAGGTGGGCCTGCGTCGCCTCGACGCTGGAGACCTCGCCGGCGGTGAGCTTGTCTGCGAGCGCGGCGGCGCTCAGCTTCGTGAGATCGGTCACGGGGGCCCCTTACTGCTCTTCGCCGAGGATCGCGGTGACGCGGAAGCGGCCGTCGGCGGCATCCGGTGCGTTCTGGAGCACCTGCGCGCGGGTCAGCTGCTCACCGGCAACGTCCGAGCGGAACACGTTCTGCAGCGCGATCGGGTGGCTGGTGGCGGGGACGTCGGGGGTGGCGACCTCGGAGACCTTGGCGATGTTGTCGACGATCGCGTCGAGCTGCCCTGTCAGGCGCCCGACCTCCTCGTCGCTGAGCTGGATCCGGGCGAGCACACCGAGATGGCGCACGAGATCGGGGGTGATTTCAGACACCCCCACAGCCTACCGGGGCCGCACCCCCGGCCCGTGGCGCGTGCGGCGTAGGCTGAGCGCGTGACGACGTACGACCCGCCTCGCCCCTGGATCGCCAGCTATGCGGAGGGGGTTCCGGAGGACCTCGCTCCCGTGACCGGATCGCTCGTGGACATCGTCGACGCGTCGGCGCGGGACTATCCGGATGCCGCGGCCCTGCAGTTCTTCGGTCGCGAGACGTCGTACCGCTCCCTCCACGAGCAGATCGAGCGCGCGGCCGCGGGGCTGCGCGACCTCGGCGTGAAGGCCGGAGACCCGGTCGCGATCGTGCTGCCCAACTGCCCCCAGCACATCGTCGCCTTCTACGCGATCCTGCGACTCGGGGCCGTCGTCGTCGAGCACAATCCGCTCTACACGCCGCGCGAGCTGCGCAAGCAGTTCGAGGACCACGGCGCCAAGCACGCCATCGTGTGGACCAAGGTCGTCAAGACCGTGCAGGAGTTCCCCGCCGACGTCGCTGTGTCGAACCTGATCTCGGTGGACGTCGTCAAGGCGATGCCGCTGCGCATGCGCGTCGCCCTGACGCTTCCCATAGCCAAGGCCCGCGAGGCGCGGGGGGCGCTCGCCGAGCGCGTCTCGGGCACCGTGCCGTGGGCGCAGGTCGTGGGCGCGTCGCCGCTGCCCGCATCGCACCCGCGCCCGGGCACCGACGACCTCGCCCTGATCCAGTACACCAGCGGCACGACGGGCGCACCCAAGGGCGCGGCGCTGACCCATCGGAACCTCCTGTCCAACGCGGCGCAGGCCCAGGCGTGGGTGCCGTCGATCGTGCGGGGCGACGGATGCGTCGTCTACGCGGTCCTGCCGATGTTCCACGCGTACGGGCTCACGCTGTGCCTGACCTTCGCGATGTCCATGGGCGCGCGTCTCGTGCTGTTCCCGCGCTTCGACCCCGACATGGTGCTCGAGGTCACGAAGAAGCATCCCGCGACGTTCCTCCCGCTGGTGCCGCCCATCGCGGACCGCCTGCTCGCGGCGGCGCGCGAGAAGGGCGTCTCGCTCGCGGGCACGCAGGTCGCGATCTCGGGGGCGATGGCGCTGCCGCATGAGCTCGTGGTCCCGTTCGAGGAGGCATCCGGCGGCTATCTCGTCGAAGGCTACGGTCTCAGCGAGTGCTCGCCCGTGCTCATGGCGAACCCCGTCGCCGAGAACCGCGTGCCGGGGACCGTCGGCCTTCCGCTGCCCGGCACCGAGTGCCGGGTCGTGGACCCGGATGACCCGACGGCCGACGTCCCCGCAGGCGAGCGGGGCGAGCTCGTCGTCCGCGGCCCGCAGGTCTTCAGCGGCTACTACGGCAAGCCGGAGGAGACCGAGGCCGTCTTCGCCGACGGCTGGTTCCGCACCGGCGACATCGTCACCATCGACGACGCCGGATTCGTGCGCATCGTGGACCGCATCAAGGAGCTCATCATCACCGGCGGGTTCAACGTCGCCCCGACCGAGGTGGAGAACGCGCTGCGGCAGCACCCGCAGATCGAGGATGCCGCCGTCGTGGGCCTTCCCAGCGACCACTCCGGCGAGGAGGTCGTCGCGGCGGTGGTGGCCGCGCCCGGTCAGGAGGTCGACGTGGACGCCGTGCGCGAGTTCGCCCGCGGCATCCTCACGCCCTACAAGGTGCCGCGCCGCGTCTTCGTGGTCGATGAGCTGCCGAAGTCGCTGATCGGCAAGGTCCTCCGCCGTCAGGTGCGCGAACGCCTGCTGGCACTCAACAGCGGCTCCTGATCAGCAGGGGTCGGTCTCCGTCGCCCCCAGATCCGCCGTCAGCCGGCGAGGCCGTCCCGCGCCACTGCGACGCGATAGGGGTGGAGCGTCGCAAGGAACACTCCCCCCGAGATCCCTGGGTCGGCAGCCATGACCGCCCGGGCGGCCTGCTCGTCGTCGGCCTCGAAGATCGTGACGCCGAACGTCCCCTCGTCCTCCTGCGTGCGCCCGGCGAGGATCAGGATGCCGCGGTCGCGCAGGTCGACCAGATACGCGAAGTGGTCCGCGACGATGCGCTGCTCGTCGTCGGTCGCGTCGGCGACCATCTCCGGTCGGGAGGGCACGATGCGGTAGAGCCACTGGGCCATGGCGCCATCATGCCCTCATCCGGCATCCGGGGCGAGCGGCTCCAGCGCCTCGGGCCCCTGGGTGACGAGCACGTGGAACTGCGCGGCGTCGAGGATCCGGATGCCGAGCTCCTCGGCCTTGGCCAGCTTGGAGCCTGCGCCGGGACCCGCCGCGACGAAGTCGGTCTTCTTCGACACGCTGGAGGCGGCCTTCCCGCCGGCCTGGATGATGGCCTCCTGCGCTCCCTCACGCGTGTACCCCTCCAGTGAGCCGGTGGCGACCACGGTGAGACCGTCGAGCACCCCGCCGCCGGCCACCGCGCCGCCGGGCCCGGGGTGACCGGGCGTGGCCAGCCGCGCGCCCGCTGCTTCCCAGCGCTCCACGATCTCGCGATGCCAATCCACGGCGAACCAGTCGCTCAGCGAGTCGGCGATGATGCCGCCGACGCCCTCGACCCCCGCGAGCTCATCGCGCGACGCCGCGCGGATGGCCGCCACCGAGCCGAACCACTGGGCGAGAGCGCGCGCGGCGACGGGACCGACGTGCCGGATGTTCAGTGCGACGAGGAATCGCCAGAGCTCCTTGGTCTTCGCCCGCTCGAGCTGATCGAGCAGGGTCAGGGCCTGCGCCGAGGGCTGCGGGCCGGTCAGGCCCGCCTTCTTCTCGGCCGCCGAGGGGTTGCGGCGGAACGGCGCCCGCCGCACGAGCTCGCCGGTCTTCTCGTCGATGCGGGGCTCGCCCGTCTCGGCGTCGCGCACCACGACCTCGATCGGCACGAGCTGATCGAGGGTGAGGTCGAACAGGCTCGCCTCGGTGTCGAGCGGGGGCTCCTCGGGCACCGAGGGCTGCGTGAGGGCCGCCGCGGTCACCTCGCCCAGCGCCTCGATGTCGAGGGCGCCGCGCGAGCCGATGTGCTCGACCCGGCCCCGCACCTGCGCCGGGCAGGCGCGGGTGTTGGGGCACCGCAGATCGATGTCGCCCTCCTTGGCCGGCGCGAGCGGCGATCCGCACTCCGGGCAGTGGGCGGGCATCACGAACTCGCGCTCGGAGCCGTCGCGCAGCTCGACGACGGGGCCGAGGACCTCGGGGATGACGTCGCCGGCCTTGCGCAGCACGACGGTGTCGCCGATGAGCACGCCCTTGGCGCGCACCACGTCCTGATTGTGCAGCGTCGCCTGTCGCACCACGGATCCGGCGACGCGTGCGGGCGCCATGACCGCGAACGGGGTGGCGCGCCCGGTGCGCCCCACCGACACGACGATGTCGAGCAGCTTCGTGTTCACCTGCTCGGGCGGGTACTTGTACGCGATCGCCCAGCGGGGCGCACGGCTCGTCGCGCCCAGCTCGTCATGCAGCGCGAGCTCGTCGACCTTGACCACGACCCCGTCGATCTCGTGCTCCACGTCGTGGCGGTGCTCACCGTAGTGGGCGACGAAGTCGAGCACCCCGTCGACGTCGTCGGCGGTGCGGAAGTACGGGCTCGCGGGCAGGCCCCACGCGGCCAGGAGGGCGTACGTCTCGCTCTGCGAGCCGACCGGCGGGTCGCTCCACGCGCCGATGCCGTGGACGAAGAGGCGCAGGGAGTCCAGCCTCGCCTGACGGGCCTCGCGCTCGAGGCCGTCCTTCTTGTCGAGCTGCTGGCGGAGCCCGCCGGAGGCGGCGTTGCGGGGATTGGCGAACGAGGGGAAGCGACGCTCCGCGCTGATGCGCGCCTTGGCCTCGTCGAAAGCCCGGCTTCGGGCGCGCGTCTCGCCGACGGCGCGATCGCGCATCTCGGCCTGCAGCGCGTTGAGCCGCTCGAAGGCGGCAACGGGGATGAACACCTCGCCGCGGACCTCCACGAGGTCGGGGTGCCCGGTGCCGGCAAGGCGGTGCGGGATGCCGGCGACACGCGCCGCGTTCATCGTGACGTCCTCGCCGATCCGGCCGTCGCCGCGGGTGGCGGCGGAGGTGAGCACTCCGCGCTCGTACCGGAGGCTGATGGCGAGCCCGTCGATCTTGAGCTCGGTGAGCCACCGCACCCTGCGCCCGGCGGCCGCTTCGGTCTTGACGCACCAGTCGTGCAGCTCGTCGGGACTGAAGACGTTGTCGAGGCTCAGCATGCGCTCCGCGTGCTCGACCGGGGCGAACATCGAGCTCTCGGCCGCGCCCACCGTCTGCGTGGGCGAGTCCTGCCCCTGCAGCTCGGGGTGCATGTGCTCGATCTCTTCGAGGCGCCGCATCCAGGCGTCGTACGTCGCGTCGTCGACGATCTCGGCGTTGCGGCCGTAGTACGCGTCCCGCGCGTCGAGGATGCGATCCGTCAGTTCCTGGGCTTCGGCTCGCGCGGCCTCGAGACCGGCGTCTGCGGGAAGTACGGCATCCGTCACCCCGTCAGTCTAGGAGTGGGGTCCGACAGCACGAGGTGCTTGCGGATCTTCCGCCGCTCAGGCGCCCACGGGGACGGCCGACACGGTTCGGTCGATCGTGAACTGCCCGATGACGCGGGTTCCGTCGTAGAGCACGGCCGTCTGGCCGGGCGCGACGCCGTCGAACGGGGTCGTCGGCACGACGGTCAGCACGCCCTCGCGGAGAACGGCGGCGGCCGGCACGGGGTCGGCGTGCGCACGGATCTGCACATCGCACGCGAACGCGCCGGTCCCGGGCGCGCGCCCTGCCCAGGTGTAGCGCTCTCCGGCGATCTCGGCGGTCGCCAGGGCCTCCTTCGGACCGACCACGACCGTGTTGGTGACGGGTCGGACCTCCAGCACGAAGCGGGGCTTGCCGTCAGGCGCGGGCATGCCGAGCTGAAGGCCGCGGCGCTGGCCCACCGTGAAGGCGTGCGCACCGTCGTGCGCGCCGACCACGGTGCCTGTCCGGTCGACGATGTCGCCGCGCTCGGCGCCCACCTTCTCCGCCAGCCAGCCGCGCGTGTCGCCGTCGGGAATGAAGCAGATGTCGTGGCTGTCGGGCTTGTGCGCGACCGTGAGCCCCCTGGACTCCGCCTCGGCGCGTACGACCGCCTTGGAGGGCGTCGCGCCGAGCGGGAAGTACGTGTGCGCGAGCTGCTCGGCAGTGAGCACGCCGAGCACGTACGACTGGTCCTTCGCGGCATCCGACGCGCGGTGCAGCTCCCGTCCGCCCGGTCCCTCGACGAGCGTGGCGTAGTGGCCCGTGCAGACGGCGTCGAAGCCCAGCTCGAGCGCACGCTCGAGCAGCGCGGCGAACTTGATCTTCTCGTTGCAGCGCATGCACGGATTGGGGGTGCGCCCGGCGCGGTACTCGGCGACGAAGTCGTCGATGACGTCGTCGCGGAAGCGCTCCGAGAAGTCCCAGACGTAGAAGGGGATCCCGAGCCGGTCGGCCGCGCGTCGCGCGTCCATCGCGTCCTCGATCGTGCAGCACCCGCGGCTGCCGGTGCGCAGCGTGCCGCCGGCGCGGGACAGCGCGAGGTGCACGCCGACGACGTCGTGACCCGCGTCCACGGCGCGCGCGGCCGCGACGGCGGAATCGACGCCACCGCTCATGGCCGCAAGGATTCGCATGCGTCCAGTCTACGAACGCGAGCCTGACCGGGACCCGGACGCGGCCCGGGCGCGCTCGACCGCGTCCGGCAGTGCGGCCAGCACCGCGTCGACGTCCTCGTCGGCCGTGGTGCGACCCATCGTGAAGCGGAGCACCTGCCGGGCCTCGGCATCCGTCCGCCCCATCGCCCGCACGACGTGCGACGGCTCCGGTACGCCGGCCTGGCACGCCGACCCGGTCGAGACCGCGATGCCGGCGACGTCCAGCAGGAAGAGCAGCGTCTCGCCCGATGCTCCGGGGAACAGGACATGCGCGTTCCCGGGGATGCGGTCGACGGGGTCGCCCAGCAGCACCGCGTCCGGGATCGAGTGACGGATGCCGCCCACCAGCCGTCCGCGCAGAGCGGCCAGCCGCCCCGCCTCGGCCTCGCGCTCGGCCTCGGCCAGCTCGGCCGCCACCGCGAAGCCGACGGCCCCCGGCACGTCCTGCGTGCCGGCGCGGAGGCTCCGCTGCTGGCCTCCCCCGTGAACGAGGGGGGTGAGCTCGGCGCCGCGGGCGACCACGAGGGCGCCGACGCCGGCGGGCCCGCCGATCTTGTGCGCCGAGACGCTCAGGGCTGCCAGGCCCGCCCTTCCCCGGGCATCCGCTCGCCACGCACGGAACGACACCGGCACGTGACCGAAGGCCGCGACGGCGTCCAGGTGCAGGGGAACCCCGGCGTCGAGCGCCGCTCGCGACATCGAGGCGGCGTCGTTGACGGTGCCGCACTCGTTGTTCGCGACCAGGCCGGTCGCCAGCGCCGCCCCCGGCATGCGCGCGGCGAGCTCGTCGAGGCGGATGCGCGCCTCGGCGTCGACGCCCACGTGGCGCACGTGCGCACCCTGCGACTGCAGCCACGCCACGGCATCGAGCGTGGCGTGGTGCTCGGCGTCGGGCATCACCACGGAGTCCTCCTCCGGGCCGCGAGCCCACCACAGGCCTTTGACGGCGAGGTTGACGGCCTCGGTGCCCCCCGAGGTGAACACCACCTCGATCGGGTCGGCGTCGAGGACCGCCGCCAGTCGCTCTCGCGCCTCCTCCAGCAGGCGCCGGGCGTGCTGGCCGGCACCGTGGATCGACGAGGCGTTCCCGACGCTCGAGGCGGCGTCGATCCAGGCCACGCGCACCTCCGGTCGCAGCGGGGCGGTCGCGGCGTGGTCGAGGTAGATCTGCACGCGGACCTCCTTCGCGATCGATCTGCGGTCGCCGTGCGCCCGAGTGCCGGAGGTCATGGGACCGAGTCCCGTAACATCCCCGACTCCGACCATGGTTATCGTAGTCCGCATGGTCAGCCCGGAGTCCGTCATCTCGCCTCCCCTCCCGGGACTGCTCAGCCCGGAGCTCGACGGGCTGGGCGTGGTGCTCGTGCCCGGGGGCGGCCGGCTGCGCGTGTGGTCCGGAGCGGCGGACGCAGTGGACCTCGTCATCTTCGACGACACCGACCTCGACTGGATCACCGCGACCGAGCCCCTCGCTCACGTCGGAGGGGGCGTCTGGGAGGTCACCTCTCCCCTGCTCCGCCCCGGCGTGCGCTACGCGATCCGCGTGGACGGCCCCCAGGGGCCCGGCAACATGTTCAATCACGGCGCGCTCCTGCTCGACCCGTACACGCGGGGCCTCGTGCGCACGGGCTACGACGGCTGGCGATCGGCGGTGGTCGACGGATCGTTCGATTGGGCGGGCGCAAGCAAGCCGCGGGTGCCCATGGACCGCACGGTGATCTACGAAGGACACCTCAAGGGCCTGTCCAAGCGGCATCCGGATGTCCCGGGCGCGCTGCGCGGCACGTACGCGGGACTTGCGCACCCGGCGATGGTGCACCACTTCCTCGACCTCGGGGTCACGAGCATCCAGCTGCTTCCGGTGCACGCCTTCACGACGGAGCCCCGCCTCCTCCAGCACGGCCTCACCAACTACTGGGGCTACAACTCCCTGAACTTCTTCACGCCGCACGCGGCGTACGCCACCGAGGACGCCCGCCGCCAGGGACCCGACGCGGTGCTGCGCGAGTTCAAGGGCATGGTGAAGCTGCTCCACGAGGCGGGCCTGGAGGTCATCCTCGATGTCGTGTACAACCACACCGCCGAAGAGGGCATCGGCGGTCCGCGGTCCAGCCTCCGGGGCATCGACAACCGCGCCTACTACCGGCAGCAGGCGGACGGCGCTTACATCGACGTGACCGGCTGCGGCAACTCGCTGGACACGTCGACGGATGCCGCGGCCCGGCTCGTGCTGGATTCGCTGCGGTACTGGGCAGACGACGTCCAGGTCGACGGCTTCCGCTTCGATCTCGCCGCGACGCTGGGGCGCGACGCGGCGCATACGTTCACCCCCGATCACCCGCTCCTGCGCGCGATCCTCGACGACCCCGCCCTCGAAGGCGTGAAGAAGATCGCCGAGCCGTGGGACGTCGGCCTGGGCGGCTGGCAGACCGGCGGCTTCGGCGAAGGCTGGAGCGAGTGGAACGACCGCTACCGCGACCGCGTCCGCAACTTCTGGCTCAGCGACGTCGACTACGCCCGTCGCGCGTCGACCTCGCCGGTCGGCGTCGGTGGATTCGCCACCCGCCTCGCCGGATCCGCGAACACCTTCGTCGAGGAGCGCGGCCCCCTCGCCGGCGTCAACTTCATCACCGCGCACGACGGCTTCACCCTGCGCGATCTGGTGTCGTACGACGTCAAGCACAACCACGGGAACGGCGAGCAGAACCGCGACGGCGCCGACACCAACCGGTCGTTCAACCACGGCGCGGAAGGACCCACCGACGACGAGGCCATCCTGGCCACGCGACGCAAGGCGATGCGCAACCTGCTGGGGACCCTGCTGCTGTCCGCCGGCGTCCCGATGCTGACCGCCGGCGACGAGTTCGCGCGCACTCAGCGCGGGAACAACAACGCCTACTGCCACGACTCGATGCTCACGTGGCTGTCCTGGGAGCACGCGCCGTGGCAGCGCGACCTCTACGCGCACGTGCGCCACCTGCTGCGACTGCGGCGGGACAATCCGGCCCTTCGCCCGAGCCGCTTCGCCCGTCTCGGCGAGCACACGCCGTCGGCGTCCGTCATGGAGTGGTACGACGAGCACGGCCGGACGATGTCGGGCGAGCGCTGGACCGACCCCGCGCACCGGACGCTCCAGTACGTCGCGGCCTCGACGCCGGAGTTCGAGGGCTTCAACCGCGTGCTGCTCATGGTGCACGGGACCGAGCGGCCGATCGATGTGACGCTGCCCGACATCGACGGTGTGACGAGGTTCACGTCGCTGTGGTCCAGCGCTGACGAGGTCCCCTCCGCGGCCACGGAGACCGCGTACGCGCCGGGCGAGATCGTCCGGCTCCCCGGGACGTCCATGCGCCTCTTCCGCGCCGAGTAGACGAGCTCCCGCCCGCGGCGGGGACGCACGCTACCGCATCCGGCGCCGGTCGTCACCTCGCTGTGCTGTTCGACGGGCGCGCGATAGGTTCGACTCGTGGTCACGTCGACGCGCTCAGAGCGCCCCCGCCCGTGGCGGAGCGCCGCAGCCCTTCCCGTCCGCCCTGTCCCCGCCCGGCAGCCGGAGTCCGACACGGCGTCGCGCCGGGTCCCGCTCGCCAAGCCGTCCCCGGCGGTGCCGTGGGGCGATTACCGGCCGAAGGCGTTCGTAGGCGAGGTCGTCCCGTTCGTCGTGACGTCGTTCCGCGAGGGGCATGACCGCATCGGTGTGCAGCTGCGCCTGTTCTCGCCCTCCGGCGACGAGTCGCTGCACCGCCTGGACCCCCTCGAAGACGGATTCGACCGGTGGCGGACGGAGGTCGCGCTGCTGGAGCAGGGCGTCTGGCGCTTCCGGTTCGAGTCGTTCGGCGACGAGTTCGCCACGTGGGAGCACGCCGCCGCCCTCAAGATCGCCGCCGGGGTGGATGCGGCGCTCATGCGCGAGATCGGGGCGCTCCTGTTCGACCGTGCGCGCGCCGAGAAGGACCGCCCGGCGGCGGAGCGGAAGGCGCTGGCGACTGCTGCCGCGTCGCTCCGTGACGCCGGCGTCGACGACGCCGGCGCGCTGGAGATCGTGACCGACGCCACCATCGCCGGCTTCTTCCGTCAACGCCCCGTCATGTCGCTCGTCACGCTCGGGGACGACCTGGAACTCCTCGTGGAGCGCGAGCGTGCCGGAGTGGGCGCGTGGTACGAGTTCTTCCCGCGCTCGGAGGGCGCGCGCCGGCTCAAGGACGGCACCGTCAAGAGCGGCACGTTCCGCACTGCCGCCAAGCGGCTCCCGGGCGTCGCGGCCATGGGGTTCGAGGTGCTCTACCTGCCGCCCATCCACCCCATCGGCACGCTCAACCGCAAGGGACCGAACAACACCCTCGACGCCGGACCCGGCGACCCGGGGTCCCCCTGGGCGATCGGCTCGGCGGCGGGGGGCCACGACGCGGTGCATCCCGACCTCGGCGGGCTCGCGGACTTCCGGGCGTTCGTCCGGGCTGCCAGGGCCGAGGGGCTCGAGGTCGCACTGGATCTCGCACTGCAGGCCGCACCCGACCACCCGTGGGTCGCCGAGCACCCCGAGTGGTTCACGACCCTTCCGGACGGCTCGATCGCGTACGCCGAGAATCCCCCCAAGAAGTACCAGGACATCTATCCGGTCAACTTCGACAACGACCCCGCCGGCATCCGCGCCGAAGTGCTGCGCATCGTGCGGCACTGGGTGGCCCAGGGCGTGCGCATCTTCCGGGTGGACAATCCGCACACGAAGCCCCTGCAGTTCTGGGAGTGGCTCATCCGGACGGTCAACGCGGAGAACCCCGACGTCGTGTTCCTGGCGGAGGCGTTCACCAGGCCCGCTCCGCTGCAGAGCCTCGCATCGGCCGGCTTCCAGCAGAGCTACACATACTTCACGTGGCGCAACACCAAGGCCGAGCTCGAGGAGTTCCTCTCGCAGCTGGCCCACGAGACCGCCGACTTCCTCCGCCCGAACCTCTTCGTCAACACGCCCGACATCCTGACGGAGTACCTCCAGTACGGCGGCCGTCCGGCGTACCGGATCCGCGCCGCCATCGCGGCGACGGCCGCCCCGACGTACGGCGTGTACGCGGGCTACGAGCTCTACGAGAACGTCGCCAGGCCGGGGTCGGAAGAGAACATCGACAACGAGAAGTACGAGTACAAGTTCCGCGACTGGGCGGGTGCCGTCGAGCGGGGCGACTCGCTGGCGCCCTTCCTGACCAGGCTCAACGAGATCCGGCGCGCCCATCCCGCGCTCCGGCAGCTGCGCAACCTCAGCGTCCACTGGAGCGACGACGACGCCATCCTGGTCTACGCGAAGCACCTGGATGCGGCGGTCTCCCCCGACGGACGCAGCGACACCGTCATCGTCGTGGTCAACACCGACCCCCACTCGGTGCGTCAGACGATGGTCCACCTCGACACCCGCGTGTGGGGAGTCGAGCCGGGCACTCCGTACGAGGTCGAGGACCTCGTCACCGGCGCGACGTGGACGTGGTCGGATCACAACTTCGTGATGCTCGACGCGTTCACCGAGCCGGTCCACATCCTCCACGTGAAGGAGTCCCGATGATGCCCTCCGACGAGCTCCTCGACACCGTCGCCACCGGCTCGTACCACGACCCGCACGCCGTGCTCGGCATCCACCCCGACACGGATGCCGAGGGCACGAAAACCTGGATCGTGCGTACGCGGCGACCTCTGGCGCGGAGCGTGACGGCCGTTTTCGCGGACGGCACGCGGGTTCCCCTCGAGCATGTCCGCGCCGGGATCTGGGAGGGGACGCGCACCGGGGCGCCGGGCCGATATCAGCTCGTCGCCGGATACGAGGACGGCCCGGACTACGTCGCCGAGGATCCCTACCGGCACTCCCCCACGATCGGCGCGCTCGATCTCCACCTGATCCGCGAGGGCCGGCATGAGGAGCTCTGGCGCGTCCTGGGCGCGCACGAGCGCGACCACGAGGGCGCATCCGGCACGGCGTTCACCGTGTGGGCCCCCAACGCCCGCGCCGTCCGGGTCGTCGGCGACTTCAACGGCTGGGACGGACAGGGCCACTCGATGCGCTCCATGGGCGACAGCGGCGTCTGGGAGCTCTTCGTCCCCGGCATCGGCCAGGGCACCGCCTACAAGTTCGAGCTGCTCGGCCGCAACGGGCAGTGGGTGCTGAAGGCCGACCCGATGGCGCGGTTCGCCGAGGTGCCGCCGGCGACGGCATCCGTCGTCACTCGGTCCTCGTACACGTGGGGCGACGACGCGTGGCTCGCGCAGCGCGCGAAGACCACCCCGGTGTCGCGGCCGATGTCGGTCTACGAGCTGCACTTCGGCAGCTGGCGGCAGGGTCTGTCGTACCGGGATGCCGCGGACCAGCTGATCGACTACGTCACCGGGCAGGGATTCACCCACGTGGAGTTCCTCCCCCTCGCCGAGCATCCGTTCGGCGGCTCCTGGGGCTACCAGGTCACCGGGTACTACGCGCCGACGAGCCGGTACGGCGACCCCGACGACCTGCGCTATCTGATCGACCGCCTGCACCAGGCGGGCATCGGGGTGATCATGGACTGGGTCCCCGGCCACTTCCCGAAGGATGCCTTCGCGCTCGCCCGCTTCGACGGCGAGGCCCTGTACGAGCACCCGGATCCGCGGCGCGGCGAGCACCGCGACTGGGGCACGTACATCTTCGACTACGGCCGCAACGAGGTCCGCAACTTCCTCGTCGCCAATGCCCTGTACTGGTTCGAGGAGTTCCACGTCGACGGCCTGCGGGTGGATGCCGTCGCCTCGATGCTCTACCTCGACTACTCCCGCAACGAGGGCGAATGGGCGCCCAACGTGCACGGCGGGCGTGAGAACCTCGAGGCCATCCGCTTCCTGCAGGAGGTCAACGCCACCGCCTACAAGCGCTACCCGGGCATCGCGATGATCGCCGAGGAGTCGACCAGCTTCCCCGGCGTCACCGCCCCGACCAGCCAGGCCGGTCTCGGCTTCGGGTTCAAGTGGAACATGGGCTGGATGAACGACTCGCTGCAGTACATCGCGCGCGATCCGCTCTACCGCTCCCACCATGAGGGCGAGATGTCGTTCTCGTTCGTCTACGCCTTCAGCGAGAACTACGTCCTCCCGATCAGCCACGACGAGGTGGTCCACGGCAAGGGCAGCCTCTTCGGCCGGATGCCGGGCGATCACTGGCAGCAGCTGGCGAACATGCGGGCGTTCCTGGCCTACATGTGGGGGCACCCGGGCAAGCAGCTGCTGTTCATGGGACAGGAGTTCGGGCAGCTTTCGGAATGGTCCGAGGGTCGCTCCCTCGACTGGTGGCTGCTGGACCAGCCGGCGCACGCCCAGCTGCAGCACTTCGTGGGCACGCTCAACCGGGTCTACCGCGACCAGTCCGCGCTCTGGGCGCGTGACAGCGACGGCGCCGCCTTCGCGCGGCTCGGCGGCCCGCAGTGGAACCCCAACGTCATCGCGTTCGCACGGCGCGACTGGCACGGGAACACCGTCGTCGTCGTGGCGAACTTCTCGGGCTCGACGATCGGCTCGTACGAGCTCGACCTGCCCGAGAGCGGGGTGTGGCACGAGATCCTCAACACCGACGCCGAGGCATATGGCGGATCCGGGGTCGGCAACCTGGGCGTCGTGCATGCGGGCGCAGGAGGCCGCGCCTCACTGGTGCTGCCGCCCTTGGGCGTGCTCTGGCTGCGTCACGGAACGCAGGCGCACATCCCCTCGCCGACGCAGGGCTGACCTCGCCCTCGGCGCCGGGGCTCCCGGCGCCGGGGCTGCTCAGAAGAGCAGCGACGCCAGGCGACCCCTGGCCGCGATGACGCGGGGATCACCGTCGCCGATGAGGGCGAACAGCTCGAGGAGCCGCTCCCGCACCGGCGTGCGCGCGTCCGACGGAAGCTGGGCGAACAGGTCCAGGAGGCGGCCGAACGCGTCCTCGACGTGCCCGCCGGCGACGTCCAGGTCGGCGACCGCGAGCTGCGCGGCGACGTCCGTCGGTGCAGCGGCCGCCGCGGCGCGGGCCGCCTGCAGATCGAGGCCCTGCACGCGGTCGAGGAGGCGCACCTGCCCCAGTCCCGCGCGCGCCTCCGCGTCGCGCGGATTCTCGGCGAGAGCCTTCTCGTACGCCGCGATCGCGCGGGGGTAGTCGCCCGCCTCGATCGCGTCGAAGGCCTCCGCGTGGAGCGGCGGCAGGGGCGGCTCGGCAGGCGCCTCCTCCGCGCGCTCACCGTCGACGGAGGCCGTGCCCGTCACGCCGTTCTGCGCGGCGAGCTGGAGCAGCTGTGCGAACACCTCGCGGACCTGCTGCTCGGGCACCGCGCCGGTGAACAGCGGGACCGGCTGGCCGCCGACGAGCGCGACGACCATGGGGATGGACTGCGCCCGGAAGGCCTGCGACAGCTGCGGGTTCGCATCGACGTCGACCTTCGCCAGGACGAGGCGGCCGCCCAGCTCGGTCACGACGCGCTCGAGCACGGGGCTCAGCTGCTTGCACGGTCCGCACCACTCGGCCCACAGGTCGATCACGATGGGAACGGTGCGCGACAGCTCGAGCACCTGCGGGAAGGTCTCGTCGGTGACGTCGAGCACGAGGGACGGCACGACGACTCCACCGGCGCCGTCGGCGGCCTGCTCGCCATCGGGAGCGCCGGTCGTGGGGCGGTTGCGGAGAGCCGAGAGATCGACGGCGCCGCGCACCGCGGCGCCCAGGGTGGGATCGGTCACGAGAGAACCTTCGCATCGAGGATGTCGGACGAGTAGCCCAGCAGGCGGATCTTCTCGCTGGAGCCCGGGCCGGGCACGTAGAAGAAGACCTGATCGCTGAACGTCGTGGCGAAGCCGGTCGCGGACTGGTCGACGCCGGCCAGCGACTTGACGGTCAGGTTGCCGTCGACCTTGATCACGGCATCCTCGTTCGTCGGCTTCACGGTGTCGATCTCGTTGACGTTGACCGCCACGATCGCTCCGCTCTCGACCGTCTGCAGCGCGAACGGCGCCTGCGGCCCGGGAGCCGAGCTGAATGTGAGGCTTCCCGTGGAGGACGCGGTCTTGTTGAACTCGTCGAGGCGTCGCTGACGATCGGCGGTGATGCTGGCGCGGAGCTGGTCGCCCTCGACCTCGAAGAGGTCGTAGAACTCGCTGTCCTCACCCTTGTTGATCACGTCGGAGTACGCCGCGGCGACCTGGTCGGGCGCGAGAAGCAGGAACGGCGAATCAGGCTCCACCTGCGGCGCCCCGATGTAGGCGGGTGCGAGGTCGGGAAGCGTCGTCGAGGCTTCGAGGCTGGCGATGTACGACAGCTTGTAGTCGGCCCAGGCGTCCTTCTGGGTCATGACCATGATGCTCGAGGTCTTCGACTCCTCGTCGTCGGCGACGGCGATGACCGAGCGCGGCCAGCCGTCGTACGCCTGGGGAAGAATGATCTCGAGCGGCTTGGCGAGGATCGGTGCGGGAACCGCGTAGTCGGCGATCGCCGAGCGCAGCTTGTAGTTCGTGTCTCGCGCGGCCAGGGCCGCGCCCTCGAGACGGGTCTCGGCGAGATCGCCGTCCATCGCGGCATCCGCGTCCGCGACCGTCGCCGCGATGCGGGTGAGGATGCGCTCCGCCTGCGCCTTGGTCACAGCGGGCGCCTGCTGCCCCTCGGGCGCGATCACCGTCGCGGTCGGGGACGGCGTCGGCGACGCCGCGAACTGCGGCCAGGCGTCGGCGGAGCAGCCGCTGAACAGCAGCGCGGAGACCGCGACGACCGGCACGACGGCGAACGCGCGGCGACCGCTGGAGACGGCCCGGCGCGTCGTGGCCTGGCCGTTGCTGATGACGCCCTTGCCGTCGGGATCGGTGATGGCGATGTTGATCGGCTCGGTCACCGGGAGCGGAAGCCCCTTGCGGCGCGGCCCGCGCTTCCGCCGGGCGTGGCGGATGCCGAGGATGTAGAGGAAGACGCCGACGGCCATGAGGAGGCCGCCGAACACGATGAGCGGGCCCGCCCAGGGGGTGGACGTCTGCAGCGGCCAGGTCACCGTCACCCGGTCGGGTGCCGGTGCCGTGCCGTCCGCCGCGACGAGCACGCTCATGCCCTCCGGGAGCTGCAGCGGGGCGATGAGGAGGTCGGTCTGCTGGTACTCGTCGAGCCAGAGGTCCGAACCGATGGGGCTGCGCCCCGGGGTCGCCGCTTCCTCGGCAGCCGCGTCATCCGCCGCGGCATCGTCCGCCGCGTCCGCGGCGGCCGCCTCGTCGGCGGCGGCCTCGTCGGTGGCCGCGTCTTCGGCGGCGGCCTCGTCGTCGGGGGCGACGGCATCGGGAGCCGGCTCGACCAGCGTCGAGTCGAGCACTCCCTCATCGCCCAGCGTGACGTGCGTGTACTCGGCATCCGAGAGCCAGGCCTGCATGTCGGCGGTGCGGCCGTAGGAGGCGAAGAGCTCGCCCTCCCCCTGCGCGCGCAGCGTCTGGGTGCCGGGCAGCTGATTGAGCACGGCGCCGTCGATGAGGAGGTAGGGAGCCTCGTCCTCGACCGAGATCGCCGCCGTCTCGGTCCGGGGTCCCTGGAAGATCGTCCGCTGGGCGATGCCCGCCCCGATCATCACGGTGGCGAGCACGAAGGCCGCCACGGCCCACACGAAACGCACGAAGAAACACCTTTCCGGGGTGCGCGGACACTCCGCACCCTTCGATTCGACATTTCAGACTAGCGAACACGACCTGTGAGGCGCGTGGGAGGTGCCGTTCCCGGGCCCAGGGCCCGCGAATGCGTATCCTTAGCGGACTGGTGCATCGGCGGTCGTCGATGGGAGGGGATCTCGATGAAGCTGCACAACCCGTTCCGCACCGCGCTGCTCGCCACCCTCGGCGTCGGTCTCGGGCTGCTTCTCATCGGGAGCATCCAGAACCTCCAGACGATCCTGCTGTACGTCGGCACGGCCCTGTTCCTCTCGCTGGGCCTCGACCCGATCGTGGAGTGGCTCGAACGACGCAGGCTGCCGCGGTGGGCGGCGGTGCTCATCACGATCCTCGGGGTCCTCGCCGCCTTCGCCGGCATCGTGGTGATGATCGTGCCGGTCATCGTGCAGCAGATCGGGCAGCTCGTGGTGGCCATCCAAGAGCTCGCCGAGGACGGCATGTTCGACGACCCCGTCGGTGCGATCCAGGACTGGCTGCACACCGTGTTCCCGGCGCTGAACGTCGACGAGGTCTGGACCTACATCGAGGACTGGTACGCCTCGCTGGACGTCGGCGCGATCGGCTCTGAGGTGGGCGGGAGCATCATCGCCATCGTGGGCGCCCTCCTCGCCGGATTCGCGGGCGCGTTCATCGTGCTCATCCTCACCATCTACTTCACCGCCTCCACGCCGAACCTGAAGCGTGCGGTCTACCAGCTGGTCCCGGCATCCAAGCGCGCGCGCTTCATGGACCTCGGCGAGCAGATCACCGACTCGGTCGGGTACTTCGTCATCGGCCAGGCGGCGCTCGGCGTCATCAACGGCGTCCTGAGCGCGATCTTCCTGTCGATCATCGACGCGCCCTTCCCTGCGGTGCTCGCCGTGATCGCCTTCTTCTTCTCGCTCATCCCTCTCGTCGGCACGCTCACCGGTTCGACGATCATCGTGCTGACATGCCTCGTCGTCGGCTCCCCCACGACAGCGCTCATCGCGGCGATCTACTACCTGATCTACATGCAGATCGAGGCCTACGTCATTGCGCCGCGCATCATGGGCCGTGCGGTGTCGGTGCCGGGCGCCGTCGTGGTGATCGCGGCACTCGCCGGCGGCTCCCTGCTGGGCCTGCTGGGCGCGCTCGTGGCCATCCCGGTCGCGGCGAGCATCCTCATCATCTACCGCCAGGTCGTGATCCCGCGTCAGAACGAGAGATGACGCCGCGCGCGACCCGATCGGGTCAGCCGTCGGCGACGATCGGGCCGTTCCACTGGCCAGGCAGCGGAAGCGCGTCGGGGTTGATCGCCGCGACGATCTCGGTGAGCACACGCCGCGTCTGGTTCTCCCCCACCCAGAGGTGCTTTCCACCCTCGACCGGAATGAGGACGGCGTCGGGGACGCTGGAGAAGCGCTGGGCCGCGGCATCCGGTCGCAGGTAGTCGTCGAACTCCGGCACCAGCACGATCAGCCGCCGCTCGTCACCCGACCACGCCGCGACCTCGGCGTCGGTAGCCCGATGCAGCGGCGGCGAGAGCAGCACCGCACCCTCGACCGCATGGTCACGGCCGTACTTGAGGGCGAGCTCGGTGCCGAACGACCAGCCGACGAGCCAGGGCCGCGGCAGCCCCCGGGCGTGGACGAAGTCCATGGCCGCCGCGACGTCGAAGGCCTCTGCGCGGCCGCCGTCGAAGGCTCCCTCGCTCGTGCCCCGCGGCGAGGTCGTGCCGCGCGTGTTGAACCGCAGCACCGCGAGGTCGGCGAGGGCGGGAAGGCGCCCCGCGGCCTTGCGCAGGATGTGCGAGTCCATGAAGCCACCGGCGGTGGGAAGCGGATGCAACGTCACCAGCGTCGCCACCGGATCGCGCGTCTCGGGCAGTGCGAGTTCGCCCACCAGCGTCAGGCCGTCGAGCGTCTCGAGTTCGATGTCCTCGCGCCGGGCGGGCAGCAGCATCGGTCCGCGGATCTCCACTCAAGCCACCTTCCAGCAGTGCTGATGCCAGTGCCGGCGGGCCGCCAGGTCGGCTGCGTCGCCGAGCACCCCGTCCGCGCGCCAGGTCACGAGGTGCGCCACCCCGATGTCGATCTGTCCGCCGCAGCCCGGGCAGGTGTACGGCTTCTGCGCCTGTGCTGCCGACACCGGCTGCACCGTCCACTCGACCCCGCGACGCACCTCGGTGCGCTTCCAGCCCGCGAGCAGGCGCTCGAAGGAGGCGTCGCCGCTCGCAGGGTGCCGACGGCGATGGGACCGCGGCACGGCTCAGTACCAGCCTGTGCGCTGCGAGTGGTCCCACGCGCCGCACGGCGTGCCGTAGCGGCCGCCGATGTAGCCCAGGCCCCAGGTGATCTGCGTGGCGGGGTTGGTCTCCCAGTCCGCGCCCGCCGTGGCCATCTTGGTCCCGGGCAGCGCCTGCGGGATGCCGTACGCGCCGCTGCTGGCGTTGTAGGCGTTGACCCGCCACCCGGACTCCTTGTTCCACAGCGCCACGAGGCACGCGAACTGGTCGTCGCCCCAGCCTCGCGCCAGGACCATGTCGTACGCGATCGCCTGGGCGGTGCCGGGATCGGGGGTCGCGAACGGAGGCCGCCACCCCGTGCCTGCGTTCGACGAGGCCGCCCGGACCGTCGGCGTGGGTGTCGGCTTCGGTTTCACATAGACGGTGTAGTTGCCGCGATCGAGGACCGCCGGCTCGACAGGCGCCGCCTCGTCGTCGCCTTCGATGCGCTGCACGTCTCCCAGGCCGCTCGCGTACAGCGACACCGTGGTGTCGTCATCGACGCTCGCCTGTGCGAGGGCTAGTCCGGTGGGCCCGATGTACGCCACCACGAACCCGAGGACCGCGAAAGCCGCGAACGCGCCGAGGACCCCGCGTCGTCGCGACCAGCGGGGGTCGGGCGTCGGGGCCCTGCGCGTCGGCGCGGCAGGCGTCCTGGTCCGGGGCGACACCTCCTGACGACGGGCGCGCCGGGTCGGGTGCAGCTCGTTTCCAGAAGTCACAGTGCCCCGATTCTCGCACACGCCCGCCGTGCCGTGCCATCAGCCCGGCCGCCGTCCGTCATTTGACGGCGAGCATCACCTCGACGACCGCGTCGAGGACGGCATCCACCTGGGTCTCGCGGTAGCCGCCGCGCTGCATACGGAAGGCGACCGAGCGCACCTGTTCGACGGTGACGGACTCACCCGTCTCGAGGTAGCGGGCGAGCTTGTCGGTCACGAGGTCCACCTCGGAGACGCGGTAGCCGTATCGCAGCGCCGACACGCGGTCGAAACGCTGCTGGGGCGGGCGCGACAGCCGGTCCAGCACCTCCTGCGCGAGTTCGCGCGTGTGACCCACCCACGCCTGCACACCCGCTTCGGCCACCGCCGTCGAACGCTCGCGAGCCGCGAAGGCGTCCTCGATGCGGCCGAGCGCGGCATCCACCGACGCGATCGCGTAGCCGTGCCGCACGAGCGGGAAGGCGGCCTGGCGGATGTCGGCCGAGCTCAGGTCGTCCGTGCCCTGCTCGAAGGAGGTGCGGGCGCGGGCGAGGAACTCGTCGACCGGCTGCTTGTCGTAGCCCTTCTCGCGTCCGTGCGCCTCGGGGAAGGCGGTGCGGGCACTCGTGTCGGACGTCGTCATGAAGCCACCAGCGGGGTGAAGAGGTAGTACAGGCCCAGAGCCGCGACGACCGACAGGAGGATCGAATCGAGCCGGTCCAGGACGCCGCCGTGGCCGGGAAGCCACGAGCTCATGTCCTTGATGCCGAGGTCGCGCTTGATCATCGATTCCCCGAGATCGCCGATGGTCGCGGTGACGAGGATCAGGATGCCGAACACGACGCCCATCCACCAGGTGATCCCGAGGAGGAAGATGCCGGCGATGACGCCCGCGAGGATCGCCGCGGCTGCCGCGCCGGCGAAGCCCTCCCAGGTCTTCTTCGGGCTGATGCGCGGCGCCATGGGGTGCTTGCCCATCGTGATGCCCGCCACGTACGCCCCGGTGTCGGCGGCGACGGCGACGATGATGAACGACAGCACCCAGTACTCGCCGCGGTCCTGGCTCAGCAGCACGACGCACAGGCTGCCGAGGAACGCGACGTACAGCTGCAGGAGCGACGCGATCAGGACGTCGCCGAGGACGGCGTCGTAGGCGCGGCCGTCGTGCGCGGCCATCTGCGCCACGAGACGCCACACGACGACGAAGGCCAGTGCCACGAAGAGCAGCAACCACAGCGACCACGGATCCACGAAGTACGCCGAGACGACCACGACCGTCGTCGCGATCAGCTGCGGGACGACGTCGACGCGGCGGCCGCTGACGATGAGCGCGCGCGAGAACTCGAACACCGCCAGCAGCGCCGCGCCGAGCGCGAAGCCGATGAAGGCCCACTTGACGAACAGGAGCGATGCGATCAGCACGGCGCCGATCGCCAGGCCGATCAGGGTCGCCACGATGAGGTCACGGCCCGTGCGCTCCTTGATGCGCTCGTTCGCCACCTCGAAGTCCGCTCTCGCCCGCTCGACCTGGCTCTCCAGCTCGCTTCGCGCGGCGCGCAGGTGCGCCTGGAGGGCGGGCTCGTGCGGGTCGTGCGCGCGTTGCGCGTAGTGCGCCGGCTGCGCGTCGTGCGCACGCTGCGCGTCGTGCGGACGCTGCGCGTCGGCGGCGCGCCGGAGCTCCTCGGCCTCGCGCCGGGTCAGCGGCGCGGCCGGCTCACCGGCGAGCGGATCGGAGGGGTCGGTCATGCGCGGGGCTCAGACCTCGAGCAGCTCTGCCTCTTTGCGCTTGAGCGCCTCGTCGATCTCATCGACGTGCGAGCGCGTGAGTGCGTCGAGCTCCTTCTCGCCCCGGGCGAGCTCGTCGTCGCCGACCTCGCCCTTGAGCGAGTCGATGTCGTCCTTCGTCTTGCGGCGGATGCCGCGCACGTGCACCCGCGCGTCCTCGCCCTTGCTGCGCACGAGCTTGACGTACTCCTTGCGGCGCTCCTCGGTGAGCTCCGGCATCGTGACCCGCACGAGGTTGCCGTCGTTCGTCGGGTTCACGCCGAGGTTCGGGATGTCGCGGATGGCCTGCTCGATGGCCTTCAGCGCCGACTTGTCGTACGGGGTGACGATGAGCGTGCGCGCCTCGGGGTTGTTGATCGAGGCGAGCTGCGCGAGGGGCGTGGGGGTGCCGTAGTAGTCCACGAGCACCTTCTGGAACAGCTGCGGGTTCGCGCGGCCGGTGCGCACCGTCGCGAAGTCCTCCTTCGCAGCCTCGACGGCGCGGTCCATGCGCGCTCGGGCATCGGCCAAGACGTCCGCGATCACAGTGTCTCCTTCGCGTTGATGGGGCTCGTCAAGTGTATCGGCGGGCCGTCACGCCGTGACGAGCGTGCCGATGGACTCGCCGAGCAGCGCCCGCGTGACGTTGCCGGCCGGCTCCATCCCGAACACCCGCATATCCATCCGGTTGTCCATGCACAGACTGAACGCCGTCGAGTCCACGACCTTCAGACCCCGCTGCAGCGCGTCGAGGTAGGTGATGCGGTCGATGCGCGTCGCCGTGGCATCCTTCTTCGGATCAGCCGTGTACACCCCGTCGACGCCGTTCTTGGCGACGAGGACCTCCTGCGCGTCGATCTCGAGCGCACGCTGCGCGGCGACGGTGTCGGTGGAGAAGTACGGCAGGCCGGCGCCGGCGCCGAAGATCACGACGCGGCCCTTCTCCATGTGGCGCTCGGCCCGCCGCGGGATGTACGGCTCGGCGACCTGCGTCATGGAGATCGCCGACTGAACCCGTGTCGCGGCCCCCGCCTGCTCGAGGAAGTCCTGCAGCGCCAGCGCGTTCATGACCGTTCCGAGCATCCCCATGTAGTCCGCGCGGCCCCGGTCCATCCCGCGCTGGCTGAGCTCGGCCCCGCGGAAGAAGTTGCCGCCGCCGACGACGACCGCGATCTCGACGCGGTCGACCGCGGCGGCGATCTCCCGCGCCATCTGGCTGACCACATCGGGGTTGACTCCGAGCTGCCCCCCGCCGAACGCCTCACCGGACAGTTTCAGAAGGACGCGCCGGCGCCCGGTGTTCTCGTTGATCACTGTGGTCCTCTCGTCTACGACAAACTACCGAAGGGCATGAGAAAAGGCCCGCATCGGATTGCCGATGCGGGCCTTCTCAGATGATCAGGCGCCGACCTTGTAGCGGGCGAAGCCCGTCAGGGTGAGCCCTGCGTCCTTGGCGACCTGCGCGACAGACAGCTTGTTGTCCTTCGCGTAGTCCTGGTCCAGCAGCGAGACCTGCTTGAAGAACGCGTTGACGCGTCCCTCGACGATCTTCGGGAGGGCGGCCTCGGGCTTGCCCTCGTTGCGCGAGATCTCGGTGACGATCTCGCGCTCCTTCTCGACCTCGGCCTCGGGCACCTCGTCGCGCGACAGGTACGTCGGGTTCGCGAACGAGATGTGCTGCGCGAGGCTGCGCGCCGTCTCGGCGTCGTCGCCCGAGTAGGCGAGGACGACGCCGACCTGCGGCGGCAGGTCCTTGCTGGTGCGGTGGAGGTAGATCTCGAACTTGTCGCCGGACAGCGTGTCCACGCGACGCAGCTCGACCTTCTCGCCGATGATGGCGGCCTCGTCCGAGATGAGCTCGGCGACCGTCTGGCTGCCCGCGGACGCGGCGAGGGCGGCCTCGGCCGAGTCGGCGTGCGCGGCGGCGGCGGCGTCGAGGACCTTCTCGGCCAGCGCGATGAAGCGGTCGTTCTTCGCGACGAAGTCGGTCTCGGTGTTGAGCTCGATGATCGTGACCTGACCGTCGACCTCCTTCGCGGCGACGAGGCCCTCGCTGGTGGAGCGGTCGGCGCGCTTGGCGTTGCCCTTCGCGCCCTTGAGGCGGAGGATCTCGACGGCCTTCTCGAGGTCGCCGTCGGCCTCCTCGAGCGCCTTCTTGGTGTCGACCATGCCTGTGCCGAGCTGCTCGCGCAGCGCCTTGATGTCGGCGATCGTGAAGTTTGCCATGGGTGGCGGCTCCTTGATGTGTGTGACTTCTCGTGGATGCCTCGGCGGGACCGTCCGGCCGTCCAGCCAGGGCGATCCCGCCGAGGCGGAGTGCGTGTGCGAGCCTTACTCGGCGGCGGTCGCCTCGGCGGTCTCGGGAGCCTCAGCGGTCTCGGGAGCCTCAGCGGCCTCGGGAGCCTCGGCGGCCTCCGCACCGGCCTCGTCCGAGGCCGACTCGGTCGCGGCGGTCTCAACGGCGGCGGCCTCGGTCTCGGCCGGAGCGCCCTGCTCGAGCAGTTCGCGCTCCCAGTCGGCCAGCGGCTCGGCGTCGGCGGCCTCGTCGCTGGGCTGGTGGCGCTGGATGAGGCCCTCCGCGGCGGCGTCGGCGATGATGCGGGTGAGCAGGCCCACCGAGCGGATCGCGTCGTCGTTGCCGGGGATCGGGTACTGGAACTCGTCGGGGTCGGCGTTGGTGTCGAGGATGCCGATCACCGGGATGCCGAGCTTGGACGCCTCGTCGATCGCGAGGTGCTCGCGCTTGGCGTCGACGACCCAGATGGCCGAGGGGGTCTTCTGCAGGTTGCGGATGCCGCCGAGCGACTTGTGGAGCTTGTCGAGCTCGCGCTTCTTGAGGAGGAGCTCCTTCTTGGTGAAGCCGCTCGCCGCCGGGTCCTCGAAGTCGAGCTCCTCGAGCTCCTTCATGCGCGCGAGGCGCTTGGACACGGTCGAGAAGTTCGTGAGCAGACCGCCCAGCCAGCGCTGGTTGACGTAGGGCTGGCCGACGCGGGTCGCCTGCTCGGCGATGACCTCCTGCGCCTGCTTCTTGGTGCCGACGAAGAGGATGGTGCCGCCGTGCGCGACCGTCTCCTTGACGAACTCGTACGCTTTGTCGATGTACGTCAGCGACTGCTGGAGGTCGATGATGTGGATGCCGCTGCGCTCCGTGAGGATGAAGCGCTTGACCTTCGGGTTCCACCGGCGGGTCTGGTGTCCGAAGTGGACGCCGCTGTCGAGCAGCTGGCGAATGGTGACGACGGCCATGGCCGTTCTCCTGTTCCGGCGCTGTTGCGCCTGCTTGCGGTTGTTCTCTCGCCGGTGTGGTGCCGGCGGGCCTGGCGCCCGGCTCTCTCCCGCCCCGCGCTCGCACTCAGGCGTTCACGGGGACCGATGGGATGGGATGCCGCGCTGCTGCCCCTCGGAGACCTCGGGGACCGGAGACCGGATCGCAGCGCTCTGGGCACGCGGAGTCACTCCGACAGGCGGAGTGCGGCCTCCAGTGTATCAGCAGGCGACCCCACCGCCCCTCCTCCCCCATGTCGCCCTCACCGCGGTTCTCCACGTCTCTCGTCCCTCCCGCGTGATCGGCTCCCGGAGCAGCGCAGAGTCGAGGGCATGAGAGCAGCCGGCACCCGCGCGGTCGGCGTCGCCGCGGCCCTCCTCCTCGTCGCGGGGGGGCCGACGCCCGCCGCAGGCGCCCGCCGCGCCGACCCGCTCCCCGCCGGGGACGGCGGTTCGGTGGCGGTGTCACGGGGATGGCAATGGCCGGTCGACCCGTTCCGGCTGGAGAGGCTGTTCGTCGCCCCGCCCCACCGGTACGGGCCTGGCCATCGCGGGGTCGATCTGCGTCCGCTCGACGACGACCCCGTCATCGCTCCCGCCCCGGGGGTCGTCGCGTTCTCGGGTCAGGTGGCGGGGCGACCGGTGGTGACGATCGACCACGGCGACGGCCTCGTCACCACGCTCGAGCCCGTCGCCTCCGAGCTCGTCGCGGGGACGCCCGTGGCGGCATCCGCTCCTGTCGGCGTGCTGGCCACCGGCGGACACATCGAGCCGGGCGTCCTGCACTTCGGCGTGCGACTGGGCGGCGAGTACGTCAACCCGCTCGTGCTGCTCGGCGGTGTGCCGCGCGCCGTGCTGCTCCCGTGCTGCTGAGCGGCGGCGCTCAGCCGGCCGGGTGGCCGCCGCTCATGCGCGGGGGTGCGCGAGGCGGTACGAGGCCGCGAGGCGCTCGCTCGACACGTGCGTGTAGATCTGCGTCGTGCCGAGGCTCGCGTGGCCCAGCATCTCCTGCACCGCGCGGAGGTCCGCGCCCCCGTCGAGCAGATGCGTGGCCGCCGAGTGCCGCAGTGCGTGCGGACCTGCACCGGCTCCGATCTCGGGGCCCAACTCTCGCGACACGAGGTCGTAGACCGCGCGTGATCCGAGGCGCGCACCCCGCACACCGAGGAAGAGGGCGGATGCCGCCGCGTCCGTCGCGCCGCGGGCGAGGAGCGCCGGCCGACCGCGCACCAGGTACGCCTCTACCGCCCGCAGCGCCGGCAGGCCGAACGGCACGACCCGCTCCTTCGACCCCTTGCCCAGGACGCGCAGCGTCCGGCGCTCCCGATCGAGGTCGTCGACATCGAGCCCGCACAGCTCCGACACCCGCACCGCCGCCCCGTACAGCAGTTCCAGGACGGCGTGGTCGCGCAGGGCGACCGGGTCGCCCTCCGCGGCGGCCGTCTGCAGGCGCAGCAGCACGCCGTTCAGCGCGTCGACGGTCGCCACCTTCGGCAGCGTGCGCCCCCGCTTCGGGGCGACCAGCCGCAGGCTCGGGTCCGCGGCGATCGCGCCCTCCTCCGCCGCCCACGCGAAGAAGCCGCGCACGGCGGCCGTGCGCCGCGCGATGGTCGCGCGGCTGTCGCCGCGCTGGACGGCCCGCCACAGCCACTCCCGGAGCTGCTCGAGGTCGACCGTGGCGAGTTCCGCGTCGCCGCAGGCCTCGGCGAGTCCCGCAAGGTCGGATCGGTAGGCCCGCACGGTGGCCGGTGCGAGGCGGCGCACGGCGGCCAGGTGGTGCAGGTACGCGTCGGCCGCCTCCGAGATCTCCACTCCCCCAGCTTGCGCCCGGAACGACTCGGCGTCGCAGTACGACGCACCTCTCGCGGCGCGCGGCGGCCCCGATCGCTGGACGGCGGCGGGTCTGGTGCCCTCGCGCGCACCCGGTCGTCATCGGCCGCCGGGCGGACGCCGCCATCCGCTCGCGCCCGCTTCGGCCTCCCCGGCCAGCGCCAGCATGCCCAGGCACGGTTCGACGGCGTCGGGCGCCATCCCTGCGCGCCGCGCGATCTCATCGACGCCGCGCCACACCCGGCTGCTCAGGGCGTCCTGCACGCGCGTGGTGTCGTCGGTGTAGCCGTCCGCGGACGCCGCGCCGTTCGCGTGCGCGCTGAGCCCCAGCATCTCGCAGACGTCGTCGGCACCGGTGATGCACTCGGCTCCGTACTCGCGGATGAGGCGCAGCGCGCCGGCCGACGCCGCCGAGGTGATCGGGCCGGGGACGGCGCCGAGCGGCCGTGACAGCGCGGCGGCGTGGCCCGCCGTGTTCAGGGATCCGCTGCGCCACCCGGCCTCGACGACGACGGTCGCCCCCGCGAGAGCGGCGATCAGGCGATTGCGCTGCAGGAATCGCCACTTCGTCGGCGCCGAGCCGCACGGCACCTCGCTCATCACGACGCCACCGCGTCGGGCGATGTCGTCGATCAGCTGCGTGTGCCCGGCGGGGTACGCACGATCGGCGCCACCGGCGAGGAGGGCCACGGTCAGTCCGCCGGCCGTGAGAGCGGCGCGATGGGCCGCGCCGTCGATGCCGTAGGCACCCCCGGAGACCACCGCGACACCGCGCGCTGCGAGCTCGGAGGCCAGCTCCATCGCGACATGGTCGCCGTACCCCGTGGCCGCCCGGGCCCCGACGATCGCCACCGAGGGGGTGAGCCGGCGCAGCGCCGTGGCGTCGCCGCGGACCCACAGGCACAGCGGAGCGTGGTCGCCGAGGTCGTCGATCGGATCGGGCCAGTCGGGATCGCCTCTCGTGACGAGCTGGACGCCGCGTGCCGCCGCGGTGCGCACCGCGTCACCGACCGCCTCGGACGAGAGACGGGGAAGCCAGCGTCTGCGGCCGTCGGCCAGCTCCCGCGGCGTGAGGGCCGGGACGGGGTCGCCGGCGAGGACCGCCTCGAGGCCGTCCGCGGCGCCGCACGCCGCGATGACCCTGCGCGCCACGGAGTCACCCGGCTCGGTGAGCAGGCACCAGACGACGGTGGCGTGGCGTTCGCGGGCTTCCTCGTCGTCGCATGTCTCGCGTCCCAGCGGCGCGAGTGCCCGGCGGGAGGCACGCGGGCTGAGGTCGATTCCGTTCACGGGGTCAATCCCTTCTTCAGATAGAGGGCGCGACCGACGTGCTCGCCGCCCAGCTGGGGGCGTCCGTCGATGTCGGCGAGCGACCATGCCACGCGGAGCACCCGGTCGTACCCCCGGAGGGTGAGTGCGCCGCGGTGCAGCGCCGCGTCCAGCGGTCGACGCACGGCCGGCGGCGGCGCCGAGGGTCCTTCGCGGAGCCAGGTTCCCGGAACGTCGGCGTTGACACGCCATGGCGTGCCCTCCAGCCGTCGTCGCGCCCGGGCCCGGGCGTCCTTCACGCGTTCCCGGGCCGCCGCGCTGGACATCGCCGGGCCGAGGTCACGCTGCGCGACGGACACACGGGTGAGGGTCAGCTCGATGTCCATGCGATCGCGCAGCGGACCGGACAGCTTGCCGAGGTACCGGCGGATGGCCGCCGGCGGGCACGTGCAGGTCCCGCCGCGGATGCCGTAGTCGCCGCACGGGCACGGGTTGGTCGCCAGCACGAGCTGGAAGCGCGCCGGGTAGCTCGCGGAGGCCCCCGCGCGGTGGATGGTGATCGCGCCCGACTCCAGCGGCTGACGCAGCGCGTCCAGTGCACTGGCGGCGAACTCGCCCGCCTCGTCGAGGAAGAGCACGCCCTCGCTCGCGCGGGCGATCGCACCGGGCCGGATCAACCGGGTGCCGCCGCCGACCAGCGCCGCGATGCTCGCGCTGTGGTGGGGCGCCTCGAACGGCGGCGTGCGCGACAACTCGACCACCCGGGCTCCGGCGAGACTGCGGATCGACGCGCTGGCGAGGGCAGCCTCGTCGTCGAGCTCGGGGAGGATCCCCGGCAGCCGCCGCGCGAGCATGGTCTTGCCGGCGCCGGGCGGGCCGCACATCAGCAGGTGGTGACCCCCGGCGGCGGCGACGATCAGGGCCTCGACCGCGTCGCGCTGGCCGATGACCTCCGCGAGCTCGGGAGCGGGTTCGGCGGGCGGGTCGTCGTCGGTGACGGCGACCGGCTCGTCGTCGGGGACCTCGACGTCGCCGCCGTGCCACGCCACGACCTGAGCCAGATTCACCGCGGCGAGCACCTCCATGCCGTCGACGAGGGCCGCCTCGGCACCGTTCGCGTGAGGCACCACGACGCGGCGATGCCCGGCGCGACGTGCCGCGACGACGGCGGGCAGCACGCCCACGACGGGACGCAGCCGACCGTCCAGCCCGAGCTCACCGATGTGCACCGTGCCGGCGACCGACGCGGCGTCCATCGACGATTCGGTCGCCAGGCACGCGATGGCGATGGCCACGTCGAATCCGGATCCCTGCTTGGGAAGGCTGGCCGGTGAGAGGTTCACCGTGAGCCGGCGTCGCGGCAGCGGCGTGCGGCTGTTCGCGCAGGCGTTGTGCACGCGCTGCACCGCCTCGCCCAGCGCCTTGTCGGGAAGGCCGATGATGCGGAACTCCGGCGTCTGCTTCGACAGGTCGGCCTCCACCTCGACGCACTCGCCCTCAGCGCCCACGAGGGCGACCGCCCAGGTGCGCGCGACGCTCACGGCACCTCCACGTCGACGAGATGCTCGAGCCGGGCGTGCTCGGGGACGGCGCCGGTCAGTCCGATCGCATCGATGCGGAGACGGCGCCCCTGGACGGCATCCCGATTCGCCGCCACGAAGGCGACGGCGAGCCGCCACAGCCGCGCCCGCTTGCGCGCGTCGATCGCCTCGAAGGGGTGCCCGAAGTCCTCCCCGCGCCTCGTCTTGACCTCGACGGCGACCACGGCGCGCGCGTCCGCGACGACGAGGTCGAGCTCACCCTCTCGCGAACGCCAGTTGCGGGCGAGGACCGTATAGCCCAGCTCCTCGAAGTAGCGGGCTGCGCGATCCTCGCCGGCGCGCCCGAGCACGTCCTTGTCTGCCATGACGGCATGCTCGCGCACGGTCCCGCGTGCGCGGGCGGCGGAGGGAGGCATCCGTTCAGAACGCCGGCTGTCGGCGGGAATCGCCGGGCTGGGGAGGAGCCGCCGCGGGGCTCAGCTGTCGAGCGAGAGCTCTTCCGGAAGGTGGAAGTCGCGGCGCGAGAGCTCTTCGACGTTGACGTCCTTGAAGGTGAGCACCCGCACGGCCTTGACGAACCGGTCTGCGCGGTAGATGTCCCACACCCAGACGTCGGACATCGAGATCTCGAAGTAGAAGTCGTGCTCGGTGTCTCGCCGGACGACGTTGACCTCGTTCGCGAGGTAGAAGCGCCGTTCCGTCTCGATCACATACTGGAACTGCGAGACCACGTCGCGATACTCGCGGTAGAGCGCCAGTTCGAGCTCGCGGTCATAGTCTTCGAAGACCTCGTCATCCATGGTGCCTCCATCCTATGGGCGCCGGGGCGGGCTCGATGTCCGGTCCGCGCGAGGCGAACACCCTCAGAAGAGGGTCGGCGCGTCCGCGATCGACCACGAGGCGCGATGATGCCTGCTGATGCCGTGCAGACGGATCGCCTCGCGGTGATCCGGACTGGCATAGCCTTTGTTGCGCGCCCAGTTGTACGCGGGCAGCTCGTCGTGGAGATCGGTCATCAGCCGGTCGCGTGCCACCTTGGCGATGACGGATGCCGCAGCCGCCGAGGCGCAGTCGCGGTCGGCCTTGACGACGGGCCGGACGGTCAGACCCCACGCGCCGGCGGGGGTGATGTAGTCGTAGTTCCCGTCGAGGATCACGATGCTCTCCTCCGGCACCACGCCGTGCGCCCGGAGATCGGCCAGAGCACGGACGGAAGCGAGTCCGAGCGCCCGGATGATGCCGATCTCGTCGACCTCCTCGGAGCTCGCCCAGCCCACCGCGCTGCAGGCGACCCACGCCGCCGCGCGGGCCGCGACGTCGGCGCGCTTGGGCTCCGGGACGAGCTTGGAGTCCCGCAGGCCCTGCGGGATCCGCTTGCGGGAGCGCGCGGGGTCGATCACGGCGGCGCCGACGGCCACCGGTCCGGCCAGCGCGCCCCGCCCGACCTCGTCGAACGCGATGACGAGTGCGTGCTCCCGCAGGAGGCGGCGCTCGAGCGTGAGCCGAGGCTCCGCGACGGTCACCGCCCGCTGCCCTCCGCGGCCGGGCTCGGCACGCTCGCGAAGACCTCGTGGTGGAAGTCCAGCGGGCCGAACCGGTCGAACGGCCACGTCACGAGGAACGCGCGGCCGACGAGGTTGTCGATCGGCACGAATCCCTTGCCCGGCTGCTCGGTGTTGTACCGCGAGTCCTTCGAGCGATAGCGGTTGTCGCCCAGCACCCAGAGGCTCCCCTCGGGGACGACGACATCGAAGGCGTCGCCGGACGCCGCGGCCTCCCCCGTCGGCAGCTTCAGATAGTCGGTCTCGTCGATCGCGACGTCGTTGATCGTGATCTGACCGGCGGCGTTGCAGCAGACCACGTGGTCGCCGGGGACGCCGATGATCCGCTTCACCAGGTGGTCGTCGCTGTCGGGCGCTGCGAGCCCCACCAGCGACAGCACCCACTCGAGCCCCTCGACCACGGGCGGGCGCGCGGGCTCGGTGCTCGGCGGCAGCCAGCCGCCCGGGTCGCGGAAGACGACGATGTCGCCGCGCTCGTACTCGCCGAATCGCGGGGTGATCTCGTCGACGAGGATGCGGTCCTTGACGTGGAGGGTGTCCTCCATCGATCCGGAGGGGATGTAGAACGACCGCACCAGGAAGGTCTTCACGACGAGCGAGACGAGCACAGCGATCAGGACGATCACGATCACGTCGCGCAGGAAGGTCAGCCAGCCGCGACGCCGCGGCTGCAGGGCTGCCGCGTTCTCGGGCCCGGGCGCCGGTTCGGCAGGAGCCGACTTCTCGGTCGTCATGGAGTTCCTTCGCAGGCGCCGTCGGTCGCGGCGGCCCGTGTTCAAGGGTCGCACATTCCGCGCCGCCGCGGAGAACGACGAAGCCCCGGACGCGTGGCGTCCGGGGCTTCGTGACCGCGATGCGAGAGCGGGTGTCAGTTCTCGCGCTTCTCCTTGATCTTGGCCTTCTTGCCACGGAGGTTGCGGAGGTAGTAGAGCTTGGCGCGGCGGACGTCACCGCGGGTCACGACCTCGATGTGGTCGATGACCGGGGAGTGCACCGGGAAGGTGCGCTCGACGCCGACCTGGAAGCTGATCTTGCGGACCGTGAAGGTCTCGCGAACGCCGTCGCCCGAGCGGCCGATGACGACCCCCTGGAAGACCTGGATGCGCGAGCGGTTGCCCTCGGTGATGTTGACGTGCACCTTCACGGTGTCGCCGGCGTTGAAGGCGGGGATGTCGGAGCGGAGCGAAGCCGCATCGACGGCGTCGAGGATCTGCATGATCGTCTCTCTCTGCGGCCGCCACAGGTCGACCGCGGGAAGGATAGTAAGGACTGGGTGTGCCGCAGGCCTCCGGCGTGACGCCGTACAGCTGGTTCCCCTGAGGCAGAACCGGTCAGGGCACAAACATCCATTCTGCCACGGATGCCGCGACCGGCCAAAACGCGTCAGCCGGCGGGCGGCGCCTGCTTCTCGGTGATCACGAAGACCTCCCGGTCCTGCTGCTCCGGAGCCGCGCCCTCGGCGGGGAGGTAGGCCATCCCCTCCGACGTGCGCAGCACGAAGCGGGTGGGTCGGGCCTCGCTCCACAGCTGCCACAGCTCCAGCCAGAACAGGCCGACGCCGGCGAGGATCGCCACGACCATGATCGGCGCCCACCAGTCCTCGGCGAAGAACCCCAGCGAGATCACCAGAGCGTGCCACACCGTGAACCCGAGGACGTCCCACCACGACACCGCGCGGTGCGCACGGACGGTTCCTCGGGCACGCACCAGAAGGGTGAGCAGCAGCTGCCACAGGAAGACGCCGGGGATCGCCAGGAACAGCACCCAGAGGAACGCCCAGCCGCCGGCGTTGAACACGGCCCAGCCGACGAGCAGCCACAGCGGCAGGAGGAAGGCGGCGGGAAGGAGCCAGCCGAAGAACGCACGACGCAGCCACATGCCCCCGATGGTACGCCCGCCCCACCGCGCCGTGGTGCCCTTCCGCGCGCCGCGCGGCATCCTCACAGCCTCGGGGTCACCGGTCGGCCAGAATGGATCCGGACGAGAGGAACCTCCACATGATCGAGCTGCGCACGCCTGCCGAGATCGAGGCGATGAAGCCCGCAGGGCGATTCGTCGCCGAGACCCTGGCGACCCTGCGCGACGAGACGAAGGTGGGGACGAACCTCCTCGCGATCGACCGGCGCGCCCACGATCTGATCCGTCGCGCCGGAGCGGAGTCCTGCTACATCGACTACCACCCCTCGTTCGGCGCCCGGCCGTTCGGCAAGGTCATCTGCACGTCCGTGAACGACGCCGTGCTGCACGGGCTCCCCTTCGACTACGCCCTGCGCGACGGGGACCTGGTGTCGCTGGACTTCGCGGTGTCGGTCGACGGCTGGGTGGCCGACTCGGCCGTCTCGTTCGTCGTCGGAACGCCGCGCGACGAGGACCTCGTGCTCATCGACACGACCGAGCGCGCGCTGGACGCGGCGATCGCCTCGGCGACGGTCGGCAACCGCATCGGCGACATCTCCGCGGCGATCGCCGAGGTCGCCCACGGCCAGGGCTACTCGATCAACACCGACTTCGGCGGCCACGGCGTCGGCCGCGTCATGCACGGCGACCCGCACGTCGCCAACGACGGCAAGGCCGGCCGCGGCTACCCGCTGCGCCCTGGTCTCGTCGTCGCGCTCGAGCCGTGGTTCCTGCAGACGACCGACGAGCTCGTGACCGACCCCGACGGATGGACGCTGCGCTCGGTCGACGGTTCGCGCGGCGCGCACTCCGAGCACACGGTGGCGATCACCGAGGACGGGCCGATCGTCCTCACCGACCGCTCCTGGCTCGGCGTCGCCTGAGTCAGGACGTCGCGCGAGCCGTCACGACGGCCGAGCGCGGTGGCAGGGTGAGACGAGACCGCTCCAGACGCGCACGTTCGTCCGTCGCCAGCAGGAGGTCGGCGGCCTCCGTCGCGGCGAGCTCCACCTCGGTCGGCGAGAAGTTCACGATGATCTCCACCGCGCCCCGGGAGAGGCGGTACCACCGCTGATCCTCGTCGGCCGACGCCTCGAGGTGACGGAAGTCCGGATCCGTGAGCTCGGGCCGCTCCCGGCGCAGTGCCAGCAGCGCGCGGTACAGCGCGAGGATCCTGCCGTGCGCTCCGGCATCCTTCTCGTCCCAGCGCAGCTTCGATCGCGAGAACGTCTCGGGATCCTGCGGGTCGGGCACCACGGATTCGTCCCACCCCATCCGCGCGAACTCCGCCTTGCGCCCGCGCGCGGTCGCCTCCCCCAGCTCGGGCTCGGGGTGCGAGGTGAAGAACTGCCACGGCGTGGAGGCCGCCCACTCCTCCCCCATGAACAGCATGGGGGTGAACGGGGCGAGCACGGTGAGGACGGCCGCGATCGCGAGTCCCCCCTCGTCGAGCGACTGCGACAGCCGGTCGCCGGCCGCGCGATTGCCGATCTGGTCGTGATCCTGCGAGAAGGCGACCAGGCGCCAGGTCGGAATGCGCGGATCGATGGGGTGTCCGTGGGCACGTCCGCGGAACGACGACCACGTCCCGTCGTGGAAGAACCCGCGAGTGGACGCCTTGACCAGCGCGCTGAGCGGAGCGAAGTCGGCGTAGTAGCCCGCCGTCTCGCCCGTCAGGGCGACATGCGCCGCGTGGTGGTAGTCGTCGCTCCACTGCGCGGTGAGCCCGTAGCCGCCCGCCTCCCTCGCGGCGATCAGACGGGCGTCGTTCATGTCCGACTCGGCGATGAGGGTCAGCGGCCTGCCGAGGTGCGCGCTGAGCGCGTCGACGGCCTCGGCGAGCTCCTGCAGGATGTGGACCTCGCGGCGGTCCTTCAGCGCGTGGACGGCGTCCAGGCGGAGGCCGTCGACGTGGTGGTCGCGCAGCCACATCAGGGCGTTCTCGACGATGTAGCGGCGGACCTCGTCCTCATCGAGGTCCACCGACGATCCCCACGTGTTCGACTCCGCGTCGCGCAGGTACGGCCCGAACTCCGGCAGGTAGTTGCCGCTCGGCCCGAGATGGTTGTGCACGACGTCCTGGATCACGCCGAGGCCCGCGGCGTGACAGGCGTCGACGAAGCGCTGATACGCGGCCGGACCGCCGTAGGCCTCGTGGACCGCGTACCAGAGGACGCCGTCGTAGCCCCAGTTGTGCACGCCGTTGAAGGCGTTGACCGGCAGCAGCTCGACGAAGTCGACCCCGAGGTCCACGAGGTGATCGAGGCGCTCGGCCGCGGCATCCAGGGTCCCCTCCGGGGTGAACGTGCCGATGTGCATCTCGTAGACGACGCCCCCGGCGAGCTGGCGCCCTGTCCACGCGCTGTCGCCCCAGAGGTGCGCTGCGGGATCGAACACGGCGCTGAGGTCGTGGACGCCGCGCGGCTGCCGGCGCGACCGGGGATCGGGCCGGGCATGGTCCGCGCCGTCGAGCACGAACCCGTACTCTTCACCGTCCCGGAGCGCCACCTGAGCCCGCCACCAGCCCCCGCCGCGCGCCGTCATCGGAGAGTCCGCGCCGCGTGCGGGAGCGCGCAGCGACACGGCAGCTGCCCGGGGAGCCCACACTTCGGGGATCACGCCGGCTCCTCCGGGACGAGGAGGGCGACCGGGTACAGCTCGAGGAGCTCGGCGAGCGCGACGTGGCCGCGGTAGACCCGCCCGGTGAACACGTCGGTCGTGGTGCCGGCGTGTCTCAGCAGCATCGTGTCCTCCCAGGGCGAGCCCGATCGCGTGCCGCGTGCCGCCAGGGCCACCGGAAGGCGGGTCGCGACGGCCAGCGCGCCGCCGCGGTCGACGGCGATCGCGTGATGCGCGGCGGCGCCGACGACGGCCGCCGGCGTGTAGCGCGTGAACAGCTCGGGACGGTCCCGCCGCAGGCGGAGGGTGCGCGCCGTGACGAGGAGCTTCGCCGCGCCCGTGCGGTCGATCAGCGGCTGCTCGCCCCGATCGATCGCCGCGAGGAGTCCGCGGCGGACGTCGAAGTCGACGGCACGGCGGTTGTCGGGGTCGACGAGACTGTGCTCCCACAGCTCGCTGCCCTGGTACACATCCGGCACGCCCGGTCCTGCCAGCTGCAGGAGCTTGGCCGACAGCGCGTTCGACCACCCCGCGCCTTCGATCTCGGACACGAACGACTCGACGCGGGCGGCCACCGCGGGGTCGTCGAAGGCCGCGTCGACCATCGCGTGCATGCGGCGCTCGAACGCGGCATCCGGATCCAGCCAGTTCGTCGCCTCACCGGCCTCCCGCGCCGCCTTCTCGGCGTACGCGTGGAGACGGTCGCGTGACGCCGGCCATGCGCCGATGACGGCCTGCCACAGCAGCGCGTCGAAGGGGCCGTGACCGCTGGAGGCGGCATCCGTCAGCTCCTCGAGCACCTCCGCCCACCGCTCGGGGATCTCCGCCAGCACCGACAGGCGTGCGCGGACGTCCTCGCCGCGCTTCGTGTCGTGCGTCGACAGCGTCGTCATGGCGTGCGGCCACGCCGCGAGCCGGGCCGCCTGCGCCGCATGGAACCTGTCGACCGGCAGCGCGAACTGCGAGGGGTCGGCGCCCACCTCGGTGAGGGTGCCGAGGCGGGTCGCACGGTAGAACGCGGTGTCCTCCACGCCCTTGGCCATCACCATCCCGCTCGTCTGCTGGAAGCGCAGGGCGGCGGGATGCCGGGGGTCCCGGAGCGCCGCGACGACGGCGTCGATCGCCGCGGCGAGGTCCGCGCGATGCGCGCGCGCGTCGTCCGCGGCGGCGTCGAGATGCTCCCGCCCCGCAGGCAGATAGGAGCGGTACACCGGGAACCGGGCGAGAAGCTCGACCACGGCGTCCTCCACCGCTGCGTCGTCGGGCGCGCCGAGCTCACGCGCGAGACGGCACACTTCCGATCGCAGGATCCCCTCGCCGATGACGCGCTTGGTCCCCGCGATCACGTGGGCCCACGGCTGAGGAGCGGGAAGCCCGGAGCGCTCGCGGAGGCGGGCGTCGAGGGCGTCGAGGGCGTCCTCGCCCCGGGGGTCGACCAGCACGCGGTCGATCTCGGCCAGCGCGTCGTATCCGGTCGTGCCCTCTGCGGCGAAGAACGGGGGCAGCGCCTCGCCGTGCTCCAGGATCTTCTCCACGAGGACGTACGCCCCGCCGGTGAGCTCTGCGAGCCGTTCGAGATACTCCACCGGGGCGCGCAGCCCGTCCGGGTGGTCGACGCGCAGACCGTCGACGAGGCCGTCGTCGAACCAGCTGCGGACCTGGGCGTGCGCTTCGTCGAAGACGTCCGGGTCCTCCACCCGCACGGCGGCGAGACTGGAGACCCCGAAGAACCGGCGGTAGTTGAGGTCGGACGCCTCGCGCCGCCAGTGCATCAGCTCGTAGTGCTGCCGGGCGTGCACGGCGAGGACGTCCTCATCGCCGGGTGCAGACCCTCCAGCCAGGGGGAAGCGGTGGTCGTGGTAGCGGAGCTCGCCGTCCTCGACGCGCAGAGCGCCCGACGCTGCGGCCTCCTCGACCGTCTCGCCCAGCACCGGCAGGCGCACCTTGCCGCCGCCGAAGTCCCAGTCGATGTCGAACGCGCGCGCGTACCGCGACCCGCGCCCCTTCGCCAGCACGTCCCACCACCACGGGTTCTCGGCGGGGCGCGCGACGCCCACATGATTGGGCACGATGTCGACCAGGACGCCGTGACCCGCCTCGTGGAAGGCGCGGGCGGCGCGCTCCAGCGCATCGCGGCCGCCGCGCGCGGGGTCGACGGTGCTCGGATCGACGACGTCGTACCCGTGATCGGATCCCTCGGACGCCGCGAGGATCGGCGAGAAGTACACCCAGTCGGCACCGAGCGCGCCGAGGTAATCGCGCAGCCGGGCGGCGTCGTCCAGCGTGAACGACGGCCGGATCTGCAGCCGGTACGTCGAGCGCGGCCGCGCCCCCCGCGCTGGCGTTCGGGTCACCGGGACAGCTCCGCCCGCGGCGCCGCACCGGGCACCTCGTCCGGCCCGGCCACCCCTGTGACTGCGAGGGATGCGGCGACGGAGTGGTCCACCTCCGGCTCCTCCATCTGGTGCTCGCGCAGCACCATGAGCGAGCGACCGCGCACCGTCAGCGTGGTGCCGGGTTCGACGGGGTCGGTGTCGGCGTGCTGACCTGCGGTGTCGACGATGACGTCCCACTCGGGACTGAACTCCACCGCGGGGATGAGGAAGTCCACGTCGTCGTCTCCGGCGTTGAACAGGATGATGAAGTGGCGGTCGGTGATCGGCTCGCCACGGCGGTCGCGCTCGCGGATGCCGCCGCCGTTGAGGAAGACCGCGACGGCACGGCCGAAGCCCGAGTCCCAGTCCTCCGGCTGCATCTGCGAGCCGTCCGGACGCGCCCACACGATGTCGGGAACGGGGGCGCCCTCCTCCCGCCGCACCGGCCGGCCGTCGAAGAAACGGCGACGGCGGAAGGTCGGGTGCTCACGGCGCAACCGCGCCAGCGCCGCGGTGAACTCCAGCAGCGGCTGGTCCACGGCCGACCAGTCCACCCACGTGATCTCGTTGTCCTGCGCGTAGCCGTTGTTGTTGCCGCGCTGCGTGCGCCCCAGCTCGTCGCCGTGCAGCAGCATGGGCACGCCCTGCGACAGCAGCAGTGTCGCGATGAAGTTGCGCTGCTGACGTGCACGCAGCGACAGCACCTCGACGTCCTCGGTCGGGCCCTCCGCGCCGCAGTTCCACGAGCGGTTGTCGTCCGCCCCGTCTCGGTTGTCCTCGCCGTTGGCTTCGTTGTGCTTGTCGTTGTACGAGACGAGATCGCGCATGGTGAAGCCGTCGTGCGCGGTGACGAAGTTGATGGATGCCACGGGCCGGCGCCCGGAGTGCTCGTAGAGGTCGGCCGACCCGGTGAGCCGGGAGGCGAACTCGCCGAGGGTCGCGGGCTCGCCGCGCCAGAAGTCGCGGACGGTGTCGCGGTACTGGCCGTTCCACTCCGTCCACTGGGGCGGGAAGTTGCCGACCTGGTAGCCGCCGGGACCGACGTCCCACGGCTCGGCGATGAGCTTCACCTGCGAGACCACGGGATCCTGCTGGACCAGCTCGAAGAACGTCGCGAGCCGATCGACCTCGTAGAACTCGCGCGCGAGGGTCGACGCCAGGTCGAAGCGGAACCCGTCGACGTGCATCTCCAGCACCCAATACCGCAGCGAGTCCATGATCAGCTGCAGCGTGTGCGGATTGCCGACGTTGAGGCTGTTGCCCGTGCCGGTGTAATCGGTGTAGTAGCGCTTGTCGTCCGCTTCGAGTCGGTAGTAGGCCTCGTTGTCGATCCCCCGCATCGACAGGGTGGGGCCAAGGTGGTTGCCCTCGGCCGTGTGGTTGTAGACCACGTCGAGGATGACCTCGATCCCCGCCGCGTGCAGCGACTTCACCATCGCCTTGAACTCCTGCACCTGCTGCCCGCGCTGGCCGTTCGAGGCGTAGGTGTTCTGCGGGGCGAGGAACGCGATGGTGTTGTAGCCCCAGTAGTTCGACAGCCCCTTCTCCTCGAGCACCGAGTCGTTGACGAACTGGTGGACGGGCATCAGCTCGATCGCGGTGACTCCGAGCTTCTGCAGGTGCTCGATGATCGCAGGGTGGGCGATCGCGCTGTACGTCCCGCGGATCTCCTCCGGGATCGCGGGGTGCAGCTGCGTCAGGCCGCGCACGTGGGCCTCGTAGATGAACGTCTCCGAGTAGGGGGTCTTGGGAAGGCGATCGCCGGCCCAGTCGAAGTACGGGTTCACGACGACGCCCATCATCTGGTGCGCGGCGGAGTCCTCGTCGTTGCGGGAGTCCGGCTCGCCGAAGTCGTAGCCGAAGACCTGCTGGCCCCAGTCGACCTGCCCCTCGACGGCCTTGGCGTACGGATCGAGCACGAGCTTGTGGGCGTTGAACCGCTTGCCCGACTCGGGATCGAACTCCCCGTGCACACGGTAGCCGTAGCGCTGGCCCGGCTGCACGGAGGGCAGATAGCCGTGATGCACGTACGCGTCCACGTCCACGAGGTCGACCCGTGTCTCGTTGCCGTCGTCGTCGAACAGGCACAGCTCGACGCGTTCGGCACCTTCGCTGTAGAGCGCGAAGTTCGTCCCGCTCCCATCGAAGGTCGCACCGAGCGGGTACGGGGAACCTGGCCAGATCTGCATACGACCTCCATCTTGCGGGGCCTTCACGATATCGGTCGGCGATGACCGGGCGCCGGGACTGGCGCACCGTGCGCGAACAGGGTAGGCCCCCCGCCACGACCGCGACCTCACAAGGGCGTCGCATGCCGTGTGAGAGAAACGTTCGCTCGAGGTAACCCCCGCCCGCAGGGCGGTGAAACACCGCGCTCGTAGCTTCGTGTTCACCGAACATCCGGCCGACGAGGAGGAGCCATGGCCCACCGCGACCATGTCAACAACCGGAAACATGACGCTGACGCCGCTGCAACATCACCCGCGTACGGTGACCTCATGATGCACAGCCCCGCGCTCGGCACCCACGTGGTGGTCGTCGGCGCGGGCATGGTCGCCCACCGCTTCGTCGAGAGCCTGCTCACCCGAGCCGGCGACGAGTGGCGGGTGACGCTCATCGGCGAGGAGGACCGCCCGCCGTACGACCGCGTGGGGCTGACCGGCTTCTTCAGCGGCGCCTCGGCGGCCGACCTCGAACTCGAGCGCACCGTGCTCGAGGACCCGCGCGTCCGCTTCCTGCGCGGCGACGCGGTCACCCGCATCGACCGCCAGGCCCGGCGCGTGACCACCCGCAGCGGCACCAGCGTCGCGTACGACCGGCTCGTGCTCGCGACGGGATCGTACGCCGCCCGCCTGGCCGTGGACGGCTTCGGGCTCGAGGGCTGCTTTGTGTACCGCACTCTCGACGACGTCGAGAAGCTCGAGGCGTTCGTCCAGCGCCGCTCCGCGGAGCTCGGCCGCCCGCTCGTCGGCACCGTCATCGGCGGAGGACTGCTGGGCCTCGAGGCGGCCGGGGCGCTGCAGGGGCTGGACGTGGACTGCACGGTCGTCCAGTCCTCCGATCGGCTGATGTCGGCGCAGCTCGACCTCCCCGCGGGCGACGCCCTCCGGCGACTCATCGAGTCCCGGGGCATCGCGGTGAAGACCCGGACGGTCACCACACGGCTCGATCCCGACCGCACCGGCCAGGTCGCGGGACTGGAGTTCCAGGACGGCTCGTACGACCGGACGGACGTGGTCGTCTTCACGGTGGGGGTCCGCCCGCGCGACGAGCTCGCGCGGACCGCAGGCCTGGACGTGCACCAGCGCGGCGGCATCCTCATCGACGCCGGCTGCCAGACGTCGGATCCCCGCGTCCTCGCGATCGGCGAGGTCGCCAACTACGACGGCCTGTGCGTCGGCCTGGTCGCCCCGGGCTACGCGATGGCCGAGGTCGCGGCGACGCGGCTGCTCGGCGGCGAGGCATCCTTCCCCGGCTACGATCTGTCGACCAAGCTCAAGCTCTCCGGCGTGGATGTGGCGAGCTTCGGCGACGCCTTCGCCGAGACGCCCGGTGCACTGGACGTCACCTACGCCGATCCCGTGGCCGGGGTCTACAAGAAGCTCGTGCTGTCCGACGACGCGAAGACGCTGCTCGGGGGGATCCTCGTCGGCGACGCCTCCGCGTACGGATCGCTGCGGCCGCTCGTGGGCGGCGCGCTCGGCGGCGATCCCGCCGCGTATCTCATGCCCGAAGGCGGCGTGGCCGCGCCCACCGGCGACCTCCCCGATGAGGCGCTGGTCTGCTCCTGCAACAGCGTGACCGCCGGCGCCATCCGTCACGCGGTCCACGAGGAGGGCTGCACCGACGTCGCAGGTGTCAAGGCGTGCACGAAGGCGGGAGCCGCCTGCGGCTCGTGCGTGATGATGGTCAAGAAGATCGTCGGCACCGAGCTCGCGAAGACCGGTGCGGCACTGAGCAACGCGCTGTGCGAGCACTTCGACATGTCGCGCCGCCAGCTGTTCGACGCGGTGCGCGTCTCCGGTCTCACGACGTTCAGCGCCGTCATCGAGCGCTTCGGCACCGGTCGCGGCTGCGACATCTGCAAGCCGGCGCTCGCCAGCATCCTGTCCACGCTCGTGCGCGGCCACGTGCTCGACGGCGAGAACGCGACGCTGCAGGACACCAACGACCACGTGATGGCGAACCTGCAGAAGGACGGCAGCTATTCGGTGGTGCCGCGCATCCCGGGCGGCGAGATCACGCCGGAGGGGCTCCTGGTCATCGGGCAGGTCGCGAAGGACTTCGGGCTGTACACCAAGATCACCGGCGGACAGCGCATCGACATGTTCGGCGCCCGCCTGGAGCAGCTGCCCGACATCTGGCAGCGCCTCGTCGAGGCGGGGTTCGAGTCCGGGCACGCCTACGGCAAGTCGCTGCGCACGGTGAAGTCGTGCGTCGGATCCACGTGGTGCCGCTACGGCGTGCAGGACTCCGTGGGCATGGCGGTCCAGCTGGAGCTGCGCTATCGCGGCCTCCGCTCGCCCCACAAGATCAAGCTGGGCGTCTCGGGCTGCGCCCGGGAGTGCGCCGAGGCGCGAGGCAAGGATGTCGGCGTCATCGCGACCGAGGCCGGCTGGAACATGTACGTCGGCGGCAACGGCGGCTTCACGCCGCGCCACGCGGTGCTGCTGGCCGAGGGGCTCAGCGACGAGGAACTGCTCACCGCGATCGACCGGTTCCTGATGTACTACATCTTCACCGCGGACCGCCTCCAGCGCACGGCGCCGTGGTTCGAGGATCTGGACGGTGGCATCGACGGCCTTCGCGCCGTGATCTTCGACGACAGCCTCGGCATCTGCGCGGATCTGGATGCCGCGATGGCCGCGCACCTGGAATCGTACGAGGACGAATGGAAGGCGACGCTCGAGGACCCCGAGAAGCTGCGCCGCTTCGCCTCGTTCGTGAACGCCCCGAAGACCCCCGACCCGTCACTGGCCTACACCGCCGAGCGCGGACAGCCCCGACCTGCCACCGAGGACGAGCGGGCCGACTCGCGCGTGCTCATCGCCGGCACGACACTGGAGGTGCGCCGATGACCCTCGTCGACCCGCAGACGACCGAGTACACCGCACCTCCCGGATGGGTGCGCGTGTGCGAACTGGCCGACCTCGAGATCGAGCGCGGGCGCGCCGCGCTCCTGGGCGGGACCCAGATCGCCCTCTTCCTGCTCCGCGGCCCGGACGGCACGGGCGGCCGCGTCCACGCGGTGTCGAACCTCGACCCGTACAGTCGCGCGCACGTCATCTCGCGCGGGATCGTCGGAACGCGCCAGGACATCCCGACGGTCGCGTCGCCGATGTACAAGCAGGTGTTCGACCTTCGCACCGGCGCCTGCCTCGACACGCAGGGCAAGGAGCCGATGAGCCTGCACGTGTGGCCGGTGTCCGTCGACGGCGGGCACGTGCTCGTGCGCTGGGAGGACGAGGCATGAGCGTCGGCCGCGTCGACCTGATCGGCGGCGGACCGGGGCCCCTGGACCTGCTCACCGTGCGCGCCTGGCGGCTGCTCACGCGTGCGGATGTCATCGTCATGGACCGGCTGGGGCCCACCGACATCCGCGAGCATGTCGGGCCGGAGGTCGAGATCATCGACGTCGGCAAGCATCCCGGCCACCACCCGGTGCCGCAGGAGGAGATCAACGAGCTGCTGGTCGCCCGCGCGAAGGCGGGCAAGCACGTCGTCCGTCTGAAGGGCGGCGACCCCTTCGTGTACGGGCGGGGCGGCGAGGAGGTCGCCGCGTGCCTGGCCGCCGGCATCCCGGTCGACGTCGTGCCGGGCATCTCGAGCGCCATCGCCGTGCCCCAGGCCGCCGGCATCCCCGTCACCCATCGCGGCGTGGCCGGCGCGGTGCACATCGTCAACGGCCCCGCCGAGGTCACCGCGGCCACTCTCGCGGCGATGCGCGACGACGCCGTGACGACCGTGATCCTCATGGGCGTCGGAGCCCTCCCCCGCATCGTCTCGGACGCGCTGCACGCGGGCGTCCCGGCGGACCGGCCCGTGGCCATCGTCGAACGCGGCCACCACCGCGATCAGCGGACGACACGCAGCACGCTGGGCGCGGTCGTGCTCGACGCGGGCGTCGCCGGCGTCCGCAACCCCGCCGTCATCGTCGTGGGCGAGGTCGCCCGCGCCGGGCTGCTGCTTCCCGACCGCCAGCTGGCAGGTGACACCGTCCGTTGAGCTCCACCACCCGCCCCACCCTCTCGGCCGCGCTCGACGGCTGCACGATCGTCATCGCCGTCGACCGCCGCTCGCTCGAGCTGGCAGCCGCACTCGAGCGACACGGCGCGCAGGTGCGCCACGCGCCCGCGCTGACGATCGTCCCCCACATCGACGACGACGCGCTCATCGCCGCCACGCAGGAGCTCATCGCGCGTCCCCCCGACATCGTCGTCGCCACCACCGGCGTGGGCTTCCGCGGCTGGATGGAGGCGGCCGACGAGGCCGGGCTCCTCGACGAGCTGCACGACGCGCTCGCCGGGGCGCAGATCGTCGCCCGCGGCCCCAAGGCCCGAGGTGCGATCCAGCAGGCCGGGCTCACGGCGGACTGGGTGGCCGAGTCCGAGACGTCCGCCGAGCTCGGCGAGTACCTCCTGGCCGAGGGCATCGGGGGCCGCCGCGTCGCGGTGCAGCATCACGGCTCGGGTGCCGACGGGCTGGATGAGCTGTTCCAGCGCGCCGGCGCCGACGTGGTGAGCCTCACCGTCTACCGCTGGGGGCCACCGCCGGACCCGGCGGCGGTGTCGCGGTCCGTCGTCGCGGCGGCGCACGGCGAGGTCGACGCCGTCCTGTTCACCTCGGCACCGGGCGCCGCCGAGTGGCTCGCGGCGGCACGGCAGGAGGGGATGCTCGAGGCGATCCTCGAGCGCGACGCCGAGGGCCGCCTGCTGACGGCAGCGGTCGGGCCGATCACGGCCGGCCCGCTGCTCGACGCCGGCCTCGAGCCCCTCATCGCCGAGCGCGGCCGGCTCGGCTCGCTGGTGCGGGCGGTCGTCACGCACTTCGGCGGCGGCGGCGCGGCATCGCTCCCCACCTCCGCCGGCCGCCTCGAGCTCCGCAGCACGGGCATCGTGCTCGACGGCCGCCACATCGCGCTGTCGCGCAGCGCGACCGACATCGTCGGCGTGCTCTTCGACGCGCACGGCGGCGTCGTGTCGCGCCATCGCCTGCAGACGGCGCTGCCGCGCTCGGGGGAGAACACCCACGCGGTCGAGATGGCCGTCGCACGCCTCCGCGAGTCGCTGGGCGTGCCGGACCTCGTCAAGACGGTCGTCAAGCGCGGCTACCGGCTCAACGTCATCGATCCGGCGTGAGCGGACCGGTCGCAGGGACGCGCCGCCGCTACGACGCGGCGTCGGGCTCCGGCAGCAGGTCGGGCCGGTGCGCACGCGTGCGCGCGAGGCTCTGCTCGCGCCGCCAGGCCGCGATGGCCCCGTGATTTCCGCTGAGCAGCACGGGCGGCACCTCCAGCCCGCGCCACTGCGCGGGCTTGGTGTAGCTGGGGTACTCCAGCAGTCCCAGCTCGTGCGACTCCTCGACGAGGCTCTCGGGATTGCCCACGACGCCGGGGATCAGCCGCGAGACCGCCTCGATCACTGCCATGGCGGCGACCTCCCCGCCGTTGAGGACGTAGTCGCCGAGACTCACCAGCCGCACGCGTCCGCGCTCGGCGTAGTGGTCCACGACGCGCTGGTCGATGCCCTCGTACCTCCCGCAGGCGAACACGAGGTGCTCCTCCTGGGCGAGCTCGCGCGCCATCGGCTGCGAGAACAGCTCCCCCGCCGGGGACGGCACCAGCAGCACGGCGTCGTCGGTGAGCACCGCGTCCAGCGCCTCGCCCCACGGCTCCGGCTTCATCACCATGCCGGCCCCGCCGCCGTACGGCGTGTCGTCGACCGTGCGATGACGGTCGTGCGTCCAGTCCCGCAGGTCGTGGACGTGCATCTCCAGGATGCCGCGGTCACGGGCCTTGCCGATCAGCGAGACGCCCAGCACGTCGAAGAACGTCGGGAAGATCGTGACGATGTCGACGCGCATGCCTCCGAGTCTAGGAGGCGCGCGTGTTTCGGACGTGTGTCGCGGCACCCACCGCGGGAGGCGCCGGACGGTGATCGAGAAGTGACCGGGAAGTAACCGCGCGGGCAGACGGGCCGAAACACCCCGTTCCTAGCGTGGAAGCACACTCACCCCCAGTGTCAGCTCACCTCAGGGAGGCGCCATGACAACCACCGTGACCCCGTCCACGACCCAGACCGACGCACCGCCCCGGTCCATCGCCCCGGCCGACGCGCCGGTCGCCCTCACTCATCGACCCGGACGCTGGATCGACGGCTGGAACGCCGAGAACCCGGCGTTCTGGAAGGCCGAGGGGCGTGCGATCGCACGCCGCAACCTCGGCTGGTCGATCTTCGCCGAGTTCCTGGGCTTCATCATCTGGCAGCTGTGGAGCATCGTCGTCGTGATGCTCCCGGCCGCGGGCTTCCAGCTGACCAGCTCGGAGTCGTTCTGGCTCATCTCCCTCCCGAGCCTCGTGGGCGCCACGCTCCGCTTCCCGTACACGTTCATGGTCGCGATCTTCGGCGGCCGCAACTGGACGATCGTCTCGGCCGCGCTCCTGCTCATCCCGGCCGTGCTCCTGGGCATCGTCGTGTCCAACCCCGAGACGCCGTTCGGCGTCCTCCTGCTCGTCGCCGCCCTCGGCGGCGTCGGCGGCGGCAACTTCGCCAGCTCGATGGCCAACATCACGTACTTCTTCCCGCAGAAGGAGAAGGGCTGGGCCCTCGGCCTGAACGCCGCCGGCGGCAACCTCGGCACGTCGGTCGCCCAGTTCGCCGTGCCGATCGCTGTGACCATCGGCGCCGGGGCGACGCTGAACATCTCGCTCGCCGGCTGGATGTGGATCCCGCTGATCCTGCTGGCGATGTTCGGCGCGTGGCGCTACATGGACAACCTCTCGTCCGCGAAGGCCGACTTCGCGGGGTCCGCGGCGGCCCTCCGCGAGCCGCACCTGTGGGTCATGGCGGTCCTGTACATCGGGACGTTCGGATCGTTCATCGGTTTCGCGAGCGTCTTCCCGAAGCTCATCGCCGACCAGTTCCCGGCGCTGTCGACCATCCAGGTCGGCCAGGCGGCGATCTCGCTGGCCTTCCTCGGCGCCCTCGTCGGCTCGCTGGCCCGTCCGTACGGGGGCAGGCTCGCCGACCGTTTCGGCGGCGCGCGCGTGACCGTCGGCGCCTTCGCGGTGATGGCTCTGGGCGCGCTGGCGCTCATCCTGACGATGCCGCTGCGCAACTTCGCCGTGTTCCTGGCGTGCTTCCTCGTGCTGTTCGCCGCGACCGGAATGGGCAACGGCTCGACCTACCGCATGATCCCGAGCATCTTCGCGGCCCGCTCCCTCGCGCGAGGCGACGAGCCGGGCTCGCCGGAGGCGACCAGGATGATGCGCAAGGCCGCGGCCGCCCTCGGCCTGATCTCGGCGATCGGCGCCTACGGCGGGTTCCTCGTGCCGCAGGTGCTCAACGCCTCGCAGCTGGCGACGGGCGGCTACACCGCGGCGTTCGCCGGGTTCGTCGCCGCGTACGTCGCGCTGCTGCTCGTGACGGTGCTCGTCTACGTCGTCCCCCGAGCCTCGCTGGCGAAGCAGCGCATCTGACGCGACACCACAAGATGAGCGGATGCCTCGGCCGAGGCATCCGCTCATCTTCGTGCTGCCCCCGCGCCCGTGGGGACGAGGCGGTCCTCAGTACACGTCGCGGGCGTAGCGGCCGTCGGCCGCCAGGGCGCGGACGTACTCCGTCGCCGCGTCCTCGGACAGCTTGCCGTGCTGCTGGGCGATGCCGACGAGCGTCGCCTCGACGTCCTTGGCCATGCGCGTCGCATCGCCGCACACGTAGACGTGGGCTCCGTCCTCGAGCCAGCGCCAGAGACGCGCACCGTGCTCGACCATGCGGTCCTGGACGTAGATCTTCTGCCGCTGGTCGCGCGAGAAGGCCAGGTCCAGGCGGGTGAGGAAGCCGTCCGCGTGCATCTGCTGCAGCTCCTCGCGGTAGTAGAAGTCCGTCTGGGCGTGCTGCTCCCCGAAGAACAGCCAGTTGCGGCCGGTGTGCCCGTCGGCGCGACGGTCGTGGAGGAATCCGCGGAACGGGGCGATGCCCGTGCCCGGCCCGATCATGATCATGGGCGCATCGGATGCGGCCGGCGGACGGAAGGCGGGCGAGCGCTGCAGGTACACGGGCACCGCCGTCGCCTCGCCGTCCGCGAGGAACGTCGAGCAGACGCCGCCCCGCGCACGACCCGACTCGGTCTGGAACCGCACCACCGACACGGTGAGCTCGACGGTGCCCGGATCGGTCTTCGGGCTCGACGAGATCGAGTACTGGCGCGGCTGGAGCCGCTTGAGCACGCCGACCCACTCGTCGGCCGACGCGGCGACGCGGAAGTCGCGGACGAGGTCCACGGCCTGCTGGCTCCACAGGAACTGTTCGAGCCGGCCCTTGTTCTCGCGCCGGAGCAGTGCGTTCAGCGCGCTGTCGCCGCTGCGCTCGGCGATGAAGCGGACGAGGTCCAGCGGCGTCCTGGTGATGTCCAGCCGCGTCCGCAGCGCGTCGGCGAACGTGCGCTCCTCGCCGTCGAGCTCGACGATCGTGTTCGGGGCGATCCCGGTGGCCTGGAGCCACTCCGTCACCACACCCGGCGCGTTGGCACAGACGACGCCGAGCGAGTCGCCCGCCTCGTACGTCGCGCCGGACTCCGACAGGTCGAAGCCGATCCGCCGCACCTCCTTCTGCGACCCGGGCCGGCTGAGGAGCTCATTGCGCACCAGGGGCGCGTGCACCGGGTTGGCGCGGGTGAACAGGCGCTTCATGGGGGCCGGAGGTGCGACGACGGATGCCGCAGCCACCGTCCCCTCCCCCGCCAGCGTCTCGAGGATCTGCGCCAGCCACGCCTCGCGCGGCTCGTCGGCATCGGGCTCGACGTCGACGCGCTCGAGCAGGGCCGTCGCCCCCAGCTCGCCGAGCCGCGCGTCCAGACGCCGGCCGTGACCGCAGAAGTCGTCGTAGCTGGAGTCGCCGAGCGCCAGCACGGCGTAGCGGAGGTCCGAGAGCTCCGGCGCGCCGTCGGCGTTCAGGTCGTGCCACAGTGCCGCGCCGTTGTCGGGCGGGCCGCCGTCGCCGAACGTGGACGTGACGACGAGCAGTCGGCGCACGGCGGTGAGATCGGTCGCGCGCAGCTCCGCCATGCTCCGCGACCGCGCCGGGATGCCGCGCGCCCCGAGGGCGGCGGTCGCGGCCGTGGCGAACTCCTCGGCGTTCCCGGTCTGCGAGCCCCACAGCACGACGACCTCATCGGCATCGCCGGACTGCGGCGTCGCGCCGCCGACGGAGGCGCGCGAGAACGCGCCGGCGAGCACGCCGTCGAACCAGGCGCGCGCGAGCGCCCCCAGCGGCGCCTCGGCCGGCAGCACCGGCACCTCACCGGGCGCGAGCGCCACCGACCGCACCGTCGACAGGAAGCCCGCCAGATAGGCGCCCTCGGTGTCGCTCAGCGGGGGTGGCGCAAGGGGCACGCCCGCCTGGGCTAGCGCCTCGTCGGCGGAGGCCGTCGACGGCTCGGCGGCGCCGGCACCGGGCCCGACGCGGCGCAGCGACACAGCGGCGACCTTGAGCTCCGGCTGCGCCGACATCGGGTCCACCGCGTCGTTGGTCACGGCGTTCACGGTGACGTACTCGCCGTGCTCGTCGTTCCAGTGGAACGGGGCGAACAGACTGCCGGGCTGGACGCGATCGGTGAGCACCGCCGGCACGACGAACCGGCCGCGGCGCGATGCGACCTCGACCTGGTCGCCGTCCGAGATGCCGTGACGCTCGGCGTCGAACGGGTGCACCTCGACGAACGGTCCAGGGTGCAGCTTGGCGAGCTTGGCCACCCGGCCCGTCTTGGTCAGGGTGTGCCAGTGATGCGGCAGGCGTCCGGTGTTGAGCACCCACGGGTAGTCGTCGTCGGGCAGCTCCGCCGGATCGAGGTGCGGACGGGCGAGGAACTGCGCGCGCCGCGACGGCGTCGCGAAGGCCAGCCGCGGCACCGTGCCGTCGTCCTCGACGTGGAGGGACTGGCTGACGCCGTCGTTCACATACCGGATCGGATGACGCGTCGCGGGGTCGCCGGGCGGGGCGGGCCACTGCACCGGCGTCTCGCGGAGGCGCTCGTAGGTGACCCCGCGCAGGTCCCAGCCGGTCTGCGGGTTCCAGAACCGGCGGATCTCGTCGAAGACCTCGGCGCTGGAGGCGAAGTCGAAGCCGTCGAATCCCATCGCCTGCGCGATGCGGCAGATCAGCAGCCAGTCCGGCTGCGCGTCGCCCGGAGCGGGCACGACGTCCCGCACCAGGGTGAGGGTGCGGTCGCTGTTGACCGTGACGCCGTCCGCCTCCACCCAGAGGGTCGCGGGGAGCAGGATGTCGGCGTATGCCGTGGTGGCCGTCTCGGTGTAGACGTCCTGCGCGATGACGAGCTCCGCGCTCTCGAGCGCCTCGATCACGGTCCTGCGGTTGGCGACGGAAGCGACCGGGTTGCTGCAGACGATCCACAGCGCCTTGATCTCGCCCTCGGCGGCGCGACGGAACATGTCGATGGTCCCGGAGCCCGAGTCCGCGCGGATCGTCCCCGGCTCCAGGCCCCACACATCCTCGACGAAGGCGCGGTCCGTCGCGCTGAACACCGCGCGCTGGCCGGGCAGGCCGGGCCCCATGTACCCCATCTCCCTGCCGCCCATCGCGTTGGGCTGACCGGTGAGCGAGAACGGGCCGCTGCCCGGGCGGCAGATCGCCCCGGTCGCCAGGTGCAGGTTGCAGATGGCGTTGGTCGACCAGGTGCCGTGCGTGGACTGGTTGAGTCCCATGGTCCACAGGGTCATCCACTCGCCGGCCTCGCCGATCCAGCGCGCGGCGGTGCGGATGTCCTCCTCGGCGAGGCCGGTGATGTCGGCGACGCGATCGGGCGGGTAGTCGGCCAGGAGCGCGGGCATGTGCTCCCAGCCCTCGGTGTGCGCCTCGATGAACTCCTCGTCGATGTCGCCGGCGGCCACGAGCAGATGCAGCAGCCCGTTCAGGAGCGCGAGATCCGTCCCCGAGCGGATCTGCAGGAAGAGGTCGGCCCGGTCCGCCGTCGCAGTCCGGCGCGGGTCGACCACGATGAGCCGCGCGCCCTGCTTCAGCCGATCCGACATCCGCAGGAAGAGGATCGGATGGCAGTCCGCGGTGTTGGACCCGATGACGAAGAAGAGGTCCGCCCTGTCGAAGTCCTCGTACGACCCGGGCGGGCCGTCGGCGCCGAGCGACTGCTTGTAGCCGGTGCCGGCCGATGCCATGCACAGTCGTGAGTTCGACTCGATGTGGATGCCGCGCAGGTACCCCTTCACGAGCTTGTTGGAGAGGTACTGCGCCTCCATGCTCATCTGGCCCGAGACATACAGCCCGATGGCATCGGGGCCGTGCTCGTCGAGGATGGCCCGCAGGCGGGCGGCGGCATCCGTGACCGCATCGGTCAGCAGGACGGGCTCGGCGGGCTCGCCCCGGGCCGGTCGGATATGCGCCGACGTCATGCGGCCGGGGGCCTGCATGAGCTCGGCGTGCGTGGCTCCCTTGGTGCAGAGGCGTCCGGCGTTCGTCGGATGCTCGCGGTCGCCCACGACTTTCGCGATGGTGAGCGGATGCCCCGCTCCGCCGTCCGCGGTGGTCACCGAGATGCCGCAGCCGACGCCGCAGTAGGAGCACACGGTGCGCACCGGGGAGCGGACTTCGGCCATGTGACCATGGTCGGGCAGAGAGGTTCCGGGACCTTTCCCGCCGTGTTTCCCGCAGATCACATCTGCCGCACCCCCGCCGGGAGAGCGGCGTGAGGGCGGCGTCAGCCGGCGGTGCCGTCCTCCGCGTCCTCGGCGTCGTCGCCGTCCGACCGCGACGGCGTCTCATCGCCCTCGTCGTCGGGGAGCTCCTCGAAGAGGCCGTCCGGCGGCGTGACGATCACGCGGCCGCCGGCGACATCGACCTCCGGGACGATCGCCTTGACGAACGGCACGAGCACCTCGTCCTCGCGGACCTTCACGATGAGGAGGTCCTGCGCCGGGAGGTGGTCCACACGCACGACACGGCCGACGGTCTCACCGTCGCGCACCACGTCGAGGCCGACGAGCTGGTGGTCGAACCACGCGTCGTCCTCGGCGGGCGAGGACTGGGAGTCCTCGTCGACCCAGAGGATCGCGCGGATGAGCTCCTCTGCGGCGGACCGGTCGTCGACGCCCTCGAAGAACGCGACGGGGTGGCTGTTCATCCACCGGAACTCGCGCACCGTCAGCGGCTTGCCGTGCCACGGCGACGACTCCGGCACCTGGAGCGTGAACGTCGCGCCCGGGACGAAGCGTCCGTCGGGATCGTCGGTGTACAGCTCGATCTTGATGGCGCCCTTGAGGCCGTGGGCCTTCACCAGGCGTCCGACCCGGAGCTGCGTCCTGCCGGCGGGGGGAACCGCGTTCACGGGGCGGCGGGCCTCAGGACCCGCTCCCGTGGTGTCTTCGCCTGCCACCTCAGTCGTCCGCCACGTCGACGCGCACGCGGCGTCCGTCGGCGAGGGCGGTGATGAGGGTGCGCAGGGCTTTGGCCGTGCGGCCGCCGCGCCCGATCACGCGACCCCGGTCATCGGGGTGGACGTGCACCTCGAGCACGTCGCCGCGAGGCGACGTGGACGAGTCGATGCGGACGTCGTCCGGGTGATCGACGATCCCCTTGACGACGTGTTCGAGCGCGGCGGCGAGCAACGGATTACTCGGCGGAGTCGGCGGCCTCGTCGGCCGCGTCGGTCGCCTCGGCGGCGGGAGCCTCGGCGGGCTCCTCGGCCTTCTTCTCGGCCTTGGGCTTGACGACCGACTTCTTGGAGGAGTCGACCTCGAACGCGGCCTTCTCGTCGCGCGTCTTCACGGTCGAGACGGCGTCCTTGTCGCCCTTGAAACGACCCCAGTCGCCGGTCAGCTTGAGGATGGCGAGCACCTGCTCGGTCGGCTGCGCGCCGACCGACAGCCAGTACTGCGCGCGGTCGGAGTCGACCTCGATGAACGAGGGCTCCTCGGTGGGGTGGTACTTGCCGATCTCCTCGATGACACGACCGTCGCGCTTGGTGCGCGAGTCGGCCACGACGATGCGGTAGTACGGCGCACGGATCTTGCCGAGACGCTTGAGACGGATCTTGACAGCCACGATTCTCCTGAATGTGTGGAAAGTGATCGAACCGATCGCCTGGAGCGTGGGGTGCACACCCGGCGGAAGCTCTGAAGGGAGGATCTCCGCGCTGGATAGAGGGTCGAGCGGGTGATCCAGCCCTCTATTCTGCCAGACCGCAGGAGCCCCCGCGAACACCCCGCCCACCAGACCGCAGGAGCCCCCGCGAACACCCCGCCCACCAGACCGCAGGAGCCCCCGCGAACACCCCGCCCACCACGTGACGCACCGTGCCGTCAAGCGGACGGGACCGGCGGAACACCGTGCCAGACTGTGCGCATGACGGTGCCCTTCGCGACATCAGCCCGTTCCTCGGTGGGCCTCGAATGGGAGCTGATGCTCGCCGACACCGCGACCGGAGACCTCATCCCCCGCGCTCCGGACGTGCTCGACGCGCTCGAAGACGACTCCGCGCTGGAGCGCTACACCGTCACCGGCGAGCTGCTCACGAACACCATCGAGCTCACCAGCGGCATCGGCGACACGGTCGCGGCCGCCGTCGACGACATCGGCGACGCGATCGCGGCGGTGCGCACGTTCACCGATCCCCACGGCATCGACCTGCTGTGCGCCGGCAGTCATCCGTTCGCGCAGTGGTACCACCAGGCGGTCACCGACAAGACGCGGTACCACAAGCTCATCGAGCGCACCCAGTGGTGGGGACGCAACATGATGATCTGGGGCATCCACATCCATGTCGGCGTCGAGGACGTCAACAAGGTGTTCCCCATCATCAACGCCCTGGCCGTGTACCTGCCGCACCTGCAGGCGCTCTCGGCGTCGAGCCCGTACTGGGCGGGCGAGCGCACGGGCTACGCCTCGAACCGGGCGCTGGTCTTCCAGCAGCTGCCGACCGCGGGGCTCCCGTGGCCCCTGCAGGACTGGCGTGAGTTCGAGGGCTACCTCGACGACATGGTGGGCACGGGCGTGATGGAGGACGCCACCGAGGTGCGCTGGGACATCCGCCCGGCACCGCGCTGGGGAACGATCGAGGTGCGCGCGTGCGACGGGATGTCGACGCTGCCCGAGCTCGCGGCGGTCGCCGCCCTCGTGCAGGTACTCGTCGAGCATTTCTCCCGCCGGCTGGACGAGGGGCTCGAACTCGAGACCATCCAGCCCTGGTTCGTCCGCGAGAACAAGTGGCGCGCCGCCCGCTACGGCCTGGACGCCCGGGTGATCGTCGATCGCGCGGGCACGCAGCGCCCGGTCGTCGACCACCTGCGCGAGACCCTCGAGCAGGTCCGCGACATCGCGGTCGATCTGAAGTGCGCGCGCGAGCTCGCGGGCATCGACACGATCCTCACGCAGGGCGCGAGCTACGCGCGGCAGCTCGCGGTCGCCGATGCCGCGGACGGCGATCTGCGCGAGGTCGTGCGCCACCTCGTCGGCGAGTTCCGCTCCGGCCCGACGCTGCGCGAGCATCTGGCCACGCTCGGCCACTGACACGGCCGATGCGCGCCGACCGCGCCTGATCCCGCCGTCGTCAGCCGCGTCCGAGCATCTTCTGCAGCTCGGCCAGCTCGGCCTCGCTCGGCACGCCCTTGGCGCCCGCGCCCAGGCCGAAGCCCGACCCCGTCGGCGCCTCGGAGGCCTGTGCGGCGATGCCCGCGTTCTCGGCGGCGCGCTTGGCCGGGTTGCCCGACCGCGAGCCCTTCGCCTTCTGCTGCTTGCCGCGCTTGGACGAGGCGCCGGGACGACCCGCCCCCGGAACCGGGCCCATGCCCGGGATGTTGGGCACGCCGCCACGCGCGACCGTCTTCATCATCTTGGCCGCCTGCTCGAAGCGCTGCACGAGCTGATTGACGTCGGTGACCGTCATGCCCGAGCCCCGCGCGATGCGCAGGCGGCGGGAGCCGTTGAGGAGCTTGGTGTTGCGCCGCTCGGCCGGCGTCATCGAGCGGATGATCGCCTCGGTGCGGTCGATCTCGCGCTCGTCGAAGTCCTCGAGCTGCTGCTTCATCGAGCCCATGCCCGGGAGCATCCCGAGCATCTTCTTCATCGAGCCCATCTTGCGCATCTGCTGCATCTGCTCGAGGAAGTCCTCGAGCGTGAACTGCTCGGTCGCAAGCTTCGCGGCGACCTTGAGCGCCTCCTCCTCGTCGAAGGCCTGCTGGGCCTGCTCGATGAGGGTGAGGATGTCGCCGAGGTCGAGGATGCGCGACGCCATGCGGTCGGGGTGGAAGGCCTCGAGGTCCTCGAGGCCCTCGCCGGTGGACGCGAAGATGATCGGGCGGCCGGTGACGGAGGCCACCGACAACGCGGCGCCACCGCGCGCGTCGCCGTCGAGCTTGGACAGGACGACGCCGGTGAAGTCGACGCCCTCCTGGAAGGCCTTGGCCGTGTTGACGGCGTCCTGACCGATCATCGCGTCGATGACGAACAGCACCTCGTCGGGATCGGTGGCCTTGCGGATGTCGGCGGCCTGCTTCATGAGCTCGGCGTCGACGCCGAGGCGACCGGCGGTGTCGATGATGACGACGTCGTGCTGCTGACGGCGCGCGACCTCCACGCCGTCGCGCGCGACCTTCACCGGGTCGCCGACGCCGTTGCCGGGCTCCGGTGCGTAGATGGCGGCGCCGGCACGCTCCGCGACGACCTGCAGCTGGTTGACGGCGTTCGGGCGCTGGAGGTCGGCGGCGATGAGGAGCGGGGTGTGCCCGTCCTTCTCGAGCTGACGCGCGAGCTTGCCGGCGAACGTCGTCTTGCCGGAGCCCTGGAGGCCGGCGAGCATGATCACCGTCGGCGGGTTCTTGGCGAACTGCAGCCGCCGCTGCTCGCCGCCGAGGATGGCGACGAGCTCCTCGTTGACGATCTGCACGACCTGCTGCGCCGGGTTGAGCGCCCGGTTGACCTCGTCGCCGAGGGCGCGCTCGCGCACCTTGGCGGTGAAGTCCTTGACGACGGGAAGCGCCACGTCGGCGTCGAGGAGCGCGCGACGGATCTCGCGGACCGTGCCGTCGACGTCCGCGGGCGTGAGCTTGCCCTTGGTGCGGAGGTTGCGGAAGGTCTCGGTGAGCCGGTCGGAGAGAGTGCCGAAAGTCGCCATGATCCCCCGATTCTAACGGCGACGGATGCCATCGCCTCGCGCTCGCCCCCTGCCGGGCCCGGGCGGCGACTCAGCTCTCGGGCCCGAGCTCCTGGAAGAGGGTGAGCTGCAGTCCCGCCGGCCCGCGCAGGCGCGCGTTGCGGGATCGCCACGGCGTGACGCGGGCGGATGCCTCGATCACGGCGCCGCCCTCGTCGAGCCGGGCGACCGCGGCGTCGGTGTCGGCGACCTCCAGGGCCAGACGGATGCGGTCGCTCGGGGCGTCGCCGTCGGTCTCGACGCGGTCGATGAACTCGACCTGCGCAGGATTGGCGATCTCGAGAGTGGCGCGCCCCGCCGCGAGGATCGCCACGCGCGCACCTCCGTCGGCCTCGTACGCCTCGGCCTGCGGCATCCCCACGACGTCGCGATAGAACGCGAGGGTCTGCTCGAAGGCGGCGGCCTGCACCACCACCCGCAGCTGCGCGACCTCGCCCACCGGATCCGTCCACGAGGTCGACCCTGCCGCGTCGCTCGCCCGGGCGAGGAACCGCGCCAGCGACGTGCGGCCGGCGCCGTCGTGCGCCCAGGCCTCGATCGCGGCGATCACCGCGCCGCCCCATGCCGCGCCCGCGACCTCGGCACGCACCCGATCGGCGCCGCCGTGGGCGAGGCGGGCCGACACCGCGCGTGCGACGCGGGCTCGTCGGAGCGCGGCGTCGCGCTCGTACTCGACCTCGAGACCCATCGCCGCGGCGTTGACGATGCCGAGCGCCAGGCTGTCGGGCGCGAAGCCGTCGGCGATGGCGAGCGTCGCTGCGCGCACGGCGGCCGCGGCATCCGTGCTCCCGTCCGTCGCGATGCGCCGCTCGAACTCCGCGAGCCTCTCGTCCAGGCCTGCCCACAGCACGTCGGACTTCGAGGAGAAGTAGTTGAAGAAGCTGGAGCGGCTGACGCCCGCCCGCCGGGAGATGTCGACGATCGAGGTCTGCTCGTACCCCTGCTCGAGGAACAGTTCGCAGGCCGCCTCGGCGATCGTCTCGCGCGACGACGCCTTCGGCCGGCCCGCCCGGTGCTCGCTGCACATGAAGCCACCCTACGGCGGGCTCCATCCCGCGCGCCCCGATGTATTGTTGGACGCGATCCATGAATGGCTGCAGACTCAGCGCGAAGGAGCACGATGCTCGACATCAGGACGGTCGGCCTCTCCCCCGACTACGTGCCGTACCTGGAGGGCTGGGCACTGCAGCGCAGCGTCCACGCCGACGTCGTGGCGCAGGTGCGTCCCGACACGCTGCTGCTCCTCGAGCACGAGCCGGTGTACACCGCCGGTGCCCGCACCGCACGCCATGAGCGCCCGGCCGACGGCACGCCGGTCGTCGACGTCGACCGCGGCGGCAAGATCACCTGGCACGGGCCCGGCCAGCTCGTCGGCTACCCGATCGTCCGGCTCGCCGAGCCGGTCGACGTGGTCGCGCATGTGCGGCGCCTCGAGCAGCTGCTGATCGACGTGCTCCGCGAGTTCGACGTCGAGGGCTACCGGGTCGAGGGGCGCAGCGGCGTGTGGGTGCGCCGCCCGCTCGGCGAGGACAAGGTCGCGGCCATCGGCGTCCGCGTGCAGCGCGGCGTGACGATGCACGGCTTCGCGCTCAACTGCGACAACACGCTGGCGGGCTTCCGCGGGATCATCCCGTGCGGGATCACGGATGCCGGGGTCACGACCCTCAGCGAGATCGCCGGCGCCGACATCGGCCCGGCCGACGTCATCGACACGGTGAGCCGCGTGTTCGCCGCGGACTTCGCGGGGGTGCCGGCATGAGCGCGTGCGGCGGCTCCCACGGGGCGACCGCGGCCGTCCCGGGTGCGGCATCCGCGCCGTCCGCCCCCGAGGGGCGCAAGCTGCTGCGCCTCGAGGTCCGCAATGCGCAGACGCCGATCGAGCGCAAGCCGGAGTGGATCAAGACCCGCGCGAAGATGGGCCCCGAGTACCAGGCGCTGCACTCCCTCGTGAAGACCGAGGAGCTGCACACCGTGTGCCAGGAGGCCGGCTGCCCCAACATCTACGAGTGCTGGGAGGACCGCGAGGCGACGTTCCTCATCGGCGGCTCGCAGTGCACGCGCCGGTGCGACTTCTGCCAGATCGACACCGGCAAGCCCGCCGACTACGACACCGACGAGCCGCGCCGCGTCGCCGAGAGCGTCGTGCGCATGAACCTGCGGTACGCCACCGTCACCGGCGTCGCGCGCGACGACCTGCCCGACGGCGGCGCGTGGCTCCACGCCGAGACCGTCCGGCAGATCCACGAGATGAACCCGAACACGGGAGTCGAGATCCTCGCGACGGACTTCAACGGCGATCCCGCGCTGCTCGCCGAGGTGTTCGACAGTCGCCCGGAGGTGTTCGCGCACAACGTCGAGACGGTCCCGCGCATCTTCAAGCGCATCCGCCCTGCGTTCCGGTACGTGCGCTCGCTCGACGTGCTGACGCGGGCCCGGGATGCGGGGCTCATCACCAAGTCCAACCTGATCCTCGGGATGGGCGAGGAGCCCGACGAGGTGGTTCAGGCCCTCGAGGATCTGCACGCCGCGGGCACCGACATCATCACGATCACGCAGTACCTCAGGCCGTCGCCCCGCCACCTGCCGGTCGCCCGATGGGTGAAGCCCCAGGAGTTCGTGGAGTTCAAGGAGCAGGCCGAGCGCATCGGCTTCCTCGGGGTGCTCGCCGGCCCCCTCGTGCGCTCCTCGTACCGGGCGGGGCGGCTGTGGGCGCAGTCGATGCTGTCGAAGGGCCGCCCGATCCCCGCGCACCTCGCGCACATCGCCGAGGACGTCCACGTCGAGCGGGGATTCGCCCAGGCGGTGTGACCCGCCTCTGGGCGGGGTCAGTCGGCGCTCGTCACCGACAGCACCGCGCCGTCGGAGCCGAGGTTGACCAGCAGCACGTCGTCGGTGGCATCCGGGTCCAGCGCGTACTCGAGGACGGCGAACGGGTCGGCTCCGCCGTGCTCGTCCGCGAGGATCGTCATGCTCATCAGCTGCAGCGAGCGGATGACGTCGATGTGGACATCGCCGGAGATGTCGACGAGGGTGTCCTCCAGCGACTCCCCCAGCGTCTCCTGCTGCTGCAGGATGTACTCGGTCACCTCGCTGGTGCGATCGCTGAGCTCGTTGACCATCGCGTTGCGGGCGCTGCGGTCGATGTCCTCGAGCGCGGAGATCAGCGCCGCCGCGACGTCGAGGGCCGCCTCGGAGACGTCGTCCTGATCGGGCGCGGTCAGATCGACGGTCACGGACTGGTCGCCGAGCTCGACGTTCTCGGACCAGAAGATCGATCCGTCCGGCCCGGATTCGAGGAGTCCGAAATAGTCGTGCTCGATCGCCATGTCCCCATGAAACCGCAACCCGCGCCCAGGCGATACCCCGAACCCGGCATGGAGCGGAATCGGCCGCCGCACCCGCGTCGCGCGGCCGGGCTCGGGGCCCCGGATCAGTCCACGAGCGAGGCCGCGAACACGTGCGGCGTGAAGCCGGTGAGGTCGCCGATGCCCTCGCCCTGGCCGAGGAGCTTGACCGGGATCCCGGTGCGCTCCTGGACGGCGAGGACGAATCCGCCCTTCGCGGAGCCGTCGAGCTTCGTGATCACCAGCCCGGTCACGCCGGCGTGCTCGAGGAACGCCTGCGCCTGCATGACGCCGTTCTGGCCGGTGGTCGCATCGAGCACGAGCAGGACCTCGCTGATCGGCGCCTGCTTCTCGACGACGCGGCGGATCTTGCCGAGCTCGTCCATCAGCCCGCCCTTGGTGTGAAGCCGACCCGCGGTGTCGACCAGCACGATCTCGGTGCCGGTCTGCTTCGCGTACGCGATGGTCTGGAAGGCGACGGATGCCGGATCCTGACCCTCCTGCTGCGGCCGGACGATCGCCGCCCCGCCGCGCTCGGCCCACGTCGCGAGCTGGTCGACCGCGGCGGCGCGGAAGGTGTCGGCGGCGCCGACGACCACCGAGCGGCCGTAGCGCTGCAGGAACTTCGCGAACTTGCCGATCGTCGTCGTCTTGCCCACGCCGTTGACCCCGACCACGAGCACGACGGCCGGGCGCTCGGTGAGCCGGAGTGTCGTGTCGAACTTCGCGAAGTGCTCCTCGAGCGTCTCCTTCAGCATCCGCTGCAGGTCCCGCGGGTCGGTCGTCCGATAGCGCTCGACCTTCTCGCGCAGCTCGTCCACGATCCGCTCGGTGATGTCGGGGCCGAAGTCCGCGGTCAGCAGCGCCGTCTCGAGGTCTTCCCACGTGCTGTCGTCGATGGTGGGCTTGACGAACATGCCGCGCAGCGCGCGACCGAGCGACCAGGAGCTCTCTGCCATACCCCCAGCCTAGGGTCAGGACGCGACGCGCTCGGCGATGCGCTGCCCCACCACGGCGGACACGCCGTCCTGCCGCATCGACACCCCGTAGAGGGCGTCGGCGATCTCCATCGTGCGCTTCTGATGCGTGATCACGATGAGCTGGCTGGACTCCCGCAGCTGCTCGAAGACGCCCAGGAGGCGACCCAGATTCGCGTCGTCGAGCGCCGCCTCAACCTCGTCGAGGATGTAGAACGGACTCGGGCGCGCCTTGAAGATCGCCGTCAGCAGCGCGACGGCGGCGAGCGACCTCTCGCCGCCCGACAGCAGCGAGAGGCGTTCGATCTTCTTGCCCACTGGCCTCACCGCGACCTCGATGCCGGTGGTGAGCGGCGAGTCGGGGTCGGTGAGGCTGATCGATCCCGTGCCACCGGGGAACAGGATGGGGAACACCTCGCCGAACGCGGTCCTCGTGTCTTCGAACGCGGCGAGGAAGATGGTCTGCATCCGCTCGTCGAGCTCCTCGATGATCGTCAGCAGGTCCTTGCGCGTCTGCGTCAGGTCGGCCAGCTGCTCGGTCATGAACTTGTGGCGCTGCTCGAGCGCCTCGAACTCCTCCAGCGCCAGCGGGTTCACCCGGCCCAGCTGGCTGAGCTTCCGCTCAGCGTCCTGCAGGCGTCGTCGCTGCTGCGCACGGTCGAACGGGGTGGATGCCGCACCGTCGTCGTCGCGCAGCGTCTCGGTCGCATCCGCCACGGGATCCAGCGGAACCGGCTGATCCGGGCCATATTCCGAAATCAGAATGTCCTCGTCGAGGCCGAGCTCGGACTGCACCCGCTCGAGGATGCCGGTGACGTGCAGCCTCTTCTCGTGGATCTGCAGCTCCAGGCTGTGCACGCTCTCGGTGAGCCCCGCGAGGCGCTCGCGCACCGACGCCTCCTGGCCGCGCAGCGTCGCGAGCTCCGTCGTGACGGCGGTGCGTTCGGCTTCGGCCGCCGAGAGCTCCGCGCGCGCCTGCGCGAGCGACCGGTCGACCGAGTCGATGACGGCCGGAAGCTGCCCCGCCACGCCTGCGGCGATCTCGCGCTGCGCGCGGCGGACGACCGCGCGGCGTGCGGCCTCGGCCGCCGCCTCGCGCTCCCGCTCGCGCTGACGCTCGAGCGCGATCACGCGCGCCTCGCCGGCCCGGATGCGCTCCCGCAGCGTCTCGACGTCGAGCCGCGCGCGCATCTCGCCGTCCCGCGCCTCTTCGAGCGCCGCGAGCATGCCCTCGCGCGCCGAGGCGTCGAGGATCGGGCGCGGGGCCTCCAGTGCCGCGGTCAGCTGCTCCTCCGCCGAGCGCGCGGCGCCCTCGGCCTCGTCTACGGCTGCTGCAGCCTGCGCGAGTCCGGCGGCCAGGCGCTCGCATTCGGCGACGGCGGCTTCATGACGCACCGTGGCCCGGTTGACCTGCTCGGCGTGGGCGGCGAGGGCCGCGTCGTGCTCGCGCAGTGTCGCCAGCGCCGTCTTGGTGCGCTGCCGCGCCGACTCCAGCTCGCGCGTCGCGTCCGCCAGCGCCTCCCGCAGCGAGTCGGCGACGACGGCGATCTCGTCGCGGCGGTCGGCTGCGGCATCCCGCTCGGCAGCAAGCTCCAGGCGCGAACGCGACGCGCCCGCGCCCGCGCGCAGCGAGTGCTCGGTGTACACCTCGCCACGACGGGTGACGAGCGTGATCGGCCCGCCGAGCTCTGCGGCGGCCAGCGCCGGACCGGCCGCACGCGCGGTCGGAAGGTCGTCGGCGACCACGACGTACGCGAGCAGCCCGAGCACGCCGTCGGGCGCCGTGACCACCTCGCGCGCCGGCACCACGCCGTCCTGCGGCGGGAACGCCGGACGCGTCGTCCCGGCCGAGGCGATCACGATGTCGACCATCCCGGCCTCGGAGTCGCGCGCGTCGTCCGCGACGGCGAACGCGCTGTCGCGGTCGTCGACGAGCACGCCCTCCGCGACGGGACCCAAGACGGCCGCGATGGCCGCCTCGAACCCCGGCTTGACCTGCACCGCGTCTCCGACGAGCCCACGGACGCCTTCGCGCCCCTGGGCGATCAGCGCGGACGCGCCGTTCTTGACGTCGAGGGCGCGGCTGAGCGCCATGGTCTGAGCCGTCAGGGCGTCTCGCTCGCGTTCGGCGGCGTGCAGACGGTCGCGGAGGGCCGCGACCGCCGCCTCCGCGTCGGCCGCCTCCCGCTGCGCGCGCTCGTAGGCGGCGGCCTGGTCGGCGGACGAGGATTCCGGCACGAGATCGGGGTCGACGCCGTCGAGGATCTCCTCGGCCTCCGCGCGGCGTGTCAGTGCCGCATCCAGCGCCCGCTGCTGACGCTCGACGGCGCCGCGGACGGCCGCGAGAGCGGATGCCGCGGCCTCGGCGGTGCCGCGGAGCGCCGTGATGCGCATGTCGTGCTCCGACACGAGGGCGCTCTGCTCCGCGATGTCGACGTCGAGCGCGTCCAGCTCGGCGCGGGCGCGCACGACCTCGCGTGCCGCCTCGGCGGCGGCATCCTGGGCCGCTCCCAGCCCGTCGGACACGTCGTCGATCTCGGCGCGCGCCTCGTCGATCATCGCCTGCGACACGGTCGTCAGCTCGATGCGCTCCTCGTCCTCGGCGTCACCCAGCAGGGCGAGCCGCTGGCCGGCCAGGGCGTACAGGCTCCGCAGCCGCTCCTGGACGCGCTCGAGGCCGTGCGCGACGTGGCGGGCGCGGTCGACGCTCTCCGAGCGCTGATCGTTCTCGAGCTGCTCGATGCGCACCCGGGCGTTGTCGAGGCGCTCCTGCAGCACCATGCGCTCTCCATGACGCTCCTGCTCGCTCCGGGCGTGCGAGGCCAGCTCGCCCCGCAGGCCCGCGATCTCGTCTGCGAACAGCCGCGCCTTGGCGTCCCGCACCACCGCAGCGATCGTCGCGGCCTCGCGGGCGATCTCCGCCTGGCGGCCCAGCGGCTTGAGCTGGCGCCGCAGCTCACCGGCCAGGTCGCTCAGTCTCGTGAGGTTGGCCTCCATCGCGTCGAGCTTGCGCAGGGTCTTCTCCTTGCGCCGGCGGTGCTTGAGGATGCCCGCCGCCTCCTCGATGAATCCGCGGCGGTCCTCGGGCGTGGCCTGCAGGACGCTGTCGAGCCGGCCCTGGCCGACGATCACGTGCATCTCGCGGCCGAGCCCGGAGTCGCTCAGCAGCTCCTGGACGTCCAGGAGCCGGCAGGACTCGCCGTTGATCGCGTACTCGCTCGTGCCGTTGCGGAACAGCGTGCGGCTGATCGTCACCTCGGAGTAGTCGATCGGCAGCGCCCCGTCGCTGTTGTCGATCGTGAGCTGCACCTCGGCGCGGCCCAGCGGCCCACGGGTCGCGGTGCCGGCGAAGATGACGTCCTCCATCTTGCCGCCGCGGAGGGTCTTCGCCCCCTGCTCACCCATGACCCAGGCGAGGGCGTCGACGACGTTCGACTTGCCGGATCCGTTCGGTCCCACGATGCAGGTGACGCCCGGCTCGAGGGCGAAGGTCGTCGGCTGGGCGAACGACTTGAACCCTTTGAGCGTCACGCTCTTCAGGTGCATGGATCGCCCTCCACCCCGCCTCGATTACCCGCCTACGCTACCCGAGCCGGCCGCGTGAGCCCGGCAGGCGAGCGGAGCGCCGGGCGGATGCCGCGACACGCCATGGGATCACCGAATCTGCGAAAACGCTTGACGCGGGTCTCCCGCACCCTGTAACGTCACTCACCGCGTCTGAAGTCGAGAAAGGAGGTCACCGATGATGCACATGAACACCACAGGAATCACCGCCGGATTCGGCGGTGCGATTCGTCTGCGCGCGTCGGGGACCCTCTCCTTCGGCGCGGTGCTGAGCGGCCGCTTCCCCGCCGCCATCTGATCCCCGCAGGGGACGAGTCTGCCCGCTTCCGGGCGACACCCGTCTGCTGCGCCGCATCCGCAACGCGGTGCTTAGCGCGCTCCCCCTGCATCGTCCCGTCGTGCTGCGGCACGGCATCTCCGCCTCCGGCGCCCGCCGGAGGCATCCCTTCCAGATCGGAAAGAGAACCATCATGAACACCCTTCTCGCGCCGCAGCGCCCCTCGGGCCGGCCCGATACGCTGCGGCTCCCGAGCCGCGACACCCGCATCTCGCTCCTGGACCGTCTCGCCCTGCACGCGGGCTTGCGTCTCCTGCTGTGGAGCACCCGCACACCGCGGCTCACCGACGATCGCCGCCGACACGCCGAGGCGTACCGGCGGCAGGAGGACGCGGCGCTCCGAGAGCGCCTCTACTTCCGCGAGGCCTCCCTCGCGCCACGGCCGTGACGGCCACCGGGTCCGCCGCCCGCACCCGGGCGGCGGGCCCCACACCACAGACGACCGCACCCCCCACCCAAGGTCGCGACGAAATTGGCCCCAACAACGGGCAGGAGCGCCGGCCGCGGGTGGTGACCCC
>NZ_JBHTZE010000003.1:0-183402 GCF_042790415.1 Microbacterium sp. NPDC056736
AAAAGACCCCCACCAACCAGAAAACTGGTCGACAGAGAAATAAATTTGGCATTTGACAAGTGCACGCTGTTGAGTTCTCAAAGATCGGACGCACCCGCGTTCAGGCCTCTCAGCCGTCGCCGCAGGGCAACTTCTCTATCTTACACATCCCGACCCGCTTGTCAAACCGCCTCAGCGGGGCACGAGACCCCACCACGGCCGACAGCACACGGAAGTGGAAGAAACCCATCCTAGACCGAAACCGGACAGACTCGCCAGGAGCTGATTCGGATGGGGTGGTCCGCTGCTTGAGGGGAGCCAGGCCTTCCGGCCTTCCGCTCTACCCTTTGGGGCGAACAACAATTACTTTACGTGGCACCGACGCACGCGTCGAATCCACCCCGCATCCCGGGCGTGTCGCACCGCCGATCCGCGTGAATACGCGGAAGCGTCGCCCTCCCACCGCGCTAGCGTTGATCGCATGAGTCAAGAACGATGGGTGTGGGGCGTCGGCCTCGCGACGACCGCAGATGACGGAACCGTGCTCGACACGTGGTTCCCCTCCCCCAGCGCCGGACGGATCCCCCTGGGATTCGACCCCAAGATGCCGCCGGACGAGTTGGACCGCCTGGCTGTCGCCGACCCACGACGCGCCGTCTCCGTCGACGTCGTCACCCTCGAGGCGGACCTCGACGCGGCGCCGACCTCCACCTCCGACGCGTACCTGCGCCTGCACGCGCTGTCCCACCGGCTCGTCCGCCCCAACGAGGTGAACCTGGACGGCATCTTCTCCCACCTCCCGAACGTGGCGTGGACGAACGCCGGCCCGATGCATCCCGATGCGCTCACCCGGCTCCGCCCCTTCCTCGCGCGCGACGGCATCCAGGTGCAGGGCCTGGACAAGTTCCCGCGCCTGCTGGACTACGTCACCCCGTCGGGCGTGCGGATCGCCGACGCCTCCCGCGTGCGGCTGGGCGCATACCTGTCTCCCGGCACGACCGTGATGCACGAGGGGTTCGTGAACTTCAACGCCGGCACCCTGGGTCAGAGCATGGTCGAGGGTCGTATCTCGCAGGGCGTCGTCATCGGCGACGGCAGCGACATCGGCGGCGGGGCATCCATCATGGGAACGCTGTCCGGCGGCGGCACGCTCAAGGTGTCCATCGGCGCACGCACGCTGCTGGGGGCGAACGCGGGTGTCGGGATCTCGCTGGGAGACGACTGCGTCGTCGAGGCCGGCCTCTACGTCACGGCCGGCACGAAGATCGTCCTCGCGGACGAGACCCCGCGCGCGGACGGCTCGTTCCCGACCGCCAAGGGCGCAGAGCTCTCCGGCCGCGACGGACTGCTCTTCCGCCGCAACTCGCTCTCCGGCGCGGTGGAGGCGGTGCGCCGCGCGGGCGTGGGCGTGACGCTCAATGAGGCGCTGCACGCGTAGCGCGCTGCCCTCGCCGCCCCGGCACTGACGCCGCGGCGCCCCCCGGTGCCATAATGTGCGCGTCAGATCGTGACGCAAAGGGGGGCGGCACGTGGATGAACGCGACGTCGAGCACGTGGACGCCCTCGTGGTGGGCAGTGGTTTCGGCGGATCCGTGGCGGCCTACCGCCTCGCCGAGGGCGGCAGGTCGGTGGTCGTCATGGAGCGCGGACGACCGTATCCGCCGGGCTCGTTCGCGCGCACGCCGAGCGAGTTCGGCGCGAACTTCTGGTCGCCGTCCGACGCGCTCTACGGTCTGTTCGAGACGTGGAGCTTCCGTGGCCTGGAGGGGGTGGTGTCCAGCGGTCTCGGCGGCGGCTCGCTGATCTACGCGAACGTCCTCCTGCGCAAGGACCCCGAATGGTTCGTGCACGATTCCCCGCTCCCCGGCGGCGGGTACGAGAACTGGCCCATCTCGCGGGAGGACCTCGACCCGCACTACGACAGCGTCGAGGCGATGCTGGGGGCGAACCCGTATCCGTACACCGACACGGCCAAGACGGTGGCGTTCGAGCAGGCGGCCCGACGTGCCGGCCTTCCCACCTTCCGTCCGCCGCTGGCGGTGTCGTTCGCGCCCGAGCGTGAAGGGCGCCCGTCGATCGGGCTCGTGCCGACACCGGCGTACGGCAGCATCCACGGCTCCGAGCGCTTCACCTGCATGCTGTGCGGGGAGTGCGACATCGGCTGCAACTACGGCGCCAAGAACACCCTCGATCACACCTACCTCTCCGCGGCGGCCCATGCCGGCGCCGACATCCGTGCGCTCCACGAGGTCAAGGGATTCCACCGCCGCGACGGAGCGTGGGAGGTGCGCTATCGCGTGCACGACGCGGATGCCGCGACCGCGGAGGACAGGATCATCTCCGCGACCTCGTTGATCCTCGCCGCAGGGACCTTCGGGTCCACCTACCTGCTGCTGAAGAATCGGGCCTCCCTCCCCGGCCTCAGCACCGCGCTGGGAACCCGCTTCTGCGGGAACGGGGACCTGCTGGGCTTCCTGTTCAACGCCCGCGAGAGCATCGATCGCACCGCCAAGGCACGATCGCTGGTCAGCAGCCGCGGCGCGGTCATCACGAGCGCCGTCCGCGTGGGCGATCGCGTCGACGGCGACGACACCGATGCGGACGGGCGCGGCTACTACGTGCAGGATGCCGGCTACCCCGGCTTCCTCAACTGGCTGATGGAGCTGAGCCAGCTGCGGTCGGTGATCTCACGCAGCACCCGCGTGGCCGCCCGCATGCTGGCGTCGCGGCTGTTCGGCGACGGGCGGTCCAACGTCTCGCGCGACCTCGCGGCGGCGATCGGCAAGGTCTCGCTCTCGTCCTCGTCCATGCCCGTGCTCGGCATGGGGCGCGACCTGCCCGACGGGATGATGTACCTCGAGGAGGGTCGCCTGCAGATCGACTGGACGACGGCCACCTCGATGGAGTACTTCGACCGCATGCGGCACACGATGGCCCGCATCGCCGACGAGCTGGGCGCCGAGTACGCCGACAACCCGCTGTGGTGGGCCAAGCGGGTCATCACCGTGCACCCGCTCGGCGGTGCGCCGATGGGGCGGAATCCCTACGAGGGCGTGGTCGACGAATGGGGCCGCGCCTTCGGCGTCGACGACCTCTGGGTGCTGGACGGCGCCTCGATGCCCGGTCCGGTCGGGCCGAACCCCGCGCTCACGATCGCCGCCTTCGCGGATCGAGCCATCGAGCATGCGCTCGAGGCTCCCGCTCCACAGCCCCACAGACGACCCCGGACCGGTTCCGGCGGCGAGAGGAGACACGCCATGCAGGACGCGCCCCGTCCCGGTCCCGACGCCAGGAAGGTCCGCTTCACCGAGCAGATGAAGGGATTCGTCGCCCTCGGGGCGCGCGACCCGCACGACGCCTACGAGGATGCCCGCATCCTCGACGAGAAGTTCATGTTCGAGCTGACGATCGAGACCTCCGACATCGATGCCTTCGTCGCCGACCCCTCACACGCCGGGACGGCATCGGGATACGTCGACGCGGACATCCTCGGAGGTCACGTGCCCGTCGACCGCGGGTGGTTCAACCTCCTCGTCCGAACCGATGACGGGGCGGACCGGCGCATGGTCTACCGTCTGTGGATCACCCCCGACTCCGGTGCGCCCTTCACGGTCCTGGGGATCAAGGAGGTGCGGGACGATCCGGGCTTCGACCTGTGGGACGACACGACGACGCTGTACGTGCAGCTGCTCACCGGGCACGTCCCGCCTCCCGACGTGGGAGAGCTCGGGCAGCTGCATCCCACGGGCGACGAGCTCGTCGCGGGGGCGGGGGTGCTCCGCATCAAGCCGCTCGACTTCGCCCGGCAGATGACGACGTTCCGCGCGACCGGCGAGGACGGCGCCGCCGCGATCGGCGCGTTCGGATCGCTCTTCCTCGGGCAGCTGTGGGACGCCTACGCCGGGCTGGCCGTCGAGGGGTCGTGACCGCATGGCGACGAAAGCGGACCCTGCGCCGTGGCGGTACGTGCGCCGCGGGGCGCGCGGGCACGACACGGAGCTCATCCCGTTCCCGGCGGACGACGGGGTTCCGCTGCTGATGCTCCACCTCACCCGCCCCGGTGCGGAGACTCCTCGCGGACCGGTGATGCTCGTCCACGGCGCCGGCGTGCGCGCCGAGATCTTCCGGCCGCCGCTGGAGCGGACGCTCGTCGACGCGCTGCTCGACGACGGCTTCGACGTCTGGCTCCTCAACTGGCGCGCGTCGATCGACCTGCGGCCGGTGGCCTGGACGCTCGACGACGCCGCCGCGTACGACTACCCGGCGGCGGTGCGCCTGATCCTGCAGCGGACCGGCCACCAGACCATGAAGGCGTTCGTGCACTGCCAGGGGTCGACGTCGTTCATGATCGCCGCGATCTCGGGCCTCGTCCCGGAGGTGACGACGGTCGTCACCAACGCGGTGTCGCTGCACACGGTCCTGCCGCGCTGGTCGACCATGAAGATCCAGGTGCTCTCGCCGATGGTGCGTCGCATCAGCCCCACGCTCTCGCCGAAGTGGGGCTACAAGACGGAGGGGCCCTTCTCGCGAGTGCTGCGCTCGGTCGTCACGGCCACGCACCCGGAATGCGACAGCCCCGTGTGCGCGATGGTGAGCTTCACCTACGGCGCGGGCCATCCGGCGCTCTGGGCGCACCGCAACATCGACCGAGCCACACACGACTGGATCACGGGCGAGTTCGCCGGCTCGCCGATGACGTTCTTCGCTCAGATGCGCGACAGCGTGCGCGCCGGGCATCTCGTCCCGACGGGGGATGTGCCGGAGGTGGTGCCTGATCTCCTGGCCCGTCCGCAGACCGACGCGCGGTTCGTCTTCCTCGCGGGAGCGGACAACCGCTGCTTCCTCCCGCTCGGCCAGCGGCTCTCGTTCGCGCACTTCGACGCGCTCGCCCCCGGCAGGCACACCCACCACGAGTTCCCGGGCTACGGGCACCTCGACGTGATCTTCGGCGCCGACGCGTGGCGCGACACCCACCCGGTCATCGTGGACGAGCTCCGACGCTAGGCGAAGGACCTCGGCAGAAGCCGTCGGGTCAGGACAGGCCGGGGTAGCTGCGCTCGGATGCGCCGACGTAGAGCTGCTGCGGGCGGCCGATCTTCCCCTGCGGATCGTTCGCCGCCTCGCGCCACTGCGCGAGCCAGCCGGGCAGACGCCCGATGGCGAACAGCACCGTGAACATGCGTGTCGGGAAGCCCATCGCCTTGTAGATCACGCCGGTGTAGAAGTCCACGTTCGGGTACAGCCGCCGGTCCTGGAAGTACGCGTCGTTGAGCGCGATCTCCTCCAGCTCCTTCGCGAGGTCCAACAGCGGGTCGCTGACGCCGAGCGCCGAGAGGACCTCGTCGGCCGACTCCTTGACGAGCTTCGCGCGCGGGTCGTAGTTCTTGTACACGCGGTGGCCGAAGCCCATCAGCTTGACGCCGTCCTCCTTGTTCTTCACCCGCTCGACGAAGCGCTGCACGCTCTCGCCCGAGTCGCGGATGCGCGCCAGCATGTCGAGCACCGCCTCGTTGGCGCCGCCGTGCAGCGGGCCGTAGAGGGCGTTGATGCCGGCGGAGATCGACGAGAACTGGTTGGCGCCCGTCGAACCGACCAGGCGCACCGTGGAGGTGGAGGCGTTCTGCTCGTGGTCCTCATGGAGGATCAGCAGGCGCTCCAGCGCGCGCGACATGACCGGGTCGACCTGGTAGACCTCAGAGAGCACGCCGAAGTTCAGCTTCAGGAAGTTGTCGACGAAGCCGAGCGAGTTGTCGGGGTACAGGAACGCCTGCCCGATGCTCTTCTTGTGCGCGTACGCGGCGATCACCGGCAGCTTCGCCAGCATGCGGATCGTGTTGAGCTCGACGTGCTCGGGGTTGTTCGGATCGGACTGGTGCTCGTAGTACGTCGACAGGGCCGACACCGCCGACGACAGCACCGACATGGGGTGCGCCGTGTGCGGCAGGGCTGAGAAGAAGCGCTTGAGATCCTCGTGCAGCAGCGTGTGGCGACGGATCTTCTCGTCGAACTCGCCCAGCTCGTCGGCGGTCGGCAGCTCGCCGTAGATCAGCAGCCATGCGACCTCGAGGTACGTGCTGTTCTTCGCCAGCTGCTCGATCGGGTAGCCGCGGTAGCGCAGCACGCCCTGGTCGCCGTCGATGTAGGTGATCGCCGACTTGGTGGCCGCGGTGTTGACGAACCCGTAGTCGAGCGCCGTGTAGCCGGTCTGGCGGGTGAGGGTCGAGACATCCACGCTCGGTGTGCCGTCCGTGCCCCGCAGCAGCGGGAACTCTGCGGTCTTGTCACCGATCGTGAGGGTGGCCTTCTCCTGCTGGGTGCCCGCTTCGCTCACGGCGCCTCCTCGCGATTGTCGTCGTACGGGGGGTTTCGTCCACTCCGGCGCGACGCCGTGACGTCGTCTGCGTGAGGACTTCGGGAGCGGGACGGGGGATGCCGCGTCGCCGCGTTCCTACAGCCTAGTGCGCCGCTGCGCCTACTGCTGACACAGCCAAACGGACGAGGCATCCGATGGAGGAATCCTCACGACCCGTCTGCGGATGCGGCGCGCAGGCGCTCGGCCGCCCGGAAGATGCCGTCGTCGGTCGCCGTCAGCGACAGCCTGATGTGCTCCGGATGGTGCGTGCCGTAGAAGTGCCCGGGCCCCGCCAGGATCCCGAGGTCTGCGAGCCGGCCGAGGCTCTCCCATCCGTCGCGGCCCTCCGTCGCCCAGAGATACAGGCCCGCTTCGCTCCCGTCGATCCGGAACCCGGCCGCCTCGACCGCAGGACGCAGCACCTCCCGGCGGCGGCGGTACAGCTCCTTCTGGGCGGCGACGTGCGCGTCGTCTTCGAGAGCGGCGACCATCGCCGACTGCACGGGCGCCGGCAGCATCAGGCCGAGGTGCTTGCGCGCGGTCAGCAGGCGCGCGACGATCGCCGGATCTCCGGCGAGGAAGGCCGCGCGGTAGCCGGCGAGATTGGACTGCTTGCTCAGCGAGTACACCGACAGGATGCCGCCGACGTCGCCGTCGGTGACGCGGGGGTCCAGCGCTGAGGGCACCGGCTCGGAATCCCACGGCGCATCCCAGCCGAGCTCCGCGTAGCACTCGTCCGAGGCGAGCACGGCGCCGAGCTGTCGCGCGCGTGCCGCCGCGCGCCGCAGGGCGGCGGCATCCAGGACCCGCCCGTCCGGGTTGCCCGGCGAGTTCACCCACACGAGCCGCGTGCCCTCCGGCCACTCCGCCGGGTCGTCGGACGCCAGGGGCGTCGCGTCGACCAGCCGCGCGCCGACCTCATAGGTCGGGTACGCGGCGCGGGGATGCACGACGATGTCGCCGGGGCCGAGTCCGAGCAGCAGCGGCAGCAGGGCGACGAGCTCCTTGGAGCCGACCGTCGGAAGCACGTGCGCCGGCGTCAGCCCCGGCACTCCCCGCCGCCGCTCGAACCACGCCGCGATGGCGGCACGAAGCGCCGGCGTTCCGACGGTCTGCGGGTACGCGTGTGCGTCGGCGGCCGCCCGCAGCGCGTCCGCCACGACGGCGGGCGTCGCGTCGACGGGCGAGCCGATCGAGAGGTCGACGATGCCGTCGGGGTGGGAGCGGGCGCGCGCCGCATACGGGGCGACGGCATCCCAGGGGTAGTCGGCGAGGTCGGCGACCCCCACGTCAGTGTTCCTGCGGCGGGAGGGCCTCGATGATCGGGTGGTCCTTGTGGATCACGCCCACCTTGGCGGCGCCGCCCGGCGAGCCGATGTCGTCGAAGAACTCGACGTTGGCCTTGTAGTAGTCCTGCCACTCGACCGGGAGGTCGTCCTCGTAGTAGATGGCCTCGACCGGGCAGACCGGCTCGCAGGCGCCGCAGTCCACGCATTCGTCGGGGTGGATGTACAGCGAGCGCTCGCCCTCGTAGATGCAGTCCACGGGACACTCGTCGATGCAGGCGCGGTCCTTGACGTCCACGCAGGGAAGGGCGATCACGTACGTCACGGTGCCAGTCTAGCCGCGGCCCTCGGGCCTGAGCGGCGGGACGCCGATCAGGCGGTGCGATCGGATGCCGCGACGGCGGGCACGCGCGTCTGCGGCCAGGCGATCACGATCGCGGAGACCAGCGGCACGAGGATCGTCCACGCCACGCCGGGATTGAATGCGCCGTCCGCCTCCTGCGGCACCACGACGGAGCCGCCGGGCCCGGCACCGGAGAAGACCAGCGTGGCGACCATGGCGCCCAGTGCGGTCGCCAGCGTCGCCCAGCGGTCGCTCGTGAGCAGCCGGACCGCCACGAGCAGCGCGGTCACCCCGACGAGTGCGAGCACCAGCCCGAGGGGGAACCAGCCGAGCCGGAACCCCTGGGCCACGGTGCCGGCCACGCCGTAGAAGGCGCCGATGACGAACGCCACGACCCAGGCGCCGATGCGCGACCAGAACGAACCCACGTCTCGAGTCTAGGCGGCGGGACCACGCGACGACCGCCCGGCTCAGGCCGCCCAGCCCCACAGCCGCAGGAGCGCGGCCACGAGCGCGGCCGCGATGACGACGACGAGGAACGGCGCCCGCAGCACCAGCAGACCGGCCGCGACCAGCAGCGCGGGCACCCGGGCGTCGACGACCACCGCCTGGCCGGCGCCCAGTGTCTGCACGGCGACGAGCGCTGCCAGCAGTGCGACGGTGAGCAGATCTGCGATCCGCATGGGTCGCGGCGCCGCCACCCACCGGGGCGGGATCAGGTATCCGACCGTCTTCAGCGCCACGCAGACGATGGCTGCCACGAGCACGGCGGTCCACATGGTCACGGCAGTCCCTCCCACGGCTCCTGAGCCCGCCGCTGTGCGGCGTCCTCGGGTTCGGCGCCGTCCGCCGCGTCGTCGGCGCCCAGCCAGTTCGACCAGCCGACGACGATGGCCACGGCGGCGGCGATGATGACCGGCATCCCCGGCATCAGCACCGGGGTCAGCACCGTCGCCACGACCGCGGCGGCGACACCGACCACGATGGGCTGGCGGGCGCGAAGCCGCGGCCACAGCAGGGCGAGGAACGCCGCCGCTGCCGCCGCATCCAGCCCATAGGCGCGGGGATCGCCCAGCACGTCGCCGAGCAGGGCGCCGGCGAGGGTCGAGAGGTTCCAGCCGATGTAGATGCCGATGCCCGTGACCCAGAAGCCCAGCGTGCGCGCGCGATGCGACGACTGCGCGAGCGACACCGCCGTTGACTCGTCGATCGTGAACTGCGCTGCGGCGGCGCGTCGCCAGAATCCCGGGCCGATGACCGGTGACATGCGGATGCCGTAGGCGACGTTGCGCACGCCCAGCAGCCCGGCGGACGCGATGGCGGCGGGCGCGGCGGCGACTCCCCCGGCGCCGACGATGCCGGCGAAGGCGAACTGCGATCCGCCGGTGAACATCACGAGGCTGAGGATGCACGTCTGCCAGACGTCCAGGCCGGACGCGACCGCCAGTGCGCCGAACGAGATCCCGTAGGCGCTCGTCGCCAGGGCGACCCCGAGCGCCTCGCGCACCGCCCGCCTCGCCTCTCCGGCGCTGTGCACGTCGTCGAAGTGAGGGTCGTGGGTCACCTCGTCATGGTAACCAGCGTCGCCGGACGTCGCGGCGGTCCGCTCTGCGACGAGTGGCCCACCCGCCGCGGCATCCGTTCGCCCGTCTCTTACGCGTTGGCGTCCTGCCGCTTGAGACGCGCGGCGGCGCGGCCGCGCTCGGTGGCGTCGAGGACGACCTTGCGGATGCGCACCTTCTCGGGCGTGACCTCGACGCACTCGTCATCGCGGGCGAACTCGAGGCTCTCCTCGAGCGACAGCTGGCGCGGCGGCGTCATCGACTCGAACGCGTCGGCCGTCGAGGAGCGCATGTTCGTGAGCTTCTTCTCCTTGGTGATGTTCACGTCCATGTCGTCGGCGCGCGAGTTCTCACCGACCACCATGCCCTCGTACACCTCTTCGGTGGGCTGCACGAAGAAGCTCATGCGCTCCTGCAGCGCGATCATCGCGAACGGCGTGACGACGCCCGCACGGTCGGCGACGATCGACCCGTTCTGGCGGGACTGGATGTGCCCGGCCCAGTCGTCGTAGCCATGGGAGATCGCGTTGGCGATACCGGTGCCGCGGGTGGTCGAGAGGAACTCGGTGCGGAAGCCGATGAGACCGCGGGACGGGACGATGAACTCCATGCGCACCCAGCCGGTGCCGTGGTTGGTCATGCTGTCCATGCGGCCCTTGCGCGCCGCCATGAGCTGGGTGATGGCGCCGAGGTACTCCTCCGGCGCGTCGATGGTGAGGTGCTCGAACGGCTCCTTCACCTTGCCGTCCTCACCCTTGCGCGTGACGACCTGCGGCTTGCCGACGGTGAGCTCGAAGCCCTCGCGGCGCATGTTCTCGACGAGGATCGCCAGCGCGAGCTCGCCGCGGCCCTGCACCTCCCACGCGTCGGGACGGCCGATGTCGACGACCTTGAGCGAGACGTTGCCCACGAGCTCGCGATCGAGGCGGTCCTTGACCATGCGGGCGGTGAGCTTGTGGCCCTTCACCTTGCCGACGAGGGGGCTGGTGTTGGTGCCGATGGTCATGGAGATGGCGGGGTCGTCGACGTGGATCTGGGGCAGCGGGCGGACGTCCTCGGGGTCGGCGATCGTCTCGCCGATCGTGATGTCCTCGAAGCCCGCGATCGCGACGATGTCACCGGGTCCGGCGCTTTCGGCGGGGTACCGATCGAGCGCACGGGTCTTCAGCAGCTCGGTGACGCGGGCGTTGCTGGTCGTGCCGTCGTGGCGCACCCACGCGACCGTCTGGCCCTTCTTGAGCGTGCCGTTGAAGACGCGCAGCAGCGCCAGGCGGCCGAGGAAGGGGCTCGAGTCGAGGTTGGTCACCCACGCCTGCAGCGGCGCCTCGTCGTCGTACGACGGAGCGGGAACATGCTCGAGGATCGCCTCGAAGAGCGGCTCGAGGTCGCCGTTGTCGGGAAGCTCGCCGTTGCCGGGACGGTTGTGGGATGCCGCGCCCGCGCGTCCTGACGCGTACACCACGGGCACGTCCAGCAGCGCGTCGACGTCCAGGTCGGGCACGTCCTCGTGGAGGTCCGACGCGAGCCCGAGCAGCAGATCGTGAGCCTCCTCCTCGACCTCGGCGATACGCGCGTCGGGGCGGTCGGTCTTGTTGACCAGCAGGATCACCGGCAGCTTCGCCTCGAGGGCCTTGCGCAGCACGAAGCGGGTCTGCGGCAGCGGCCCTTCACTGGCGTCGACGAGCAGCACGACGCCGTCGACCATCGACAGACCGCGCTCCACCTCGCCGCCGAAGTCGGCGTGGCCGGGGGTGTCGATGACGTTGATCGTCACCGGGACCTCGGTGTGCACGCCGTTGTAGGTGATCGCCGTGTTCTTGGCGAGGATCGTGATGCCCTTCTCGCGCTCGAGGTCGTTCGAGTCCATCGCGCGCTCTTCCATGTGCTCGTGCGAGCCGAACGAGCCGGTCTGGCGGAGCATGGCGTCGACGAGGGTCGTCTTGCCGTGGTCGACGTGTGCGACGATCGCCACGTTGCGGAGGTCCGGACGGAGGGCGCGCGCCATGAGGGAATCCTTGAAAGTGAGGGGAAGAACGAGGTCGGCCCCTGAACGTGTCGAGGGGACCGGCATCCGTCATTCTACCGGTCCGACCAGGACGTCTCCCGCGAACGCCTCCGCGCCGCCCCGGAGGACCGGGACGGCGCGGCGCCGACAGAGGCCGGCCGGGTCAGCTCGCGGCGGGGCCGCTGCGCTCGAGCAGCGCGGCGCGCGCCTCGCGGCGCACCCGCTGCTCCTCGGGGTTCGGCACCGGGACGGCGGCGATGAGGCGCTGCGTGTACGGATCCTTCGCCCCGCGCAGGATCTGGTCGCGGGTGCCCGACTCGACCAGCTTGCCGTGGTGCATCACCGCGATGCGGTGCGCGAGGATGTCGACCACCGCGAGGTCGTGGCTGATGAACAGGCACGCGAACTGCAGCTCCTGCTGCAGCTCCTGCAGGAGGTCCAGGAACCGCGCCTGCACCGACACGTCCAGGGCCGAGGTGGGCTCGTCGGCGACCAGCAGCTCGGGTGCCAGCGCGAGCGCCCGGGCGATGCCCACGCGCTGGCGCTGCCCACCCGAGAGCTCGTGCGGGAAGCGGTTCCGGTACGACGCAGGCAGCTCGACCTGGCTGAGCAGCTCCTCCACGCGCTTGTCGAGGTCCTTGCCCTTCGCGACCCCCGCGAGCAGGATCGGCTCGCCGATGGACTGCCCGATCGGCATACGCGGGTTCAGCGACGATGCGGGATCCTGGAACACGATGCCCGTCTTTCGACGGATCGCGAACAGCTCCTTCTGCGTCGCGTGCGAGATGTCGGTGCCGACGGTGGTGAGCTTGCCCTCGGCGATCGGCAGCAGACCGATGGCGGCGCGACCCAGGGTCGTCTTGCCGGAGCCCGACTCCCCCACGAGGCCGACGATCTCGCCGGGATAGATCGCGAGATCGATGTGCTCGGCGGCGCGGAACGCCGGGATGCGGCCGCGCTTGGGGTAGTCGATCGCGACGTCCTCGAACGCGAGCACGGGGGTGCGCGTCTCGATGATCTCCTCGGCCGCTTCGCTGGCGCGCTCCCGGATGTAGGAGACCGACGGCACCGCCGACGTCTCGGTGGCGACCTCCGCCGGCCCGGGCTCCGCCTCTTCGAGGACGCCGAGGCCGAGGTGCGGCACCGACGCCAGCAGCTGCTGCGTGTACGGGTGCACCGGGGCGTGGAAGATCTTGTCGACCGTGCCCGACTCGACCACGACGCCGTTCTTCATCACCATGATGCGGTCGGCGAGGTCGGCGACCACGCCCATGTCGTGGGTGATGAGGATGATCGCGGAGTCCAGCCGCTTGTGCAGGTTGCGCAGGAGGTCGAGGACCTCCGCCTGCACGGTCACGTCCAGGGCCGTGGTCGGCTCGTCGGCGATGAGCAGCAGGGGGTCGCACGAGATGGACTGCGCGATCATCGCGCGCTGGCGCTGACCGCCGGAGAGCTGATGGGGGTACTTGTGGAACGACTGCTCCGGCTCGGGCATCTCCACCATGCGCAGCAGCTCCACCGCGCGGTCCCGGGCATCGCTCGGGGCCATGCCGCGATCGTGCGAGCGCAGCGCCTCCATGATCTGGAAGCCGACGGTGTAGACGGGGTTGAGGGCCGTCATCGGCTCCTGGAAGATCACGGCGATCTCGTTGCCGCGGAGGGACCGCAGCGCCGCCTCGTCGAGGCCCCGCAGCTCGCGGCCCAGCAGCTTGATCGATCCCGTGACGCGGGAGTTCTCGGGGAGCAGCCCGAGAAGCGCCATCGAGCTCGTGCTCTTGCCGGAGCCCGACTCGCCGACGATGGCGAGCACCTCGCCGCGGCGGACCTGGTAGTTCATGTCGATGGCTGCCGGGTAGAACTGCCCGTCCACCCAGAACTCGACCCCGAGGTTGTCGACCTCGAGGATCGTCTCCGGAAGGGCTCCTCGCGACGCCGCCGCAGCGGCGTCGATGCCCGTCGTGTCAGTCATTCCGTGGTGTCCAATCTGCGAAGCTTGAAGTCATGTCGTTCCAGGAGGTCCGCTACCGGCCGGCGTTCGGCCGCATCCTCGCTGTCGTGACCGTTGTGGTGTGCGCCCTCGGCGTCGTCGCGCTGATCGTCACCGATCCCGCTGCGGCACTGCGCTATGTCTGGCCGATCCTGCTGGTCGGCGTGCTGGCGTGGGCGCTGTTCTGGCGACCGGCGCTCATCGTGCAGGAGCACGGCATCACCGTGGTGAACGTCCTGCGCACGAGCTTCGTGCCCTGGCCGTCGATCACGGCGATCGACACCCGCTACTCGCTCACCCTGCACACCGCCCACGGCCGTGTGCCCGTGTGGGCGGCGCCCGCACCCGGCCGGCACCGCACCCTGGGGCTGGCCCCGAAGGACTTCGACGGCGTCGGTGAGACCGCGCGGGGCGAGGTCGGGGAGCTGCGCCCCAACGATGCCGTCACGACGCCCACCGGCAACCTGGCCCAGCTCATCCGCGGCCGCTGGGAGCGCCTGCGCGACGAGGGCGCCTTCGCGAGCGGCGTCGACCCCGAGGCGTCGACGCAGACGTGGCACTGGGGGACGATCGCCACCGTCGCGGCGCTCGGCGCCGCGACGGTGGTCGGCGCGCTGGCGTGAGAGCACGTCACCGCTCCGGATCGAGCGGCTTGTGCTGCACGTCGCCGGGCTCCTCGGGGCGCGGATCGTTGAAGTTCACGATCCGGTCGCCCGTGTAGGCCGTCTGGATGCCGACGTCGACCATCGCCGCGTCGGTCGACGGCGTCGTGTCGACCTCTGGTGCCACCGGTCCGCCCGCCCGACCCGCGCGGGCCATCGCCCGCTCGCTCGGCATCTTCTTCTGGCGCGGGTCGAACGCGTCGCGCAGCCCGTCGCCGATGAAGTTCACGCACAGGGCGATCGCGATGATGAACAGACCCGGCCACCAGAACAGCCACGGACGCGTGGAGAACGCGGCCTGGTTCTCAGAGATGATCTTGCCCAGCGAGGTGTCCGGCGACTGCACGCCGAAGCCGAGGAAGCTCAGCGCCGACTCCAGCAGGATCGCGCCGGCCATCAGCAGCGTGGCGTTGACCACGATCACGCCGACGGAGTTGGGCAGGATGTGCCGGAAGATGATGCGGCGGTCCCGCGCACCCGAGACCCGGGCGGCGTCCACGAACTCGCGCTCGCGGAGGGTGAGGAACTCGCCGCGCACCAGCCGGGCCATGGTGGTCCACGCGAACAGGCCGATGACGACGCCGAGCACGGCTGCACCGAGGCTGCCGAACGTGTTGCCGAGCACGGAGCCGATCACGATGAGGGGGATCGTGATGATGATGTCGGTGAAGCGCATGAGCACCGAGTCGGTCAGCTTGCCGTAGTACCCGGCGACGGCGCCGATCACCACGCCGAAGATCGTCGCGACGACACCGGCGATGACCATCACCATGATCGACTGCTGCGCACCGCGCATGACGACCGCGAAGATGTCGCGCCCGACCTCGTCCTGGCCGAACGGGTGGTCGCCGAACTGCAGCGGCCACAGGCTCAGCGTCGGAACGCCGTTGTCGATCTTCGGGGGGATCTCGTCCCAGGAGTACTGCCACCACCCGGGGATGCGTATGCCCCACAGGTTCACGCCGACGGAGGTGAACGCGAGGAGCACGATGAACGCCAGCACGATCATCGAGATGAGCGCAGCGCGGTGACGGAAGAACCGCCGGCGGACGATCTGGCCCTGGCTGAGGCCCTGGGTCTCCTTCTGCTCGATCGAGATCTCAGCCTTGGCCTCGGTCTCCCTCGAGTCGGAGTCGTTGACGGTCGTGGTGTTCATGTCAGCCCACCTTGATTCTCGGGTCGAGGGCCGCGTAGACGAGGTCCGCGATGAGGTTGAAGAGCACGGCGAGCGTGCCGGTGACCACGAAGAACGCCATGACGGGGTTGGGGTCGTGCACGGCCAGCGCATCGACGAAGAGGCGGCCCATGCCGGTCCAGCCGAACACCGTCTCGGTGATGACGGCGCCGCCGATGAGCGCGCCGATGTCGAAGGCGATGATCGTGGTGATCGGGATCAGCGCGTTGCGGAACGCGTGCCGGACGATCACCGTGCGACCGGTGAGGCCCTTCGCACGCGCGGTGCGGATGTAGTCCTGGTTCATCACCTCGAGCAGGCTCGCGCGCGAGTAGCGGGTGTAGCTCGCGAACGAGATGAGGATGATCGCGATCGTGGGCAGCAGCAGGTGCGTGAACAGGTCGATGCCCTGCACCCAGAAGTTGCCGCCGAGTCCAGGCGTCGAGGCCCCCACCGTCGCGATCGGACGGCCGCGCACGCGGCTGGAGTTGGCGTACGCCTCCCAATACGACATGTACTTGTCCAGCGCGATGAAGGCGGCGACGATGAACCCGACGATCGCGGTGGTCCGCACGACGGGCCCCCGGTCGGGAGCGCCCATGAACCAGCCGATCGCCCCCGAGACGACGACGGCGCCCACTGCCAGGAGCACGAAGACCCACAGCGTCATCCCGTTCAGGATGTAGTTCATCATCGGCGAGTACAGCGCGATGCCGATGGCCGCGACGATGAGGGACGCGTACAGCGCCTTGCGGTTGCGCAGGCCCGTCGAGATGGCCGTCACGCCGACGGCCACGCCGATCGCGAGGAAGGCGTACACGACGATGCCGATGCTGGGGTCTGCGAACCACTGGGTCACCGACAGGAACGTCAGCACCGCTGCGGTGGCGACCGCCGAGATGCCGAAGACGGTCAGCCGGCGGCGCCATCTCCCGCCGACCAGCGACATCCAGATCAAGCCGGCGAAGATCGACATGCCGATGATCACGGGTACCGAGATCGTCGGGTCGCCGAGCCAGTTGTTCAGCTGGATGGCACCGTACTGCTTGAGCAGCACCGCGACCCAGAAGATGGGCAGCGAGAAGAACAGGAATGACAGCAGCGTCACCCCGTAGTCGAAGCCCGTGTACTGGCGCAGCGCCGACACGATGCCGACCGTGATGCCCAGCACGATGGCCACGATCGTCGCCGTGGTGACCAGCGTCAGCGTCGACGTGATCGCGTTGCCCAGCAGGGCGTTGACGGACTGGTTCTGGATGCTGATGCCGAAGTCCCCGCGGAAGAGCGCGCCGAGCCACAGGAAGTAGCGCAGCGGCGGGGGGACGTCGAGGTTGAGGAGCTTGGTGCGAGCTTCCATGAGCTCGGCTTTGTTCGGTGCATTGCTCTGCCGCAGGTCCTCGAGGGGATCGCCCGAGAAGGACACCAGCAGATACATCAGGAATGTCGCGGCGAAGAGCACGAAGATCGACGCGATCAACCGCCGGATGATGAATGAAGCCATGTTGTGGCCGCCTGCCAATCGATGAAGCAGCGCAGGAGGGCCGGCGAGACGCTCGGCCCGTCCTCCGCCGCTGAGGAGGAGTCTAACGCGGTGAGGTGCAGGCCCCTCGGGGACCTGCACCCCACTTCGGTCACGACCCGGGCATGAGCCCGGCGTGAGCCGTTATGCGCTTACTCCTCCGAGCCGCCGTCCGTGACTTCCCAGTCCCAGGCGTTCCAGAAGATCGTCGGGGCGAGGATCGACGCGTCGATGTTGGTGACGCGGTCGCTGAAGGCGGTGACCTCGGGGAACTGGAAGATCGTGACTCCGTAGAAGTCCTCCCACAGCAGGCGGTCCATCTCCTGCTGCAGCTCGATCTGGGCCTCCGCGTCGAACTCGACGTTCAGCTGGGAGATGATCTCGTCGACCTCAGCGTTCGAGTAGAAGTTGAGGTTGTTGATTCCACCGGTCTCGAACGTCGGCAGCGAGTTGGTCACGCCGAGGCTCGTCGACTGCCAGCCGAAGAGCGACGCGTCGTAGGCGCCGGGCGTGCCGAGCAGGCCGCCCCACTCCTCCGAGCCGCAGTCCGTGACGTTGAAGCCCGCCGAGTTGGCCGACTGCTGGATGAGCGAGAACTCGTTCACACGACGCGGGTTGTTCGAGGCGTACAGGATGCAGACCTCGGTGTTGGTGACACCCGACTCGGCGAGCAGCGCCGTGGCGCCCTCGATGTCGACCTCGGCGTAGTCCGCGGAGGTGTTGTTCGCGGCCGAGTCGTCGTAGCCCTCTGCACCCGGCACGAACAGCTGCGAGTCACGCAGGATCGCGTCGTCGCCGATGATCGGCTTGATGAGCGTGTCGACGATCTCCTGACGCGGGATCGTCTTCATGAACGCCTCGCGAACGAGCGGGTTCGAGAAGATGTTCTCCGGGTTGCGACCCTGGTCGAACTGCAGGTCGACGTGCTCGTAGGTGCCGCCGAGGCCCGTGTTGACCGTGATGCCGTCGATGCCCTCGAGCGCCGTCGTGATGTCGGCGGTCGCCTGGGGCTGGATGATGTCGACCTCGCCGTTCTCCAGCGCCTGGACCGCAGCGAGCGGGTCAGGGATGAAGCGGATCGTGATCTCCTCGATGTTCGCGGTGTTGTCACCGGCGTACTCGGGGTTCGCGGTCAGCGTGACGTACTGGTCGGCGACGTAGTCGCTGATCATGTACGGGCCGCTCGCGGTGACCAGCTCGGGGTCGTCGGGCATCTCGGTGAAGTTGAAGCCCGAGTTCCAGAACGACGAGATCGGCGCCAGCGCGGCGGCGTCCTCGTCCTGGATCGCGTCGAGGATCGCCTGCTTGGCCGCCTCGTTGTCGTCGAGCTCGAGAGCCTTCTTCGCGACGATGTGGGCCGGCAGCATCGCTCCGACACCCGCGAACGTGAGCTCCCAGTCCACGAAGGGCTGGTCGTACGTCATCGTGATCGACTTGCCGTCGTCGCCGACCTCGGGGGTCTCCGAGACCAGGCCGAGGCCCGACGTGGGCGTCGCACCCGAGTCGAAGTAGACGACATCGGTCGGGAACGACTCGGTGAACTCACCCGTGTCGGGGTCGGTGAACTCTGCCGGGTCGAAGTCCGGGGTGTCCAGCGAGCGCGAGTTGGCGGCCCAGTGCAGCAGCATGTCGGCGGCGTCGACGGGCGTGCCGTCGGACCAGCTCGCGTCGTCGGAGATCGTGTACTTGACGGTGAGCGGGTCTTCGCTGACGAGCTCGTACGAGCCGAACGACTCGTTCTTCACCAGCTCCGGCGTGTTGTCGTAGTAGTTGAAGCCGTCGAGCACCAAGTAGTTGATGTTGTTGTTCGCGGTCGCGTTGCCGAACGACGTGTTGCCGTTCATCGAGTAGAACGCCTGGTTCCACGCAGCCGTGATCGACGAGCCTTCGACGAGACCGGAGTCATCGTTGTTCTCCTCGCCACCACCGGCGGTGCAGCCCGAGATCACCAGTGCGCCGACTGCGGTGAGTGCCACCGCAGTCGAGATGCGCTTAATTCTCACTGTTCCTCCTGTGCAGGGTAATGCGCACACGACCAGTCGATGACCGGTCGGTGCGCGGATGGGAACACGATAAGCACCGGCTGTGAGATGGTCAAAACGATCGACGAAAACGTTACAGAGCCTTAACTCAATCGACGCCGAGTGTGACAATCTGACAAGATGACTCCCCCGAACGCGCCCGCGAACCAGAGGGAATCCACTACCCTTCCCCGGCTGGACCGGTATGGCCGGCAGCGACTGCGGTGGGAGGTCTGGATCGTCCTGGCGATCACGGTCGGCCAGTCCGCCGTGTACTCCGTCCTCTCGCTCGTCCGCAAGCTCCTCGCGCCCGTCCCGCTGGGTTCGCAGCAGACGCAGGTCAATCCGTCGCGCGACGCCCAGGCGGTCTGGGACGTGGTGTATCAGCTCCTGTCGGTCTTCTTCGCGCTGGCGCTCGTGGCCCTCGTCGTCTACCTGCTGTGGGAGCCGGGTGGCAACGCGCTGCGCCGCATCGGGCTGGACTTCACGCGGTTGGGCGGCGACGTCGGCCGCGGCATCCTGCTCGCCGCCGTCATCGGCCTGCCGGGGCTCGCACTGTACGCCGTCGGACGGGTGCTGGGCATCACGGTCGCGGTGGTGGCCTCGCCGCTGGACGCGGCGTGGTACACCGTCCCCCTCCTCCTGCTGTCCGCCCTGCGCGCCGGGCTGACGGAGGAGGTCATCTTCATCGGCTACCTCTTCGACCGCCTGCGCCGCCTGGGCTGGGGCGACTGGACGATCATCCTCACGACCGCCGCGCTGCGCGGCGCGTACCACGCCTACCAGGGCATCGGCGCGATCGTCGGCAACATCGTGATGGGCATCGTCTTCGGCTGGTGCTACCGCCGATGGGGCCGGGTCATGCCGCTCGTGATCGCGCACACGGTGCTCGACGTCGTCGCCTTCGTCGGGTACCCGCTCGCCGTCGCCCTCTGGCCCGGCGTCTTCGCGCCCGTCCCGACGCCGACCCTCACCCCGACCCCGACCCCGACTCCGGCCGCCGCGTCCTGACGGGCCAGGCCGCGGGATCTCGTCGCTCCGGGGGTGTCAGGCGAACGCCTCGATCGGGGGGCACGCGCACACGAGGTTCCGGTCGCCGTAGGCCTGGTCGATGCGGCGCACCGGCGGCCAGTACTTCGTGCGCACGAGCGCGTGGACGGGATACACGGCGGTCTCGCGGGAGTACGGATGCGACCACTCGCCGGCCACGACCGACTCGGCGGTGTGGGGGGCGTTGACCAGCGGGTTGTCGGCGGCGGGCCACTCCCCCGCGGCCACACGGTCGGCCTCGGCCTTGATCGCGATCATCGCCTCGATGAAGCGCTCGATCTCGGCCAGGTCCTCGGACTCCGTGGGCTCCACCATGAGCGTCCCCGCGACCGGGAACGACATCGTCGGGGCGTGGAAGCCGTAGTCGATGAGACGCTTGGCCACGTCGTCCACGGTCACGCCGGTGGCCTCACGCAGCGGGCGCAGGTCGAGGATGCACTCGTGCGCGACGAGTCCCCCCTCACCGGTGTAGAGCACCGGGTAGTGCTCGCGGAGCCGGAACGCGATGTAGTTCGCGGCGAGCACCGCGGACGCGGTCGCCGCGCGGAGGCCCTCGGCGCCCATCATCCGCACGTACGCCCACGAGATCGGCAGGATGCTCGCCGAGCCGTGGGGCGCGGCAGAGATCGGGCCGCCGTCGAACACGCCGCCGGCGTGGTCCTTGCGCTGCGAGAACGGGTGGCTCGGCAGGAACGGCGCGAGGTGCGCCTTGGCCGCGACCGGGCCGACGCCCGGTCCGCCGCCGCCGTGGGGGATCGCGAACGTCTTGTGCAGGTTCAGGTGCGACACGTCGCCGCCGAGGTCGCCGAACCGGGCATAGCCCAGCAGCGCGTTGAGGTTCGCGCCGTCGACGTACACCTGGCCGCCGGCGTCGTGCACCGCCTGCGTGATCTCCAGCACGTCCTGCTCGTACACGCCGTGCGTCGACGGGTACGTGATCATGAGCGCGGCGAGCTCGTCTGCGTGCGCCGCGATCTTCGCACGCAGGTCCTCGAGGTCGACGTTGCCCTGGTCGTCGCAGGCCACGACGACCACCCGCATCCCCGCGAGCACGGCGGATGCCGCGTTGGTGCCGTGCGCCGACGACGGGATGAGGCAGACCGTGCGACCCGGGTCGCCGTTCGCCCGGTGATAGCCGCGGATCGCCATGAGCCCGGCGAGCTCGCCCTGCGACCCCGCGTTCGGCTGCAGCGAGACGGCGTCGTAGCCAGTCACCTCCGCCAGCCACACCTCGAGCTGCTCGATCATCGCGAGATAGCCGTGCACGTCGGCCTCGGGGGCGAACGGGTGCACCCGTGAGAACTCCGGCCACGACACCGCCGCCATCTCGGTGGCCGCGTTCAGCTTCATCGTGCACGAGCCGAGCGGGATCATGCCGCGATCCAGCGCGTAGTCGCGATCGGCGAGCTGCTTGAGATAGCGCATCATGGCCGTCTCGGAGCGGTGGGTGTTGAACACCGGGTGGGTGAGGAACTCCTCGACGCGGCGGAGCTCCGCCGGCACGCCCGCGAGCGGCTCGGCGTCGGTGAACGGCAGCACGCGCTCCCCCTGGGCGCCCGCACCGAGGAACTCCCCCTCCGGCAGGCCGAACGCCCACGCGACGGCCGCCAGGTCGTCCTCGGTCGTGGTCTCGTCGACCGAGACGCCGACCGTCGCGTCGTCCGCCCAGAAGAGCTGATACCCGCGCTCCCGCGCGCGCTCGATCACGCGTCGCGACGCACCGGGCGTCGCGACGCGGATGGTGTCGAAGAACGAGTCCGACCGCAGCGACAGCCCGTACTCGCGCAGTCGCGCGCCGAGCGCCTCGGCCTTCTTCGCGACGTCGGTCGCGATCGCGCGAAGGCCGTCGGGACCGTGGTAGACCGCGTACATCGAGGCCATCACCGCCAGCAGCACCTGCGAGGTGCAGATGTTCGACGTGGCCTTCTCGCGCCGGATGTGCTGCTCGCGCGTCTGCAGCGCGAGGCGGTAGGCGGCGTGACCGGCGGCATCCTGCGACACCCCGACCAGGCGTCCCGGCAGCTGCCGCTCCAGACCCTGACGCACCGCCATGTAGCCGGCGTGCGGGCCGCCGAATCCGAGCGGCACGCCGAACCTCTGGGTCGTGCCGACGGCCACGTCGGCACCGAACGATCCGGGTGAGCGCAGCAGCGTCAGCGCGAGGATGTCCGCGGCGACGACGACGAGACCGCCCGCGACGTGCGCCGCATCGACGACGCCCGAGGGGTCCCAGACGTTCCCCGAGGCGCCCGGGTACTGGACCAGCACGCCGAAGAGCTCGTCGGGCAGCGTCGCGCCGCGGGCGAGGTCGAGCTCGACGAGCCGGATGCCGACGGCCGCCGCCCGGTGGGCGAGCAGGGCCTTCGTCTGCGGGAGCGTGTCGGCGTCGACCACGAAAACGTCGGAGGCGGACTTGGAGCCGCGCCGGGCGACGAGCATGCCCTCGACGACCGCGGTGGACTCGTCGAGCATCGACGCGTTCGCCGTCGCGAGACCAGTGAGATCGGTCACCATCGTCTGGAAGTTGATCAGCGCCTCGAGCCGGCCCTGCGAGATCTCGGGCTGATAGGGCGTGTAGGCGGTGTACCACGAGGGGTTCTCGAGCACGTTGCGCGCGATGACCGACGGGGTGAGCGTGTCGGCGTAGCCGAGTCCGATCATCGGGCGCGCGGTGCGGTTCTGCGACGCCAGCGCGCGCAGCTCGGCGAGCGCCTGCGCCTCCGTCGCAGCGGGCGGGATGTCGCTCGTGGACCGCGGCGTGGCGTGGATGGATGCCGGCACCGCCGCCGCCACGAGCGCGTCGACGCTGTCGTAGCCGAGCGCGTCCAGCATGAGCCGCTGGGCCGCGGCATCCGTCCCGATGTGACGGTCGGCGAACAGACCCGTCATTCGGCGCCCCCGGTCAGCGAGATGTACGCGTCGCGGTCCAGGAGGCCCGCCACCGCGGCGGGGTCGACCGTGATCTTCACGAGCCACCCGGCGCCGAACGGGTCGGCGTTGACGAGACCGGGGTCGTCCACCACGGCGTCGTTGACCGCGACGACCTCGCCCGTCAGCGGCGCGTACAGCTCGCCCACCGACTTCGTCGACTCGATCTCGCCCACGACTGTGGCGGCCGTGACGGCGCTCCCCACGGCGGGCAGCTCCACGAACACGACGTCGCCGAGCTTGTCGGCGGCGTACGAGGTGATGCCGACGGTGGCCACATCGCCGTCGAGGGCGACCCACTCGTGCTCGGCGGTGTACTTGAGGGCGGTGAGGTCGGTCATGTGTTCCTCCGGTAGAAGGGCAGGGCGGTCACGGTCGCGGGGATGCGCGTCCCCCGCACGTCGATGTAGAGCTCGGTCGCGGGCGCGCTCGCCGCGGGCGGGACGAAGGCCATGGCGATCGGATGCCCCAGGGTCGGGCTGAGCGCGCCGCTGGTGATCTCGCCCACCGGCGTGTCGGCGTCGGGGCTGTCGAAGACGGCGTACCCGGCGCGGCCGGCGCGACGCCCCTCCGCGACGAGGCCGACGAGCAGCGGGGCGTCGGCGGCGGCGCCGGCCTCCAGTGCGGCACGTCCGACGAAGTCGGCGTCCTTCGTCTTCAGCGGCGCGACGCGGCCCAGTCCGGCCTGGGCGGGCAGGACGTCGAGCGAGAGCTCATGGCCGTAGAGCGGCATGCCGGCCTCCAGACGCAGGGTGTCCCGTGCGGCGAGGCCCGCCGGCACCAGGCCGAGCGGTTCGCCGGCCGCGAGCAGCGCATCCCAGAGGGCACCGGCCGCACGGTTCGGAACGAGCAGCTCGAAGCCGTCCTCGCCCGTGTACCCGGTGCGGCCGATGAAGACGTGCTCGCCGTGGAACCGCGACGAGGACCATGCGTAGTATCCGAGATCCGCGAGCGACGGGTCGGTGCCCTCCAGCGGGGCGGCCTCCAGCACGGCGCGCGCGACCGGGCCCTGCACGGCGATGAGCGCGACCTCGTCGGTGATGTCCGCGACGGTCGCGACGCCGCTCACGCCCTCGAGGTGGAGGAACGCCTCGGTGCCCGCGCCGGCGGGAGGATCTGCGGCGAAGGACGCTGCCACGGGCGCGCGGCGCGCGCGCTCGGCGAACGCGGCGGCCACGGCATCCCGGTTCCCGGCGTTCGCGATCACCAGGAAGCGGTCGTCCGCGATGCGGTAGACGATGACGTCGTCGACGATGCCGCCGTCCTCGGACAGCACGAGCGAGTACTTCGCCTTCCCGACCCGCATCGGCGAGATCGCGCCCGCCACCGCGTAGTCCAGGAATGCGGCGGCGTCGCGACCGGTGACGAGGAACTCGGCCATGTGCGAGATGTCGAACAGGCCCGCGGCGGTGCGGACCGCGTGGTGCTCGGCGAGGTCCGAGGTGTAGCGCACCGGCATCAGCCAGCCGCCGAAGTCGGTGAAGGAGGCGCCGAGCGCCTCGTGGCGCGCATGCAGGACGGTGGTGCGGGGCGGAGCGTCGCTCGGTTCGGTCATGAGTTCTCCCGGTCGTGGGCGGGCAGGCGCCTGTCGACGCCTGTGAACTCCCCCTCTGTCATGGGCCTGAGAGCTTCGCCGGATGCGAGGCATCCTGCTTTCACCGTCGGCGGATCCCGGGCGACGCGTCGCGTCGCTTGAATCGCTTTCCAGAGTCGGCCTGCCCGAACGGTACGCGTACCTGAGAGATTGGCGGGGAGGCTTGCTCCTTCGGTGCCCGGCGATCGCGCTGCCGAGGCTCTCCCGCCCGGGTCATGGGCCGTTGTTGACTTGCGGGGCCAGCATACCGGTCGGCGACCCGATCCACGCGGTTTCGGCGATTCCGTCCGCCGCCGCCGGTTCAGCCCACGCAGGACCCCGACGAGACCGGGTCCGACAGCGACGGCGCCTGGGCGGCGACCGGGGTGAGCTCGGCCATCGTCATGGCGTAGCCGAGGTCCTCGTCGTTCTCCGCCCGCGCGAAGACGACGCCCGCGACGGCACCGTCGGCGGTCAGCACCGGACCGCCCGAGTTGCCCGGCCGCACCACGGACTGCAGCGCATAGATCTCGCGGGGGTTCCACGACTCGTCGTACACGTCGGGGACCGTGGCGGTGCCCACCGACTGCACGGCCGCCGGCACCATGGCGAACGGGCCGCCGAAGGGGTAGCCCTGCACGACGGCCGCGTCGCCGGCGGCGAGCGTGGGAGCGAACGGCAGGGCGGTGGCGCCGAGCTCGTCGACGGCGATCACGGCGATGTCGTCCACGGGATCGAAGTACACGACGCGTCCCTCGCGCGCGGCGACGCCCGGGAGCTCGACGATGGGCGTGTCGACGCCCGCCACGACGTGCGCGTTGGTGACGACGCGGTCGGCGGCGACGACGAATCCGGTCCCGGCCGATCCGCGTCCGCAGGCGTACGCGTTGCCGGTGATGCGCGCGACGGATGCCGCGGCCCGCTGCAGCTCCGGATCGTCCAGGGCGACCGGCGGTGCCGGCTCGACGGTGACCGGCCCGAGGAGCTGGCCGAGACCGGGCAGCCCGTCGTCGAGGACGGCGCCGCGCAGCTCCGCGAGGGCCGCCGCGACCGGGTCGGGCGTGGCGGCCTCGATGCCCCGCAGGATGCTCGAGGACGCGACGGCCGATGAGACCCCCGGGATGCCGGCGACGGCGACCGCAGGAGCCACGAGGGCGAGCGCGAGGACGGCGGCGAACACCGAGGCGACGCCGCCGAGGAAGCGCTCGACGCCGCGGAGCTTCAGCCGGTCGGCGCCCGAGCGCAGCGCCGAGCCGATGGCGGAGCCCAGCGCCGCCCCCACGAACACGAGGCCGACCGCCGTGAGGAGCACGGCGGGGCCGCGCCACACCGGCGACGGGACCCAGGTGCCGACCAGGGGTGTCAGCCAGAACGCGGCCAGTGCGCCGGCGGCGAGGCCGGCGAGTGTGCCGATGCTCGCGAAGAACCCCCGCTGCGCACCGCTCACGAGAGCGGCCAGCAGGACGAGGACGACGATCACGTCGACGACGATCATCGCCACCCCTTCCGCACGGCCGGACTGCTCCCGCCAGGCTACGCATCGAGCCTGTGAGGGCACCGCGACACCCGGGTCCGGCGCGTGTTACCGCAGGGGTTTGGCTTCTGGTCACTCTGACACTATGATCGTGGATGGAGAGTTAGGGTCATGATGACAAGAACAGCACCCGACCCCGTCCCGGCCGACGCGATCCGCGTCGCGGTCTCGACGGTGATCTTCACGCTGCGCCGCCTTCCCGGCAGCGACGGCGTCCAGGTGGTGCTCCCGCTGGTGCGGCGCACCCGCGACCCGCACGAGGGCCAGTGGGCGCTCCCCGGCGGGTGGCTGGATGCGGCGGAGGGCCTTGATGCCGCGGCGTCGCGCACGCTCGCCGAGACGACGGGGCTGGCGCCGAGCTACCTCGAGCAGCTGTACGCGTTCGGCGCGGTCGACCGCTCCCCCACCAGGGTCGTCTCGATCGTGTACTGGGCGCTGCTGCGGGCGGACGAGATCGCCGACGGCACGGTCGAGAACGTCGAGTGGTTCGATGCCACGCGGCTCCCGCGACTCGCGTTCGACCACAACGAGATCGTCGACTACGCCCTGTGGCGCCTGCGCAACAAGGTCGGCTACAGCCGCATCGCCCACGGCCTCCTCGCCGACGAGTTCACGCTCGCCGAGCTGCGGGAGGTGTACGAGGTGGTCCTCGGCCGGCGCCTCGATCCGGCGAACTTCCGCCGCCAGGTCGAGAACTCCGGCACCCTCATCCCCACCGACCGGTTCCGCACCGGCAGCCACCGCCCGGCCCGGCTGTACCGGTACAACCAGGACGTCGAACTGGCCGACCGCGGCCCGCTCGGCGCCCGAGACTGACCCGCACCCGAACGAGAGAGCCCATCATGTCCGCCATCAACATCGCTCTGCAGCCTCGGCCAGACCTCGACGCGTCCGTCGATCACGCGATCCAGGCGATCGTCGCCGGTGCGCAGACCGGCGAGACCTGCAACACCGACCTCGCCGCCGGCCCGTGGGACTTCGACGCCCGCCCGGGGTACGGGCCCGGATCGTCGATGGGCGACGTGATCCCGACCGGCGCCCCCCGCCAGGGCGAGCTGCCGCGGGAGTATCGCGAGGCCTCCGAGGAAGAGCTCGACACGCGCATCCGCGCCGCCAAGTCGACCCTCGGCGAGCGCGTCGTCGTGCTGGGCCACTTCTACCAGCGCGAGGAGGTCGTCGTGCACGCGGACTACGTGGGCGACTCGTTCCAGCTCGCCAACGCGGCGCTCGAGCACCCGGACGCCGAGGCGATCGTGTTCTGCGGCGTGCACTTCATGGCGGAGACCGCCGACCTGCTCTCGCGGCCCGAGCAGGCGGTCATCCTGCCCAACCTCGCCGCGGGCTGCTCGATGGCCGACATGGCCGACATCGACCAGGTCGAGGAGTGCTGGGAGCAGCTCGCCGACGTCTACGGCGACCTCGACGCCGTCGACGAGGAGGGCCTCGTCCCCGTCGTCCCCGTGACCTACATGAACTCCTCGGCCGCCATCAAGGGCTTCGTCGGTCGCCACGGCGGCATCGTGTGCACGTCGTCGAACGCGCGGACGGTGCTCGAGTGGGCCTTCGCGCGCGGCCGCCGCGTCCTCTTCTTCCCCGACCAGCACCTCGGCCGCAACACGGCGAAGGCGATGGGAGTGCCGCTCGAGCAGATGCCCATGTGGAATCCGCGCAAGCCGCTGGGCGGGGCATCCGCCGACCAGCTCGCCGATGCGCGCGTGATCCTGTGGCACGGCTTCTGCTCGGTGCACCGCCGCTTCTCGGTCGACCAGATCGAGAAGGCGCGCGCGGAGCACCCGGGCGTGCGGGTCATCGTGCACCCGGAGTGCCCCATGGAGGTCGTGGATGCCGCGGACGAGGCCGGTTCGACCGACTACATCCGCAAGGCGATCGAGGCCGCGACCGAGCCTGCCACCTTCGCGATCGGCACCGAGGTGAACCTCGTGCAGCGACTGGCCGCCCAGCACCCGCAGCACGACATCTTCTGCCTCGACCCCGTCGTGTGCCCGTGCTCGACGATGTACCGCATCCACCCGGGCTACCTCGCCTGGGTGCTCGAGGGTCTCGTGGCCGGCGAGGTGCGCAACCGCATCACGGTGCCGCAGGACGTCGCCGATCCGGCACGACTGGCGCTGGAGCGCATGCTCGCCGCCAAGCCGCCCGCCGCCCCCGCCGCCGCATGGGAGCACGCATCATGACTCCGCAGCCGGACCGCGCTCCGCACGCGGTCATCGTCGGGTCGGGCATCGCGGGCCTCCTCACCGCCCTGCACGCGGTGGAGCACGGATGCCGCGTCACGCTGGTGACCAAGGACGTCCTCGAGCACGCCAACACCCGGTACGCCCAGGGCGGGATCGCGGGCGTCATGTTCGACGACGACCGCGCCGACGACCACCTGCACGACACCCTCGTCGCCGGAGCGGGCCTCAGCGACCCCGACGCCGTCCGGGTGCTCGTCGACGAGGGCCCTGACCGCATCCGCGAGCTGATCGACCTGGGGGTCGCGTTCGACCGCGACGGCAGCGGCGGATTCGTGAAGGGTCTCGAAGCGGCGCACTCCTATCCGCGCATCCTCCACGCCGGCGGCGACGCCACCGGCACGGCCATCGAGCGGGCGCTGGTCGCCCGCCTGCGGTCGAGCGCCGTGACCGTCATCGAACACGCGTTCCTCGTCGACCTGCTGACCGATGGGACCCGGGCAACGGGCGTGGAGCTGCTGGTCGGCGAGACGGATTCCTCACCCGGCCGCCGCGAGGCGCTTGCGGGCGATGCGGTGGTGCTGGCGACGGGCGGCGCCGGCGAGCTCTACGCGCACTCGACGAACCCCGAGGTGGCGACGGGCGACGGCATCGCCGCCGCTGTCCGAGCCGGCGCGGCCGTCGCAGACCTCGAGTTCTTCCAGTTCCACCCGACGGTGCTCGCGGTCGGCGATTCGTTCCTCGTGTCGGAGGCGGTCCGCGGCGAGGGCGCGACGCTCGTCGACGAGCGTGGCCGCCGCTTCGCGTTCGACGCCCACCCCGACGGCGAGCTCGCACCCCGAGACGTCGTCGCCCGGGCGATCGCGCGGCGGATGGAGGAGCAGGACGGCCGGCCCGTGCTCCTCGACGCGACGGGCATCCACTCCGCCGACCCCGCGGAGCGCGCCGCGTTCCTCGCCCGCCGCTTCCCCACGATCGACCGCGCGGTGCGCGAGCGCGGGCTCGACTGGGCGCGCCAGCCGATCCCCGTGACGCCGGCCGCCCACTACCTCATGGGCGGGGTCGTGACCGACCTCTACGGACGCACGACGCTGCCGGGCCTGTACGCGGTCGGCGAGGTCGCCCGCACCGGCGTCCACGGAGCGAACCGGCTGGCCTCCAACTCGCTGCTGGAGGGCGCCGTGTTCGGCGCCCGGGCCGGCGACGCGATCGCCGCGGACGCGGCATCCGCATCGTGGCCCGCTCCCGTGCCGCCGACCTCCGGGACGCGTGAGCACAGCGCGGAAGGCGGACGCGCACCGGCCTTCACGCGAGCGGCGCTGCAGCACCTGATGTGGGAGCACGCCGGACTCCGGCGCGACGAGGCCGGGCTCGCGCACGCGGCATCCGTCATCGCGGCGTGGCGTGCGCAGCACCGCGACCCCTCCTCCGAGCACGACCGGGAGGACGAGAACCTGCTCCTCGTCGCCGAGCACCTGGTGGCGGCGGCCCGCGACCGCAGCGAGTCCGTCGGGGCGCACTTCCGCTCGGATGCCGCGCCCGTCGCCGTCGGCGCGGTGAAGGAGGCGGTCGCATGCTGAGCCGTGCCCACATCGATCGGGTCGTCGCGCTCGCACTCGAGGAGGACGCGCCGTGGGGCGACCTCACGAGCGAGGCGCTCATCCCCGAGAACGCGGTCGCCCGCGCCGACCTGGTCGCGCGGGAGCGCGGCGTCTTCTCCGGCGGCGAGGTGTTCGAGGCGGCGTTCCGGCTCACCGACCCGCGCACCGACGTCCAGCTCGTCGTCGAGGACGGCGAGTGGTTCGAGCCCGGAGCCGTGCTGGCGGTCGTGACCGGCCCTGCCCGAGGCGTCCTGCAGGCCGAGCGCATCGGGCTCAACTTCGTCCAGCGCATGTCGGGCATCGCGACGCTCACCGGCGCCTATGTCGCCGAGGTGGCGCACACCGGCGCCCGCATCGCCGACACCCGCAAGACGACACCGGGCCTGCGCGCGTTCGAGCGCAAGGCGGTGCGAGACGGCGGCGGCCGCAACCACCGCCACTCGCTGTCGGACGCGGTGATGGCCAAGGACAACCACCTCGCCGTGCTCGCGCAGAAGGGCGTGTCGGCGACCGCTGCGCTCCGCGCGGCGAAGGACCTGCTCCCCCACACGACGCACATCGAGGTCGAGGTCGACCGCCTCGATCAGATCGAGCCGGTGCTCGCCGCGGGCATCGGCACGATCATGCTCGACAACTTCTCGCTCGAGGATCTCCGCGCGGGCGTCGCCCAGGTGGCCGGCCGGGCGACCGTCGAGGCGTCCGGCGGCGTCTCGCTCGAGACCGTGCGTGCGATCGCCGAGACCGGCGTCGACGTCGTCTCCGTCGGCGCGCTGACCCACTCCGCCCGCGCACTTGACCTCGGGCTCGACGTGCGCCTCGACGCCCCGTGACCCGGGCAGGCGCACGATGAGCATGCTGTACCTCGACAACGCCGCCACGACACCGGTGCGTCCCGAGGTGCTCGAGGCGATGATGCCGTACCTCACCCGGTGGTACGGCAATCCGTCCAGCCACCACACCGTGGGCGAGGCGGCGGCCGACGCTCTCGCCGACGCCCGCACCCGCGTCGCCCGCGTGCTCGGCCTGCGATCGGGCGACGTCGTCTTCACCTCGGGCGGCACCGAGGCCAACAACCTCGCGATCAAGGGCATCGCGATCGCCGCCGCGCAGCGCCGGGACGACCGGCGCGCCCACGTCATCACCACGCCGATCGAGCACGAGTCGGTGCTCGAGTCCGTCGCCTACCTCGAGCGCGTGCACGGGTACGCGGTCACGCGGGTGCCCGTCGACGCGCACGGACGGGTGGATCCGGATGCCGTGGCCGAGAGCCTGCGCGACGACACGGCGCTGGTGAGCCTGGGGTACGCCAACAACGAGGTCGGCACGGTGCAGGATGCCGCGGCGATCGCGGCGCTCCTGCGCGATCGGCGGGTGCCGCTGCACCTCGACGCCGTGCAGGCGGCGGGCTGGCTGCCGCTGTCGGCGGACGAACTCGGGTACGACGCGATCTCGCTGGCCGGCCACAAGCTCGGAGCACCCAAGGGCACCGGGGTGCTCGGCGTGCGCGGGCGCATCCCGCTCGAGCCGCTGCTCCACGGCGGCGGGCAGGAGCGCGGCCGCCGCAGCGGCACCGAGGACGTCGCGGGCGCCGTCGGGCTGGCGACGGCGCTGGAGCTGGCCGAGTCCGACCGCGTGGCGGCATCCGCGCGCGTGAGCGCCCTCCGCGACCGCTTCATCACGCGGGTGCTCGAGAGCATCCCGCCGGCGCGGCTCACCGGCGACCCGGTGCACCGGCTTCCCGGCACGGCGAGCTTCACCTTCGCCGGCACCAGCGGCGAGGCGGTGCTGCTCGAGCTGGAACGGCGCGGCGTCGTGTCGTCGAGCGGGTCCGCCTGCGCCGCCGGCAGCGACGAGCCGTCGCACGTGCTCGTGGCCATGGGCGTGGCACCCGACGTCGCCCGGACAGCCGTGCGCTTCACCTTCCCGCGCTGGCTCAACGCCCCTCTCGACGCCGTCGCCGATGCCGTCGCCGCCTCGGTCGCGGCCGTCGCCGCACCGGGCCGATGACGCCGGCGCCGCGGCGCCGGGCCGCCTCGCCGCGCCCGTAGGATCGGACGGTGACCCCCGCCGTGACCGTCATCGTCCCCGGGTACGACGTGGCGCTCTACGCCGCCGAGGCGCTCGAATCCCTCCGCGCCCAGACGCGCACGGACTGGGTCGCCATCCTCGTCGACGACGCCTCGAACGACGACACCGGCAGGCTTTTCGACGCCGCGGCGGCGCACGACGAGCGCTTCACCGTGATCCATCATCCCCGGCAGCGCGGACTGGGCGCGGCGCGCAACACCGGACTCGACCTCGTGCGCACCCCGTTCGTGGGCTTCCTCGACGCCGACGACCGGCTTGCGCCGCGGGCCCTGGAGCGGCTCGTCGGCACCGTCGCCGCCAGCGGCAGCGACTTCGCGGTGGGCGCGTACGTGCGGCTGCGGCCCGACACCGCCGGCGGATACGAGGCGGGGAGCGTGCAGCCGTGGGTGGCCGCCGCGACCGATCCGGCGCGGGTCGGCACGACGCTCGCCCGGCACCCGGAGGCGTCCGGCAACATCGTCGCGTGGTCGAAGGTCAGCCGAGCCGACCTGTGGCAGCGCACCGGCCTGCGCTTCCCCGTCGGGAAGGCCTACGAGGACCAGGTCGTCGCGCAGCAGATGTACACGCGCGCGCGGGCGTTCGACGTCATCCCGGACGTCGTCGTCGAATGGCGCGAGCGCGCGGACGGCTCCTCCATCACCCAGCACAAGAGCGAGCTGCCCGTGCTGCGCGACTACCTGGAGGCCCTTTCCGGCGGGATCGCGGTGCTCGACGCGGCCGGACAGCAGCGGGCGGTGGCATCCCGCGTCCGGCTGATCCTGGGAATGGACCTGCCGCCGCTCGTCGACATCGCCCGCCACCACCCCGACGACGCGTACCGCCGCGCGCTCGGCTCGTTCGCCCGGGCGCTGACGCCGCACGCCGAGCCCGGGTCGCTGCCCGACGCCGCGGCGACGGCGCTGGCCGCCGCATGCCTGTGGTGACGTCGCCGGCGCGGATCAGCCCTCGAGCGGCCGGTCGCCGACGACCGCCCGCCCGATGCCGCGCTCCTCGAGCTGCGCGGCGGTGAGCGCGAGGGGTTGGTCCGGCGCGGTGTCGGCGCGGCGTTCGGGGTGATCGGCGGGCGGCTGATCGACCTCCGCCTCGAGGATGCGGGTGGTCGCGAGCTGCTGCGCCGCGAGCTCGGCGTAGAGTCCGCCGGCGGCCAGCAGCGAACCGTGCGTGCCGGACTCCACGATGCGGCCGGCCTCGACGACATGGATCACGTCGGCGTCGATCACCGTCGAGAGGCGATGGGCGATCGAGAGGGTGGTGCGGCCCCGCGCCGCGGCATCCAGCGCCTCCTGCACCACGCGCTCGGACACCGTGTCGAGGGCCGACGTCGCCTCGTCGAGGAGCAGCACGGGAGGGTCCTTCAGCAGCACGCGGGCGATGGCGATCCGCTGCTTCTCGCCGCCCGAGAGACGGTAGCCGCGCTCGCCGACGACGGTGTCGTAGCCCTGCTCGAAGCGCTCGATCACGTGGTGGATGTTGGCCGCGCGACAGGCGGCCTCGAGCTCCGCGTCGGTCGCGTCGGGCTTGGCGTAGCGCAGGTTCTCGCGGATCGTCGCGTGGAACAGGTACGTCTCCTGCGACACGATGCCGACGCTGTCGACGATGGATTCCTGCCGGAGCCGCCGCACGTCCTCGCCCGCGAACAGGACGGATCCCTCGGATGCCTCGTACAGTCGCGGCGTCAGGTACAGCACGGTGGTCTTGCCCGCGCCGGACGGCCCGACGAACGCGACTTGCTGGCCGGGGTCGGCCACGAAGGACACGCCCTGCAGGGTCGCCCTCGTGTCGGGGGCGGCATCCGGATACCGGAACACCACGTCGCGGAACTCGATGCGCCCGACAGGACCCGGCGCCTGCGAGACGTCGATCGCATCGGGGGCGTCCTTTATCGCCGGCACCAGGTCGAGGTACTCGAAGATGCGCGCGAACAGCGCCGCCGAGGTCTGCAGGTCGAGCGAGACGCGCATGAGGCCCATGAGCGGCATGAGCAGCCGCGCCTGCACCGTCGTGAACGCGACGATCGTGCCGGCGGTGATGGCGTCGGTGCCGCTGCCGATGAGGTATCCCGACACGAGGTAGATGATCGCCGGGACGCTGGCCATGATGACCTGCACGACGGCGAAGAAGCCCTGCCCGCTCATGGCCCGCCGCACCTGCAGGCGGACCTGGTTGACGTTCTCGTCGGCATAGCGGGCGGACTCGGTGCGCTGACGGTTGAAGGACTTGGAGAGCAGGATGCCCGAGACGCTGAGCGTCTCCTGGGTGATGGCCGTCAGCTCCGACAGCGACTCCTGCGTCTCGCCGGCGATGCGCGCCCGCACCTGGCCGACGCGGCGCTGGATGAGGATGAGGAAGGGCATCAGCACGACCGCGATGATCGTGAGCCGCCAGTCGATGAGGATCATGGCCACCAGCGACGCCACGACCGTGACGGTGTTGCCGAGGATGCTCGTCACCGTGTTGGTGAGCACGCCGGAGACCCCGCCGACGTCGTTCTGCAGACGCGACTGGATGACGCCCGTCTTGGTGCGCGTGAAGAACCCGAGCTCCATCGACTGGAGGTGGTCGAACAGCTTCACCCGCAGGTCGCCGGTGACCCGGTTGCCGACCGTGGACGTCAGCCACGTCTGCACGACGCCGACCACGGCCGACAGCAGGAAGAGCACGATCATGGCCAGCACGAGCTGCCAGAGGAGCGTCAGGTCGGGGGCGGAGCCGTCGACGGGGAACAGCGCGTCGTCGAAGACCCGCTGCACCAGCAGCGGCGGGATGACCGCGATGCCCGCTCCCACGACCACGAGCACGCCGGTGATCGCGATCGAGAACGTGTACGGCCGGAAGAGCGCGACGACCCGGCGGCCCAGGTTCGGGATCCGGGGAGCCTCGGCGTTGGCCTTGCGCTGCGCCTCGGTGTCGACCGGCCGGAACCCGGGGTGCCCTCCGCCGCCTCCACCACCGCGCATACTCACCCCGCCAGCCTAATTCCGCCCGCCGACGCTAGGCTCGTGCCGTGAACTCCACCCCGGACCGTCCCGAGCACGACGGCAGCGACCTTGCCGAGCTCCGCGAGGAGATCGACGCGCTCAAGGCCATCCCCCACGAGGAGATCGTGAGTCCGACGCCCAAGGGCATCGAGGATCGCGAGCCCGAGCCCGAGCCGACCGACGCGATCGGCTCGGAGGACTGGGACGACGAGGAGCCCGCCGGGCGCTGACCGCGCGACCGGCGCGCGCCGGCATTCCCGCGACCGATCGGGAATGCGATGTCGGAGCCTGTGGTTAAGTTGGAGGCTTGCCATCGTCGGGTGGCGCTTCGCTGTCCATCCGAGCCTCGAGGAGACGACTTTGGCCGCCATCGAAACGAATCCCGGTACCGGCAGCATGCCCGCCGTCTCCCGCCAGGCCGCCGGTGCCCCCGTCGCCCTCCGCCCCGAGGAGAACCGCGTCATCTGGCTGCTCCTGGCGGCCGCTTTCGTCGCGATCCTCAACGAGACGACGATGGGCGTCGCGATCCCGCACCTCATCGTCGACCTCGGCATCACCGCGCTCGCCGCGCAGTGGCTGACCACGGCGTTCATGCTGACCATGGCGGTGATCATCCCGATCACCGGCTTCCTGCTGCGCCGCTTCACCACGCGGACGATGTTCGTCGCCGCGATGTCGCTGTTCTCGGCGGGCACGCTCCTCGCGTTCCTCGCGCCCGGGTTCCCGATGCTCCTCATCGCGCGCGTCGTGCAGGCCTCGGGCACCGCGATCATGATGCCGCTGCTCATGACGACGCTGATGACCGTGGTGCCCGCAGCCATCCGCGGTCGCATGATGGGCCGCGTCAGCATCGTGATCTCGCTCGCCCCCGCGATCGGCCCGACGCTCGCCGGCGCCATCCTGAACAACTTCGAGTGGCGCTGGATCTTCGGAATGGTGCTGCCGATCGCGATCGTGGCGCTGGTCGTCGGCGCCCGCTGGATCCACAACCTCGGTGAGACCACGCGCGCGCCGATCGACGTGCTGTCGGTGATCCTGTCGGCCCTCGGCTTCGGTGGCCTCGTCTTCGGCCTCAGCCAGCTGGGCGCCGGCGGTCACGGGGGCGGAGCGGATGCCGCCGCTGCGACCGCCGCCTCGACGACGACGCTCATCGTGTCGCTGAGCATCGGCGTGGTGGCCCTCGGCCTCTTCGGCTGGCGACAGGTGCGCCTCCAGCGCAAGGACGACGCACTGCTGGACCTGCGGGTGTTCCGCAGCACGAACTTCTCCCTGTCGATCGCGCAGATGGCCATCATGTCGATGGCGTTCTTCGGCGCCATCACCATCGTGCCGCTCTACCTCCAGGACGTGCTGGGCGCAGACCCGCTGACGGCGGGCCTCGTGGTGCTGCCCGGCGCGCTGGCGATGGGTCTGGCGGGTCCCTTCATCGGCCGCATCTACGACCGCTGGGGCACCACGGTGCTGCTGGTGCCGGGCGCCGTCATCACCAGCTCGCTGCTGTGGTTCTACACGACGTTCACGACCGAGACGCCGGTGTGGCTCGTCGCCGTCGCGCAGACCGCGCTGTCGCTGGGTCTCGCGCTCTCCTTCACGCCGCTGTTCACGGCCTCGCTCGCATCGCTGCAGCCCCGGTTCTACTCGTACGGATCGGCGGTCGTCGGCACCGTTCAGCAGGTCGCCGGTGCTGCAGGGATCGCCCTGATGTTCGGCGTCATGGCCGCCGGCACGTCGGCCGCGGTGGCATCCGGCGCCGACGAGGCCGCTGCCGGCGCGGCCGGGACCCACGCGGCGTTCCTCACGGCCGCGTTCCTGTCGCTGCCGCTCCTGGTGGGCGCATTCCTCATCCGCAAGCCCGCCGACCAGCCGGTCGGGGCGCCTGCCGCGCACTGACGACGTATCACGCCGATGCCCCGCCCCTCGACAAGGGGTGGGGCATCCGCGATTCTGGATGGCGCCCGAGAACCGACGGGAAGGCAGCAGCATGATCGTCAGCACACCCGATGTCGACGCCGCCGTGGGACACGTCGCCGAGATGTACCAGGCGGACCTGCGAGAGGACGGGTTCGTCTTCGCCCACACGCGGGCGATGGCGGTGAATCCTGAGGCGCATCAGGCCTTCGAGGCGCTGATCGGGGCGATCCTGCCCTCGATCGGCCTGCGCACGTACGAGCTCGCCACCCTCGGCGCAGCCCGTGCCCTGGGGTCGGAGCACTGCCTCCTGGCCCACGGGCGCAAGTCGCTGCGGGCGGGACTCCTGGACGAGGACCAGCTGGCCCGGCTCGTCCGCGACGGCGCGGCTGCCGGGACCGGCCTGAGCGATGCCGACGCCGCGGTCGTGCAGTACGCCGAGAGGCTGTCGACGGATGCTGCGGCGATGACCGACGCAGACGCGCAGCGCTTGCGCGATGTGGGGTTCACCGACCGCCAGATCGTCGACATCACCCTGGCCGCCGGTGCGCGCAACTTCTTCAGCAGGTCGCTGCAGGCGCTCGCCGTGCCGGCGGACGACGTGCCGGGGCTCAGCGCGTCGCTCACCTCCGCGCTGCGCGGGACCCGCGGCGCGGCCCGCGTCAGTGGTGGATGACGGCCTTCAGAAGGATGAGGACGCCGCCGAACGCGGCGGTGGTCAGGGCGCTCAGGATGCGCGGGAGCCAGTGAGTGCTCCAGCGGGCGACGGCGATCCACCCGAGCGCGCCGAGCATCACGGTGTTGACGATGAGGGCCACCCACAGGGAGGTGCTGTCCTCGATCACCCGGGAGGTTCCCAGGAGCAGGATCGTGAGCGGCGGCACCGACGCGAGGAGCATGCCGCCGGACTGACGCGACGAGGCCCTCAGGCTGGCGCGAAGACCGGCGTGACCGTCGGTGGCCGCCAGCCTGCCCAGCGTGCCGGCGAAGACGTGTGCCGCGAAGAACACGACGACTGTCACGGCGACCGTGATGAACGCGTCCAGCGACGTGCCCGTCGACGAGCCGCTCACGACGATCATCCCGGACACGAGGATCAGGCCGTAGATCGCCTCCTCGGACATGAGGATGCGCCCGACGCGCGGGGTGATGTGCAGCTGTTCGTCGGTCATCAGCGCGGCGAGAGTCGACTTCGGGCGCCGGGCCTCAGCCCATGCCGCAGGCGCCGCCACCGCAGCAGGAGCTGCCGGACTCGACGACCGTGAGGAGGTTCTTGTCGTCGGAGACGGGGGCGAGGGTGATCGGGGCGGGCTGCTGCGACGTGGTCATGTCGTCCATGCTACCCACGCCGTGCAGCAGCGGGGTCCGCCCTGCCGCCTCGCGCCGGGGTGCGTCGTCAGAGCGGCGCGCCCCCGTTCTGGCACGTCGGGCAGTACTGCGCCACCGTGCTCGAGAACGCGAGATCGCGCACCGTGTCACCGCACACCCGGCACGCCTCGCCGGTGCGGCCGTGCACGCGCATCGAGGCCACCTTCTCGGCCTTCAGCCGGTCGATCGGGACGCCCGTGCGCGCGGCGATCGCTTCGCGCACGGTCGACACCGTCGCATCGAACAATCGGTCGGACTCGCCCGCGTCCAGCGCGGCCGCGTGGGCGAGCGGCGAGACGCGGGCCCGATGCAGGATCTCGTCGGAGTACGCGTTGCCGATGCCGGCGAGCGACTCCTGCTCCTGCAGGATCGCCTTGATCTGCTTGCGGCGCCGCCCGAGAGCCGCGTCGAAGTCCGCACGGGTGAACCCCGGGTCCGCCGGATCGGGACCGAGCTTCGCGATCGCCGGCACCGCTTCCGCGGTGGCCACGACGAAGAGCCCGAGCGAGACCCAGGTTCCGGCATCCGTCACCGCCAGCGTCCGCCCGCCGGCAAGGGCGAATGCGGCCAGAGCAGGCGGCTCGTCGGCAGCGGAATCGGGATCGACGCCGTCGGCGTACCACCGCATCCAGCCGTGTCTGCCGAGCGAGACGACGAGGCTCCCCTCGTCGAGGATCAGCTCGACGTGCTTGCCGTGGCGTGCGGCTCCGGTGATGGTGCGCCCCACGATCGTCGCCGGGGGCGCTGCACGCGTCTTGACGACGCGGTACTCGAGGACATCGACCTCGTCGACCTGGCGGCCGGTGGCCTCGCTGCCGAGGAACCGCGCGAGCGCCTCGACCTCGGGAGACTCTGGCATGGGCACATCCTGCCACGGGCCGCCGACACGGCGAGGGCGTGGTCCCGCGTCGGCCTCACACCCGGGCAGGCGGGCGGTGCGGGATGTGCTGCGGCTTGAGGGCGCCGAGACTGCGACCGCTGTCGACGCGTTCGATCGCGTCGGCGAGCAGCGGCTCCAGCGACGGGTACCGTGCGAATCCCAGCCCCACCGACACCCACACCGCCTCGTAGGTGCCGTCCTCGAGCTCCTCCACGTACGCGATCACACTCGCCGGGTCGCTGTAGGTCAGGGCCCGATCGCACAGGCGCCACGAGCGGTCGCACAGCGGTTTGAGGACCAGCCGCCGAGCGTCTTCCTGCTGCTGCACGGTCGCCGCCGGATGCCTCACATCACTCGTGGCGGCGGCGACCGCTCCCTTCGTCGAGGCTCCCGCGCCCCCCGTGGGTCCGGACATCGTCAACCTCCTGCGGACCGAGCATCGCCCCCCGCACGGAGATCCGCAGAGGGGGTTGACATCGGCCCGGAGACGGTCCAGGCGCGAGCTGCGCTGCTCTAGCCAGGCGTCGGCTGCGTCATTGCGAGCCGCTCGGCGATCGCGTCCAGCGCCGCACGGATCGAGTCGAACTCGCACACCCCCGACGAGCCGGTCACCCACAGCAGATACACCCGCTCGTCCTTGCACTCGAGGTACGCGACCGTCCGGCGGGGATCGTTCGGATCGGCGTCCGGATCGCACGCGACCCAGGCGCCCGACCCGACCCAGGTCAGTTCAGGGCGACGAACCCCATCGGCCGAAATCGGTGCACTGAGCATGGCCACCTCCTGCTGGCGGAGCCCGCCTCGATGCGAGCGCAGGCCCACCATGGCGGCATCCGAAATGCGCCGACAAGGGGTTGACTTGCCGAGGATCCTGTGGGCCGTTCACGCCGCATGTCAAGGGCCGGGCCGGGATGCCGCGACCGGACGTAGAGTGAGCGGGATGCGCGAGTTCGCCCGGGGAGTCGGCCTGCTCGGACGCGGCTTCGCCTACTGGCGGCGGCGTCCCGGGCTGATGGCGCTCGGGCTCGTTCCCGCGGCGATCGTCGCGGTGATCTTCCTGGCCGGTCTCATCGCCCTCGGGACGTACCTGCCGACCATCACGGAGGCGATCACCCCCTTCGCCGACGGCTGGCCGGGTGTGTGGGCCAGCGTCCTCCGGCTCGCCGTCGGCACGGCGCTCCTCGGCGCCTCGCTCGTGCTGGTCGCCGTCTCCTTCACGGCGTTGACGCTGCTCATCGGCGAGCCCTTCTACGACAGGATCTGGAAGGCGGTCGAAGCCGATCTCGGCGACGCCGGAGACGACGCCGGCTACGGGTTCTGGCGATCCGTGGCCGACGGGATCTCGCTCATCTCACGCGGCATGGTGATCGCGCTCCTGGCCGCCATGGTGGCTCTGATCCCGGTCGTGGGCGGCGCGCTGAGCGCCGTCTTCGCGGTGTCGTTCACCGGCTGGCTGCTGGCGGACGAGCTCGCATCCCGCGCGCTCACCGCGCGCGGACTGGTTCCCGCCGACCGTCGACGTCTGATGCGGCGGCATCGCGCGCGCGTCCTCGGCTTCGGCGTGGCGACCCAGCTCTGCTTCTTCGTGCCGCTCGGCGCCGTCGTCACGATGCCCGCCGCCGTGGCGGGATCCACGCTGCTCGCTCGTTCCCTGCTGGAGAGCGCGCCCCGGCGCGCACCCGCCGCAGAGGAGCCCGCACGGCCAGCCGGCACGGTGCCGTCCGCCTGACGCGCGTCGCTGCCTGCGGCGGTCAGGAGGCCTGCGCGAGCTCCCGGGAGACGTCGACCATGTGCGGGATCGCCCGGTCGATCATGGGCATGGTCGCCGTCAGCGAGACGCGGAAGTGATGCGGCTGATCGAACAGGTCTCCGGGCATGACGTACACCCCGCGGGCGGCGAGGGCGTCGCAGAAGACGCGCCCGTCCCCGCCGGGCGCCCGGCCCCAGAGATAGAACGTGCCCTCGGGGCGGGTGACCTGCACACCTGCCTCCGTGAGCACGCCGTAGAGGCGGTCCCGCCTCCTCGCCAGCTCCTGCACGTCGATCGTCAGCGACTCGAGCTCGGGGACGGAGTACTGCATGATGGCGTCGGGGAACCCCCACCCGATCGCGAGTCCGAGCGGGAAGAGCGCGGCGCGCAGCTCCTCCCGCTCTGCCGCCGGGATGTGCGGCGACAGCGCCAGATACCCGAGCCGCTGCCCGGGAGCGAGGAGCACCTTGCCGTAGCTGTAGTCGATGAGCGTCCACGGGTACGAGCCGGCCGGGCTGGCGAACCCGACGCCGTCGAACCGGATCCGGCGGTACGGCTCGTCCGAGAGCAGCCAGATGCGGCGCCCGTGGCGGCGCGACGCACGCTCCAGCTCTTCCGCGAGAGCGTCCCATGCCGACTTCGGGTACACACGTCCGGTCGGATTGGCGGGCGAGTTGACGATGACGATCCGCGTGCGCGGCGAGATCGCCCGCGCGATGGCATCCACGTCCAGGTCGAAGGTCTCCGGATCGAGCGCGGCCCGCACCGGGACCAGGTCAGCGGCGTACAGCGTCGGCTCGTAGCAGAACCAGCCGGGCACCGGCACGACGACCTCGTCGCCCGCATCGGCCAGCAGCGCGAACGTCAGCGAGATCGCCCCGAAGGCGCCCTGCGTCATCGCGATGTCGTCGGGCTCGAAGTCGAGACCGAGCTCGGTGCGCAGGCCGGATGCGACGACCTCCTGCGCCGACCGCTCGCTGCTCTTGTAGGCGAACCAGTCGACGGACCGCGGCTGGGCGTTCGCGCGCAGTGCGGACGAGAGCCCCGGCAGCGCCATCTCGTGCGGGTTGCCGAACGTGAAGTCGAGGGCATCCTGATCGGCGGCGAGCGCCTGGATCCGGGAGAAGAACGTCGTGACGACGTCCACGGACTTCTTCGCCGCCCTCGCACGCGTCGACATCTCCATCGTCGGACCCCCGCTCCCCAGCGCCGGACTGTGACCTCGCTCAGCTTCCCAAGACGCCGCCGACGCGTCAATGGCCCGCGCGGACGGCGGCGCCGGCGTCTTCTGTCCGCAGCGCCGCGTGAGGCAGGATGAGCCCGTGGCCGACGACGACGGACTGGCGCTCGTGCTCGGCGGGGGCGGAGCCTTCGCCGCCGCCCACGTCGGGGTGCTGCAGGTGCTCGCGGAGCGAGGCATCCGTCCCGGCATCGCCGTGGGCACGAGCTCGGGTGCGCTCGTCGCGGCCGCCTACGCCGCCGAGCTCGATCAGGGGGCGATCGAGCGGGCTGCACGCGAGTTCCGCTGGGGGGCGATCGCCCGATGGTCCCTCTCCCCCCGCTGGGGCCTGCTCGACACCGCAGCGGTGCGCGACTCGGTCATCCGCGTGCTCGGCAGGGACCCGCTCGTCGAAGAGCTCCCCCGCCGGTTCGCCGCCTACGCCACGGACCTGCGCACCCGCCGCGGGGTGGTCATCGACGAGGGTCCGCTCAGCCTGGCGCTGCGATCGACGATCGCCGTCCCGGGGATCCTGCCGCCGGTGCGGCGCGCCGCGGCGCTGCTGGCCGACGGCGGCATGGTCGACAACGTGCCCGTCGAGGCGGCACGGATGCTCGGCGCCTCCCGCCTCATCGTGGTGCGGCTGCACGCCCGATGGGAGAACGTGCGCATGATGCGCACCGTCGCACGCACCGCCGAACTGGCGGGTGACCCCGCCGTCGTCCTGATCCAGCCGGAGATGGAGCGCATGGCGCAGTGGACGATGTCCGACGTCCCGCGTCTCATCGCCGAGGGGCGTCGCGCGGCGCTCGTCGCCCTCGACGAGCGATCCGCGCGCGATCCGGGCGCAGGAGGCGCGGACGCGGAGCCGGTCTCCGGGTGAGACGGCCGCTCCCCGCCGCGCTCCCCCGTGTCACATCCGGGCGTAGCGGGCGCGGGCGAAGCAGAAGACGCCGTAGATGATGAGGCCGGCGGCGACGACCCACAGGATCATGCGCCCGAAGGGCAGCTCGGCGAGCGAGTGGAGGGCGGCATCCAGGCCACCGGCGGTCTCGGCGTCGTGCGTGACAGCGGCGACGACGAAGAGCACGCCCGTCACGCCCACGGCGATCCCCTTCGCGATGTAGCCGACGACGCCGAACGTCACGATGCCCTTGCGGACCGACCCTGCCGGCAGATCCAGGTGCTTCTCGAACGCGCGCGTCGCGCCCCGGATGATGAAGGCGACGCCCACCGCGAAGATGATGAGGCCCACGAGCACGAGGAGGAACACCCCGCCCGGCGTCGACATGAGCTGGGCGCTGAACGTCTGCGACGACTGGGAGGAGTCCGAGCTGCCGCCCATCGCGTACACGACGGCGGTGGCGGCGATCGCGAGGTAGGCGGCGGCGGTGCCGAGGTACTTCGCGCGGTGGCCCCACTTCTTCTTCTCGTCGGGCTCGCGCTCGAGGAAGGCGTCTGCGATCTGCCATGCGGCCAGCGCCACCAGGCCGATCGCGATCGCCCAGAGCATGAAGACCCCCGCGGGGGTCTCGCGGATGGTCTGCATCGCGCCGCCCTGGTCGGCCTGCCCGCCGCCGCCCGCCGCGACCGAGATGGCGATCGCGCCGATGACGATGTGGAGCACGCCGAGCACGACGTAGCCGATGCGGGCGATGGTGCGGAATACGGGTGATTCCTGTGCGGCCCGCGCCGCGTTCTTCGCAGTGGTCATGCTGGAACCGTATCCCTCGCCGGCTCGCGCAGAAGGGACTTGAAATGCGGCCGGAGATCACTCATGTATCTCGCGAGACCGACGACTGGGCCCTGCGGATGCGCAGCGCGTGCATGAAGCACCACACCAGCGTGGCGACGGCGACGCCCTCGAGCATGCCCGCCACCACGTCACTGACCCAGTGCGCGTGCAGGTATGTGCGGCTCCACATCATGTAGACCACCCAGCATGCGCCGGCCACCCACACGTACCAGCGCCTGAGCAGCAGGCCCAGCGTCACGGCGACGGTCGTCGCGACGGCCGTGTGGCCGGAGGGGAACGAGGTCGGCACGCTCTCGGCCAGCGAGTTCTCCGGGCGGACGCGCGCGATGATCGCGGCCATCGGCGCGCCGATCGCCACGACGGTGACGATCGCGAGCGCCATGTTCGCCGCATCCCATGGACGCCTGCGCCACAGGAACACGGCGACCAAGAGGATGCCGATCACGATCATTCCGATCGTGCCGCCGACGACCGCGGGGATCCAGGCCAGGATCAGCCCCGCGTCCGTCGTGATGTCGATCATCAGCGCCTGCCACCAGATGTCGAGGGCGAGGGGCTCGTGCCCGCCCAGCGCGACGACGAACCGGAGCACGACGAAGGCCACGGTGGCGCACACGCCCACCACGAGGACGGTGCCGCGGTGCGGGTCGGGGTGCGGCAGCGGCTCGGTGGGCACGGGTGCGAGGGCGGACTGCCCGCCCTGCTGCTCCTGGTCCTCCGCCACGGACACCATTGTCGACCCGAAGGGCGCGGGCGCGAAGTTGTGCCCACACTCTTGCGTCGTCGCGGCGGGCTGGCTATAGGGCCCGCGATTCAGCGGGACGCCGTCCGTCAGCGGGACGCCGTCAGTGCGTATCGCTCGTCGGCGATCGGCCCGCCCCACAGCTCGGCGTCCGGGAGCTCCCGGAGCGAGCCCTCCTGGAGACCGCTCGCAGCGACCAGCCGGCGCGCGTCCTCGGCGGTCATCCCCGCGCCCGTGTGCCACCGCCCCTCGATGAGGACGATCCTGCCGTCCGGCCGCAGCAGGTCGGCCCAGTTGCGCAGAGCCTGGGCGGGGACGGTCATCGCCCACAGCACGTGACGGCTGAGCACGACGTCGAAGTGCGCCACCGGGAGCGGCGGAGCCGAGGCGTCCGCGCACACGAACGTCGCGTCCGCGCCCGCGGTGCGGCTCTTCTCCCGCGCCCGCTGGATCATCGACGGCGAGAAGTCGAGGCCCGTGACCTCGTGGCCGAGCTCGGCGAGCAGCACCGACAGCGTGCCGGTGCCGCACCCGAGGTCGGCGATCCTCGAGCGCCGCTCCCCGACGAGCGACACCAGCAGCGCCCGCCAGGCCTCACGGGCGACCGGATGCCGCAGCCCGTGGTCGACGGCGTCGTCGAAGGTCGCGGCCTCGGCGTCCCACATCGCTGAATCCGACATCGTCACAGCCTGGCAGTCGCCGCGGTCCTTTCCGGCACCGGCGGACGACGTGTCAGTCCCAGTCGAGGTAGTCCTCGATGGGCCACGCCGTCGCGCCGATGTGGGTGACGGGGAACAGGTGCCCGCCGCCCTCGACGGTGGTCACGCTCACCCGGTCGGGCGCGGATGCCTGGAGGGCCTGGCCGTTCGCCGGCGGCGTGAGGCGATCCTCCGAGCCCTGGATGACGAGCACGGGGAGCGCGGGCGGGAGCGTGGACCACTCCACGTCGGGCGTCGACGCCTGTGCCGCGCGCTGCATCGCGACGACGTCGCCGTCGCGCGCCTGCGCGGGGACGTCGGAGTCGCCGGCGGCCAGCTCGTCGGTCGCCACCGCGCCCTCGACGCCCAGCAGCAGCACGCCGTTGACGCGGCCGGGGTGATCCAGTGCCACCGTGCGGGCCACGGTGCCGCCGAACGCGTGGCCGCCGACCCAGGCGCCCGCGAGACCGACGTGCGCCATCACGTCCACGACGTCCTGCGCGAGGTCGTGCAGCGACACCTCGGCGTCCGCGGCGGTGGCGGGGTGGCGCGGCCCGATGCGGACGACGTGGAAGTCCTCCTCCACGAGGGCGTGCGCGAGCGGGCCGAGATAGCTGATGTTCAGGCCCTGGCCGGGCAGCAGCACCAGCGCGGGACCGTCGCTGCGCTCGTCGACGTACGGTATCGCCCGGCCGTCGGGCTCGAAGATCTGGGTTTCAGCCACGGGTTGTCCTCTCGAAGGGCGGATCGGGTGCGGGTCGGGGGCTCAGACGTTGAACCGGAACTCGACGACGTCGCCGTCCTGCATGACGTAGTCCTTGCCCTCGAGGCGCGCCTTCCCCTTGGCGCGCGCCTCGACGACCGATCCCGCCGCGACCAGGTCGTCGAACGAGATGACCTCGGCCTTGATGAAGCCCTTCTCGAAGTCCGTGTGGATCACACCGGCAGCCTGCGGGGCCTTCCACCCCTTGCCGATGGTCCACGCGCGCGCCTCCTTGGGCCCGGCCGTCAGGTAGGTCTGCAGGCCGAGCGTGTCGAAGCCGATGCGGGCGAGCTGATCGAGACCGGACTCCTCCTGGCCCGTGGAGGCCAGCAGCTCCGCCGCGTCCTCGGGGTCGAGGTCGATGAGCTCGGACTCGATCTTCGCGTCGAGGAAGACGGCCTTGGCCGGGGCCACCAGCGCTTCCAGCTCCGCCTTGCGGGAGGCATCCGTCAGCACGGCCTCGTCCACGTTGAAGACGAAGATGAACGGCTTGGCGGTCAGCAGGCCCAGCTCCTTGATCGGCGCGAGGTCGATGCCCGAGGCCGAGAGCAGCACGCCGCGTTCGAGCGCGTCCTTCGCCTCGGTCGCCGCGGCGAGCACGGCGGGGTCGAGCTTGCGGCCCCTGACCTCCTTCTCGTACCGCGTGATCGCCTTCTCGAGCGTCTCGAGGTCGGCCAGCTGCAGCTCGGCGTTGATCGTCTCCATGTCGCCGCGCGGGTTCACCGCGCCGTCGACGTGCACGACGTCGTCGTCGGCGAAGCCGCGCACGACCTGCGCGATGGCGTCGGCTTCGCGGATGTTCGCGAGGAACTTGTTCCCGAGTCCCTCGCCCTCGCTGGCCCCGCGGACGATGCCGGCGATGTCGACGAACGACACCGCTGCGGGGAGGATCCGCTCCGACGAGAAGATCTCGGCGAGCTTGTCCAGTCGCGGGTCGGGCAGGTTGACCACGCCGATGTTGGGCTCGATCGTGGCGAACGGGTAGTTCGCCGCGAGCACCTGGTTCTTGGTCAGCGCGTTGAAGAGGGTCGACTTGCCGACGTTCGGGAGTCCGACGATTCCGATGGTGAGAGCCACGGGCATCCAGTCTAGTTCGGGACGGATGCCGCTCCCCGCCGCTCCGCGATGGCCGGGCCGTTGCCGGGCCCGAAGCACGGCGGGATACTGAGCCCGTGGACGAGTGCTGCACGCCACGCACCCCCGACGGCTACGACCGCGAGTTCGGCGACCGGTTCGCCCGCCGCCTGGCGCGCGACTACCGGCGCGACGGCCTGACGCCCAGCGCACGGCTCGTCCTCGACTTCGCCCGCACGACCGGCCTGGAGGGCGCCTCGGTGCTCGAGATCGGCGGCGGCATCGGCGACATCCAGCTCGAGGCGCTCAAGGCCGGCGCCGCCCGCACCACCAACGTCGAGCTGTCGCCGGCGTACGAGCCCGAGGCCCTCCGGCTCCTCGACGAAGCGGGACTGCGGGACAGGGCGACGAGGATGCTCGGAGTCGACCTCGCCGGTGCGCCCGAGGCCGTCGAGCCGGCCGACATCGTCGTGCTGCATCGCGTGGTCTGCTGCTATCCGGACTACCGGCGGCTGCTCCGCGCCGCCGCCGGTCGTGCCAGGCGCGCCGTCGTCTTCAGCCACCCGGGGAACGCGCTGTGGACGCGCGTCGCCTCCCGCGCGCTCAACGCGCTGTACACGGTGACCGGCAACCCGTATCGCTCCTTCGCCCACGACCCGCGCGCGATGGAGGACGTCCTCGTCCACCACGGCTTCGCGCCGCGCTACCGCGAGCGCAGCGGCCCCTGGCACGTCGTCGGCACGGTCCGGGGATGACGGCGCGGCATTCCTTCCGCGGCGCTCAGGGACGGATGCTGCGGAACGCGCGGGTGACGTACGGCAGGTCGACCACCTCGGCGCCGGTGGCATCGGTGAGCAGGCGCTCGTCGAAGAGGGCCGACACCGCCGTGAGGATCGCGGCGCGGTCCGCGTCGGGCGCGGTGATGACATAGCTGCGCGAGGCCGCCATGTCCAGCAGTGCGGCCCGCGTGAGAGAGCGCGTCCAGGTCCACGTTCGCGCCTCGAGCGCGTCGAACGGATACGCGACCTGCGCTCCGTCCCCGGCGAGCATCTCCTCGGCGTGGGAGCCGTGCAGGGCGGCGGTCAGGCGCGCGACCCACGGATCGGACTCGTCGCGGATGTTCCAGGCGAGGCCCAGCACGCCGCCCGCCCGCAGGACGCGTCCGGCCTCGGCGGACGCCGCGGCCGGGTCGACCCAGTGCCAGGCCTGACCGAGCAGCACCGCGTCGAGGCTGTGGTCGGGAAGCGGCATCCGCTCTGCGGTCCCCACGAAGGTGGGGACGCCGCGCACGTGCTCGCGGAGCGCGGCGAGCATGACCGGGTCCGGGTCGATCGCGACCACCTCGGCGCCCGCCTCGACGACGGTGCGGGTCAGCTTGCCGGTCCCCGCGCCCACGTCCGCCACGCGGAGCGCGCGTCCCGTCTCGCGCACCGGCGCGAGCATCCAGTCCACCGCCTCGCGCGGATAGTCCGGACGCCCGGATTCGTACGCGCCGGCGGCGGCGCCGAACGACAGCGACATCTCCTCGCGACCGGCCATGGTCCGAGCCTATGCCGCGGTGGCGACGGCGGCCCGCGTTCGGCGCGCCTCCGCCCCGCCGGCGCGGGTCCGGGTGAGTCTGGGGACGTGGCACTGGACTTCACCGCGATCGACTTCGAGACGGCGAACTCCAGCAACGCCTCCGCGTGCGCGGTCGGGCTGGTGCGTGTGCGCGACGGGCGCATCGTCGACAAGGCCGGATGGCTGATCCGCCCGCCCGCGGGCCACGACGTCTTCTTCGAGCTCAACGTGCGGATCCACGGGATCCGGCCCGAGGATGTGGCCGGCGCCGCCACGTGGGGGCGGCAGCTCGCCGATCTCGCCGCCTTCGCGGGCGACGACATCCTCGTCGCCCACAACGCCGGCTTCGACATGGCCGTGCTCAAGCGCGCGTGCGACGCGACCGGCGACGAGTGCCCGCCCTACCGCTACGCGTGCAGCCTGCAGGTGGCGCGCAAGGTGTACCGCCTGGACTCGTACCGGCTGCCGTTCGTCGCCGCCGAGGCGGGTTTCGCCGACTTCCCCCACCACAACGCCACGGCGGACGCCCTGGCCTGCGCCCACGTCATGATCGACGCGGCGAACCGCGTCGGCGCGGCGGACATCGAGGGCCTCGCCGCGGCCGTCGGCGTCCGGGTCTCGCAGATCGCGGTCGCGGAGGCTCCCGCTGTCTCGTTCGCGGTCGCCTAGAGCGGATGCCGCGGCACGGTGCCCGGCGATGTCGGAGGGATCGGGCACGCTGAGGCCATGGACGCAGTCGTGATCAGTGCCGTGGTGATCGCCGGGATCGTGGTCGGGGCCCTCGCCGGGTGGGCGGCGGGGCGCGCGCGCGGCGCGGCGCGCGCGGCGCGGCAGCACGCCGAGCTGACGGCGCACCTGGCCGCGTCCGAGGCCGGGCGCCAGGGCGTGCAGGCTCAGCTCGAGCATCAGCAGCTGCTCTATCGCGAGCTGGCCGCGCAGGCTCGCCACGACCAGGCGGCGCGCGAGGAGCGCGAGCGCCGCGAGCAGTCCGTGCTCCGCGCCCTCGCCCCGGTGCAGGAGACCCTGGCCGCTATGCATGTCAAGGTCGACGAGCTCGAGCGCGACCGTCACACGCAGTTCGGCACCCTGGCCGAGCAGCTTCGGCGCGCGCACGAGTCCGATGAGGCGCTGCGGGCCACGACCGAGTCGCTCGCGAGCGCGCTGCGCTCGGGCAGCACGCGCGGCGTGTGGGGCGAGACGCAGCTGCGCCGCGTCGTCGAGGCCGCGGGCCTGACCCGTCACGTCGACTTCGACGTGCAGACATCGATCACGACGGATGCCGGCGCCGGCCGTCCCGACATGGTGATCCGGCTGCCCGGCGACAAGGCGATCGCCGTCGACGCGAAGGTGCCGCTCGACGCCTTCCTCGAAGCCAGCGCCATCCCGCTCACCGCGCAGGGCGCGGAGGCGGCCCGGCGCCGCGCCCTCCTCGACAGGCACGTCAAGGCCGTACGCTCGCACGTCGACGCGCTCGCGCGGAAGACGTACTGGGCCGGGCTGTCGTCGAGCCCCGAGTTCGTCGTGTGCTTCCTGCCGAGCGAGTCGCTCCTGGCGGCGGCGCTGGAGGAGGATCCCGCGCTGCTGGACTACGCGTTCGGCAAGCGGGTGGCACTGGCCTCGCCGGTCAACCTGTGGGCGGTCCTCAAGACCGTGGCGTACACGTGGACGCAGCAGGACGTCTCGCACGAGGCGCGGGCGCTGTTCGACCTCGGCAACCAGCTCTACGAGCGGCTCGGCTCGCTCGCGTCGCACGCCGACGACCTCCGCCGCGCGATCGAGCGCACCGTCGACAGCTACAACCGGTTCGCCGGGTCGCTCGAGACCCGCGTGCTGGTGAGCGCCCGCAAGTTCCCCGGCATCGACGCGACGAAGCTCGACGCGGTGAGCGAGCCCGCGACCATCGACAAGACCCCGCGCCGTCTCACGGCCCCCGAGCTGCTCGACGGCACCCTCACCACGCCAGACAGCGACGAGGCCACCGAGACGCCGGCGGCCATCGCCGAGCTGGGCGATGTGCGGACGCGGATCGCCTCACCGCGCGAATAGATGCGCGGGAGCCGCTGCGCGGTGGTGGTCAGTGACCGCCGGGGACGAAGCTCAGCAGCCCGATCACGGCCGCGGAGACGCCGACGAACGCGCCGATCATCCACCACGCGCTGATCTCGTGGCCCTCGTCGCGGCGCACGCGCAGCAGCACATCGGGGCGGCGAGCCGGGTCGACCGCATTGGCGACGACCGCGTGCGCGCCGGTCTGGGGCGACGAGGTCTCTCCGGTCTGCTGCGTGGCCATCGTCACACTCCTCGCGTGGAAACACTGTGATGTCTCCGTCGGCACCACTTCGATTGTGCCAGAGATCGGTCGCGACGGGGTCACGGACGCATCACAACGACAACATCCGTCACAGCCGTCACACGGCTCCCGCCGATGGATGCCGGCGCGTCGATCGTCGGGCGCGGCGGGCGCGGCTCAGAGCCACTTGGAGACGAGATGCTCCGACGTGATGCGGCGAAGCGTGCCCGAGGCGCCGCGCAGCACGACGCTCTCGGTGTACACGTACCCGCCCTCGCGGCGCACGCCGGCCACCAGCGCGCCGTCGGTCACACCCGTCGCGACGAAGATCGTGTTGTTGCCCTTGACGAGCTCGTCGGCCTCGTACACGTGGTCGTCGAGCTTGAGGCCCGCGTCGACGCCGCGCTGCCTCTCCTCGTCGCTGCGCGGCCACAGACGCCCCTGGATGTGCCCGCCGAGGGCCTTGATGGCGCACGCGGTGACGATGCCCTCCGGGCTGCCGCCGATGCCCACGCACATGTCGGTGCGGGCGTTGTGACGCGCGGCGTTGATGCCGCCGGCGACATCGCCGTCGCTCATCAGGCGCGTGCCCGCGCCCGCCTCGCGGATCTCGTCGATCAGCTTCTCGTGGCGCGGGCGGTGCAGCACCGAGACGACGAGCTCGTCGACGGGCTTGCCGAGCGCCTTGGCGAGCCGGCGGATGTTCTCGCCGATGGGAAGGCGGATGTCGACGACCCCGACGCCGGCCGGGCCGGTGACGAGCTTGTCCATGTAGAAGACGCTCGACGCGTCGAGCATCGTGCCGTGATCGGACACCGCGATCACCGACAGCGCATTGTTGCGTCCGGCCGCGGTCAGCGACGTCCCGTCGATGGGGTCCACGGCCACGTCCGCCCGGGGGCCGCGACCGTTGCCGACCCGCTCGCCGTTGTAGAGCATCGGCGCTTCGTCCTTCTCGCCTTCGCCGATGACGATGGTGCCGTCGAAGTTGACGGTGGTGAAGAACGCGCGCATCGCGTCGACGGCGGCGCCGTCGGCGGCCTCCTTCGCCCCGCGGCCGATGAACGGCACGGCGCGGATCGCGGCCGCCTCGGTCGCACGCACCAGCTCCAGGGCGAGGTTGCGATCAGGGTGGAGGGGACTCATATCCGCGGTCAGGCTCACCATGCGGTCAGCCTAGCCAGCATCCCGCCCCGGACCCGCTGATTTCGGTGGCACAGCGGTGAAGGAATCGCGATTCTTTCCGTCATCGCAGGGACGGGGATTTCCCGGCCTTACGGGAGCGGACGCATCCGTCACTGCGTGGACCCCCCTTCGATAGAGTTTGCGGTGACGCCCGCCACTATCAACAGGGAGCACCCATGCCCGTCGCCACCCCGGAGCAGTACGCCGACATGCTGGATCGCGCGAAGGCCGGTGGCTTCGCGTATCCCGCCATCAACGTCTCGAGCTCGCAGTCCATCAACGCGGTCCTGCAGGGCCTGACCGAGGCCGGCTCGGACGGCATCATCCAGGTCACCACCGGCGGCGCCGACTACTTCGCCGGTCACACCGTCAAGGCCCGCGCCGCCGGCGCGCTCGCGTTCGCGAAGTTCGCCACCGAGGTCGCCAAGAGCTACCCGATCACGGTGGCACTCCACACCGACCACTGCCCGAAGCCGGCGCTGGCCGACTTCGTGCTCCCGCTCATCGAGGCCTCCGAGGAGGAGGTCAAGGCGGGGCGCAACCCGATCTTCCAGTCGCACATGTGGGACGGCTCGGCCGTGCCGCTCGACGAGAACATCGAGATCGCCAAGGACCTGCTCCCCCGCCTCAAGAACATCAACGCCATCCTCGAGGTCGAGATCGGCGTCGTCGGAGGCGAAGAGGACGGCGTCCAGCACGAGGGCTCGAACGACGCGCTGTACACGACGGTCGCCGACGTGACGAAGGCGGTCGAGGCGCTGGGGCTCGGCGAGAACGGCCGGTACATCTCGGCCCTCACGTTCGGCAACGTCCACGGCGTCTACAAGCCGGGCAACGTCAAGCTGCGTCCCGAGCTCCTGGGCGAGATCCAGGAGGGCATCGCGGCGAAGTTCGGCACCGGCCCCAAGCCCCTCGACCTCGTCTTCCATGGCGGCAGCGGCTCGTCCGACGACGAGATCGCGCTCGCCGTCGCCAACGGCGTCGTCAAGATGAACATCGACACGGACACCCAGTACGCCTTCACCCGGTCGGTCGCCGGATTCATGTTCTCGAACTACGACGGCGTGCTGAAGGTCGACGGCGAGGTGGGCAACAAGAAGGCCTACGACCCGCGCGCGTGGGGCAAGGTCGCCGAGTCGGCGATGGCCGCCCGCGTCGTGGAGGCCACCCGGCAGCTCGGCTCGCACGGCAAGAGCCTGGCAGCCTGACGCACGATTCCAGCGGATGCCGCGGCATCGCGCCCTGATGGGCGCGGCGTCGCGGCATCCGTCGTCTACACGGGATCGACGTAGCGCTCCAGCAGGCCGGGCGCGCCGTCCGGGCGGTGGATCACGACCACCTCGTCACCGGCCCGGACCGTTCCGCTGCGGACCACGCGCAGGTACGGGCCGAGCCGGCGCTCGGCCGAGAACCGCCTGACCCACCCGCGCGCCGCCGGGCCGCCCACCCACCGGGCGAAGGTCTGGCAGGGCGTTCGCGGCATCGTGACCTCGACCTCGACCCGCTCGCCGATCCGCCAGCGCTCGCCGATGAGCGCGGCGTTCACGTCGAGCCCTTCGACGCGGAGGTTCTCACCGAACCAGCCGGGCGGAAGGCTGCGGCCGAGCTCGGACTCCCAGAAGGCGGCGTCCTCCTGCGCATAGGCGTAGAGCGCCTTGTCGAGCCCGCCGTGGTGCTTCCGGTTGGCCTGGACGTCGCCGCGCACGCCGTACGGCCCGACGCGCACCGGTCCGTCCACGGCGCCCTTGTCGATCGCGGTCACGCCGTTGGTGCCGGCGTCGGGTCGGAGCTGTCGGACGGCGCAGACGGCGACGATGCGGGGCATCCGCTCATCGTAGCCAGCCGGCGCCGGGCGAGCGCATCGTTCACCCCGGCGGGTCTTCGCCGCCCGGCGGCGGGAGGAGGGCGTCGGCCCGATCCGGCGTCACGCCCTTCTCCTGCAGCGTCCGGCGCAGGGCGCGCAGGCCGTAGTGCAGGCGGGACTTCACCGTCCCCTCGGGGACCTCCAGCTCGCCGGCCATCTCGGCGACCGACATTCCGCGGTAGTACGCCCGGACCACGACCGACCGGTGCTCGATCGTCAGCGCGGCCAGCGCCTCCCCGATCAGGATCGCCTCGAACAGCGCGTCGATGGCGTCGGGCACGACGCGCTCCGGGACCTCGGCGACGCCGATCTCGCGTCTCCGGTGCGCGCTGCGGGCCTCGTCGACCACGAGGTGCCGGGCCACGGTGAACATCCACGACCTCGTCGCCGACGGGTCCTCCTCGAGGATCCTGGGCGTGCGCCACGCCCTCAGCAGCGTCTCCTGCACGATGTCGTCCGCGCCGGCGCGATCACCCGTGAGGTGCACGACGTAGCGCCACACCGGCGCCGCCTGCTCGTCGTAGAGCGCGGCCAGGCGCTCCGCGTCGCGGCTGTCGGCGCTTCGCCGTCGTTCCACGCTGTCGTGCAGCATCCCTCACCTCCCGCAGGAGACGGAAGACGCGGCGCCCGCGGTGTCAGCCTGACCAGCCGCCGCGCCCGTCCGTCACACCGAGTATGGACCCGGCCGCGGTCCACGCGCGCACGGCTGCGCGTCGCGGACGATCAGCGCGCGCCGCCGGCGCTGTCGACGAGGGCCTGCCACACCGCCGGGTCGTTGACGATCGGCACCATCATCAGCGCGCCCGCCGCGAAGGAGAACACGACACCGGCGACGAGCGGGATCCACCAGGTGAGCCGGCCCTTGCGCAGGCTCCAGAGGGAGACGAGCAGTGTGACGATCCATCCGACGGCGAGCACGAGCGCCGCGGCGATCCCCCACGGGCGGCCGGCGGCCGGGTCGGAGAGCTGCGCGTCCACCCCCATCAGGCCGAGCACCATCTCGGCATACCCGCCGTAGTCCGTGTAGGCCGGGAAGGCGGAGACGACGCTGATGAGACCGTAGGCGAGCAGCGCGAATGTGACGATGCGGTCGACCGTCCGCGGGCGCGGCGGCGCAGCAGGCGCCGGCGACGCGGGGCTCGGAACCGGCGCTTCGGCGACCGCAGGCGCCGTCGTGGGCAGCTGCCAGGGGGCCGGCTCCTGGATGCGGGCGCGCTGCTCCTCGGCCGTCGCGTACTCCCCGTACTGCGGCCGGGGCCGCGGGTCGGTGCGGGGGGCCGGGTCGGTCACGAGCGGCTCCGGCCACCGATGGCGCGCTCGTCGCGCCTGCCGGCGGCATCCTGCCGCAGCTCCTTGGGCAGGGAGAACATCAGATCCTCCTCCGCCGTCCGGACCTCCTCGACCTCGCCGTAGCCGGCGGCCGCGAGGTCGCGCAGCACTTCCTGGACGAGCACGTCGGGGACGGATGCGCCGCTGGTGACGCCGACCGTCTCGACGCCCTCGAGCCACGCCTGCTCGACCTCGTCGGCGTAGTCCACGCGGTAGGCGGCCTTCGCGCCGTACTCCAACGCGACCTCGACGAGCCGCACGCTGTTCGAGGAGTTCGCCGAGCCGACCACGATGACGAGGTCGGCGTCCTTCGCGACCTTCTTGATCGCGACCTGTCGGTTCTGCGTCGCGTAGCAGATGTCGTCCGACGGCGGATCCTGCAGCTGCGGGAAGCGCGCCCGCAGGCGCCGCACCGTCTCCATGGTCTCGTCGACCGAGAGAGTCGTCTGCGACAGCCACACGACCTTCGACGGGTCGCGCACCTCGATCGTGTCGGCCTCGTCGGGCGAGTTCACGATCGTGACGTGGTCGGGCGCCTCGCCCGCGGTGCCCTCTACCTCCTCGTGGCCGACGTGGCCGATGAGGAGGATCTCGAAGTCGTCGCGTGCGAAGCGCACCGCCTCGCGGTGCACCTTCGTCACGAGCGGGCAGGTCGCGTCGATCGCTCGCAGGCCTCGATCGGATGCCGCGTTCACGACGGCGGGCGACACCCCGTGGGCGCTGAACACCACGTGCGCCCCTTCGGGGACTTCGTCGACCTCCTCGACGAAGATCGCGCCCTTCGCCTCGAGCTCGGTCACGACGTGGATGTTGTGCACGATCTGCTTGCGCACGTACACCGGCGCACCGAAGCGCTCCAGCGCCTTCTCGACGGCGATGACCGCCCGGTCGACACCCGCGCAGTATCCGCGCGGAGACGCCAGCAGCACCTTCTTCTGTCCGGGTACGGCGATATCCTGGAGCGGTTCGCGCCGCCTCGGGATGCGCGGGACGGGCATGCTCACAGGGGCATGGCTCACACGGGTCGATCCCACGGTGCTGGTGCTCACCCCACGATTCTACGGGCGGCCTCCTGAGCGGGGCCTCGGCGCGGAGCCCGTGCCGCCGCGGTCCCATCCGCGGGCACCCACGGCCGGGCACGAAAGGACCGCATGACCTCCTTCCAGCCCGCCGTCGTCCCCGGCGAGCCGCCGCCGGCCGACTCGGTGCGACCCCGGGACTCCACCGCGCAGGCGCCGACCTCGGTGGCCCGCCTCAACGACACGATCCGCGGATTCGTGCAGACCTGGGGCTCGGTGTGGGTCGAGGGCGAGATCACCGCGTGGAACCAGCGCGGCGGCAACGTGTTCGGTCGCCTCAAGGACCTCGTCACCGATGCGACGATCTCGTTCCGCGTCTGGTCGTCCACGCGGGACCGGCTGCCCGGCGACCTCAAGGTCGGCGACCACGTCATCACGTGCGTCAAGGCCGACTACTTCGTCAAGAACGGCGACTTCGGCTTCAGCGTCTCGGCGATGCGCCACGTCGGACTGGGCGACCAGCTCGAGCGGCTCGAGCGGCTCCGCGTGCAGCTGCGCGGCGAGGGGCTGTTCGACCCGTCGCGCAAGAAGGCGCTGCCCTTCCTGCCCCACCTCATCGGCCTCATCACCGGCGAGAACTCCGACGCCGAGAAGGACGTCCACCGCAACGCCGAGCTGCGCTGGCCGCAGGTGCGGTTCCGCACGAAGTACGCCGCGGTGCAGGGCGACCGATGCGTCCCCGAGACGATCGCCGCGCTGAAGGCGCTGGATGCCGCACCCGACGTCGACGTCATCATCATCGCGCGCGGCGGCGGCGATCCGCAGACCCTCCTCGGGTTCAGCGACGAGCGCCTCCTCCGCGCCGTGGCTGCCGCGTCCACCCCCGTCGTGAGCGCGATCGGCCACGAGAACGACCACCCCCTCCTCGACGACGTCGCGGACCTGAGGGCGTCGACCCCGACCGACGCCGCCAAACGGGTGGTTCCGGACGTCGCCGAGCAGCGCGCCCTCGTCGCCCAGCTGCGCGCACGGCTGACGACGCGCCTGACGCAGCGCATCGGCCACGACATCGCGCAGCTGGAGCAGCTGCGCTCCCGGCCCGCGCTGCGCTCGCCGGAGTCGCTGCTCACCTCGCGCGCGCACGAGGTGGAGCTGCTCGCCGCGCGCGGCCGGGAGCGGGTCGACCGGGCGGTGCAGGTCCACGAGCGGCGCACGGCCGAGCTGCGTGCGACGCTGCGCGCGCTCTCCCCCGCCTCCACCCTCGCTCGCGGGTACGCCATCGCACACCTCGCCGACGGTGTCATCGTGCGCGATGCCACGCAGGCTCCGGCATCCACTCCCGTCGTGGTCACCGTCGGACGAGGGTCGTTCGCAGCCCGCTCGGAGGGCGAGGTGGCCGAGGGCGCCTCCCCGGCGGGCGGCGAGCCGGGCGGGGCGTCCGCCGGCGACCCCCAGGGGTCCGGGGCCGTCCCCGCGCCGAACTAGACTGGGGGCCATGACCGAGTCGAGCGGCGCCCCCAGCGACGTCGCGACCCTCTCGTTCGAGCAGGCGCGCGACGAGCTCGTCCGCGTCGTCGCCGAACTCGAGCAGGGCGCACCGACCCTCGAGCACTCGCTCGCTCTGTGGGAGCGCGGCGAGGCCCTCGCGGCCCGCTGCGAGGAGTGGCTCCTCGGCGCCAAGCGCCGGCTGGAGGCCGCCCGTGCCACGGCCGACCCCGGCGTCCGCCGCACCGACGAGAACGGCGGCGCGTGATGGCACGCGAACCGCGGATCGTGGCGGAGCTCGGCCGTCCGGAGACCCCCGACGAGACGGCGGCGCGCAAGGCCGAGTCCTCCCGGGTCTACCGTTCGAGCCAGAACGTCCGCAACCTGGTCGCCGCGCTCCTGGTGACGCTGGGCGTCGTGGTGGTGATCATGTTCGCCGTCCCCCGGGGCACGCCGCCCGCGCGCGAGCCCATCGACGTCGCGGCGGTCGCCGAGCGCGTCTCGAGCTCCGAGAGTCGCGTGGTCATCGCGCCCGAGCTGGCGGACGGATGGACGGTCAACAAGGCCGGCATCGAGGGCAGCGGCTCGGTGCGCGCGTTCACCGTGGTCTACGCCCCCTCGGGCGTCGACGACCGCGGGTTCCTGCGCGTCGCCCAGGGCTTCGATGCCGATGAGTCGTGGCCGGCGCGCGTGCTCTCCGGCGCTGCCCCCCAGGACACCGTCACCATCGACGGAATCACGTGGGACCGCTACGAGCTCGACCCCGATCGCACCGGGAACATCTCGGTCGCGATCGCCACGGACGCAGGACCCGACACGGTGCTCATCTACGGCACCGCCCCCGACGACGCGCTCGAAGAGACGGCGCGCTCCGTGACCGATCAGATCACCGCACTGCGCGAGGAGGCCGAGTGACCGACCAGCTCACACCCGCGAAGGTCTGGCACGAGATGGAGAGGGGCAACGCGCGGTTCGTCGCCGGTGAGCCCCGGCATCCGCGCCAAGACGTCGACACCCGTCACACGCTCGCCGACGGCCAGCGTCCCCGGGCGGCGCTGTTCGGATGCTCCGACTCCCGGCTGGCCGCCGAGATCATCTTCGACAAGGGCCTGGGCGATCTCTTCGTGGTGCGCAACGCCGGACAGGTCATCTCCGACTCCGTCGTGGGCAGCCTCGAGTACGCGGTCGCCGTGCTCGAGGTGCCGCTGATCGTGGTGCTCGGACACGACGCGTGCGGCGCCGTGCGGGCCGCGATCGACAGCATCGACATGGATGCCGCCCCCCTGCCGCCTCACATCTGGCGGCTCATCTCGCCGATCGTCCCCGCGGTGCGGCGCGTGCAGCGCCAGACGGCCGTCGACGGCGTCGTTCCCGACACCATCGACGCCGAAGAGGTCGGACGCGAGCACCTGCGCGACACCGTCGCCGACCTGCTCCACTCCTCGGAGCTCATCAGCGAGGCCGTCGCAGAGGGCAGGCTCGCGATCGTCGGCGCCAACTACCGGCTCGCCGAGGGCACCGCGATCCCCGACGTCATGGTCGGCATCACGCAGCCGTCCTGAGCCCCCAGATCTCCCCACCCCCAGTACCGACACGTGAGGAACGACGACGTGACCGACACCGAGTACCGCATCGAGCACGACACCATGGGCGAGGTGCGCGTCCCCAAGAACGCGCTCTACGCTGCGCAGACGCAGCGCGCCGTCGAGAACTTCCCGATCTCGGGCGACCCGCTCGAGGCGGCGCAGATCGTCGCCCTCGCGCGCATCAAGAAGGCCGCCGCGCAGGCGAACAAGGAGCTGGGCACGCTGGACGGCGCGATCGCCGACGCGATCGCCGGCGCCGCCGACCGCATCATCGCCGGCGAGTTCGCCGATCAGTTCCCGATCGACGTCTACCAGACCGGCAGCGGCACGTCGTCGAACATGAACATGAACGAGGTCCTCGCGACCCTCGCGACGCAGTCGCTCGGGGCCACGGTGCACCCCAACGACCACGTCAACGCCTCGCAGTCGTCGAACGACGTCTTCCCCACGTCCGTGCACATCGCCGTGACGCAGGAGCTCATCGACGATCTCATCCCCGCGCTCGACCATCTCGCGGTCGCGCTGGAGGCGAAGGCCGAGGAGTGGAAGACCGTCGTGAAGTCGGGACGCACGCACCTCATGGATGCCACGCCCGTCACGCTGGGCCAGGAGTTCGGGGGCTACGCGCGCCAGATGCGTCTCGGCATCGAGCGTGTGCAGGCCGTCCTCCCCCGCGTCGCGGAGGTGCCGCTGGGCGGCACCGCGGTCGGCACCGGCATCAACACCCCGCTGGGCTTCCCGCAGCGGGTCATCGAACTGATCGTCGCCGACACCGAGCTTCCCATCACCGAGGCCAAGGACCACTTCGAGGCCCAGGCCAACCGTGACGGCCTGGTCGAGGCATCCGGCGCCCTGCGCACCATCGCCGTATCGCTCACCAAGATCAACAACGACCTGCGCTGGATGGGCTCCGGGCCGAACACGGGCCTCGGCGAGCTGCACATCCCCGACCTGCAGCCCGGCTCGTCGATCATGCCGGGCAAGGTCAACCCCGTCGTGCCCGAGGCGACGCTCATGGTCTGCGCGCGCGTCATCGGCAACGACGCCACCGTCGCCTGGGCGGGCGCGTCCGGTTCCTTCGAGCTCAACGTGGCGATCCCCGTCATGGGCACCGCGGTGCTCGAGTCGATCGAGCTGCTCGCCAACGCTTCGCGACTGCTCGCCGACCGGACGATCTCCGGACTCCGGGCTGATGTCGAGCGCGCCGCGGCCTATGCCGGCATGTCGCCCTCGATCGTCACGCCGCTGAACAAGCTCATCGGATACGAAGCCGCCGCGAAGATCGCCAAGCACTCCGTCGCCAAGGGGATCACCGTGCGCGAGGCGGTCATCGACCTCGGCTACGTGGAGCGCGGCGAGCTCACCATCGAGCAGCTCGACGAGAAGCTGGACCTGCTGTCGATGACGCACCCGGGCTGAGCCGGCCTCCCGTGCCGGATGACGTGCCAGGGCGGGATAATCAGGGCATGGCCCGCACGCCTCGCCCGATCCCCGCGCGCGTCAGGATCCTCGCAGCGATCCTCGCGGTCGCGTGCGTGGGCCTGGCGATCGTGGGCAGCGTGACGTTCCTGGTGCAACGGGAGCAGGCGATCTCCGGCGTGAACGAACGGCTGCGGACGCAGGTGGCCGCCCTGACCACGCTGGCCGAGGACTCCGGCGCCTCCGGGGCGTCCGGCGGCGCCTCGGCGGCCGCGGAACAGCTCGACCCCGACGACTACGAGACCGTCGACGACTACCTCTACGCCGTCGTGGCCCGGCTCGTGCCGGCGCGCAACGAGGCGTCGCTGGCACTCCTGGACGGCGCCCCGCGCTGGGTTCCGTCGACGTTCTCGGGCTTCCGCATCGCGGACGATCAGGAGTTCATCGATCGCGTCGTCGCCGAGACCAGCGGCGGCGAGACGAAGCGCGGCACGGCGGTCACCGACGAGCGCTCGATCCGGTACATCGCGATCCCCGTCTCGATGCCCGGAGACCCCCGGCAGGGCCTCTACGTGCGCGCGGTCGACCTCGGGGCGGAGCTGCAGCCGGTGACCACGGCCATGGCGACCTACGTGATCGCGGCGGTCGCGGTGCTCGGCGCGATCGGCATCGTGGGGTGGTTCGTGACGGGGCGCCTGCTGTCGCCGATCCGCCACCTGCGTGACACCGCCGACGCGATCTCGATCAGCGACCTGTCACTGCGGCTGGAGCCCCAGGGCAACGACGACATCGCCGACCTCTCCCGCACCGTCAACTCCATGCTCGACCGGCTCGAGGGCTCGGTGGACGGACAGCGTCAGCTTCTGGACGACGTGCGGCATGAGCTCAAGACGCCGATCACGATCGTCCGCGGGCACCTGGAGCTCATGGATCCCACGGACGCCGGCGACGTCGCGGCCGCGCGGGAGATCGGCATCGCCGAGCTCGATCGGCTGGCCCGCCTGGTGGAGGACATCGACGTGCTGGCGGCGGCCGAGGCCGAGTCCTACACGCTCGCCGAGGTCGACCTCGGTGCGTTGACGGCTCGCGTCGGTGAGCTGGTGGCGGTGATCCCCGGCCACACCTGGCGCGTCGAGGCGATCGCCGAGGGCATCACCGTCGGCGATCAGGACCGCCTGCTCCAGGCCTGGCTGCAGCTCGCCGACAACGCCGCGAAGTACACGCCCGCCGGCAGCCCCATCGAGATCGGCAGCGCGCACGACGCCACCGGCGCCAGCCTGTGGGTGCGCGATCACGGGCCCGGCATCCCCGCAGCCTCGCGGACGCGGATCTTCCAGCGGTTCAACCGCGCGCACGTCAAGCGCTCCGTGGGAGGATCGGGGCTCGGACTCGCGATCGTCGACGCGATCGCCAAGGGCCACGGCGGGCACTGCTCGGTGACCGACACCCGCGGGGGCGGCGCCACCTTCACGATCCACCTGCCTCCGACGGAGGTCGATCTTCCGGCGCCCGTGCGCGCGGGGGATGTCGTTCTGCAACGGGAGGCATCGGGATGACGAAGATCCTCATCATCGAGGACGAGCCGCGGATCGCCGCGTTCGTCAGTCGCGGCCTGGAATCCGCGGGGTACGAGACGCTCGTGGTCGAGGACGGCCCGGAGGGTCTTGAGGCGGCGCTCCGCGGCGACGGCGACCTCGTGCTGCTGGATGTCGGCCTGCCGACGATGGACGGGTTCGAGGTGCTGCGAGAGCTTCGCGCCCGCGGCTCGGCGGTCCCCGTGATCATGCTCACCGCGCGGTCGAGCACGCGCGACACGGTGGCCGGTCTGGATGCCGGCGCGAACGACTACGTGCCCAAGCCGTTCACGTTCGAAGAGCTCCTCGCCCGCGTCCGCTCGCGCCTGCGCGAGAGCGTCCCGCAGCCCGGCGTGTCGATCTCGCGCGGCGACGTCACGCTGGACATCCTGGCGCGACGCGCCACGGTGGCAGGGCGCGAGGTGGACCTCTCGGCCCGCGAGTTCGCCCTGGCCGAGCAGTTCCTGCGCAACCCGGGCCGAGTGCTCAGTCGCGAGCAGCTGCTCAGCCGGGTGTGGGGGCTGGACTTCGACCCGGGCTCGAACGTCGTCGACGTGTACGTGCGCTACCTGCGCGGAAAGCTCGGCTCGGACCACATCGTCACGGTCCGAGGCGCGGGCTACCGCTGGGAGTGAATCGCACACGCGGGCACGAAGAAGCCCCCGGTGCTGGGGGACACCGGGGGCTGTGAAAGGCCGGACTGGGGGATCCGGCCATCATCAGTCGCGCTTGTCTGGGGGATTGCGCGACTGGCCCTTCTTCGCGTCGGGATCGGCGTCACCGCCGTGCCCGACGTTCGAGCCCGCGTGTGCGGGACGCTGTGCGTGGGAGGGGTTCTCAGCCTCTCCGACGTCATGGGTTGCGCTCGACGGCTGCGGAGCCGGTGCCATGCGTCGCTCGGCCTCCGAACCGACGAGCTGCTGCTGGTCGCTGCCGGAGTCGCCCGGTGCGGGCGCGTCGGGGCCCTGACCCTTCTCTGCGGTCTGCTCGCGTTCCAGGCGCGCCACCAGCGCGTCGATGCGCCCGGCGGACCAGCCCTGGGCTGTCGCCCACGCGCGGACGGCGTCCCACGAGCCCGAGGTCTTCCCGGCCGCGACGACCGACTCGAGGTCGTCCGCGGGCGCCGGGACGGCGGCATCCGGAATCGAGACGGTCGCCGCAGGATCGGCATCCGCGCGGTCCGCGACCACCGGGGCCGGGGCCTCGACGATCTCGGCCCGCGGCGGGGCGGTCGCGTCCGGCGCCGCCGTGGGTGCGGTGTCAGGCGTGGGCCGGGGTGCCTGCGGCGTGGCCGTGGTCGGCGATGCGGCGGCGGGCACGAGGATGCGGCCGGCCGTGACGGTGGCACCCGGGGAATCCTGCAGCGCAGCGGTGTTGGTCAGCGCAACGGCGGTCACCACGGCGACGCTCGCTGCGACAGCGGTCAGACCGCCGATCACGAGCCCCGTGCGTCCGTCCACGTCGATGTCCTGCCTTCCGTGCGCGAGCGGCGTCGATGTCCGCCTTCCATCGTCGCAGACGGGCCGACGCGGGAGCGCTGAGCGGCATGAGACTCTTCTCATCCTCACCGCGGATGACGGCGCGGACCGTCGGCCGGCCACCGGGGGCGGGATGCGCATCCCGCCCCCGGTGTTCCGACGGCTCGATCTTGCGCCCGCTCAGGCGAGCTCGCCGGCCTCCAGCAGGTCCGTGACCAGCGCCGCGATCGCCGAGCGCTCCGAGCGGACGAGCGTCACGTGGCCGAAGAGCGCGTGCCCCTTGAGCGTCTCGATGACCGACGCGACGCCGTCGTGACGGCCCACGCGCAGATTGTCACGCTGCCCGACGTCGTGCGTGAGCACGACGCGCGAGTTCTGCCCGATGCGGCTCAGGACCGTCAGCAGCACGTTGCGCTCGAGCGACTGCGCCTCGTCCACGATCACGAACGCGTCGTGGAGGGAGCGCCCGCGGATGTGGGTCAGCGGCAGCACCTCCAGAAGCCCGCGCTCGATGACCTCGTCGAGCACATTGGCCGACACGACGGATCCGAGGGTGTCGAACACCGCCTGGCCCCAGGGGTTCATCTTCTCCTGCTGATCCCCCGGAAGGTAGCCGAGCTCCTGGCCGCCGACGGCGAACAGCGGCCGGAAGACGATGATCTTCCGCTGCTGCTGGCGCTCGAGCACCGCCTCGAGGGCGGCGCACAGCGCGATCGCGGACTTGCCGGTTCCTGCCCGTCCGCCCAGCGACACGATGCCGACCTCGGGGTCGAGCAGAAGGTCGATGGCGATGCGCTGCTCCGCCGAGCGACCGTGGAGCCCGAAGACCTCGCGGTCGCCGCGGACCAGCCGGTACTCGCCGTCACCGACGACCCGGCCCAGGGCGGACCCGCGCTCGGAGTGGATGATGAGTCCCGTGTTCACCGGCAGACCGCGCACCTCTTCGCTGGCGGCCACCTCGCTCTCGTACAGGTCGGAGATGTCATCGCCCGACACGTCGAGGTCGCAGATGCCCGTCCACCCGGAGTCGACCGCCTGCTCGGCGAGGTACTCCTCGGCGGTGATGCCGAGCGACGCCGCTTTGACGCGCATCGGGAGGTCCTTCGAGACGACGGTGACCTCCTGCCCGTCCTGGGCGAGGTTCATCGCGACGGCGAGGATGCGGCTGTCGTTGTCGCCGAGGCGCATTCCGGACGGCAGCACCGAGGCGTCGGTGTTGTTCAGCTCGACGCGGAGGGTGCCGCCGGTGCCCACCGGGACCGGGAAGTCGAGGCGTCCGTGCTCGACGCGCAGCTCGTCGAGATGGCGCAGGGCCTGCCGGGCGAAGTATCCGATCTCGGGGTCGTGCCGCTTCCCCTCGAGCTCCGTGACCACCACGACGGGGATCACGACGCTGTGTTCGGCGAACCGGAAGAACGCCCGAGGATCGCTCAGCAGCACGGAGGTGTCCAGAACGTAGGTGCGCAGATCCTGATCGGATCCGGCGACCTGCCCGAGGTCCTGACGGCGCTGCTCGTGTGGTGCTCGTGTGGTCACAACCCACTCCCGCCCCGGGTGGTTCACCCGGCAGTTACGAGTCGACCAGGGGTCACGAGTCGCGATCCGTGAGGCCGACTCGACCGGGCTCCTTGCCCGATGCGATCACGCTACGACTCCCCTGCGACACCGGCCCGCCCCGACACGCCCGAATCTCGTGACGTCTCGGTGAACGGATGCCGCAGCGTCCGCACCGGGCAGGCGGTCACCAGACGCGTGCCGACGAGAACGCGGCCAGTGCGTCGCCGAACAGCCGCAGTGTGTCGGCGCCGGTGCCGACGTGGGGCGACACGCGGATCCGCCCGCCGCGGGCCGTCACGGTGAGGCCGTGGTTGGCGAGGGATGCCGCCAGCGCCGCGGCGTCCCGCGGCTCCGGCTCCAGCGTCACGATGCCGGCCCGGCGCCCGGGATCGCGGGGGGTGACCACGGGGATCCCGTAGCGGTCGGCGAAGAACATGACGTCGGCGGCTCGATCCGCCAGCACCGACTCGATGCTGCGGACTCCGGCATCGGCGATCTCGCGCAGCGCCGTCGCGAGTCGGGCGGCGGCCAGCGTGTCGGGGCCGGAGACCGAGAAGGCCTGGGCTGAGGCCGACGGCGCGGGCACCGTGTCGAGCGGGAGGTCGCCGTCGACGCCGCGGAAGCCGGAGAGCACCGGCGCGATGCGCGCCAGCGCTCGCTCGCCGAACCAGGCGAACCCGGTGCCGCGGCCGGCGCGGAGCCACTTGTAGCCGTGGCCGCACACGACGTCGGCCGCGGCGTAGTCGGCCTCGATCATGCCGAAGCCCTGGACAGCGTCGACGATGAGGAGGCGATCGCCGATCACCTCGCGCAGCGCCGTCAGGTCGGTGCGGTAGCCGGTGCGGAAGTCGACCAGGCTCACCGCGACGGCGCGCGTCTCGTCGGTGACCGCCGACCGGACGGCATCGGGCGACATGAACCCTCCGACGGGATCGACCCACTGCAGCTGCAGCGAGCCCAGCGCGTCGGACGCCCGGGCCGCCGCCACCGTGAGGCTCGGGAACTCCGCCCGGCTGAGCAGGAGTCCCCCTGCCAGACCGTAGACGGCGTGCATGAGGCCGTACGTGGTGGACGGCTGCAGCACCACCTGGTCGGCCTGGGCGCCGAGGAGCTCTGCGACCAGCTCGCGGGCCTCCCGGACGTGGTCCGCGACGAGCTGGATGCTCGTGCGGCGGCCGGTGCCCAGCAGCTCGGTGTCGCCCTGCGCCTCGCTGCGCACCGCCGGCGACAGCGGGCCGAACGCCGCCCAGTCCAGGTAGCCGGGCTCGGCGTCGAACGACGCCAGGTAGGGGTCCAGATCCGTCACGCGGATCATTCTGGCAGAGCACCGGCGCACAGCCCCCCGCACCCGCCTGTGCGCGAAACGGCGCCGCGGACCCGCTTCGGGTCAGCCGCCGTAGCGGCGGTCCCGCGAGCCGAAGTCACGGATCGCGCGGAGGAAGTCGACCTCGCGCAGATCGGGCCCCAGTGCCTCGACGAAGTAGAACTCCGAATGGGCGGACTGCCACAGCAGGAAGTCGCTCAGGCGCTGCTCCCCCGAGGTGCGGATCACGAGGTCGGGGTCGGGCTGGCCGCCGGTGTACAGGTGCTCCCCGATCTGCTCGGGGGTGAGGCTCGCGGCCAGCTGCTCGAGCGAGCCGCCCTCCTGGTCGTGCTTGGCGATGATGCTGCGGACCGCGTCGACGATCTCGCCCCGCCCGCCGTAGCCGACCGCGAGGTTCACGTGCATGCCTGCCTTGCCGCGCGTGCGCGCCTCCACATCGGCCAGCACGCGCGCGAGGTCCTCGGGGAGCGCGTCGGCGCGACCGACGTGCTTCACCCGCCAGTCGCGTTCGTGCGAGAGCTCGTCGGCGAGTTCGGCGATGATCTCGATGAGGTCGGACAGCTCGCGCGAGTCGCGCTTGCGGAGATTGTCGTTGGAGAGCAGGTAGAGCGAGACGACGCGGATGCCGACGTCGTCGCACCAGCGCAGGAACTCCTTCATCTTCGCCGCACCGGCACGGTGGCCGTGCGCGGCGGAGTCGTAGCCGAGCTGCTTGGCCCACCGGCGGTTCCCGTCGATCATCATCGCGAGGTGATGCGGCACGGACGCGGGGTCCAGCCGCCGGCGCAGGCGGTTGATGTAGAGGCGGTAGAGAGGTCCTCTGCCTTCGTTCGTCGAACCGCGCGCCACACGCCTACGCTACCCCGCGGGCGGGCCCGGCCCTAGCGCGCGGCCGGGTGCCGGCATCCGCGTCCCGGCGTGTGCCGTCGACGGCATGCGTCGCCGTCTACCCTGGGAGGATGAGCCGTCGCCGCCGCCTCACCGAGGCCCCTGACGTCCCGTCGCTGCCGCTCATGGACGCCGCGTCCGTCGATGCCGCCGCACCCGAGATCCGGCCCACGTGGCGGGGCTGGGTCCACGCCGGCACGTTCCCCGTCGCGATCGTCGCCGGCATCGTGCTGATCACCGTCGCACAGGGCGCCCCCGCCAAGTGGGCCTCGGCGGTGTTCATGGCCACGTCGCTGCTGCTGTTCGGCAACTCGGCCCTCTATCACCGCTTCGACTGGAAGCCCCGGACGAAGGCGATCCTCAAGCGGATCGACCACGCCAACATCCTGCTGCTGATCGCGGGCACCTACACCCCGATCGCCACGCTCGCCCTGCCGCCCGAGAAGGGCGTTCTCCTGCTCACCCTGGTGTGGGCCGGAGCGCTCCTGGGCATCCTGTTCCGCGTCTTCTGGCTCCACGCCCCGCGATGGCTGTACGTCGCGCTCTACCTGGTGCTCGGGTGGGCGGCCGTCATGTACCTCGTGGACCTCTTCGAGGCCAATGCCGCCATGATGATCCTCGTGGCGGTGGGCGGCGTGCTGTACACCGTCGGCGCCGTCGTGTACGCCATGAAGCGGCCGAACCCGTGGCCCGGCCACTTCGGCTTCCACGAGATCTTCCACGTCTGCACGGTTCTGGCGTTCCTGTGCCACTGGACCGCGGCGCTGCTCATCGCCCTGGATCCGCTGTCGCCCTCGCTGGGCGTCCCGGCCTGACGGCGATGACGGATGCCGCGGCTCGCGGCATCCGATAGCTCCCCCCGTCGCGCGGGTCAGGCCTTCGGCGGGGCGCTGCCGTCGGGCTCGTCACCGGTGCGGTCGTCTCCGGCCGCGTCAGCGTCCTCGTCGTCCGTCCTCGTCGCGGCGGCGGCGCGCTGCGCCTGCTCCTCCGCGTCGAGCTCCTCCTGGATGTCGGCACGCACGCGCCCACGGCGGATGCGGCGCATCATGTCCCAGACCAGGAAGATGACCGCCACGGCGACCAGCGCCGTGATGACGAATCCCCAGACCCCGGGGGTGACGAGGTCGGGGTCGACGTCCGCCGTCGGGGTCGGCGCGGGGGTCGTCGCAGCGCTGACGAGGGCGGCGAGCGCGTGATGCATGGGTGTCCTCGCTTGCCCGCGAGGCGGGCGGTGTCGTCGGGGATGCGCGCGAGCGCATAGCCTGGAGTTCCCAGCCTAATCTTCGCAGGGCGACCCCCGAGACCTCAGGAGCGGCGTGACCACGCAGGACATGCTCGACGAGCGCTACGGCCGGCGGCGTTCTCCCGCCCGACGCTGGATCATCGGCGCCGGCGTCGCGCTCGCGGTGGCTGCCGTCGCGCTCTTCGGCTGGACGACGGTGCAGGGGACGCTCGCGGCCGTCGACGCCGACACAACGTCGTTCGAGATCGCCGACGGACACTCCGTCACCCTCGGGTTCCAGATCTCCGCTCCCGTGGGGGCGGCGGTGGCCTGCGCCCTCGAGGCGCAGGACGAGGAGCACGGCGTCGTGGGCTGGCGGGTCGTGGAGCTGCCGGCATCCGACCTCCCCGCCCGCGCGTTCCGCGAGGTGATCCCCACCACCGCACCCGCGACCACGGGTTTCGTGAACTCGTGCTGGGTTTTGTCCTGATCGGCAACGTGTCGTAGTCTGACGGGAGATCATCCATTCGCGCCCTGGCCCGTGAGCCGGGGCGTTCGGTTTATGTCCCGTCGCGCTTCGCGCCGACGGGCGCTACGAAGGAGTCAGCCGTGTCCGATGCACCCGTGACCTTCCTCACCCAGGACGCGTACGACCGCCTGGCGGCCGAGCTCGAGCACCTCTCGACGACCGGCCGCGAGGAGATCGCCAAGCGCATCGAGGCCGCGCGCGAAGAGGGCGACCTCAAGGAGAACGGCGGCTATCACGCCGCGAAGGACGAGCAGGGCAAGCAGGAGGCGCGCATCCGCACGCTGCAGCAGCTGCTGAAGACGGCCAAGGTCGGCGAGGCCCCCGAGAGCAGCGGCGTCGTCGAGCCCGGCACCGTCGTGACGGCCGTCATCGCCGGCGGCGAAGAGGTCTTCCTCCTCGGCAACCGCGAGATCGCCGTGGGCTCCGAGCTCGACGTCTACAGCGAGGCGTCTCCCCTCGGCACCGCGATCCTCGGGCGCAGGGAAGGCGAGAAGACCTCGTACACCGCGCCCAACGGTCGCGAGATCGCCGTCGAGATCGTCAAGGTCGAGACCTACAACGGGCAGTGACTCCGCGGGCCGGCCGGCGGACCCGGCCGGTCAGTCGTGCACGACGGTCGGCATGTAGCCGGCGTCCTCCAGCACAGAGATGACGTGCGCGCGGTGCTCCTCCCCGCGCGTCTCGACGCTCAGCTGCAGGATCACCTCGCTGATCTGCAGCCCCTGGCCGTGACGGGTGTGGAGCACCTCGATGACGTTCGCCCCGGCGATCGCCAGCAGCTCCGACACGCGCGCGAGCTGGCCGGGCCGGTCGGGCAGCGGGATCCGCAGGGTCATGTAGCGGCCGGATGCCGAGAGACCGTGCGCGACGACGCGCTGCAGCAGCAGCGGGTCGATGTTTCCGCCGGAGAGCACGGTCACCGTGGGGCCGTGCGCCACCACCTTCCCCGCGAGGATCGCGGCCACGCCGACGGCGCCCGCGGGCTCCACCACCTGCTTCGCCCGCTCCAGCAGCACCAGCAGGGCACGGGCGATGTCGTCCTCCGAGACGGTCACGATCTCGTCGACGTACTCGCGGATGATCTCGAACGGCAGGTCGCCGGGGCGCGCCACGGCGATGCCGTCGGCGATCGTCGGAGACGTCGGGACCTCGAGCGGATGCCCCGCCGCCAGCGACGCCGGGTAGGCGGCCGAGTTCTCCGCCTGCACGCCGATGACGCGCACGGCGCGGCCTTCGGCGGCGGCTCGCGCCTTGACGGCCGCGGCAACGCCGGCGATCAGCCCTCCCCCGCCGATGCCGAGCACGACGGTGTCGAGGTCGGGAAGCTCGTCCATCAGCTCGAGCCCGAGCGTGCCCTGCCCCGCGATCACGTCGGGGTGGTCGAACGGGTGGATGAACACGGCGCCGGTGCGCTGCGCGAACTCGGCGGCCAGGCGCAGCGGCGTCTCGACCGTCGCGCCCTCCAGCACCACATCGGCGCCGTACCCGCGGGTGGCCAGGAGCTTGGGCACCGGGACGCCGAGCGGCATGAAGATCGTCGCGTGGATGCCGAGCGCTTTCGCCGCCAGCGCCACGCCCTGCGCGTGGTTGCCCGCCGAGGCGGCGACGACGCCGCGCGCGCGCTCCTCGGCGGTCAGCCGCGACAGGCGGTAGGTCGCGCCGCGGATCTTGAACGACCCGGTGCGCTGCAGGTTCTCGAGCTTCAGGTGCACGGGCACGCCGAGGACATCGGAGAGGTGCTGCGACTCGTCGAGCGGCGTGTGGGCGATGACCCCCTCGAGGGTGGCCGCGGCATCCGCGAAGTCCTTCAGGGTGGGCGCCGGCGATCGCAGCGCCGCCGCGGCGGGCGGCAGCCCGTCGGCGCGCTCGGTGTGGTCGGCGGATGGCATGGCAGTGGTCACTTGCGGACTCTCCTCGGCCGGGGGACGGTGCTCCAGATGAGGTCTCCGGTGGGCTTGGCGCCGGTCTCCCACGCGCGTTCGCCGAGATACACGGCGACGACGTTGACGAAAGCTGCGAGCGGGACGGCGAACAACGCCCCCGGGATGCCGGCGATCATGGCACCGCCGGCGACGACCAGCACGACGGCGAGCGGGTGCACCTTCACGGCCGAGCCCATGAGCAGCGGCTGCAGGACGTGACCCTCGAGCTGCTGGACGCCGAGGACGACGACGAGCATCCACAGCGCGATCCACGGCCCGTTGTACACCAGTGCGAGGAAGACCGCGACGGCGCCCGTGACGACGGCACCCACGATGGGCACGAACGCGCCGAGGAAGACCAGCACGGCGACGGGGATCGCGAGCGGCACTCCGAGCAGCGCGGCGCCGAGGCCGATGCCCACGGCGTCGATGGTCGCGACCAGCAGCTGCGTGCGCGCGTAGTTGACCACCGTGATCCAGCCCGCCCGGCCTGCGCCGTCCGCGGCGGGACGGGCCTTCTTGGGGAAGAGCTTGAGCGTCCACCGCCAGATCCCGGCGCCATCCGCGAGCAGCGTCAGCAGGATGAACAGCGCGAGGATCCCACCCGTGGCCACGTGGCCGATGGTGGTGCCGAGGGCGAGGGCACCCGACCACAGCACCCCCGCCTGCTCCTGCGCCAGCGCCGACCCCTGGGTCAGCAGATCGTCGATCTGCTCGGCGCTGAGGTGCAGCGGCCCGTCGATGAGGTACTGCCGGAACTGGGCCATCGCCGCGACGGTGCTCTCCTGCACCGAGCCCCACTGCCGCACGACCTGCCATCCCACCAGCCACAGCAGCCCCGCCACGATGGCGAGGGTGCCCAGGACCGAGAGGACGATCGCGAGCCAACGCGGCACGCGGTGCCGCAGCATCCAGGTGAAGGCGGGCCACAGCAGCGCGGTGACGAGGATCGCCACCAGCAGCGGGATGACGAGGAGCTTCAGCTGGATGACCAGCCACACGGCGACGCCGATCGCCGCGGCAACGACGATCAGTCGCCACGAATATGCGGTCGCGATGCGCAGACCGCGCGGGACGGCGGCGGACGTGTCGGTGGTGACGATCCGGCTGCGATCGCGCACGGCGTCGAACAGAGAGCCGCGTGGCTTGTCGTCGGAGCCGCTCATCCGCCCAGTCTAGGCGCGTCGCATTCCGTGCCGGTGATGAAGCGGACCGGGCGATGTCGGCGGCTCTGGCTAGGCTGACGCGCGTGAAGTCGTCGCTGAGCGCCACCGAGGCGCGCCGGGTCTCGCTCGCCGCCCAGGGCTTCGACCGCGCGCGCCCCGCCGCGGCCGGCACCCGCCAGCTCAACCTCGCGCTCGCGAGGATGTCGACGCTGCAGATCGACTCGGTGAACGTCTTCGCCCGATCCCACTACATGCCGCTGTTCTCGCGGGTGGGCAGCTACGACACCGCCGCCCTCGACCGGCTCCTCTTCGCCCGGCGCTCCCCCTACGTGGAGTACTGGGCGCACGTCGCCGCTTTCGTGCCCGCCGCCGACTGGGGCCTGTTCCACTTCCGCATGCAGGATCTGCGGGCCAAGTACGGCTCGAAGCCCGGCGGGTGGTTCGACACGCATCGCGACCTGGTGGACTGGGTCCGCGCCGAGCTCGCCGATCGCGGCCCGCTGCGGCCGGCGCAGATCGAGCACGACGCCAAGAAGGGCGCGCGCGGGCCGTGGTGGGACTGGGACGTCGTCAAGCACGCGCTGGAGTACCTGTGGCTGTTCGGCGAGGTCGCGATCGCCGGTCGCCGGGGGTTCGAGCGCCGGTACGCCCTCGCGGAGGATGTGATCCCTCGGGAGGCGCTCGAGGCTCCCGTGCCGCGTGACGAGGCCGTCCGCGAGCTCGTCCGGCGCGCCGCGCGCGCCTGTGGGGTCTCCACGGCTGCCGATGTCGCCGATTACTGGCGCATCGCCGACCGCAAGGCGGTGACCGCCGCGCTGCACGAGCTCACCGACGCCGGTGAGCTGCATCCCGTGACGGTCGAGGGCTGGACGACGGCGGGACGGCCCTCGCGCGCCTGGCTCCACCGCGATGCGACGGTGCCGCGGCGCATCGATGCCGCGGCGATCCTGACGCCGTTCGACCCCGTGGTGTGGTTCCGCGACCGCGCGGAGCGCCTCTTCGACTTCGAGTACCGCATCGAGATCTACACACCCGCACCCCAGCGCCGCTACGGCTACTACTCTCTGCCCGTCCTGATCGGCGACGACATCGTCGGGCGCGTCGACCTCAAGGCCGATCGCCCGGCCTCCCGCCTCCTGGTGCAGTCCGCATGGTGGGAGCACGGACGCCCGGCAGAGGCGGCGGCGCGGCTGGCCGACGAGCTCCGGCTCGCCGCCGCCTGGCAGGAGCTCGAGACCATCTCGATCTCGCACTGGGGCGACGCGACCGACGATCTCGCCCGCGCCCTGCCCGAGGCGACCCGTCACGAGTCCGGCTCCCGAGAGGCTGTGGCGCTCGCCGCCGACGAGCCCGACGGCCTCGACGCCGCGGGTGGGGACGGCCTCGCGAGCTGACATCGGATGCGGACGCCCGGCGTCGCCGTCGGGTCGGCGTCCGGGCTCACGGCCGCGCAGGCCCGGACACCTCCAGTCCCAGCCAGCGTGCGAGCTCGCTGACCTGCGCGTCCACGGCGTCGCGCACGGCGTCGGTGAACGGCTCGTCCTCATGCACCGCCTGCACGCGGAAGACACCGGCCTTGCGATCGGCCTTCGCGTCGAGCTTCCCCACGAACCGGTCCCCGTGCAGGATCGGCACCGCGAAGTACCCCCAGCGCCGCTTCGCCGCGGGCTTGTACATCTCGAGGAAGTACTCGTAGCCGAAGATCTCGTCCAGCCGCCGCCGGTCGAACACCAGCCGGTCGAACGGCGACAGCAGAGCCGTCCGCGGCGAGAACCCCTCGAGTGCGTCGAGCGCTGCAGGGTCGACACGCCATGTGCCGGCGACGCCGTCGACGACCGCCTCCTCGCCGACCGCACCCACGTCGATCGGCTCGAAGGGCTGTGCGACGCCCTTCGCCCGGGCGATGCCGAGCGACCTCAGCCGGCGCTCGGCGCGCTCACGCGCCGCCTCGTGCTCGTCGAGCACCGGAACGTCGGGCGGATACACCCGGTCGGCGACGTCGAAGAGCCGGCCGCCGGAGTCGCGGGAGTGCACCGCCACGTCGCCGCAGAGCACCAGCATCTCGAGCAGCTGCATCGAGTTGCGGTTGTCCGTCCACCCCGACGAGCGCCACGACACCTGCGCCGTGTCGGGGATCTCGGCCGCCCGCAGCGGCCCCTCGCTGCGGAGCCGCGCGAGCACCTCACGCCGGAACCGGTCGTTCGCGGCGAGCCACTGTCGGGCCTGGGCCGACTCGGGCCGCCGCCGCATCTCGGGCAGCAGCAGGGCGAGGTCGGTCATGGCGCGGTAGAACCCGCCCCACTCGAAGATCGCCCGGTCCTCCTCGACGAGCCTGACGAGGTCCGCCGGCTGGTACGGCCACCCCAGCCTGCTCCACAGGATGAGGTCCGCGCTCGGCGCGACCGCCGCCATCGGCTCGATGTTCACGACCGTGAGCGCGTCGACGGTCTCGACGATGCCCGACGGCCGGTCCGCGCTCAGCAGCTGCGCCTGGACCGCGATGCGGCGCGCCTCGCCGCGGGTGAGCTGGAGTGTCACACGCCCGACGCTACCGGCGGGCGCGGACAGTGAGATCTGGATACGCGGGAGATCTCGATACGCTCGTTCCTCGCGACCCGCCTCGACTCAGAACTGCACGCGCGGGGGCTCGGAGATCGCGGCGCCGTCGATGACCTCGAAGAACTCCCGCTCGTGGAAGCCCAGGTTGCGGGCGAACATGTTGTTCGGGAAGACCTTGATCTTGGTGTTCAGCTCGCGCACGCCGCCGTTGTAGAAGCGGCGCGAGGCCTGGATCTTGTCTTCCGTGTCGACGATCGACTGCTGCAGCTGCAGGAAGTTCTGGCTAGCCTGCAGCTGCGGGTAGGCCTCGGCGACGGCGAACAGCGACTTCAGCGCCTGCTGCATGCGGCCCTCCGCGGCCCCCGCCTCGGCGGGCCCGGAGGCCGAGAGCGTGTCGGCGCGGGCCTGCGTCACCCGCTCGAACACCGCCTTCTCGTGGGTCGCATAACCCTTCACCGACTCGATCAGGTTGGGCAGCAGGTCGGCTCGCCGCTTGAGCTGCACCGTGATGTCGCTCCAGGCCTCGTCGACGCGCACGTTCAGCTGCACCAGCGAGTTGTACGTCGCCCACAGATAGATGCCGACGATGACGGCGAGCGCCACCACGATGAGGACTGGGATCAGCCATTCCATTGCCGGGGCTCCGTTCGGTAGTGCACTCATACTATCGACGCGGGTCCACCGCATAACGGGCCCGGCCTGGGACTCTCAGCCGTTACCCACCGAGAACCCGTTCGAGATATCGGTTGCGGAAGACCCGCTCCGGGTCGAGGCGGTCGCGCAGTGCCACGAAGGCGTCGAAGCGCGGGTATCGCGACCGCAGCGCGTCGGCATCCAGGGTGTGCATCTTGCCCCAGTGCGGCCGCCCGTCGAAGCGGAGCAAGATCTCCTCCACCGCCTCGAAGTAGTCGGCCGGGTCCTCACGCCAGTACCGGTGCACCGCGATGTACGCGGACGCGCGGTCGTGCGCGGTGGACAGCCAGCGGTCGTCGGGCGCCGCGAAGCGGACCTCCACCGGGAACCCGACCCGCCAGCCGCGTGCGTCGATGAGCTCGCGCACCGCCTCGAACGCGGGGCGGACGTTCGCGACCGGCAGCGCGTACTCCATCTCGCGGAAGCGCACCGTCCGACGCGTGGCGAAGACGCGGGCCGAGGCATCCGTGAACTCGCGATTCCCCCAGATCCGCGCGGACACCCGGTTGATCGGGGGCACCAGCGGCGGCACCGCGGCGCCCGCCGCGCACGCGACGCGATGGAGGCCGCCGCCGACGAGGACGTCGTCGACCCACTTGCCGACCCGCGGGAGCGGATGCCGCGGCGCGCTCTCGGGCAGGCGGATGTTGGTCTTGGTCATCGCCCGGTCGGTGTGGGGGAACCAGTAGAACTCGAAGTGATCGACGCCGGCGACGCGGTCCTCCAAGCCCGCGATCACCTCATCGAGGGGCTCGGGCTGATCCACCGCATGGAGCACGAAGGCGGGAACGCACTGCAGCGTGACCTCGACGAGGATGCCCAGCGCACCCAGCCCGAGCGCCACGGCCGGGACGAGCTCGGGGTTCTCGTCCTCGTCCACGCGCAGGAGATCCCCCGTCGCCGTCACGAGAGTCGCCCCGACCACCTGGGCGGCGATGCCCCCGAACCGCGCGCCGGTGCCGTGCGTGCCGGTCGAGACGGCGCCGGCGATCGACTGCCGGTCGATGTCGCCGAGGTTCTCCATCGCGAGGCCGTAGCGCGCGAGGAGGCCCGGAATGCGGTGCAGCCGGGTGCCGGCGAGGAGCGTCACCCGCGCGCGCTCGACGTCGACGGCGACGAGGCCGCTGAGGTCCGCGAGCTCCAGCAGCACCCCGGGGGCGACGGCGATGCCGCTGAAGCTGTGACCGGCGCCCACTGCCTTGACCGGCAGTCGCTGGGCCGCGGCGGCGGCGACGGCGCGCTGCACCGCCGCGACCGTGCGCGGATACTCCACGCGCTGGGGCCTCACCGCCTCGGTGCGCGCCCAGTTGCGCCATGTCCCGCCCGGACGCGTCACAGGAACACCTTCCCCTCACCGCGGTACGTCGGCAGGTCGGCGACGACGGCCCCGCCGTCGACGACGTGGTAGCGGTCGACGTGCTCGGCCGGCTCACCGCTCTTGGCGTGGCGGAACCACACGCGGTCCCCGACGCGCAGGTCTCGTGCCGCGTCGCCGCGCAGCGGCGTCTGCACCTCGCCGGCGCCCTCGCGCGGGGCCATGCGCAGCCCCTCCGGCCACACCGCTCGCGGCTGTCGTGACGCCAGCGCCGGGCCTGAGGCGATCCAGCCCCCGCCGAGCACCGTCGCGACGTCGGGCGCGGGCTTGCGCACCACGTCGAGGGCGAACGCGGCCGCCGGCGCCGGATGGAAGGCGCGGTATCCGTCGAACAGGTGGCCCGCGAGCAGCCCGCTGCCGGCGGTCACCTCGGTGACGGACTGATCGGATGCCGTGCGCTCCAGCGAGCCGGTGCCTCCGCCGTTGACGAACTCGAGCGGGGCGATGTCGCGCAGCCCTGCGACGATCGAGGCGCGGCGGTCGAGCAGCTCGGCCGCCGAGCGCCGCTGCATCCACCGGATCACGGCGTCGCCGGCGCCGGTGGCGTCGCCCTGCCCGGCGATCTGCGCCTCGTACATCATCAGCCCGACGAGCCGGAACCCCGGACGCGCCGCGATCGAACGCGCGAGCGCCGCCACCTCCGACGCCTCGTGCACGGGCGAGCGGAGGACGCCGATGTGACCCACCCCCGACGCTCGCCACGACGCATCGGCGTCTATCGCGACGCGCAGCTCGGGGCGCGCGCCGGGAGCGGCCACGGCGTCGACGAGGTCGAGCTGCGCGAGGTCGTCCACCATGAGCGTGACCCGGGCCGCCGCGCGCTCGTCGGCGGCGAGCGCCGCGATCGCCGCGCGGTCGGCGGTCGGGTACCCGAGCACGATGTCGTCATGCGTGTCTGCCAGCCACAGGGCCTCCGGCAGCGTGTACGCGAGGATGCCGCGGTACCCGGGGAGGGCGAGGACGGCGTCCAGCACCTCGCGCACGCGCACGGACTTGGTGGCGACACGGATCGGCACGCCGCCCGCGCGCACGACGAGGTCCAGCGCGTTGTACCGGAGTGCGCCGGCGTGGACGGCGGCGACCGGGCCGCTGACGTCGGCCACCGCGCCGGTCATCTCGCCCCAGTACGCGGCGGGACGACTCCACGGCTTCGCCGCCGGGGACGTGGACAGCAGGTCGAGACTCAACGGGCTCGGCTCCGGTGCGCGCGCATCGCCCCAGCCTACGACGAGCCGCGGTGAGCGCGCAGACCGGGTCGGTACCCCCGGTGGGATTCGAACCCACACTTGGGCGAGTTTAAGTCGCCTGCCTCTGCCGGTTGGGCTACGGGGGCGATCGCGGGAACGCGGATGCCGCAGGCTCATCCTCTCAGACGAGCCTGCGGCATCCGTTCCACATCAGTTCGCGGCGACCTTGCCGGCGTCGGCGGCAGCCTTGGCCGGAGTCTTGCGGGCCGGCGCCTTGCGAGCGGGCGCGGCGGCCGGCGTCTCGGCGGGGGCCGCCTCGACCGGCTGCGGCGGACGCGGACGCGCGGCGAACTCCTCGAAGACATAGCGGGGGTTCTGGACGGTCGACAGGTTCACCAGGTCGCGGCCCAGCCAGAAGTTGTTCCACCAGCCCCACAGCACGCGCCACTTGCGCTCCCACGAGGGCATCGCCAGGCCGTGGTAGCCGCGGTGGGCGAGCCACGCGATCGGGCCCTTCAGGGCGAGGTTGCCCGACTGGAAGACGCCCACCCACAGGCCCAGGCCTGCGACGGCGCCGAGGTTCTTGTGGTGGTACTCGCGCGGGAGCTCGCCTCGCAGCACCGCGACGAGGTTCTTCGCGAGGAGCTTCGCCTGACGCACCGCATGCTGGGCGTTGGGCACGCAGTAGCCGCCCACGCCGCCGCCGCTGAGGTCGGGAACGGCCGAGACGTCACCGGCCGCCCAGGCGCCCTCGACGATCTCCTCCTCGGTGCCCACGCGCAGGTCGGCGCGGGTGCGGATGCGTCCGCGCTCCTCGACCGGCAGGTCGCCGCCGCGCACCACCGTCGGGTTGGCCATGACGCCCGCCGTCCAGATGATGAGGTCGCTGGGGATCGTCTCGCCGGTGGAGAGCTCGATGTTGCCGCCCACGGCGCCGGTGACCTGCGTGTCGAGGTGCACCGAGGCGCCGCGCTGGGCGAGGTTCTTCAGCACCCACTCGCTGGTCTTGAGCGAGACCTCGGGCATGATGCGCCCCATGGCCTCGATGAGGTGGAAGTGGGTGTCGCTGAACGTCAGCTGCGGGTAGCTCTTGACCAGCGCGGAGGCGAGCGAGCGCAGCTCGGCGAACACCTCGATGCCCGCGAAGCCGCCGCCGACCACGACGACCGTCAGCAGCCGGTCGCGCTCGGGGCCGGGGGGCAGTGTCGAGGCCTTGTCGAAGTTCGACATCAGGCGGTCGCGGATGGCGACGGCCTCCTCGATGGTCTTCAGGCCGATCGCGTTGTCGGCGATGCCGGGGATCGGGAAGGTGCGCGAGACGGCGCCGGCGGTGACGACGATCTGGTCGTACTCGAACTCGTACGGCTCGCCCGCGATGGGGGTGATCGTGGCGACTTTGTTCGCGTGGTTGATGCCGGTGACCTTGGCGGCCACGACGGTCGTCTTCTTGAGGTGGCGACGCAGCGCCACGACGGAGTGACGCGCTTCGATGGAGCCGGCCGCGACCTCCGGGAGGAAGGGCTGGTAGGTCATGTAGGGCAGCGGGTCGACGATCGTCACGTCCGCTTCGCCCTTGCGCAGATGCTTCTCGAGCTTCCAGGCCGTGTAGAAGCCTGCGTATCCGCCACCGACGATGAGGATCTTGGGCACGGTGTTGGTCACGGTTTGGAGTACTCCTCCTGTGTCAGCGGCTCGGCGCGCGGGACGCCAATCGGATGCGTCGGACAGCAGCGGTGACGCCGAGCGCCACCAGTATAGCCGCCGCCGTGAGCATGGTGAGCGGAAGGGTGCCGTACAGCACGGTGTTCCGGTCGGGCAGGAGCGGCGACGACAGCCTGGTGGGCGCGTCCGGTTCGGGCAGGGCCGGCACGGGGGCGCTGGCCTGCGGCTCCTCCGTGACCGGCTCCGCCGGGGCCCGCCGGTACAGCCTCACCCAGTCCGCGAGGCTTCCCATCGGGTTGGCGGTGACGGCCGCCACGTCGGCGGCGACGGCGGCCGCGGCATCCACCAGTCCGAAGCCGTAGAGCAGGCGCGACTCATCGGTGTCGCCCACGGGCTCGGCCGTCTTGACGATGCGGTTGATGACGTTCGCCGCGTCGAGGTCGGGATGGGCGGCCCTGACGAGCGCCGCGATGCCGGCGACGATCGGCGCGGCGCCGCTCGTGCCGTTCCACGAGACCAGTGTCGAGTCCGCCGACACGCCGATGAGCTCTTCGCTGGGCGCGGACACCCCGATCGTGATGCCCTGCGTCGAGGCATCGACGCTCGCCCTGCCGGAGCGGTCGACGCCGCCGACGGTCAGCACGCCCGGGATCGTCGCGGGCGCTCCCACCTTGGTCGTGCCGCTTCCGCGGTTGCCGGCGGCGACGACGATGACGACGTCGTTCTCGAAGGCGTAGAGGAAGGCGTCGTCCCAGCTCTCGGGCCAGTCCGGGACGTTCGTGGTCAGCGACATGTTGATGACGTCGGCGCCGTTGTCGACCGACCACCGGATCGCGTCGGCGATCTGGTCCGAGAACGGCCGGGTTGCCGACGAGCCGAAGGCGACCGACACCGAGAGCAGCTGCGCCTCGGGCGCCACGCCGACCATGCCGGTGTCCGGTCCCGTTCCGCGGCCGGCTGCGAGCGAGGCGACCCAGCTGCCGTGGTCGGCGTCGACGGCGCCCACGGGCGTGCGCCCGTCAGGCGAGCCGGCGCCGGAGACATCCGTGCCGCCGGCCACCGCACCGGTGAACTCGATCGGTCCGCGGCCGATGCCGGTGTCGATCACGGCGATCTTCACGCCGGCGCCGCGGGTCGTCTCCCACGCCTTCTCGATGCCGTAGTCGTCGAGCCAGTACTCGGCGGCCCGGACCGGATCCTCGTCGGCCGGCGCGGCGATCGCGGCCGCGGGGGCGGCCGTGACGAGCGTGAGCGTCATCGCGGTGGAGGCGATGGCACCGACGAGGCGACGCATCATCCGCCGGATCCCGGCTGGGTGCACACGCAACGCTGCGGAGACCAGGACGACATCGCGAGGGCCCGGTCCCCGATCGGATTGACCCCGGGACCGGCGGCGAGCGCGTGGCCGGCGAGAGCGTGCAGGCACTTCACGCGCGTCGGCATGCCGCCCGCGGAGATGCCCTCGATCTCCTCGACGGCGCCGTACGCCGCGCGGTCGCCGAGATACGCCTCGTGCGCCAGGCGATACGTCTCGGCCACCTCGTCGTCGCCGGCGAGCACATCCGAGAGCTCCCGCATCACGTGGTCGGCCTCGAGCATCGACATCGCCGCCGTCGCCGCCGGGTGGGTGAGGTAGTAGAACGTCGGGAAGGGCGTCCCGTCCGGCAGTCGCGGCGACGTCGCGACGACGGTCGGGTTGCCGCACACGCAGCGCGCCGCGATCCCCACCACACCGCGGGCGGGTCGTCCGAGCTGCTCGCGGAGCACGGCGAGATCGGCGTCGCTGACTGGGGGGAACGGCGGGGTCGTCACGATTCCAGGCTAGCGGCGCCGCCTGGCAGGGCGCTGGACCGCGCCCGCCCGCGGGCGGATGCCGCAGCCGGCCGCGCTCACGGCGACGGCGTCGTCGCGGGCTCCGGGTCGGGGACGCCCACCGTCAGGGGCGCCACGGTCTGGGCGAGCCCGGCTTCGGCGACCGATCGCACGAGCTGCGACATCCAGTCCGAGCGTGCGGCCTCGAGCTCCTCGCTCACCGGCTCCTGCTCCTGCGGCTCGAGCTCGGGCGGCAGGTCGTCGTCGACGAGGTAGACCACTTCCCCCGGCTTGACGTAGTACAGCCGCTCGCGAGCCTGCGTGGTGATGTAGGCGGGATCCTGCCACCGCTCGCGCTGGGACTCCAGTTCCTCCACCTCGTCGCGGCTGACCTGGACCGCCTCCTCGAGCGCGGCGATCCGCTGGCGCTGATCGACGTACGTGCCGATCGTGGGCACCAGCACGAAGGCGGCGAGCACCACGAGGCCCATCATGATCACCATGAAGCCCGAGAGCCGGATGCCGCCCAGCCACGCGCGCACGTCGACCGGGGCCCGGCCGCCCACCGGACGACGGCGCGCGGCCGGCGCCTGCCGGGTACGGGAAGGGGGAGCCGTCGTCTTTCCCACGGCTCCCCCTCTCGTCAGAACGCTGTCAGCGCATCAGCCCTGGAAACGGGGGAACGCTCCGCGGCCCGCGAACACCGCGGCCTCGCCGAGCTCCTCTTCGATGCGCAGAAGCTGATTGTATTTCGCGACGCGCTCGCTGCGGGCGGGCGCGCCGGTCTTGATCTGACCCGCGTTCACCGCGACCGCGAGATCGGCGATCGTGGTGTCCTCGGTCTCGCCCGAGCGGTGCGACAGCATCGAGCGGTAGCCGTTCTGCGTGGCCAGCGAGATCGCATCGAGGGTCTCGGACAGCGTGCCGATCTGGTTCACCTTGACCAGCAGCGCATTGGCGACACCGAGGTCGATGCCGCGCTGCAGGCGCTCGGGGTTGGTGACGAACAGGTCGTCGCCGACGAGCTGCACCTTCGTGCCGATCTTGTCGGAGAGGGCCTTCCACGCGTCCCAGTCGTCCTCGGCGAGGGCGTCCTCGATCGTGACGATCGGGTAGTTCGCGACGAGGTCGGCGAAGTAGTCGGTCAGCTGCTCGGCCGACCACGGCTTGCCCTCGACGGTGTAGACGCCGTCCTTGAAGAACTCGGTGGCGGCGACGTCCAGGCCCACGGCGATGTCGCGGCCGGGGGTGAAGCCGGCCTTCTCGATCGCCTGGATGAGGAAGTCCAGGCCTTCGCGGTTGCTGGGGAGATCGGGGGCGAAGCCGCCCTCGTCGCCGAGGCCCGTCGCGAAGCCGGCGGCCTTCAGCTCGCCCTTGAGGACGTGGTAGACCTCGGTGCCCCAGCGCAGCGACTCGGCGTACGTGTCGGCGCCGATCGGGGCGAGGAAGAACTCCTGGAAGTCGATGCCGTTGTCGGCGTGCTCGCCGCCGTTGATGACGTTGAACAGCGGCACGGGCAGCACATGGGCGTTGGGTCCGCCGAGGTAGCGGAACAGCGGCAGGTCGGCCGAGTCCGCGGCCGCCTTGGCGACCGCCAGCGACACGCCGAGGATGGCGTTGGCGCCGGTGCGGGACTTGTTCTCGGTGCCGTCGGTGGCGATGAGGATCTCGTCGATGACGCGCTGCTCGCTCGCCTCGACCCCCTCGATGGCCGGGCCGAGCTCGTCGATGACGGCCGCGACCGCCTTCAGCACGCCCTTGCCGCTGTAGCGGCTCTTGTCGCCGTCGCGCAGCTCGTACGCCTCGAAGGCGCCGGTCGACGCACCCGAGGGAACGGCCGCGCGCTGGACGATGCCGTCGTCCAGCAGCACCTCCACCTCGACGGTCGGGTTTCCGCGCGAGTCGAGGATCTCGCGCGCGCCTACAGCCTCGATCTGTGCCACAGGGGTTTCTCCTTGCTTAGGGTGATTCGCCGGAGCGTCGTCGGTCCGCCCTTCAGCGTAGCGACCGGCACGGTCCGGTGGTGACGGATGCCGCGGCCACAGGCTCGCGTCACACCACGAGTGCGATCGCGATGCCGTCGTATCCCTTCGCGTCGAGCGTCTGGATGGCCGTGGCGTCGAAGCGCGGGTCGCGGCTGAGCATCTCGAGGCCCCGCTGGACGCCGATGACCTGCGGATTCTCGGTCGCCGGATTGGCCACCTCCCCGCCGCGCACCGTGTTGTCGACCAGGACGACGGTGCCCGGCCGGCCGAGACGCGCCGCCCAGTCGAGGTAGATCGTGTTGGATTCCTTGTCGGCGTCGATGAAGACGAGGTCGAACGCCCCCTCGCCCTCGAGCGTCGGCAGCACGTCGGCGCCCCGCCCGAGCCGGATGTCGACCCTCTCCCCCACGCCCGCACGGTCGAGGTTGACGCGCGCGATCTCGGCGTTGCGGGGTTCGGCCTCGATCGTCACGACGAGCCCGTCCGGAGGGAGGGCGCGTGCCAGCCAGATCGTCGAGTACGCGCCCAGCGTGCCGATCTCGAGCACACGCCGGGCGCCCGACATGCGCGCGATGAGATGGAGCAGCTTGCCGTTGACCGGCGCGACCTCGATCGCCGGCAGTCCGGCCTCGTTCTGGTCGGCCACCGCGCGTTCGAGCCCGGGGTCGTGCCCGACGAGCAGCTCCGTCAGGTACGCGTCGACGCGGGACCACTTCTCGGGGGTGGGCCAGGTGTCGGGTGCGGGTGCCGCCATGCCTTCAGCCAATCCGGCCGCGGGCCGGGCGTCAAGGCCTGGCGGCCGCCCGGCTCACCAGGGCCTCGAGAAGCGCGGCGCCCGTCGCCGCGTCGTCCACGGTGACCACGAAGCGCGTGCCGCTGCGGCGGAGCACTTCGATCGCCTCGCCGGCGCGCAGCACCACGCCGAAGCGCCCCCCGGTCGACAGGCGCAGGCCCCAGCCGCCGAACTCGCCCATCGGGTTCACGTCGACGCGCGCGGCCGACTCGATGTCGCCCAGCGGCACGTGGTATCGCGGGATGCCGAGCACCGACTCGACGTGCATCCCGCTGTCGTCGACGCGGACGTGGAAGGCGAGGGTGGTCGCGGCGATCGCCAGGAGCAGCACCGCGACTCCGACCAGGAACCACACCAGCAGCGGTTCCGCGCCGGTCACGCCCGCCACCGCGGCCGACAGGGCGATGACGAGCACTCCCGCGAAGATCGCGATCGCCGCGCCCCGGGCGATGCTGGTCGTCCGCATCCAGAGCGCCTGCTCGTGCGCCGACAGGGCGAGCGGGATCGCCGGCGGGGTCACGGCACCCGTCGACTCGCCACGAGGCTGGACGAACCACGCCGCGACGCCGGCGACGGACGCCGCGACGAGCGACGTGACGAGGGCGGGCCACACCGCGGGCGCGTCGGCGGCACTGTCGAGGCCCGCCTGCATCGCGAGCGTCCACGTCAGCGCCACGCTCACCATCGCCGACACCGCGGCGGCCGTGGCGCCCATCAGGCGGTAGGTGGGCCCGTGGTCGCCCCGACGGAGACCGGGGAGGGACGTGAGGGCGATGAGCACCGGCACGCCGAGGCCGAAGACGACGGTAGCGATCGGCTGCGTCCACGCGGGTGCGAACCGGTCCGCCTCGCCCGAGGCGTTCCAATGGACGGCGATCGTGGCGGGCGCCTGGGGCAGCAGCAGCAGCAGCTGCACGGCGACGCCGAGCGCGACGAGCGCGACGGGGAGCCACACGGCGACCAGCATGAATCGTCGCAGGGCGGGGCGGGACGGGGCTGTGCCATCAACGGTCACGGGCGATCTCCTTCACAAGGGCGGCGAGGGCGTCGGGTGAGAGTCCCGCCGCGCGCGCCCGCGCGACGAGGTCGTGGATGTCGTGACGGAGGTCCTCGAGCGTGCTCGCCTGGGAGGTCAGGACGGCGCCCCGACCGCGGCGGAGCTCGACGAGGCCTTCGTCGCGCAGGTCCTGATAGGCGTGCAGCACGGTGTGCACGTTGACCCCGAGGGCGGCGGCGATGTCGCGTGCCGCCGGAAGCCGGTCGCCGGGTCGCACGCGCCCGGCGGCGGCATCCGCCCGCACCGACGCGGCGATCTGCGCGAACAGCGGGGCGTCACTCTCGGGATCGATACGGAGCAGCATGCTGTTAATTCTAGTACCACTAGAACAAGTCGCGATGACATTCGTGGGGTCGGTCCTAGCGCGCGCCGACCGACTCGAGCTCCGCGAGGAGAGCCGGCAGCAGCGCCTCGGCGGTGCGCCGGTACCCCAGTGCGCTCGGATGGAATCTGTCGAGACTGAACATCTCGTCGGGGTGGGTGACGAAGAACGGACCCACCGCGCGCCTCAGCGACACCGGTCGCGCACCGCACCGGGAGGCGGCGTCGGCCTGGGCGTCGGCGAGCTGGCGCGACAGGCGCGAGCCGAGCGCGCGCAGCGGCTGCGGCACCGGTCGCAGCGCCCCCAAGTCGGGGCAGGTCCCGACCACCACCACCGCACCCCGAGCGCGCAGGCGCAGGATCGCGTGTTCCAGGTGCGCGATCGAGGTGGGCACGGGCACGCGGTGGGTGATGTCGTTGCCGCCGACGACGATGACCGCCGCGTCGGGCGCGTAGTCGGCGGGGAGCCCGTCGACCTGCTGGGCGAGCACCGACGACTCCGCGCCGACGATCGCGGCGGTCCGCAGCCGCACCGGACGGCCGAGCTTGCGCGCGGCTCCCTTCGCGAGTCGGGCGCCCAAGGTGTCCTTTCGGCGCTCGGCGCCCAGTCCCGCGGCGATCGAGTCGCCGAGCACGACGAGGTCGACCGGCTCGCCGTCGAAGCGCCGCGCCCAGATGCGGTCGGCGTCGAGCGCCTCCTCCCCGAGCGGCTTGCCGATGCGACGGCGGGCGACTGCCGCCTGCCGTGACAGCACCGCGCGGCCTCCGAGCAGCACGAGCCCCGCCCCGATGGCGGCGCCGGCGAACGCGGCGGCGACGGCGCCCGGACCGGCCTGGTGGGTGCGCGGCATGGCGTCATGGCACAGCACCCGCATGAACGGATGCCGTCGCCCCGGTGACGCGGAGATGCCACGCGGACGCGCTAGGGTTCGGCCGTGGCATCCCCCTCCCTGCAGCGTCGGCTCGGCCTCGGCGACGCCGTGTTCATCGGTCTCGGCTCCATGGTCGGCGCGGGGGTCTTCGCCGTCTGGGGCCCCGCGGCGGATGCCGCGGGCACGGGACTGCTCATCGGGCTCGCGATCGCGGCGCTCGTGGCCTTCGGCAATGCGACGTCGTCGGCGCAGCTCGCCGCGGCGCACCCGACGTCGGGAGGGACCTACGCCTACGGGCGCGCCGAGCTCGGGCCGTGGTGGGGATTCGTCGCCGGCTGGGGCTTCATCATCGGCAAGACCGCCAGCTGCGCGGCGATGGCGCTCACGTTCGCCGCCTATGCCGCGCCGAGCGGCTGGGAGCGACCCGTGGCCATCGGCGCGGTCGTCGTCCTCACCGCCGTGAACTGGTTCGGGGTGACGCGCACCGCGTCCGCCGCCCGCGTGATCGTCGTGATCTCGCTGGGGGCGCTCGCCGCCGCCGTCACCGCCGCCTTCTCCGCGGGCGCCGCTCTCGGGTGGCTCTCGGCCGAGACCCTCTGGACGGGCGGCGCGTACGGCATCCTGCAGTCGGCCGGCCTGCTGTTCTTCGCGTTCGCCGGCTACGCGCGCATCGCGACGATGGGCGAGGAGGTCCGCGACCCGCGCCGGGTCATCCCGCGGGCCATCGTGATCGCCTTCGCCATCGCGTTCGCCGTGTACGCCGTGGTCGCGGTGGCGGTGCTCGGCTCCCTCGGTCCGGCCGCCGTCGCGGCGTCGACCGAGCCGGTGGCCGATGCCGCGGCGCGCTCCGGCTGGGCCTGGATCGACACCGCGGTGCGCGTCGGCGCGGCGGCCGCCTCGCTCGGGGCGCTGCTCGCCCTCATCGCCGGCGTCAGCCGGACGACGTTCGCGATGGCCCGGGAGCGGGACCTGCCGCGGTTCTTCGACGGCGTGCACCCCCGCTGGCATGTTCCCCACCATGCCGAGCTCGTCGTGGCCGCGGTCGTGGTGGTGCTGGTCGCGATGGTCGACCTGCGCGGCGCGATCGGGTTCTCGTCGTTCGGCGTGCTGCTGTACTACTTCGTGGCGAACGTCGCGGCCTTGCGTCAGCGCGGCGACGCACGGCGGTATCCGGCAGCCCTGCAGATCCTGGGCGGCGTCGGATGCCTCGTCCTCGCGGTGACGCTCCCCTGGCCGTCCGTGGCGGCGGGAGCGGTCGTCGTCGCCGTCGGCGTCGCCTACCGCGCGCTGCGTCTGCGCTTCGGGCGGGCCTGACCGGCCGGCGTCAGCCCAGCGGCTTCACCTCGAGCGCAGCCGTCGCGGCGCCGGCGCCGACGGTGGCGAACGCCGTGTAGCCGTCCGCCGCCGCGCGCTCCAGCAGCGCCTTGAGGTTCTTCGTGCGCTGCTCGAGGCGCACACGCGATCCCTGGCGCACGAGGGCCGCTTTGTGCGCCAGGAGCTCCCCCTCGGGCACGTCGCGGTCATGGACGAGGACGACAGCTGGGGCCGCGGCATCCGTCTGCTCCGCGATGAGGTCCACGATGCGCTCGAAGCCGATCGAGAACCCGACCGCCGGGGCGTCCTGCCCGAGGAAGCGGCCGATCATGCCGTCGTAGCGGCCACCGCCGCCGAGCGAGTACTCCACGGACGGGTGGGCGAGCTCGAAGATCGTTCCGGTGTAGTAGCCCATGCCGCGCACGAGGAAGGGGTCGAACACGACCGGGATGTCCGCGAGACCCTCGTCGCCTGCCGTCGCGCCCGGCGTCGCCGCGCGGGCCGCGGCCACCGCGTGCCCGATGCCGACGAGATCCGCGACGACGTCGTCGGGCGCGCCCTCGGGCAGCGCCTTGCGGATCTGGCGTTCACCGTACGGGTTGTACTCGAGCGTCATCGGGCGGCGCAGGAACGCCTCGAAGGCGTCGACCGCGGCCGGGGACGCCCCGCGGTCGCGCAACTCGGCCACGATCCCCTCCGGGCCCAGCTTGTCGAGCTTGTCGACGGTGATCAGCACGCCCGGACGCTCCTCGACGCCGAATCCGAAGCTGTCCAGCATCCAGTCCAGCACCCGGCGGTCGTTGATGCGCACGCTCCCGCCGTCCAGGCCCATCGCGTCGAGCGTGTCGAGGGTGGCCACGATGAGCTCGGCCTCGGCGCGGGGCGACGGGTCGCCGATGATGTCGATGTCGCACTGCACGAACTGGCGGTAGCGGCCCTTCTGCGGACGCTCCGCCCGCCAGACCGGTGCGATCTGGATGGAGCGGAAGACGGCGGGGAGCCGCCCGCGGTTGGTCGCGTAGAACCGTGCGAGCGGGACCGTGAGGTCATAGCGCAGGCCGAGATCGGTCAGGCTCGCCGGGTCGTCGGCGGCCGCGCGGATCGCCTCGGCGTCGAGCCCCCGCTTGAGCACGTTGTACGCGAGCTTCTCGTTGTCGCCGCCGATCCCGGCGTGGAGCCGGGAGTACTCCTCCATCACGGGCGTCTCGATCTCGTCGAAGCCGTGCACGCGATAGCGCTCACGGATGACGGCGAGCACACGCTCGCGCCGGGCCTTCTCAGCGGGGAGGAAGTCGCGCATGCCGCGCGGCGGATTGACGGATGCCACGCCCCTATCCTTCCAGGTCGCCCGGGGTGCCCTCGGCGGCGCGGATGTCGTGCTCGAGCCCGCGCAGACGCTCGCGCAGCGCGCGCTCGGCGTCCCACCCGTTGGCGCGCGCCGTCGCCACGAGGGCCAGCAGCGCGTCGCCGAGCTCGGCCTCGGAATCCGGCTCGGACGACCCGGTCGCTGCGGAGACCCCGACCTGCGACCCCTTGGACAGCAGCTTCTGGGCGAGCGCGAGGCTCGGCATCCGCTCGCTCACGCCCTCCAGCACCGAGCGCCGGTGGTGCTTCTCCGCTGCCTTGGCGGCGTTCCAGTGCACGAGCACCTCTTCGGGCGTGGTCGCCACGGCGTCGCCGAAGACGTGCGGGTGGCGTCGCACCATCTTCTCGGTCAGCCCGCGGGCGACGTCGTCGATGTCGAACGGCGCCTCGGGGTCGCGCGAGGCGATCTCGGCGTGGAACAGCACCTGCCACAGCAGGTCGCCCAGCTCTTCGCGCAGCTCGTCGCGGGTGCCGTCCTCCACGGCGTCGATGAGCTCCGCGCTCTCCTCGACGAGGTACGGGACCAGTGCGCGGTGGTCGATCTGCTGCGTCCACACGCAGCGGTCCCGCACCGCGCGCATGACGTCGGCCGCCGCGCGCAGCGGGTCGGACGCGGGACCGGATCCGGCGGTCATGCGATCTGGCCCTCCGTCGCGGCCGGCGGGGGCATCTCATCGCTCGGCGACGCGGACTCCGAGCGGCGGTAGTGCCGCGCCCTCTGGGCAACGAGGACCGCCGCGAGCAGGATCGAGATCATCGATCCGCCCAGCACGCCCAGGGTCGCCTCGTCGCGCAGGAGCGGATCGCCGGAGAAGGCGAGCTCGGACAGCAGCAGCGAGACGGTGAAGCCGATCCCGCCCAGGGCTCCTGCCGCGAGCAGGTCGGCGAAGGACAGATGCGGCGTCGCGCCGCGGTTGCCCACGCGCAGCGAGATCCAGCCCGCGAGGGAGATGCCGATGACCTTGCCGACCGGGAGCGCGACGAGGATGCCCCAGAACGCCGGCGACAGCTGCGACGGAGAGACGGACGGGATGACGACGAGCGCCGCCGAGAACGCGAACAGGGGAAGCACGATGCCGTTCACCCACGGCTCCAGCTCGTGCCGGGTGCGCAGGGCGGGACGCTGCGCCATCGCGAGACCGAGTGCGACGCCGGCGATGGTGGCGTGGACACCCGACAGGTAGACCAGCACCCACGTGGCGATCGCCAGCACGCCGAGCACGATCGCGATCGGCACCTGCGCGCGGGTGTCGAGCCGGCGGCTCAAGAAGCCGAACACGATCACGACCACCGCGGCGAGCGCGAGCAGCCCGACGTTGACGTCCTCGGTGAACAGCACCGCGATGAAGACGATGCCGACGATGTCGTCGAGGATCGCCAGAGCGAGGAGGAAGATGCGGATCCCGGAGGGAAGGCCCCTGCCGAAGACGGCCAGCACGCCGAGGGCGAAGGCGATGTCGGTCGCGGTGGGGATCGGCCACCCGTCGACCGCGTCGGAGCGTGCCGCGAACAGCAGGAACACGCCGATCGGCACGATGACGCCGCCCGCGGCCGCGATCGCCGGCTGCAGCGCCTTGCGCGCCGAATTCAGCTCGCCGTTGGTGAGCTCGTACTGCAGCTCGACGGCCACGATGAAGAAGAAGACGGCCAGGAGACCGTCCTGCACCCAGTGCCCCACCGACATCTCGAACACGCCCGGAATGCCGACGTAGGCATCCTTGACGGACGCGATCGCGGGTCCGAGCGGCGAGTTGGCGAGCACGACCGCGAGGATCGCCGCCGCGAGGAGGACGATCGCCGGAAAGCGGGCAGAGCGGAGCAGGGACACACGGGTCCTTTCGTCGATCATCGGGTTCCGGCGCCGAAGCACCGCGCCGACCAGACTTCCCGGCACACCAGGGGCCCAGTCTATCCGGACGGCGCCCGGCGGCCTTCGTCACACAGCGTCCCGCGTGACGTCGCCGAAACGACGCGCCGTTAGCCTGGAGGGATGCGCGAACTCACCCACACCGAAGCGATCGACCTCGTCGGACGATTCGAGGCGGAGCAGGCGATTCCCGAGAAGATGCGCGGCGACGTGCGCATGCTCGGCACGCTGCTGGGGCAGGTCCTGCGCGAGAGCGGCTCACCCGGGCTGTACGAGGACGTGGAGCGACTGCGCACCGCGACCATCCAGGCCTACACCGATGAGACGCCGGAGGCCTTCGCCCGCGCCGCCGAGATCGCCGAGTCCTTCACGATCGCCCGCGCCGACGAGGTCGCCCGGGCGTTCACGGCGTACTTCCACCTCGTGAACCTGGCCGAGGAGCACCAGCGCGTGCGTGTCCTCCGCGAGCGCGACGGGCGCCCCGACCGCGAGCAGGCCACCGACTCCGTCGCCGCGGCCTTCGTGCGCCTGGCCGCCGAGGTCGGCGACGACACCGCGCTGCAGCGCCTCCAGGCCATGCGCTTCCACCCGGTCTTCACGGCTCACCCCACCGAGGCGCGCCGTCGGGCGGTGTCGTCGAGCATCCGGCGGCTCGCCGCCCTGCTCGAGGAGCACGACGCGTCCCTGCGCAACGGCGCGGACGAGCGGCGGGCGGAGCGGCGCATGCTGGAGGAGATCGACACGCTCTGGCGCACCGCTCCGCTGCGCCCCGAGAAGCCCTCGCCGACCGACGAGGTGCGCGCGGTGATGGCCGTCTTCGACGAGACGCTCTACACCGCCGTGCCCCACGTGTACCGCCGCGTCGACGACGCGCTGCAGGGTCCCGCCGCCGGAGGCCGCGCCCCCGTCGTGCGCTCCTTCGTGCGCGTCGGCTCGTGGGTCGGCGGCGACCGCGACGGCAACCCGTTCGTGACGGCATCCGTCACCCGCAAGGCATCCGCGATCGCCAGCGAGCACGTGCTGCTCGGTCTGGAGCGCACAGCGAGCCGCATCGGGCGGACGCTGACGCTGGATGCCTCCACCACGCCGCCGAGCGACGCGCTGGTCGCCCTGTGGCAGCGCATGAAGGCCGCCGACGAGGACGCGGCGAAGGAGATCGCCAAGCGATCGCCCGACGAGCCGCACCGCCGCATCCTCCTGCTCATCGCCCGGAAGATCGAGGCGACGCGTCAGCGCGACGCCGACCTCGCCTACCGGGATCCGGAGCACCTCCTCGCCGATCTGCGGGTGGTCCAGGACTCGCTCGTGCAGGCGGGCGCGCCCCGTCAGGCGTACGGGCACCTGCAGCAGCTGCTGTGGCAGGTCGAGACGTACGGGTTCCACCTGACCGAGCTCGAGGTGCGTCAGCACTCGGCCGTGCACGCCAAGGTGCTGGCGGAACTCGAAGCGGGCGGCCCGCTCAGCGAGCAGGCCGAGGAGGTGCTCGACGTGATCCGGAGCGTCGGGTTCCTGCAGGAGCGCTACGGCCCGCGAGCGGCCGGACGGTACATCGTGTCGTTCACGCAGTCGGCGGACGACCTCGCGGCGGTTCACAAGCTCGCCCGCTTCGCCGTCGGACCCGACGGCACGCCGCCGGTGCTCGACGTGATCCCGCTGTTCGAGACCTTCGCCGACCTGCAGGCGGCGCCCGCGATCCTCGCCGAGATCGTGCAGCACCCCGAGTTCGCCGCGCGTCTGGATGCCACCGGCCGGCGCCTGGAGGTCATGCTCGGCTACTCGGACTCGTCGAAGGACGTCGGACCGGTCGCCGCGAACCTCGCGCTGTACGAGGCGCAGGCGAAGATCGCCGCGTGGGCGGACGAGAACGGCATCGAGCTGACCCTGTTCCACGGCCGAGGCGGAGCCCTCGGACGCGGCGGCGGGCCTGCGAACTCCGCGATCCTCGCGCAGCCGCCCCACTCGGTGGACGGCCGATTCAAGCTCACCGAGCAGGGCGAGGTCATCTTCGCCCGCTACGGCGATCCCGCCATCGCGATGCGCCACATCGACCAGGTGGCCGCGGCCATCCTGCTGGCATCCGCGCCGTCCAACGAGCAGCGCAACAGGGCGGCGGCGGACGAGTTCGCCGCCGTCGCGGCGACGATGGACGAGGCATCCCGCGAGCGCTTCTTCTCGCTCGTGAAGGCACCCGGCTTCGCGCCCTGGTTCGCCCGCGTCACCCCGATGGAGGAGATCGGCCACCTCGCGCTCGGCTCGCGTCCCGCGCGGCGCGGGCTCTCCGTCGAGTCCCTCGAGGACCTGCGCGCGATCCCGTGGGTGTTCGCGTGGACCCAGGCCCGCATCAACCTCGCCGGCTGGTTCGGGCTGGGCACGGCCCTCGAGCGCGTCGGCGACGAGGAGCTGCTGCAGCGGGCCTACCGGGAGTGGCCGCTCTTCCGCACCCTGATCGACAACGTCGCCATGAGCCTGGCCAAGACCGACGACCGCATCGCCCGCCACTACCTCGAGCTCGGCGACCGCGACGACCTCGCCGCCCTCGTGCGCGACGAGATGAGGCTCACGCGGGACTGGGTGATCAGGGTCACCGGCGGCACCGAGCTGCTCGGCAACAAGCCCGTCCTCCAGCGCGCGGTCAAGATGCGCAGCCCCTACGTGGACGCGCTGTCGCTGCTGCAGCTGCGCGCCCTGCGGGCGCTGCGCGCCGCACCCGAGGGGGCACCCGTCGATCCCGAGCTCCAGCGCCTCCTGCTGCTGTCTGTCTCGGGCGTGGCCGCAGGCCTCCAGAACACCGGCTGAGCACGCGCTCGCGCGTCAGGGCTGCCCGTCCTCGGCGGCCGGCGCCTCGCCCGCCGTGCCCTTCGGTGCGTAGCGGCCGAGCCGGACGTCGACCGCCGCGGCGGCGGTGCGGGCGCTGGGACCGTATCCGACGACGACGGCGATGAAGCGGTCCGCCGCGAGCCCCTTGAGCGCGAGGGCCGTGCGCGCCACGACGGTCGCCGTGCGCCGGGTGCGTCGCAGGAGTGCGATCTCGCCGAACCCCTCCCCCTCCCCCAGCGTCGCCACCACGCGATCGTCGCCGATCACGTCCGCCTCACCGGACGCGATGACGTAATAGCGGTCGCCGACGTCCCCGGCCACGAACACCGCCCGCCCGGCGGGCACGTCGACCGGCTCGAGCCCCCGCGCCAGCTGCTCGATCGCCGGAAGCGGCAGGGGCTGGAGCATCGGCACCCGCTGCAGCAGGGCGACGTCGGCATCCAGCGCGCCGACCGCGCCGTCCAGCCGGCGCAGGCGCCACCACGAGAGCATCGCCAGCACCGGGCAGATGAGGCCGATGCCGATGAGGGCGGGCTCCAGGCCGAGCCAGGCGATGAGTGCCGAGGCCAGGATCGATCCCACGCCGATCGAGATGACGACCAGGCTCTCGAGCACGCCGAAGATGCGGGCCATGACCTCGTCGGGGGCGAGTCGGCCGATGAGCGTGAACCCCGCCAGATCGATCAGCGCGTTCCCGACGCCGACGAACGAGAGCAGCAGCAGCGCGGCCGCCTGCCCGGGGAACACGCCGACCAGCGCGATCGGCAGACCCCACAGCGCGACCCCCACCGCGAACCACGCGCCGAGTCGTCCGGTGCCGACCAGCAGCGAGGCGCACAGCGACCCCACGACTGCGCCCACGCCCACAGCGGCCATCAATGCGCCGGCGCCCGACTCGCCCATGCCCAGCAGCTCGATCGCGACGACGACCGAGAACACCGTGAGCGCGCCGCGCGTCAGCGCCTGAGCGGCCGCGAGGCCGAGGATGAGCAGGAGGTCGCGGCTGCGCACGACGGCGCGAAGGCCGTCGATCGCCTCCCGCATCAGGTCGGGTCGCGGCGCCGGTGGCCGCGGGGGCGCGTCGTAGCGGACACGAAGCAGCAGGACTGCCGCCCAGAAGGAGGCCGCCGCCGCGACCGCGAACACGATCGACACGTCGGCGACCGCCAGCAGGACCGCCGCGATCAGCGGTCCGATGAGCGTCGCGACGGAGTCGAGCAGACCCCGAACCACGTTCGCGCTCGCGAGTTCGTGCCCGGTGCGCGACAGCGTCGGCAGCAGCGCGGAGTGGGCCGGGCGGAAGAGGGTCGCCGCGATCGTGGACAGCACGGCCAGCGCGTAGACGACGAGGACCGGGCCGGCGAGGACGACCACCGCCGCGGCGACAGCGGTCGCCGCCCCGCGCAGGAGCGAGACCGTCACGAGCACCCGCTCCCGCCGTCCGCGGTCGGCGAAGGGCGACAGGATCGGCGCCAGGAGGGCCGACGGAAGCATGCGCAGGAGGCCGACCAATCCCAGCGCAAGCGCGCCGCCGTCGTTGTAGGCCACGATTCCCAGCGCGACGGTGAAGGCCCACTCCGCCGTCCAGGCGCCGAGGAAGCTCAGCTGGGCGCGGCGCAGATTGGGGTTGCGCCAGTTGCTCGAGAAGGCCCCCGCAGCCTGTTCGAGCTTCGATCGGGTCCCCAGAAGGCCCATGGACCGACCCTAGATGCTCCCGCGAGCGCCCACCAGGGTCCCGAGGTCGCTTCGCGCAACGCCGGCGGGGCCAGCCCGGCCGGAGAAGGCGACGGGCTCGCGTCAGTCCAGCCGGCGGTCGTCGGCGTGGCGGGCGAGGCTGCGTCCGTAGCGCTCGGTGAGCTGCACCATGAGGTCGGGCGTCTCGCGGTCGAGGCCGAAGACGTAGCCCGGGAAGTCGAGCTCCCGCTGCGCGGCCCAGATCTCCTCGTGCCGGTCCGGCGAGAGGATCTGCACCGGATGTCCGACCGCGACCCATCCGATCGGCACGGTGGAGTCGGGCGGCAGCGTCGTCCGCAGGTGCACCACGGCGTTGATGCGCACCTCGCTGCGCGCTCCCACATACGCGCCGTTGAACACCCGCGTGCCGGTGGCGAGGAAGACCTCCTCCTCCACCACCGCTCCAGAGATGCTCGCCATCGGCCCGACGAGGACGTGGTCGGCGATGTGCACGGGGTTGGTGGCGGTCGCCCGGATGAGCGCGTTCTCCATCACGATGACGTTCGACCCGAGCGTGATCGCGCCGCCCTCCGCGGTGACGACCGCGCCGTGCAGGATCTGGCAGTCGGGTCCGATCACGACGTCGCCGCTGATCACCGCCGTCGGGGCAACCACCGCGTCGGGGTGGATCCGGGGCGTGACCCCGAGGTGCTCGAATCGCATCATGCCTCCTCGCCTCCGCTGCCGTGCGTCATCGGCGCCGGCGCGGCTCGGTTCACAGCGTAGTGCGATGCCGCGGCCCCGCGCCCGGCGCCGGGCGCCGGGGACCGCCGTCACACGGGCCGAGTGCCGTTCGGCCGTGGGTAGGGTGAAAAGGTGCCGCATCCCGGCCCATCGCTCCACCCCCCGAAAGCCTGCACCATGACTTCTGCGCCGCCCGTCGCCTCGCCCCCCGCCGCGATCGCCGCCTCCGACTCCATCCGCCTCGTCCTTGACACCGTCGAGGCGCGCAACCCGCACGAACCGGAGTTCCTGCAGGCGGTGCACGAGGTGCTCGAGTCCATCGCGCCGGTGCTGGAAGCCCACCCGGAGTTCGTCGACGGCGGCATCCTCGAGCGGCTCGTCGAACCCGAGCGCCAGATCCTCTTCCGCGTGCCGTGGGTCGATGACACCGGACGCCTGCAGGTCAATCGCGGCTACCGGGTGCAGTTCTCGTCGGTCCTCGGCCCTTACAAGGGCGGCCTGCGGTTCCACCCGTCGGTGAACCTCTCGATCATCAAGTTCCTCGGCTTCGAGCAGATCTTCAAGAACGCCCTCACCGGCCAGGGCATCGGCGGCGCCAAGGGCGGCAGCGACTTCGATCCCCACGGCAGGTCGGACGCCGAGATCATGCGCTTCTGCCAGTCCTTCATGAACGAGCTCTACCGCCACCTCGGCGAGCACACCGACGTGCCGGCCGGCGACATCGGCGTCGGCGCCCGTGAGATCGGATACCTGTTCGGCCAGTACCGCAAGGTGACCAACCGCCACGAGTCGGGCATGTTCACCGGCAAGGGCGTGCAGTGGGGCGGCGCCGAGGTGCGCACCGAGGCCACCGGCTACGGCGCGGTCTTCTTCGTCGACGAGATGCTCGGCGTCCACGGCGAGACCCTCGAGGGCAAGCGGGTCGGCGTCTCGGGCTCGGGCAACGTGGCGATCTACGCCATCGACAAGGCACGCCAGCTCGGCGCGACGCCGGTGACGGCATCCGACTCCTCCGGCTATGTCGTCGACGACGCCGGGATCGACGTCGACCTCCTCCGGCAGATCAAGGAGATCGAGCGCGCGCGCATCTCGGAGTACGCGGCGCGCCGCTCCGGCGCGCGCTATGTCGAGGGCGCGCGTCCCTGGGAGGTGCCGGTCGACGTGGCGATCCCGAGCGCGACGCAGAACGAGCTGGAGGCCGAGGACGCGCGCGCGCTGGTCGCGAACGGGGTGCGCGCGGTCGCCGAGGGCGCCAACATGCCCTCGACGCCCGAGGCGATCGAGCTGTTCCAGTCGGCGGGTGTGCTCTTCGGCCCCGGCAAGGCCGCGAACGCCGGCGGCGTCGCGACGTCCGCCCTGGAGATGAGCCAGAACGCGGCCCGACAGCGCTGGAGCTTCGACGACAGCGAGGCGAAGCTGCGTGCCATCATGGCCGACGTGCACGACTCCGCGTTCGCCGCCGCCGAGAAGTTCGGTCACCCGGGCGACTACGTCGTCGGCGCCAACTGCGCCGGCTTCGAGCGCGTCGCGCACGCGATGCTGGCTCAGGGCGTCATCTGAGCCGACCGCGGCTTCGCGAGCCTCCGGGCCGATGTGTCAGGATCGGCGTCGTGAGCATCCACGTGAGCGCCGACAACTTCACCCGCGCCGAGACGGACCGCATGTTCCGCGACCTCCAGCACAAGGCGGGCGGCGTGAACCGGTTCGTGCACAATCGGACGCCTGCGGCGATCGACGACCAGACCGTCATCCGGCTCAACCGCGACACCCTGTACAGCTTCGCCGTGGTGGATGCGACCGCCGGCGCGACGCTGACGCTCCCGGAGCACGGAGACCGCTACCTGTCCGCGATGGTGCTCGACCAGGATCACCACGTCGTGGCGGTCTACCACGATGCCGGTGCGTACCAGCTGAGCGCAGCCCGACCGGGCAGCCGCCACGTCGTGGTGGCCGTGCGGACGCTCGTCGATCCCGGCGACGCCGACGACCTGGCTGCCGTGCACGAGATCCAGGACGCCATGGGTCTGACAGCAGCCTCCGCTGCCGCCTTCGACTATCCGGACTACGACACCGGCTCGCTCGACGAGACCCGCGACGCCCTCCTGGCACTCGCCCGCAACCTGACGTCGTTCGACCGCACCTTCGGCACGCGGGACGAGGTCGACCCGATCCGTCACCTCATCGGCACCGCCGCGGGCTGGGGCGGGCTGCCCACCAGCGAGGCGGTCTACGTCAGCGAGGATCCCCGCCTCCCCGTCGGCCGGTACGAGCTCACCGTCGGCGAGGTGCCGGTCGACGGATTCTGGTCCATCTCGGTCTACAACGCTGCCGGCTACTTCGAACCGAACGACCGCGACGCGTACACCGTGAACAGCATCACCGGCGTGCGCAATCCGGACGGGTCGACCACCGTGCGCTTCGGCGACTTCCCGCCCGGGACGGCCAACGCGATCCCCGTCACCGAGGGCTGGAACTACCTGGTGCGCCTCTACCGGCCGCACCCCGAGGTGCTCGACGGCTCGTGGACCTTCCCGCGCCTGGAGGCGTCCGGCTCCTGAGTCCGGCGCACCGCCGCCCGATCAGGCCGTCGCCGCCTCGGCCGCCGCCGGCTCCGCCTTCTTCTCGGGCCAAAGCTGCTCGATGAGCTGCGCCACCCACGCGACGAGCTCGTCGTCGCCGAGCTGCTCGCCGCCTGCGGTCGGCAGGGGCACGACCAGCGCCTCGCCGCCGGCGACGACCTTCGCCTTCGGGTGCAGGCGCTGCAGCCGCACCCGCATCGAATCGGGCAGGTTCGCCGGCGCGATGCGCAGGTTCGGGCCCATCGCGACGACATCGGCGAGGCCGGCCTGACCGGCGCGGCGCCGCAGCCGCGCCACCGCGAGCAGCCCCTCGACCTCCGCCGGCGGCTCCCCGTAGCGGTCGGTCAGCTCCTCGATCACCAGGTCGATCGCGTCGGGCGCCGCGGTGACGGATGCGGCCGCCGACAGCTTCTGGTAGGCCTCGAGACGCAGTCGCTCGCTGTCGATGTACGAATCGGGTATGCGCGCCTGCACCGGCAGCTCGAGCCGGAGCTCCGTCGGGCCCTCGGTGTCCTCGCCCCGGAAGGTCGCCACGGCCTCGCCGATCATGCGGAGGTACAGGTCGAACCCGACGCCGGCGATGTGCCCGGCCTGCTCGGCGCCGAGGAGGTTGCCCGCGCCGCGGATCTCGAGGTCCTTGAGCGCCACCTGCATGCCCGAGCCCAGGTCGTTGTTCACGGCGATCGTCTCGAGGCGGTCGGCCGCCGTCTCGCTCAGCGGCTTCTGGTCGTCGTACAGGAAGTACGCGTACGCCCGCTCGCGCGCACGGCCGACGCGGCCGCGCAGCTGGTGGAGCTGGCTCAGCCCGTACTTGTCGGCGCGGTCGATGATGATCGTGTTGGCGTTGGCGATGTCGAGGCCGGTCTCGATGATGGTCGTGGAGACCAGCACGTCGGCCTTGCGCTCCCAGAAGTCGTCGACGACCTGCTCGAGCTGGTGCTCCCCCATCTGCCCGTGCGCGACGACGATCCGCGCCTCCGGCACGAGCTCGGCCAGCTGCGATGCGACGCGCTGGATCGACTGCACGCGGTTGTGGACGTAGAAGATCTGCCCCTCCCGCAGCAGCTCGCGGCGGATCGCCGCGGCGATCTGCTTGTCGTTGCGTGGGCCGACGTAGGACAGGATCGGGTGCCGGTCCTCCGGCGGCGTCTGCAGCGTCGACATCTCGCGGATGCCGGTCACAGCCATCTCGAGGGTGCGCGGAATCGGCGTCGCGCTCATCGCGAGGATGTCGACGTTGGTCTTGAGCTTCTTCAGCTGGTCCTTGTGCTCGACGCCGAAGCGCTGCTCCTCGTCGATGATCATGAGGCCGAGGTCCTTGAACAGCACCTTCTCGGTGAGGATGCGGTGCGTTCCGATGACCATGTCGACGGTGCCGTCCGCGAGGCCTGCGACCACGTCGCGCGCCTGCTTGTCGGTCTGGAACCGCGACAGCGCCCGCACCTTGACCGGGAACCCGGCGAACCGCTCGGTGAAGGTCTCGAGGTGCTGCTTGACCAGGAGTGTCGTGGGCACCAGCATCGCCACCTGCTTGCCGTCCTGGATGGCCTTGAAGGCCGCGCGCACGGCGACCTCGGTCTTGCCGAATCCGACGTCGCCGGACAGCAGCCGGTCCATCGGGATCGGCTTCTCCATGTCGGCCTTGATCTCGTCGATCGTCTGCAGCTGATCGGGGGTCTCGGCGAAGGGGAAGGCCTCCTCCAGCTCCCGCTGCCACGGGGTGTCGGGGCCGAACGCGTGCCCCTTGGACGCCATGCGCGCCGAGTACAGCTTGACGAGCTCGACGGCGATGTCGCGCACCGCGCGACGGGCCTTGCTCTTGGCCTGCGCCCAGTCGCTGCCGCCCATCTTCGACAGCGACGGCGCTTCGCCGCCGACGTAGCGCGAGAGCAGGTCGAGCTGGTCGGTGGGCACGAACAGCTTGTCGCCCGGGTAGCCGCGCTTGGACGGCGCGTACTCCAGCACGAGGTACTCGCGCACGCTCTTCACGGCGTTGCGCCCGCCGCTGGAGACCTCGCGCTGGGTGAGCTCGACGAACCTGCCGATGCCGTGCGTGGCGTGAACGACGTAGTCGCCGGCCTTGAGCTGCAGCGGGTCGACGACGGTCTTGCGTCGCGACGCGAGCTTCTTCACGACACGGCTGTCGCCGCCGATGGTCCTGCCGTAGAACTCCGACTCGGTGAGCACCGCGAGCTTGGCGTCGGGGAACTGGAAGCCGCGCTCGAGGACGCTCACAACGACGTGGGCGATGCCGGGTTCGGGGGCGTGGTGCACCTCGTCGACCTTGCGCGCGGCGATGCCGCGCTCGGCGAGGACATCGCGCGCCCGCTCCACGAGGCCGGCGCCCGACGCGGCGACCACGACGCGCCACCCTTCGGCCAGGAGCGCGCCGACATGCTCGGTGGCGCCGTCGACGTTGCCATGGAATGAGGGCACGGGGGCGCCGGGGACCCGGATCGCCGCAGCGGCCTCGAGCGCGACGTCGACGTCGTCGTCGATCGCGGCGTCGAGGAGGCCTTCGGCCACGGCATCGGCCTGCCCGGAGTCGAACGAGCTCATCCGCCACCAGACGCTCCCCCGCTCGCGCGCCGCCTCGCGGAGCTCGGGAAGGGTGAGGAAGTCGCCGGCACCGAGGTCGACCGGAGTCCGAGCGCCCGCTGTGGCCGCGCTCCAGGCCGCGTCCAGGAACTCGCGGTTGGTCTCGCCCAGCGTGATCGCGCGCGTGACGGCGCGCTCGGGATCGACCAGCGCGACGGCGGATCCTTCGGGGAGGTAGTCCGCAAGGGTCACGAGGTCGTCGACCACGGCCGGAAGCAGCGACTCCATCCCCTCGACCGGGATGCCCTCGGCCATCTTCTCGAGCATCGCGGCGAGTCCGGGGAACTCGTCCTTGAGCTGTCGCGCGCGTCCGCGCACGGCCTCGGTGAGAAGGAGCTCCCGGCTCGGCAGCAGCGTGACCTCGCGCACATCCCCGGCGAGGGAGCGCTGGTCGGCCACCGAGAAGGCGCGGATCTGGTCCACCTCGTCGCCGAAGAACTCGACGCGGTACGGGTGGGCGGCCGTCGGCGGGAACACGTCGAGGATGCCGCCGCGTACGGCGAACTCGCCGCGTCGCGACACCATGTCGACCCGGTGGTAGGCGAGCTCCACCAGTCGCGCCGACACCTCGCCGAGGTCGTGCCCGCGGCCGCCGACGACGATCTCGATCGGCTCGACGTCGTCCAGTCCCGCCGCCAGCGGCTGGATCGCGCCGCGCACCGATGCGGTCACCACGAGCGGCGTCGAGGCGTCCCATCGTGCGATCCGGCGGAGGATGTCGAGGCGGGCGCCCACCGTCTCTGCGCTCGGGCTCAGCCGCTCGTGCGGCAGCGTCTCCCACGCCGGGAAGTGGAGCACCTCGGCTCCGGGCAGCAGCGCTCCCAGCGCAGGCCCGAGGGATTCGGCACGGCGCCCCGTCGGGGCGATCACGAGCACGGCAGGCGGACGCCCGGCGGCGCGCCGGCGTTCCACCAGCGCCGCCAGGAGGGGGGCGTCGAGGCCCTCGACGAGCGAGAAGTCGGCGTCGACGGATGCCGCGGCCACAGCGTCCCGGAACGGTTCAGCCTGTTCGAGGGCGCGCACGATCCCGGGAACTGTCACCGCACGAGTCTACGACGCGCCGCCGACACCGGGCGCCGCGAGCCAGGGGCGGGGCGGCCGCGAACGTCGTCGGCGCTCCTAGGATGAGTCGCGTGAGCGATCCCTCGCAGCCCTCGGCCACGCCGGCCCCGCCCCCGCCCGCACCCCCGCAGACGTGGGCGCCGCCCGGAGCGGCACCGTTCGGTCCTCCGCCCGCCTCCGCGTACGCGCCCCCGCCGGGCTATGCGCCGCCCGCCGGGTTCGGCGGCACTCCCGGCGCCGCGCCGGCCATATCGCCCTCCGCGGCACCCGAACCCGCGCGGCGCCGCGGCACGCTCGGACTCGTCGCCCTCGGCCTGGCTCTCATCGCGACGGTCGGCGCGAGCCTGCTCGCGGCGGTCGCCGCGTTCAACATCGGGCTCGGAGCGGGTCGCGAGATCAGCGCGCGCACCGCCACCGGCGATTTCGACTGGTCGATCCTCTCGCCCGTGCGGGATTGGGTGCTCATGGGCGAGATCGCCTTCTGGGCCGGCACCGCGCTCGGCCTGTGGGCGCTCATCCAGGGCGTGGTGGCCATCGTGACCTCCCGCGGACGGGGAGCCGGCATCGCGGCGGTGATCATCGCCGCTCTCGGCCCCATCGCCTACGGCGCGGTGGCGCAGGGCTTCCTGACGGCCGGCCTCGCCGCGGGCTGAGCCCGGAGTCACTCGCGGGGCGCGTGGTGCTTCTGCTGCGCGGCGAGGAGTCCCTCGTCGACCAGCTGCTCCACGGCGTCGGCGGCGTCGCCCAGGAGGATCGGGAGGTTCTTGCGCTCGGTGGCGCCGAACGGGTCGAGCACCCAGTCCGCCGGGTCCTGCCGGCCGTGCGGGCGGCCGATCCCGACGCGCACGCGCGGGAACGCCGGGGTGTCCAGCGCTTTGGCGACGTCGCGGACGCCGTTGTGACCGCCGTGGCCGCCGCCGACCTTCAGCTTGATGGTGTCGAACGGGATGTCCAGCTCGTCGTGGATCACCACGACGTGCGCGGGGTCGATCCCGTAGAACTTCGCCAGCCCCGCGACGGGACCGCCCGACACGTTCATGAACGTGTTCGGCTTGGCCAGCACCAGCTTCGCGCCGCCCGGCCGCAGCCACGTCTCGACCACGCGGGCGTTCGCCTTGTGCGTCTTGAAGGACTCGCCGCGCCGTCCCGCCAGCTCGTCGACCACGAGCTGGCCGACGTTGTGGCGGGTCAGCTCGTATCGGGGCCCCGGGTTGCCCAGGCCTACGATCAGCCACGCCTCTGCCATGACTTCCATCCTGCCCGACCGGGCGTCCGGCCCGGATCGAGCTCGTCGTGGAACGGGACGAGGGGGTGCGGCATCCGCACCCCCTCGCCTGAAAAGCGCTCCGAGGCTTACTCGGACTCGTTCTCCTCGGCCGGGGTCTCGGAAGCCTCCGACTGCTCGGCGGCGACCTCGGCGTCGGCCTCGGCGATCTCGTCCTCGGCGGCCAGCGTGGCAGCGGGGACCGAGATGGCGACGACGAGCATCTCCGGGTCGGCGGCGAGGGTCGCGCCACGGGGCAGCGTGAGCTCGCCGGCGGTGATGTGCGTGCCCTCCTCGAGGCCCTCGACGTCGACCTCGATGTGCTCGGGGATGTGGGTCGCCTCGACCTCGAGCGCCACGGTCTGCGCGTCCAGGTTGACGATCGTGCCGGCGAAGGGCTCGCCGTTGACGATGACCGGGACGTCGACCTGGATCTTCTCGCCCTTCTTCACGACGAGGAGGTCGATGTGCTCGATGATCTGGTGCACCGGGTCCTTCTGGACGTCCTTCACCAGCGTCAGCTGCGCCTTGCCGTCGAGATCGAGCTCGAGCACCGCGTTGGCGCGGCGGATGAGCAGCGACACCTGGTGGCCCGGAAGGGCCACGTGGACGGGATCGGTGCCGTGGCCGTAGATGACGGCGGGGATCTTGCCGGCGGCGCGCAGGCGGCGGGCGAAGCCCTTGCCGAAGTTCTCGCGCAGCTCGGCCTGGACCTTGGTGTCGACCTCAGTGGACATGGGTTCTCCTTGCGGGCCTGGGGCCCGTTGTCGCTCGGCCCGCGAGGTGGCGGACCGTGGGTATCGGGGGTGTCTTCGACTCGAACGCGCGCGCGTGAGGAAAGCCGGGGGCCCGCATCACCGCGTCGATCACGGATGCCGCAGCCCGCCGGTGGCCGACAGGCGCGAGGCATCCCTCGCCGAAGTTCGACACGAGTCTACCAGCGCCCCCACTACGATGAGGAACGCACCGACTTCCCGCTCACACGGAGGACCCCATGGAATACGGCTTCTGGTCTCACGCCCTGCTCTGGCTGATCGGCGCGATGGCCGCGGTCGGCGCCCTCGGGACGGCGCTGGCCTTCTGGGGCCTCGGGCGTCAGGCGTACCGCAACAAGGACTGAACGGGGCTATCGGAGCGCCGGATACCGCCGGATCGCGTGAACCGCGGCGTCGACGACGTCCGCCAGCGGCGGGTCCCCCGCCACCACCACGCCCGGCTCCTCAGGCTCCAGGTGCTCCAGCGTCTGCAGCTGGGAGGCCAGCAGCGACGACGGCATGAAGTGCTCGCGCGTCGCCATGCGCCGGGCCAGCTCGCGGGTGGACGTCCGCAGCTCGACGAAGACCGTCGCCGGTGCGCCGGAGAGGATGCGCTCCCGATAGCGTCGTGCCAGCGCCGAGCACGCGACCACGACTCCACCGGGCGCGTCGTGGAGCTCGGCGGCCACCACGTCCAGCCACGGCATCCGATCCGCGTCGTCCAGCGGCACCCCGGCGGCCATCTTCGCCACGTTCGCCTCCGGGTGCAGGTCATCGGCGTCGACGAACGGGAGAGCGAGGCGTGCGGCCACGGCGCTCCCCACCGCGGACTTCCCCGAGCCGCTCGGACCCATGACGACGATCCGGGGGCCTTGCGCAGCGGGACTGCCGGCGGTCGCGCCGGAGTGAGACGGGATCACCCCGCCACGGTAGCCGACGGCCGCCCGCGCGTCACAACCCGGCTGCGTGCCGTGTGAGCTTCCGGCCGCTGCGGCGTAACACGGAGCCGTCAGACTCTAGGCTGAAAGCGACGACTCAACCCCAGGAGCACGCGTGTCTTCCAACGATCCTTCGCTGACCGGCGAGCAGGCCCAGACCACCATTTCGACGGATCAGGACCAGGCGCCTGATGAGGCGACGACGGCGCACGAGGCCGCGCCCGCGCCCGAGGACGTCGAGCGCCCCACCCCGGAGCCGGAGGGCCCGGAGCTCGCCGTCGCCGCGACGGCGAACATCGGCGTGGTGGGCCTGGCGGTGATGGGCTCGAACCTCGCCCGCAACCTCGCCTCCCGCGAAGGCAACACCGTGGCCGTGTACAACCGCAGCCGGTCCAAGACCGACGAGCTGACCGAGACGCACCCGGAGGCGGGCTTCGTTCCCGCGTTCTCATACGAGGAGTTCGCCGCGTCGCTGCAGAAGCCGCGCGCGGCGATCATCATGGTGAAGGCCGGCCGCCCCACCGACGCGGTCATCGACTCGCTGGTCGAGGTGTTCGAGCCCGGCGACATCATCGTCGACGGCGGCAATGCCCTCTTCACCGACACCATCCGCCGCGAGAAGGCCGTCCGCGAGACCGGCATCAACTTCGTCGGCGCCGGGATCTCCGGCGGCGAGGAGGGCGCGCTCAACGGCCCGTCGATCATGCCCGGCGGCTCGGACGAGTCGTGGGTGACCCTCGGACCGATCCTCAAGTCCATCGCGGCGGTCGCGGAGGGCGAGCCGTGCGTCACGCACGTGGGTCACGACGGCGCCGGCCACTTCGTGAAGATGGTGCACAACGGCATCGAGTACGCCGACATGCAGCTCATCGCCGAGGCCTACGACCTGATCCGCCGCGGCACCGGAAAGACGCCGGCAGAGATCGCCGAGGTGTTCGCCGAGTGGAACCGCGGCGAGCTGGAGTCGTACCTGATCGAGATCACCGCCGAGGTCCTGCGCCAGGTGGACGCCGCGACCGGAGAGCCCCTGGTCGACGTCATCCTCGACCAGGCCGGCGCCAAGGGCACCGGCGCGTGGACCGTGCAGACCGCGCTGTCGCTCGGCGTCCCGGTCTCGGGCATCGCCGAGGCCACCTTCGCACGGTCGCTGTCCAGCCACCCCGAGCAGCGCGCGGTCTCCCGCGGCCTGCCCGGCCCCGCCGAGGGCCTCCAGGTCGACGACCCCGACGCGTTCATCGAGGACGTCCGCCTCGCGCTGTACGCGTCGAAGATCGTCGCCTACAGCCAGGGCTTCGACGAGATCCGCGCCGGTGCCGCCGAGTACGGCTGGACCATCGACCTCGGCGCCGTGTCGAAGATCTGGCGCGCGGGCTGCATCATCCGGGCCCAGTTCCTCAACCGCATCGCCGAGGCCTACGACCAGACCCCCGACCTGGCGGTGCTGCTGACCGCCCCGTACTTCGCCGACGCGCTCGGCCGCGCCCAGGGCGCATGGCGCCGCATCGTCTCGGCGTCTGCGAACTCCGGCATCCCGGCTCCCGCGTTCTCGTCGTCGCTGGCCTACTACGACGGGCTGCGCGCCGAGCGCCTGCCCGCCGCGCTGATCCAGGGCCAGCGCGACTTCTTCGGCGCCCACACCTACAAGCGCATCGACAAGGAAGGCACCTTCCACACGCTGTGGTCGGGCGACCGCACCGAGATCGAGGCGGAAGACACGCACTGACGCACCGCCTGAGCGGACAGAGGGCGGATCCCCGGCCGGGGATCCTCCCTCGGCGTCTCAGGCGGCCTGTCCGTCCGAACCCGGCCGGCCGTCGCCCTCGGGCTGCACGTTGTGGTTGCGGCAGAAGACATTGCCCGGGTCCCACGTGCGCTTGACCGCCGCCAGTCGCGCCATCGTCGCCGGCGGGTAGATTCGCGCGGCGTAGGAGGGGTCGGTCGACACCGTGAAGTTGCCGTACACGCCCGAGCCGCTCGCCTCGATGGCGTCCCACGCGGCCAGCGCCCGCGCCCGGGCGTCGTCGTCGACCATGCCCGGGATGTCGAACGCCCCTGCCATGGCGAACCACGTCGCGTTGCGCGCCGGGAACGCGGAGTCGTCCTGGGCGACGTCCCCGTACGCCCCGCCGAGCGACCGCAGCAGCACGACCGATGCCGGGTTCGCCTCTCGGAACGAGACGATCCGATCGATCGCGTCGTCGTCGAGGTCCGCCACGAGCGTGTTCCCCCCGAGGAACCCCGGCATGGGCTGGTCGGGGTCGAACTCGGGCGCCTCGAGCAGCACATCGGGGTAGCTCTGCACGCCGAACTCGCGCTCGGACACCCCGGGGGCTTCGGCGAGCGGCGCGAGCGCGCGGCGCGCCGCCTCCTCGTCGGTGCCGATCCACACCGCGGTCACCGTGGCGCCGGCAGGAGCGTTCGGGTCCATCGGCGGGACGTCCATGTAGGTGACGGTCAGCTCGCGCGGAGCGTCTGCGAGGATGTCGCGCAGCACCCGCAGCGCGGGCCGTGCGTCGGCATCGATGCCGTAGACGGCGTGCACCACGCCGTTCAGCCGGTGCGCCTCGAAGTCGAAGCGCGTGACGACGCCGAAGTTGCCGCCGCCGCCGCGGAGCGCCCACAGGAGCTCGGGATGCGAGGCATCCGTCACCTCCACCACCTCGCCACGGGCGGTCACGAGCTGCGCGCCCACCAGCTGGTCGCACGCGAGCCCCCACGCGCGCACCATCCAGCCGATGCCGCCCCCGAGGGTGAGGCCGCCGACGCCGACGGACGCGGTGTCGCCGGAGCTGAGTCCGAGGTCGTGCTCGGCGAGCGCGTGCGCGACGGCACCCCACCGCGCACCGCCCCCGACACGCACCCGCGTGCCCTCGACGGAGATGGCGTCCAGCGCCGAGATGTCGAGGGTGAGACCGCCCGGGACCTCGCCCCACGCGCTGTGGCCGCCGCCGCGGATCATGACCTCGAGGCGCTCCGCCGAGGCGTAGCGGATGGCCCCTCTCACGTCGTCGACGGTGGAGGCCCGGATGACGGCGGCGGGCGAGCCCATGCCGGAGTGGAAGCGACGTGCGGACTCCCACTCGGGGTCGCCCGGACGGATGACGGTGCCGACGGAGGCGGCGCTGAGATCGTCGTTGCTCATGCGCGCCAGACTAGGGGGCGGGACCGACATCGCGCACGGGGTCCGTCCGCGGCGGGCGTCGGCGTCGAGGCGCGTCGCCCCTGGTCGGGCGTAGGCTCGCGAGGGTGACGAGCATCCTCTACATCGGCGGTACCGGAACCATCAGCGCGGCGTGCGTCCGCCGCTCCGTCGCCCTCGGGCACGACGTCGCGGTCCTCAACCGCGGCAGCGCCCGGCGGCCCATCCCGCCCGAGGCGGAGCTGATCGAGGCCGACATCCGCGATGCCGCAGCGGTGCGCGCCGCACTGGGCAGTCGGCGCTTCGACGTGGTCGCGGAGTTCCTGGCCTTCACGCCCGACCACATCGCTTCCGATCTCGAGCTCTTCGAGGGGCGCACCGGGCAGTACATGTTCATCAGCTCGGCCTCGGCGTACGAGAAGCCCCCGCGGCGGGTGCCGGTCACCGAGTCGACGCCGCTGCGCAATCCCTATTGGCAGTACTCGCGCGACAAGATCGCGTGCGAGGACGTCCTGGTCGCCGCCCACCGGGAGCGGGGGCTTCCTGTCACCATCGTCCGCCCCTCGCACACGTACGACGAGCGTCTGCTCCCCACCCTCGGCGGCTGGACCGACATCGCCCGCATGCGCGCGGGGCGTCCCGTCATCGTGCACGGCGACGGCACGAGCCTGTGGACGATCACGCACAGCGACGACTTCGCAGTCGCGTTCACGGGGCTCGTCGCGAACCCCGCGGCGATCGGAGAGGCGTTCACCATCACCGGAACGCACGCACCGACCTGGAACCAGATCTACGGCTGGCTGGCCGAGGCCGCGGGCGTGGCCGACGCCGACATCGTCCACGTCGCCTCCGACACGATCGCGGCGTTCGCCCCCGACCTCGGTCCCGGCCTGATCGGAGACAAGGCGCACTCGATGCTGTTCGACGTCTCGAAGGTGACTGAGCTCGTGCCGGAGTTCCGCACGACGATCACGTTCGACGAGGGGGCGCGGCGGATCCTGGCGTACTACGACGCCGACCCCGGCGCCCGCCGGGTCGACGAGGACCGCGACGCGCTGTTCGATCGCATCGCGGCCCACGCGCGTTCGGCCGGCTGACGCCGGATCCGATCCCCGCGCCGCGGACTGGATTTCACAGCCCGCGCATAGCCGACTCCATAGGAAGCGCATAGGAAGCCATCCACAATGGACGCATGACCAACCCGGCACCGGCCCTCCTCCGTCCCGACGGCTCCAGCCTGCGCGTCCTCGTGGTGGACGACGAGCAGATGCTCACCGATCTGCTGTCGATGGCGCTGCGCATGGAGGGGTGGGAGGTGCGCACCGCGGGCTCCGGCTTCGAGGCGCTGCAGTCGGCACGCGAGTTCGAGCCCGACGCCATGGTGCTGGACATCATGATGCCCGACCTCGACGGCATGGCCGTGCTGCAGCGGCTGCGCCAGGCCGGCGACGACGTCCCCGTGCTCTTCCTGACCGCCAAGGATGCCGTCACCGACCGGGTGGCAGGCCTCACCGCCGGCGGCGACGACTACGTCACCAAGCCGTTCAGCCTCGAGGAGGTGGTCGCGCGGCTTCGCGGCCTCATGCGCCGCGCCGGCACCGCGCACGCGGCGGGCGCCGAGCCGATCCTGCGCGTCGGGGACCTGACGCTCAACGAGGACAGTCACGAGGTCGAGCGCGCCGGCGAGCAGATCGAGCTCACCGCGACGGAGTTCGAGCTGCTGCGCTACCTCATGCGCAACCAGCGACGCGTCGTGTCGAAGGCGCAGATCCTGGACCGCGTGTGGAACTACGACTTCGGCGGCCGCTCCAGCGTCGTCGAGCTCTACATCTCCTACCTCCGCAAGAAGATCGACGCCGGCCGCGAACCCCTCATCCACACCGTGCGTGGTGTCGGCTACATGATCAAGGCGCCCCAGTGACGGACCGGAGCCGTACGACGACGGAGCCGGATGCCGCGACCGGCGCCGGCATCGAGCCCCCGCGCGACGAAGAGGCGCCCGGGACGGGTGCTCCTGCCTCGGACGAGCTTCCCCGGCGCGCCGCGTGGACGCTGCAGCGGAAGCTCATCGTCACCGTCGTCGGCATCACGTCGTTCATCATGGTGCTGGTCGGCGTGGCGACCAGCGCGATCCTGGGGACGGTGCTCGAGGAGGGACTGAGCGGCGAGCTGCGCTCGACCGCCGACCGCATGTCGGCGCTCACCCGGCAGCCCGTGGGTGCGGGGCTCACCGCTCAGGAGATCCTGGAGCAGCAGCCCCAGCAGGCCGGATTCCTGCTGGCCATCGAGACTCCCCCCTCATCGCCCACCGCGGCGGTGACCGAGCCGGACGGCACCGTGACCGCGCTCGACGACGAGCAGATCGAGCAGCTCGCGGCGGGACTGCGCGCAGAGGGCCCGCTGGTGGTGACCATCGACGGCGTCGGCACGTTCCGCGTCGAAGGGCGCAGCGTCGACGGTCAGTCGATCGTCGTCGTGGGGCTGTCCCGCGACGAGGTGGCCGCCACGATCGCGCGCATGCTCACCACCATCGGCCTGCTGACCGCCGGCGGCCTCATCCTCCTCGCGGTCGCGACGGCATGGACGATCCGCGCCGGCCTCGCGCCGCTGCGCGCGGTCGCCGCCACGGCCGAGCGGGTCTCCCGGCAGCAGCTGGACCAGGGCGAGGTGTCCATCAGCGAACGGGTCCCCGCGCGCCAGGCCGACCCCCGCACCGAGGTCGGCCGGGTCGGCGAGGCGCTGAACACGCTCCTGGACCACGTCGACGAGTCGCTCACCGCCCGCCAGCGCAACGAACAGCGCATGCGCGCGTTCGTCGCCGATGCCAGTCACGAGCTGCGCACGCCGCTCGCCTCGATCCGCGGCTACTCCGAGCTGTCGCTGAAGGCGCTCGGTCTGGCACCGCGGCCGGAGCCCGGGCCCGCCGCCGCGACCCTCGAGACGACCGAGGCGTCGCTGGAGCGCATCCAGGCGCAGTCGCTGCGGATGACGTCCCTCGTGGAGGATCTCCTCCTCCTCGCCCGGCTCGACGAGGGCCAGGAGCTGGTGTACGGCACGGTCGATCTCACGCGGCTCGCCATCGACGCGGTGGGCGATGCCCGCCCGACCGGTCCCGACCACGAGTGGGTGCTCGAGGTCGGCGACGAGCCCGTGCTCGTCGCGGGCGACGCGAGCCGCCTCCAGCAGGTCGTCACCAACCTGCTCGCGAACGCGCGCACGCACACACCTGCCGGCACCACGGTGACGGTGACGGTGGCGCGGGACGGCGGCACGGCCGTGCTCCGCGTCCATGACGACGGCCCCGGCGTCGACCCGCGCATCGCCGACGAGCTGTTCGAGCGCTTCGCCCGCGGCGACCGCTCACGCGCGCGTCAGACCGGGGGCACGGGCCTCGGCCTCTCGATCGCGCGCGCCATCGTCGACGCGCACGGGGGCTCCATCTCGGTGGACAGCCGGCCCGGCGACACCACCTTCGAGGTGCGCCTGCCCGCCCGTCCCCTCGATCCGGCCCCAGGGATCGGCGTCGGCACGGCTCAGTAGCCGCTGAAGGCGTCGGTGGTGATCGAACGGGCGCGCTCGAGGGCGGGAGCGAGATCGGCGATCAGACCGGCCGGCCCCGAGATGTAGGCGTGGCGGGAGGCGATGTCGGGTACCACCCGCATCAGGCCCTCGGCGTCCAGGCGCACGCCCTGCGCCCACTGCCAGTGACTCGGCAGGTCGACCGGACGGTCGCGCGTGAAGACCACGACGCGAGCGGCGGATGCCTCGATCTCGCCGCGGAACGCCAGCTCCGAGGCATCCGACGCGACATAGACCAGCACGATGTCGCGCTCGAGGCCCGCCGCGGTCAGATGCCGCAGCTGCGACACGAAGGGCGTCACGCCGATGCCGGCGGCGACCATGAGGATCGGCGCGGCATCGCGCTTGGGGAGCAGGAAGTCGCCCCACACCCCGGTGATCGCGAGGTCGTCGCCCGGCCGCACCTGCGCGAGGGCCTTCTTGTAGGAGCTCAGCGGCTTCGTGCCCGTGCCGTCCTTGAACGCGACCTTGAGCAGCGGCAGGTCCTCGGGCGCGGACGCGATGCTGAACTCGCGCCGCGTGCCGCGCGCGTCGGGGTGACGGTGCGGCACCTCCAGCTCCAGGTACTGCCCGGGCAGGAAGGCCAACCGGTCGTGCACCCGGAATGTGAGCTCTTCGACGGTCGGTGTGGGCTCGGCCCGCGAGACCAGGGTCAGCCGCACCGCCGTGCGCAGCGCGAACGCGAACGCGACCAGGTTGCCGATGAGCAGCGCCCGCTCCTGTCCGAGGGTGATGTCGCCGATCGGAATCGGCCAGCCCGCGAGCACTCCGACGACCGCGGCGACGGTGAACTGCTGCCAGCGCCGGGGCGGCAGGGTGAGCGGCTCGGACAGCATGAAGGCGCCGAGGAACAGGAAGGGCGAGGACCACAGCACAGGCCACAGCACGTCGAGGATCTCCACCTCGACCCCGGCGGCCTGATACTGCGCGGCCGTGCGGATGACGGCGACCGCGGCGGCGACGACGAGGAACACCGCCACGACCCGGAGCTTCTCGGTGCGCACCAGAACCGCCAGGCCCAGCACGATGACCGGCGCGGCGAGGGCGGGCGTGCCCACCCACCACGCCGACGAGCCGAGCGCCGGCCACGCGAGGCTCAGCAGCGTGAGCACGGTGGCACCCACGGCGGCGGGGTTGAAGATGTGGCGCCCGCGCCAGGCGAGCAGGTACTTCGAGAGGGACGCGACCGCGGCGGCGATCGCGATCCCCGCCAGCCCGGCGAGCTCCAGCGTCGGGCGCAGCACGAAGAGCAGGATGTGCGCCGTGATGAGCGATGACTCCAGGCGCCACGGCAGGGTCAGCACCCGCTGGGCGGCGGCATCCACCCCCACGCAGACGGCGGCGAGCACGAGCAGCGTCGCGATGAGCTCGACCGGGTCGGGTCCGACGAGGTCGAAGAGCGAGAGCACCAGGGCGACGACCGCGAGCGCCGCGAGCGCGAGGTAGACCAGGCGGTACATCGACACGCGGCCGAGCACCGCGAAGACGCGGTTCCAGAAGGCGGTGAGCGTTCCCACGTCACACCGCCACGATCGGCTCGTGAATCACCGTTCCACGTTATCCGTTCGCAGGAACAGCTCGGCGCTGCAGCCGGGCGACCACTCCGCACGCCCGTCGGTCGTCATGCGCACCCATTCGACACCCCGCTCGTGCGCGAGGCGCGGGCCACCGTCGAAGAACAGCGCGGTCGCGACCGCGTCGGCCGTCATCGCGTCCCGCGCGACGGCCCACGTCGCGGCGATCGTGCGCACCGGCTGCCCCGTCCGCGCGTCGAGCACGTGATGCAGCGTCGTGCCGGTGGCCGACGGCCAGGCGCGCCGGGTGACCGCCGACGCGCACAGCGCGGCATCCGTCACCTCCCACACGCCGATCGCGCGACGCGGATCGAACGGATGCTCCAGCCCGATGCGCTGCGGCGTCCCCCGCACCGCCAGATCGCCGCCCGCGTCGACCGTGACGTCCCCCGCCGTCTCGTCGCATACGACGTCGAGCACGATGTCGACCAGGCGTCCCTTGCCGAGGGCGCCGACGTCGATCGTCGCGGCGCTGGAGAGCATGAGCCGCTCGTCGTCCCACGCGAGCAGCCTGCGCCAGTCGGGGGGCGCCGCCACCGCCCCGCGATCGACCAGCGAGTACCGCGCGTCGTAGCCGAGCGCTTCGAGGGATCGCCCGACGAGCGGGTTCACGGCGCCGTCCGTCGCCTCCCACACCGCCGCCAGCGCGTCGAGCATCGGCCCGGCGTCGTCGGGGAGCGGGACTTCCCCGCCGGCCCGCGCGAGCCGGGTCACCACGGAGTCCTTCCGGAACCGCGACCAGCTGCGGTCGAATGCCTCGATGCGGCCCCGTACGCGGTCGCGGGCAGGCTCGGGCAGCGGCTCGACGGTGACGACCTCCCAGACGGTGCCGATGGCGTCGAATCGCCAGGAGGACGCCGACTCGCCCATGGCTCAGGCGGCCGCCTCGGACTTGATCGCCTCGATCGCCTCGTTGAAGCCTCCGCTGGTCAGCGACGAGCCCGCGACGCGGCTGACCTGGATGTCGTCGATGTCCTGCCCGACCACGACGTCCGCGATGCCGCCGATGAACCGCCCCTGGTACTCCTCGGACTCGCTCTTCTGCGGGTCGCCGGCCACCTCCACATCGGTGATGACGTCGCCCTCCAGGGTGACGGTGACGGTGATGGTCTCGACGGACTCGGGGGTCGCGTAGGCGCCGTCGGCGGTGTACGTGCCGTCGGCATACGAGCCCGAGGCACTGCCGGAGCCCGTCGACCCGGAGCCGGTCGCTTCCTGATCGGCTCCGGTGGCCGGCTCCTCCGCATCGGAGGCCGTCGCCGCGCAGCCGGCGAGGAGCGCGATCCCGGCGGCGGCGCTCAGTGCGGCGCCGGCTCGGACGGTGCGGGATGCGGGGGCGGTGCGGATCATTGCGGTCCTCCAGCTCGTGTCGTCGACGCGTCGGGCGTCGCGGCGATCCTCGCAACCGGTCCTATGAGGAAGCTTTGAGCGCGGGTGCCGGTGCGGACGCGGGCGGCCGGGCGCGCAGCAGCGCCTTGAGCACCTCGACGGCGACGAAGATCACGACCGAGAGCACGATGGGGAGGATCCACGCCGACGGGTCGAGCGGACGCGAGTCGAACAGCACGTTCATGAACGGCACATACGTGTAGATCAGCTGGAGGACGACGAGAGCAAGCGCCGACCACCACACCGCGCGGTTGCCGCGCAGCACGTCGAGGGTGAAGCTGGAGCGGGTCAGGAGCCGGCAGTTGAAGAGGTAGGCGAGCTGCCCCAGCGCGAGCATGAGCACCGCCTCGGTGCGTGCCACCTCGATGTCGACGCCGGTCGCCACGACGCCGTAGAACACGCCCATCGCCGCCCCGCCGATGAGGAACGACACGGCGAGCACGAAGCCGAGCTCGCGGCGGTCGATGATCGGCCCGCCGGTGGCGCGCGGGGGGCGTCGCATGATCCCGCGCTCGGCGGGCTCGTAGGCCAGCGCGAGCGAGAGGGTGACGGCGGTGACCATGTTGACCCACAGCACCTGCACCGACGTGAGGGGAAGGGCGAGCCCGAAGACGACCGCGACCAGGATGACGAGCGACTGCGCGCCGTTGGTGGGCAGCAGGAACACGATGGACTTGCGCAGGTTGTCGTAGATGCGCCTGCCCTCGGCGACGGCGCTGCGGATCGTGGCGAAGTTGTCGTCGGCGAGCACGAACTCCGCGGCCTCCTTGGTCGCCTCCGTGCCCTTGATCCCCATCGCGATGCCCACGTCCGCCCGCGTCAGGGCGGGGGCGTCGTTCACGCCGTCGCCGGTCATGGCGACCACCTCGCCGTGGGACTGCAGCGCGCGCACGATGCGGATCTTGTGCTCGGGGCTCGTGCGGGCGTAGACGTCGACGTCGCGCACCACCTCCCGCAGCTGCTCCTGGCTGAGCGCCTCGAGTTCGGTGCCGGTGAGAACCTCGGCGTCGGCGCCGGCGAGGCCCATCTCGCGGGCGATCGCCAGGGCGGTGCCGGCGTGGTCGCCGGTGATCATCTTCACGCCGATGCCGGCGGTGTGGCAGTCGGCGATCGCGTCGATCGCCTCCGGGCGCGGCGGATCGACGATCCCCCAGAGCCCGATGAACTCGAGGTCGACGAGGTCGTCCAGCGCGAACTCCTCGGTCGTCGCGCGCACGGGCTTGCGGGCGGCGGCGAGCACGCGCAGCCCGCGGGAGCTCAGCGCGGCGACCTGCTCCTCCCAGTGCGTGCGGTCCAGGGGCTGGGAGCCGTCCTCGCTCCGCTGCGTGAGCGAGCGCTCCAGCAGGCGGTCGGGCGCGCCCTTCACGAGGATCGCGCGCGACACCTCCCCCGCCGCCCCACCCGAGCGCGGGCCCTCGTTGAGCGTCGCCATCAGCTTGTTGGCCGAGTCGAACGGGATGACGGCGACGCGCCTTCCCCCCGCGCCCCCGACACCGCCCTTCATCGCGACGACCTTCAGTGCGCCCTCGGTGGGCTCGCCCACGAGGCTCCATCCGCCGTCGTCGTCGCGCACGATGTGGGCGTCGTTGCAGAGCGTGCCGATCGCCAGGATCGCGGAGAGGTCTCCGGGCAGCCCGTCCCCGGGCAGCCCGGCTCCGCCCGCCGGGGCGATGCGCCCCTCCGGCCGGTAGCCCAGACCGGTCACCTCGTAGTGCGCGAGGGGCGTGACGATGTGCCGGACCGTCATCTCGTTCCTGGTGAGCGTGCCGGTCTTGTCGGAGCAGACGGTGGTCACCGAGCCCAGCGCCTCGACAGCGGGGAGCTTGCGGGTGATGGCGTTGTGGCGGGCCATCTGCTGCACGCCGATCGCCAGCGTGATGGTCACGAGCGCTGGGAGGCCCTCGGGGATCGCCGCGACCGCGAAGCCGATGGCCGCCGAGATGAGCTCGGGGTACGGCATCCCGTGCAGGAAGCGCCCGATCATCATCATCACGGCCGCCATGCCCAGGATCACGAGCGTGAGGATCCGGCCGAACCCGTCGAGCTGGCGTGTGAGCGGCGTGGCGAGCGTCTCGGCCTCTTCGGCGAGGCTCTGGATCCGGCCGAGCTCGGTGGTCGCCCCGGTCGCGGTGACGACGCCCCGGCCCTGGCCGGCGCTCACGATGGTGCCCGAGAACGCCATCGACCGGCGGTCGCCGACGCCGGCATCGGGGTCGACCGGGTCGTCGACCTTCGACGACGGGACCGACTCACCGGTGAGCGCCGCCTCGTCGATCCGCAGCTGGAAGGCCTCGAGCAGCCGGAGGTCGGCGGGGACCTTGTCGCCCGGCATCAGCCGCACCACGTCGCCGGGGACGAGATCGGCCGCCGCCACCGTGACCCACCCGCCGTCGCGGCGGGCGCTGGCCTCGGCCGACAGCATCCCGCGAATCCCCGCGAGCGCCCGCTCGGCGCGCCCCTCCTGGATGTAGCCGATGACGGCGTTGATGATCGCGACGACCATGATGACCCAGAAGTCCAGCCAGTCCCCCATCAGCGCCTTGATGACGGCGGCGCCGAGGAGGATGTAGATCAGGGTGTCGTTGAAGTGCGAGAGGAACCGCAGCACGGCGGGGCGGCGCGCGGGCTCGGGAAGGCGGTTCGGTCCGGCGATCTCGAGGCGTCGGCCGGCGTCGTCGGAGGTCAGCCCCGACGCGTCGGCCTCGAGGTGCGCGAGCACCGCGTCCACGGGGAGCGCCCAGGGTCGCGCGACCGTCAGGCGGGCTTCGGTCAGCGGCTGCGACATCCTCACTCCGTCCTTGCGGTGCCGCCGCCCCGGCCGGGCCCGGGGGTCCGGGCCGCCTCGTCCGGCGTCGGCGTCAGGCGGCCCCGTCGAACATGCTGGTCACGGAGCCGTCCTCGAACACTTCGTGGATCGCCCGTGCGAGCAGCGGCGCGATAGGCAGAATCGTAAGGCTCGGGAAGCGCTTCTCGTCGGGGATCGGCACCGTGTCGGTGACGACGACCTGGTCGATGGCGGGGCTCTGCAGGCGCTGCGCCGCGGGGTCGCTGAAGATCGCGTGGGTCGCGGCGACGATGACCTTGACCGCGCCGTTGGCCTTGAGGGCCTCTGCGGCCTTCACGATGGTGCCGCCGGTGTCGATCATGTCGTCGACGAGGAGGCACACGCGGCCGTCGACGGCGCCGACGATCTCGTTGACGGTGACCTGGTTGGCGACGTTCGGGTCGCGGCGCTTGTGGATGATGGCCAGCGGCGCGCCGAGGCTGTCGGACCACGTGTCGGCGACGCGGACGCGGCCGGTGTCGGGCGAGACCACCGTGAGCCGGTCACGGTCCTCCGCGCTCAGGGTGTTCTCGAAGTACTCCAGCAGCACCGGCTTGGCGAAGAGGTGGTCGACGGGGCCGTCGAAGAAGCCCTGGATCTGCGCCGCGTGCAGGTCGACGCTCATGATGCGATCGGCGCCGGCGGTCTTGAACAGGTCGGCGACCAGGCGGGCGCTGATCGGCTCGCGACCTCTGCCCTTCTTGTCCTGACGCGAGTACGGGAAGTACGGGGCGACGACGGTGATGCGCTTCGCCGACGCGCGCTTGGCGGCGTCGAGCATGATGAGGGTCTCCATCATCCACTCGTTGACCGGGGGCCCGAAGCTCTGGATGAGGAAGAGGTCGCAGCCGCGGATCGACACCTCGAAGCGCGTCAGGATCTCCCCCGACGCGAACGTGCGGTACTCGGTGGGGACGAGCTCGGTGCTCAGCTGCTCGGCGACCTCGCCGGCCAGCTCGGGGTGCGAGCTGCCGCGTGCGACGACGAGGCGCTTCTTGGTCTTCGCGACGAGACCGGGGGCGATGTCGTTCGCCCGGTCGAGTTCAACGGTCTTCTTCTTGCGCGCCATCGTCCGCCTTCTGTGCGCCACGGGCCTTGGCGGCGACGTCCGCCGCACCTGTTCCCGGTCTGTTCTTCTCGACCCACCCCTCGACGTTCCGCTGAGGGGCGACGCTCAGTGCGAGGGCGCCGGCGGGGACATCCTTTCGGATGACCGCCCCGGCTCCGGTCTTCGCGCCGTCTCCGATCCTAACGGGCGCCACGAAGACGTTGTGCGAGCCGGCGTGCACCTCGTCGCCGATCTCGGTGCGGTGCTTGGTGAGGTCGTCGTAGTTGGCCGTGATGGCGCCCGCGCCCAGGTTGACGCCCCTGCCGATCGTCGTGTCGCCGATGTACGACAGGTGGGGCACCTTGCTGCGCTCGCCGATGGTCGAGTTCTTCGTCTCGACGAACGTGCCGATCTTGCCCTTGTCGCCGAGGTACGTGCCCGGACGGAGGTAGGCGAACGGGCCGACCGTCGCCCCGGCGCCGATGACCGCCAGCGTGGCGTCGGTGCGGGTCACGACCGCGTTCTCGCCGACCTCGCAGTCCACGAGGCTGGTGTCGGGGCCGACGGTGGCGCCGGCGGCGATCACCGTCGCGCGCAGGATGTGCGTGTTGGGCAGCACCGTCACGTCGGGCGCGAGCTTCGCCTCGACGTCGATCCAGGTCGTGGCCGGGTCGAGGATCGTCGCGCCCTCCAGCTGCCACCGCCGCACGGTGCGCGCGTTGAGCACGCGGGCGGCCTCGGCCAGCTGCACCCGGTCGTTCACGCCCAGGGCGGCGGCGGCATCCGGCGCGGGCTGGGCCGCCACGGCGAACCCGTCGCCGCGCAGCAGCGCCACGACGTCGGTGAGGTACTTCTCGCCCTGTGCGTTGGCGGTGCCGACGAGCGCGAGCTCGGTGCGCAGCGCCGTCGCCTGGAAGACGTAGACGCCCGCGTTGATCTCGGTGACGGATGCCTCCTCCGCGGTGGCGTCCTTCTGCTCGACGATCCGCGACACGGTGCCGTCGGCGTCGCGGATGACGCGCCCGTAGCCGGTGGCGTCGCCCACCGTGGCGCTCAGGACCGTCGCGGCGACGGCGCGATCGCGGTGCGTGCGCACGAGCGCGGCGAGCGTGTCGGTCTCGAGCAGCGGCACGTCGCCGCTGAGGACAAGCACGTCCCCGGCGAAGTCGGCCAGCGCGTCCAGGGCCACCTCGACCGCGCGGCCGGTGCCGGGGATCTCGTCCTGGTCGACCACCACGACGTCGGGCGCGGCGCCGGCGACGGCCTCCGCCACGAGATCGCGCTCGTGGCGGACGACCACGACCACGCGCTGCGGATGGAGGGAGAGCGCGGTGTCGAGCACGTGCCCGACCAGCGGACGGCCGCCGATGCGGTGCAGCACCTTCGGCAGCGAGGACTTCATGCGCGTGCCCTGCCCGGCGGCGAGCACGATGACGGCCAGGGGGGTGTCACGGGGGGTGTCGGTCATGCTCCGCCGCCAGGACTCGAACCTGGACCTCACAGCTCCAAAGGCTGTCGTGCTGCCACTACACCACGGCGGACCGCCGCTCGCGCGGCCTCGTCAAGTCTGCCAGACCGCCCACCGGTCACTGAGCCTGTCGATGGCGGTACCTGCCGCGGCGCCCCGCGATAATGAAGGCATGACGGCGCAGAGCGACGAGGTGGACCGCATCGTCGAAGCGTGGATCACCCAGCGACCCGACCTCGACTTCTCGCCGCTGGGCGTGCTGTCGCGCGTCGACCGGCTGTCACGTCATCTCGACCGCGCACGCCGCGACGCCTTCCGGCGCAGCGAGCTCGAGCCGTGGGAATGGGACGTTCTGTCGGCCCTGCGCCGCGCCGGCGAGCCGTTCCAGCTCAGCCCGAAGCAGCTGCTGCAGCAGACCCTCGTCTCCAGCGGCACCATGACCAATCGCATCGACCGGCTGGTCGGCCGCCGCCTCGTGCGGCGCGAGGCCGACCCCGACGACGGCCGCAGCGTGCTGGTGACGCTGACCGACGAGGGCAGGATCCGGGTGGATGCCGCGATCACACGGCTCGTCGACGCCGAGGCGCTCCTGCTGGAGAGCCTCTCCCGCCCCGACAGGGACCGCCTGGCCGCGCTGCTGCGAAAGCTGAGCCTCGGGTTCGACAGCGCGGACTGAGCGGACGGCGCTCAGCCGATCTGCTCCGTGAGCTCGAACCAGCGCTCCTCGACGCCGTCCCGCTCCTTCTCGAGCTCGCCGATGCGCGTCATCTCCGCGCCGAGGCCGACGTAGTCCGACTGGTCGTGGTCGGCGAGCGCCGTGCGTGCCGCATCGATCTGCGACTCGAGCTTCTCCAGCCGCCGCTCCAGCGCGGCGACCTCCTTCTGCGCCGCCCGCAGCCCCTGCCCCGACAGCGAGGGGGACGCCGCGGGCGCGGCATCCGTCGCCTTCTCGGTCGCCGGCGACGCCCCGCGCTCCCGCTCGCGCAGCCGCAGGTACTCCTCGACGCCGCCGGGAAGGTGACGCAGGCGACCGCCGAGGATCGCGTACTGCTGGTCGGTGACGCGCTCGAGGAAGTAGCGGTCGTGCGAGACGACCAGGAGCGTCCCCGGCCACGAGTCGAGGAGGTCCTCGATAGCGGCCAGCATGTCGGTGTCGAGGTCGTTCGTGGGCTCGTCGAGGATGAGGACGTTGGGCTGCTCGAGGAGGATGAGCAGCAGCTGCAGCCGCCGCTTCTGCCCGCCGGAGAGGTCCTTCACCGGCGTCGAGAGCTGCGCGTTCAGGAAGCCCATGCGCTCGAGGAGCTGTCCGGGCGTCAGCTCCTGCGCCTTGGATCCACTGCCGAACGTGTAGGTGGTGCGCAGGCCCGCGATGACGACCCGCACGGGATCGTCGAGGTGCTCCTCGAGCTCGTCGAGACGCTGGGTCAGCGTCGCGACCTTGACGGTCTTCCCCCGCTTGACGCGGCCCGTCGTCGGCTGGACGTCGCCGGACACCAGGCCGAGGAGCGTCGACTTGCCGGCGCCGTTGACGCCGAGGATGCCGGTGCGCTCGCCCGGTGCGATGCGCCACTCGACGGGCCGCAGCACCTCACGCCCGGCGTAGGAGACGCCCGCGTCGAGAAGGTCGACGACGTCCTTCCCCAGCCGCGAGACGGCGAGGGAGCGCAGCTCGGTGGCGTCGCGGATCTCGGGGACGTCGGCGATGAGCACGTTCGCGGCGTCGATGCGGAACTTCGGCTTCGACGTGCGCGCGGGCGCACCGCGGCGCAGCCACGCCAGCTCCTTGCGTGCGAGGTTCTGGCGCCGCTGCTCGATGACGGCAGCCTGGCGGTCCCGCTCGACCCGCTGCAGGATGTATGCCGCGTAGCCGCCCTCGAACGGCTCGACGATGCGGTCGTGCACCTCCCAGGTCGTCGTGCACACCTCGTCGAGGAACCACCGGTCGTGCGTCACGACGAGCAGTCCGCCCTGGTTGGCGGGCCAGCGCCGCTTGACGTGGTCGGCGAGCCACGCGATCGCCTCGACGTCGAGGTGGTTCGTCGGCTCGTCGAGGAAGAGCACGTCGTGGTCGCCCACGAGGAGGGCGGCGAGTGAGACGCGCCTCCGCTGGCCGCCGGAGAGCCCGGCGACGGGCCCGTCCCAGGCGAGGTCGCCGAGGAGTCCGGCGATGACGTCGCGCGCGCGTGCGTCGCCGGCCCACTCATGATCCGGCCGGTCGCCGACGACCGCCTGACGCACCGTGAGCGCCTCGTCGAGGACGTCGGCCTGGTCGAGAACCCCGACCCGCACGCCCCCGCGCACGGTGACGCGTCCGCCGTCGGGCTCGAGGCGGCCGGCGAGCATCGCCAGCAGGCTCGACTTGCCGTCGCCGTTGCGTCCGACGACGCCGATGCGGTCGCCCTCGTCGATGCCCAGCGACACGCGATCGAAGACGACCTTGGTCGGGAACTCCAGGTGCAGGGCCTCGGCCCCCAGAAGATGTGCCATCCCTTACAGGCTAGGCGAGGGAGAGGAACAGCTTCTCCAGCTCGTCGGGCTGCGGGCCGTCGGCGTCGGGGTCCGACAGACACCCCTTCAGCGCTGTCGAGATGACGAGGAAGCCCGCCCGGTCGATGGCTTTGGAGACGGCCGAGAGCTGCTGGACGACGTCGCGGCAGTGCGCGTCGCCCTCCACCGCCGCGATGACGGCGGCGAGCTGGCCGTGCGCCCGTCGCAGCCGGTTGGCGATCTTGCGCTGAGCCTCGGGGTCGTAGGCCGAGATGGCCCCAGTGGCGTCCGTCATGGCGGGTCCTTCCGATCGGATTTGACATCGATAATACCCCGTGGGGTATAGTTGGAGATACCCCCCAGGGTATTCATCCAATCAACGGAAGCGAGTGGGATCCATGTGCCGAGCAACGACATGCCGCATCTGCGGGAAGACGACGTGGGCCGGATGCGGACAGCATGTGCAGTCCGTGAAGCGGACCGTGCCGGCGTCGCAGTGGTGCGACGGCAACCACACCGCAGCACAGCGCGACGCCGCCACCGCGACGAGCGGCGGATTCTTCGCACGCCTCTTCAGCCGATAGGACCGGACCCCATGACCACGACAGCACTCACCGCCGCCGACTTCGAGACCACCGTGACCGGCGAGGGCATCGTCCTCGTCGACTTCTGGGCCGCGTGGTGCGGCCCCTGCCGGGCGTTCGCGCCGGTGTTCGAGCAGGCCGCCGCCCGGCACCCCGACATCGTGTTCGCGAAGGTCGACACCGAGGCCGAGCAGCAGCTCGCCGCGGCGATGCGGATCACCTCCATCCCCACCCTGATGGTCTTCCGCGACGGCATCCTCGTCTTCTCGCAGCCGGGCGCCCTCGCCGCGCCTCAGCTCGAGCAGCTCGTCGCGGGCGCCCGCGCCCTCGACATGGACGACGTCCGGCGACAGATCGCCGCACACGAAGCCCGCGGCGCGGACGCCGCCTGAGCCAGACGACGGAGACGCGACATGCTGCTCGAGCACATCTACGACGAGGACCTCGCGCAGGCGAGCTACGTGATCGGATGCCAGGCCCAGGGCGTGGCGATCGTCGTCGACCCGCGCCGCGACGTCGAGGTCTATCTCGAGATCGCCCGCAAGAACGGGATGAAGATCACCGCGGTGACCGAGACCCACATCCACGCGGACTACCTGTCCGGCACGCGCGAGCTCGCCGCCAGGACCGGCGCGACGATGCACGTCTCCGACGAGGGCGGGCCCGACTGGACGTACGGCAGCGGGTTCGCCGGCGCGGTGAGGATGAAGGACGGTCACGAGATCCGGATCGGCAACATCACCGTCACGGCGGTGCACACCCCGGGCCACACCCCCGAGCACCTGTCATTCCTCGTCACCGACGGCGCCTATGCCGACGCCCCCGGTTTCATGCTCACCGGCGACTTCGTGTTCGTCGGCGACATCGGGCGTCCCGATCTGCTGGACGAAGCGGCGGGCGGCGTCGACACGCGCTTTTCCGGAGCCCGGGACCTCTTCGCGAGTCTGCGCGACAAGTTCCTCACACTGCCCGACTACGTGCAGGTGCTCCCCGCGCACGGCTCGGGAAGCGCGTGCGGCAAGGCGCTCGGCGCGGTGCCGACGTCGACCGTGGGCTACGAGCGCGCCTTCGCGTGGTGGAGCCGCTATCTCCGCGACGACGACGAGCAGGGCTTCGTCGACGAGCTGCTCAGCGGCCAGCCCGACGCCCACGCGTACTTCGCACGGATGAAGGCGCAGAACAAGAGCGGCCCCGCCGTCCTCGGGCCCCGGCCCCCGCTGGTCGAATACGCACCCGACCGCCTGCGGGCGGCGCTGTCCGCCGATGAGGTGATCTTCGTCGACACCCGCCACCACCGCCAGGTGCACAAGGGGACGGTCGCCCGTTCGCTCAACATCCCGGGTGCGGCGAAGGCCGCCACCTACGGCGCGTGGGTGTACGACCCCGAGCGCGAGAGCCGTCCGCTGGTCGTCCTGGCGGAGGACCGCGAACGCGCCGACGAGCTGCGCGATCATCTGGTCCGCGTCGGGATCGAGGCGGTCGCCGGCTTCGCGACGTCTCTCGCGGGCCTCGACCTCGTCACGCCCGCCACGGTGGCGCCGGACGCCCTCGGCGAATTCCCGCACTCGCTCCTGCTGGACGTGCGCAACAGGACGGAGTACGCGGCGGGGCACCTGCCCGGCGCGCAGCAGCTCAGCGGCGGGCGCGCCCTGTGGGAGCGGGCCCGGCTCGCGGGGTCAGGCACGATCGTCACGTACTGCCAGAGCGGCGTGCGCAACAGCGTCACGGCCAGCGCCCTGCGCCGCGGCGGGTTCGACGTCGTCGAGCTCGACGGGTCGTACCTCGGCTGGCTGGCCGTCCCGGGCAATGTGCCGGTGACCGACGAGACCGCGTCCGACACCACGCTCGCGGCATAGCGCGCCCTGCGCGCAGCCCGCCACCACCCGGAGATCCGCCATGGACCCCAGTCGCCTCGTCGCAGGGCTGCTGCTCGCAGTGGTCGTCGGCGTCGTGCTCGGCCTCCTCGGCGGCGGCGGCTCGACCGGTACCGCCGTCGCCGGATCCTTCGTCGGCAGCGCCCTCGCCGGACGACTCCCCGAGCGCGCGCTGCGGACGGGCTTCGGCGTCTTCGTCCTCGCCATGGGTGCATTCGTGCTCTCCCAGGAGCTTCCCCGGCTGCTGGCGCTCGCGCCCGGCTGACGGCAGGACCCACCCCTTCCCCCTCCCCCATTCCCCCGCATCACAAGGAGAACACCATGTCCCGCATCCCCGCGATCATCCTGGGCGCCGCGGCGCTCGCGCTGACCCTCACCGGCTGCGCCGGCGCCGCCGCGTCGCCCGTCGACGTCAGCGATGAGGCGATCATCATCGACGTGCGCACGGCGCAGGAGTACGCGGCAGGCCACCTCGACGGAGCGGAGAATCTCGACGTCACCTCGGGAGAGCTGTCCGCGGCCCTCGCGACGCTCGAGCAGGATGCGGAGTACCTCGTCTACTGCCGGTCGGGCAACCGCTCCGCCCAGGCCGTCCGGCTCATGCAGGACGCCGGGTTCACCGATGTGACCGACCTCGGCTCACTCGACCAGGCCGCGCAGTCGACGCAGCTCCCCGTCGTGGGCTGACCGGCGATCAGTACCAGAAGCTGAGGCGCGGCGTCGTGTGCCAGGACAGCAGGCGCGTCGCCGCGGCGATCGGCCCGGTGCCGTCGGGGCCCTCGTGCGAGGCATCCGTCACACGCACCCGGCCGGCCGCGGCGAGCGTCGCGAGCGAGACCCCGCCGAGGTAGGTCGCCGACAGCTCGGCGATGCCCAGCTCGACCACCGGCGCGTCCGGCTCCTCGTCGTCCGCGAGGCGCCGGACGCGGCCCGCGCCGGCCTCGTCCACCTCGAGCAGACAGCGCCCGCCGGCGAGGTCCAGCGGATCGGAGACGTCGAGCACGACACGCCCCGCGGCACCGTACCGGCGCGCCTCCAGCGCGGCGACCACATCGATGATCCGCACGTACTGGTGGTCGCGCACCGTCACCTTCGCAGCGCGCTGGTCGGCGATCATCCACAGCAGCGGCTCGTCCGCCGAAAGCTCCGCCGCGTGCACCTCGGCCACCAGGTCGAGCTCGAGCAGGAACCGCCACAGCGCGGCGTAGGCGGCATCCGTCTCGGCCAGCAGGTAGCGGACCTCTACGGTCGCCTTCGTGAAGTCGTCGTGGTTCTCGCGCACCGTGTACACCGCGGCGCCGCGGACCTCGCCGTCGGCATCGGCGTACTGCACCGCGCGCCTGTCGCCGGCCTTCTCGGCGGTGGGGTTCGTACCGGCGAAGCCGTCCCAGTGACCTCCGGGCACGTCGATCTCGCCCGCGGTCCGCCGGCGGACGCGCTCGTGCAGCATCGGCAGCAGCTCGCGCACCCGCTCGCGGCTGATGAAATCGATGCGCCCGTCGGGCCGAGGACCCACCCACCCCGCGCGCCTGGTCTCGATGCGCCACGAGGCCCCCGCCGCCGCCGGCCCGAAGCCATAGCGTCCGTACAGGGTCGACTCGCTCACGGTGAGCATCGCCATGGGCACGCCGGCGTCCCGGGCTGCGCGCAGCTCGCCCTCGAGCATCGCGCGCGCCACGCCGCGCCGGCGGTGCGTCGGCGCCACCGTGACGGCGGAGATCGCGCACGACGGGACGACGCCGCCACCGGGCACCGTGAGCTCGCCGATCCACGACGCGATGGTCGCCACCGGGGTCTCGGGCGCCGGTCCCGCGCCGTCGAAGACGCCGGTGAGCCTGCGGTATCCGCTGCGCTCGCGCGCAGCGGCGATCTGCTCGTCGCTGCGCTCGCCGTCCTGGAAGCCGCGCGCGACCGACTGCAGCCAGGGCGCGTACCCGTCGCCGTCGACGGCGACGCGGCGATAGTCCAGACCGGTGCGGGCGAGGCTCTCGCGGGACCGGGCGTCGACGTCGCCGGCGCGGAAGGCCGCGCGGTCGGACTCGCCGGCAGGGGCGTTGGCGTCGGGCTCGTTCATGGATCCTCCGTGTCTGCCGCGGGGCGCGGCCTGAGTCGATGCGGCGTGCTACGGCAGCACGCGGGCTCCGGCGACGGGACCGTGCACGTGCAGCGCCTCGTAACCCGCAGCCGACAGCGTGATCTGGACCTCGAGCGCCGCCTCCGGGTCGACGGCGAGGAAGGCGAGCGTCGGCCCCGATCCCGAGACCATCCCGCTCAGAGCGCCGGACTGCTCGCCGAGCTCCAGCACCTCGCGCAGCTCGGGGCGCAGCGAGAGCGCGGCGATCTGCAGGTCGTTGCGGGTGTGCTCGGCCAGCGCGACGGGGTCGCCCGCGCGCAGGGCCTGCAGCACGCCCGGTTCGACGGCGGGCACCCGGGCGCCGGCGGCGATGTCGGGGCGATCCCGCAGCTCGTCGAGGTGCGCGTACACCTCGGGCGTCGACAGCCCGGCGTCCGAGGGGACCACCACCCAGTCGAATCGTCCCTTCGCCAGGGCGGGGCTCAGCTGGTCGCCCCTGCCGGTGCCGATCGCCGTGCCGCCCAGCAGCGCGAAGGGCACATCGGCCCCCAGGCGCGACGCGAGCTTGAGCAGCTCGGCCGTGCCGAGCTCGGCGCCCCACAGCGCATCGCACGCGACGAGGGCGGCCGCGGCATCCGCGGATCCTCCGCCCATGCCGCCGGCGACCGGCACGTGCTTGACGATGTCGAGATGCGCGCCGCCCGTGTGGCCGATCCGCTGCGCGACGAGCCTCGCGGCACGCACCGCGAGGTTGCGGTCGTCGGCGGGCACGCCCGAGACGTCGACCGTCCCCGTGACGGCGACCGTGAAATCGTCGCTGGGCGTCGCCCACACGTCTTCGTACAGCGAAACCGCCTGATATGCCGACGCCACATCGTGGTAGCCGTCGGACTGCACGCCGCCGACCTCGAAGAAGAGGTTCAGCTTTCCCGGCGCCCGAACCCTGACGCCGTCGGCGGCGAGGGCCTGGCTCACCGGTTCGCCGATTCCGCCCAGAGGTCCACGTCGATCCCGTCCGACAGGGCGTCGATGCGCTCCTCCTCCTCCACCGTGAAGGCGGGACCGTCGAGCGCCTTGAGGTTCTCGTCGAGCTGCGCGGGACGCGACGCACCGATGAGCGCCGAGGCGACCACCGGATCGCGGAGCACCCACTGGATCGCCATCTGCGCCAGGGACTGCCCTCGCTCCTTCGCGATGACGTCGAGCGAGCGCAGCGTCGACAGGCCCTTGTCGCTGAGCGGGCCGCCGGGAAGCGAGGCCCGCTGCTGGGCGCGGTCGGCGGTGCCGCCGGCGAGGTACTTGTCGGTGAGCAGGCCCTGCGCCAGCGGCGTGAAGGCGATCGCCCCCATGCCCTCCTTCTTCAGCACGCCCGTCAGGCCGTCCTCGACCCAGCGGTTGAGGATCGAGTACGCGGGCTGGTGGATCACCAGCGGAGTGCCGAGCGACCGGGCGACGGATGCCGCCACCGCCGTGCGCTCGGCGCTGTACGACGAGATGCCGACGTAGAGCGCCTTGCCCTGCCGCACGAGGGTGTCGAGGGCTCCGACGGTCTCCTCGATCGGCACGTCCGGGTCGACGCGGTGGGAGTAGAAGATGTCGACGTAGTCGATGCTCATCCGCTTCAGGGACTGCTCGGCGCTGGCGATGATGTACTTCCGCGACCCGCCGTTGCCGTACGGGCCGTGCCACATGTCGTAGCCCGCCTTCGACGAGATGATGAGCTCGTCCCGGTACGGGGCGAAGTCCTCCCGCATCATCCGGCCGAAGTTCGTCTCGGCCGTGCCGTAGGGCGGGCCGTAGTTGTTCGCGAGGTCGAAATGGGTGATGCCCCGGTCGAACGCGTGACGCAGCAGCGCGCGCTGGTCGTCGAACGGGATGTTGTCGCCGAAGTTCCACCACAGCCCCAGCGAGACCGGCGGCAGCGTGAGTCCCGACGTCCCGACACGGCGGTAGGATGACCCCGCGTAGCGGTCGGCGTCGGCGGTGTAGGGGCGGTGGAGGTCTCCTCCACGGGACAGGTAGCGCGCGTCTTCGGTCACCGGTCCAGGCTAGCGACGTCGGCGGCGACGTGCAGGGGTTCGGGCGCGCACACCCTCGGACAGCGTGTCAAGGGCCTGGCCCGAAACGTCCGCGTAACGGAACCTCTTTATGGTGGCGTCACCAGGCGTGAGCCCCGCCGCGCGCCACCACCCCGCCTCGCCTCGCCCCAGAAGGAGGACTGCATGACCGTGCTGTCTGCGCTGCCCCGTGCCACCGACCCGTCGACCGCGCTCATCGAGCGTCCTGACGTGGTCGTCGATCGCGGAGTCCTCCATCTCGTGCACGACGACCTCGCCCCGCACCAGGCGCGCGAGGCCGATCTGCTCCTGGTCGCCTCCGTGCTCGAGGAGGCGGGCATCGATGTGCTCCTCATCCGTCATGACCGCAGGCTTCCCGCGCTCGTGGTCGATGTCAGCCGACGCGAGGCCGCGCAGGCGGCCCTCGCGGCCGTGTGCGACCGGGAGCCGCTGTACCTGAAGGCGAAGGGCCGGGCCCCGGTGCTCGCGTGCGACGCGCCCGCTCTCTCGGACGCCCCCTCCGTCGTGCGGGTGTACCGCCCGCGGCTGACGAGCTCGGGCGGGCATCGCTACGGCGCGGCGTGGGGCGTGCACCTCGAGTTCTGGCGCTTCGGCGCCGACACCGTCGACGCGCCGCGCGACAACGCGCTGACGCGCTGCGTCACGGCTACGGACGACATCACGTACGAGACCGTCGAGCGGCACGGGCGCCCGTGGCGATCCGTCGCGGGGATGTTCGATCCGCAGCCGCTGGAGGTGGTCGACGACATCGACATCGTCTTCTCGTGGGTCGACGGCTCGACCAGCGAGTTCCAGCGGCAGCGCGCCGCCCAGATGGCCGAGTACGTGGTCGGCGACGGCGACGACGGCCCCGCCCGCTACCGGCACGTCGACGAGCTGCGGTACGCCCTGCGCAGCGTCCACATGTACGCACCGTGGGTCCGTCGCATCTTCATCGCCACCGACTCCCCCGCCCCGTCGTGGCTGCTCGACCACCCCAAGGTGACGATCGTGCGCAGCGAGGAGTTCTTCGCAGACCCGTCGGTGCTGCCGACGCACAACTCGCACGCGATCGAGGCGCAGCTGCATCGCATCCCCGGCCTCGCCGAGCACTTCCTCTACTCCAACGACGACATGTTCTTCGGCCGCCCCGTCGAGCCCGAGCTGTTCTTCACGCCCGGCGGCGTCACGAAGTTCGTCGAGTGCGAGGTGCGTATCGGGGCCGGTGCCCCGGCGCCGCACCGCAGCGGCCACGACAACGGTCTGCGGGTGAACCGCGCGCTCCTGCGCGAACGGTTCGGCCGCACGATCGTCCGCGACCTGGAGCACTGCGCCGCACCGCTGCGCAAGAGCGTCATGGCCGAGCTCGAGGCGGCCTTCCCCGAGGACTTCGCGCGGACCGCGGCATCCCGCTTCCGCTCCGCCACCGACATCTCGGTGACCAACAGCCTCTACCACTACTACGCGCTGCTCACGGGCCGGGCGATCTCGACGCGCGCCCCGCGGGTGCGCTACGTGCAGACGACGGTCGCGTCCGGATTGCGCCGGATGCAGCGGCTCACCGAGCGCGCCGACGCCGACATGTTCTGCCTCAACGACGGCGGCGAGGTCGAGGTGCCGGAGGAGATCCGCGTACGGGCGATCCGCGACGCGCTGGAGCGCCTTTTCCCGGTGCGCGCCCCGTGGGAGCGCGACGAGCTCAGCGCAGCACGGGAATCGGCTCGGTCGGCGCATCCCTCCGCTCGGCGATGACGGGCGCCACGCCGGCGGACGCGAGCCGGCGGGCGGCCTCCGCCGCGTCGATGTGCTCGAGCGTGCGCGGCGCGTCGACCGGCACGACCGAGTGCACCACCGTGTCGTCGTAGACGTGCACGATGTTGAACGCCTGCGCGCCGTCCTGAGGCCGCGTGCCGCCGACCGGCACGGTGAGGTCCTGCGCGTAGCAGGTCGATGACGCGACCGAGACCGGGATGCCGGCGAACGTCGCGAAGGTGGAGTAGTGCAGGTGGCCGGCGATGATCCCGCGCACGTCGGTGGCGCGCAGCACGTCGGCGAGCCGGCGCTGATCCCGCAGCTCGACGCTGGCCGCCAGGGGCAGGACGCTCGGCACCGGCGGGTGGTGCATCGCGAGGATCGAGCCCAGCGGCGCAGGCGTGGCCAGCACGTCGCGGAGCCACTCCAGCTGCGCCTCGCTCACCTCACCGTGGTGGTGGCCGGGCACGGTCGTGTCGAGCGTGACGACCCGGAGGCCGTCGAGCTCGTCGACCCGGTCCACCGGGAGGGCGGCGGATGCCTCGTCGAGGAGGCCCGCACGGAAGGCGCCGCGGTCGTCGTGGTTGCCCATCACCCACAGCACGCGCGCGCCGAGGCGCGCGGCGAAGGGCTCGACGAGCGCCCTCAGCGCGGCGTAGGCGCCCGGCTCGCCGAGGTCGGCGAGATCGCCGGTGACGACGATCGCGTCGGGCAGGATTCCGCTCGCCTCGATGGCGTCGATGGTCTGCGCCAGGCGCTCGGCGCCGTCGACGGCGTCGAAGAGGCGCGGGGTGGCGGCATCCCGGAGGTGGGTGTCGCTCAGGTGCAGCAGGATGCGTTCGGGGGCCGGGTACTCGGCGGTGCGCATGTCGGGTTCACTCCGGTCCGCCGGATGGCGATCTGCCAGTGTAACCGGACGGCGGACGCTCGGAATGTTACCGGCTTGTTTCGAAAGGTCTCCGACGACGCGGTGAAGATCCGCTGAATATCACCTTTCCAGCGGCTCCGCCGCGCGGGCGATCCGCACGTAGTCGTCGACGGAGAGGTCCTCGCCGCGCGCCGTCGGCGCCACGCCCGCGGACTCGAGGACGGCGGATGCCGCGGTGGATGATCCGCCGAGCACCTGCGACAGCGCCTGGCGCAGCATCTTGCGCCGCTGCTGGAACGCCGCGTCGACGATGCCGAAGGTGCGGCGCCGCAGCGCCTCGTCGCCGCGCGGCTCGGGATCGCGGCGGAAGCCCACCAGCACGGAGTCGACGTTGGGCACCGGCCAGAACACCTGCCGCGACACCGTGCCGGCCAGTCGCCACGGTCCGTACCACGCCGCCTTGACGCTCGGCGCGCCGTACACCTTCGAACCCGGCGCCGCGGCCAGGCGCTCGCCGACCTCGGCCTGCACCATCACCACGCCCCGTTCGAGGCCCGGGAACGTCTCGAGGAAATGCAGGAGCACCGGCACGCTGACGTTGTAGGGCAGGTTCGCCACCAGCACCGCCGGGTCGCCGGGCAGCGCCGTGACGCGCAGCGCGTCGGCGTCCACCACGGTGAGCGCGCCGTGATCGACGCCGTGGGCTGCCGCCGTGGCCGGCAGCCGCTCGGCCAGACGGTGGTCGATCTCGACGGCGGTGACCGATGCCCCGGCCTCGAGGATGGCGAGGGTCAGCGACCCGAGACCGGGCCCCACCTCCACCACGCGGTCGCCCGCCGAGACCTGGGCGACGGCCACGATCTTGCGCACGGTGTTCGCGTCGACCACGAAGTTCTGCCCGAGCTTCTTCGTCGGCGTGACGTCGAGTTCTGCGGCCAGCGAGCGGATCTCGGCCGCACCGAGCAGTGTCACGGGCATGCACTCACTGTAGCCGCGCGATGCAGGTCGCCCGGACCCGCGCAACGCCTTGACAGCGTCGCCAGCGCCACGCCAGGGTGTGCCCCAGTGCAGGCGGGAACCGCGTGCCGGGCGAACGAGGAGGATCCATCCCATGACTTCGGCGCACACGTCCGGTCACGACGTCTCGGTCCCGCTCGCGAGGGTGGTGCTCGTCGCCTCGACCGCCGCGCTCGGCGGGTTCCTGTTCGGCTTCGACACCGCCGTGATCAACGGCGCGGTGAGCGCGATCGGCGAGCAGTTCCAGACCGGACCCTTCCTCCTGGGCTTCTCGGTCGCCTCGGCCCTCATCGGCTGTGCGATCGGAGCGTGGTTCGCCGGACGCATCGCGGACCGGTACGGCCGCATCCGCGTGATGATCATCGCCGCGATCCTGTTCGTCGCGAGCGCCCTCGGCTGCGGCCTCGCCTTCAGCGTGTGGGACCTGTCGTTCTGGCGGGTGGTGGGCGGTCTGGGCGTGGGCGCGGCATCCGTCATCGCCCCCGCCTACATCGCCGAGGTCTCACCCCCGGCGTACCGCGGACGCCTGGGCTCGCTGCAGCAGATGGCGATCGTCACGGGCATCTTCGTGGCGCTCCTCACCGACGCCGCCATCGTCGCCGCCGCGGGCACCGCCACCGCTCCGTGGCTGCTCGGCCTCGAGGCGTGGCGGTGGATGTTCCTGTCGGAGCTCGTCCCCGCGGTGATCTACGGCGCCCTCGCGCTCACGATCCCCGAGTCGCCGCGATACCTCATCGCGCGCGGTGAGATGAAGCGGGCCAAGGACGTGCTGTCGCGGTACGTGGGCGGCGACGTGGAGAAGACCTCGACCGACATCCTGAAGACCGTCGAGGGCAAGGAGGACCGGCCGCGATTCCGCATCCTCCGCGGCAACGCCCTCGGCCTGCTGCCGATCGTCTGGATCGGCATCGGCCTGTCGGTGCTCCAGCAGTTCACGGGCATCAACGTGATCTTCTACTACTCCACGACGCTCTGGCAGGCGGTCGGCTTCACCGAGCAGGACTCGCTCACGATCACCGTCATCACCTCGGTCACGAACATCGTCACCACGATCGTCGCGATCATGCTCATCGACCGCGTCGGCCGCAGGCCGCTGCTGCTCATCGGCGCGATGGGTCAGTTCGTGTGCCTCGGCGTGCTGACGGTGATCTTCGCCTCGGCCCCGATCGTCGACGGCGAGCCCGTCCTGGAGGGAGCGGCCGGCACGATCGCGCTGCTGGCGGCGAACCTCTACGTCGTCTTCTTCGGAGCGTCGTGGGGGCCGGTCGTCTGGGTGCTGCTGGGCGAGATGTTCAGCAACCGCATCCGCGCGGTGGCGCTGTCGGTCGCCGCGGCCGCCCAGTGGGCTGCGAACTTCGTCATCTCCACGACGTTCCCCGCACTCGCCGCGGTCGGGCTCGGACTCGCGTACGGCGTGTACACGTTCTTCGCGTTCGTGGCGATCTTCTTCGTGATCCGGTACGTCCGCGAGACGAAGGGGCAGACTCTGGAGTCCATGGTCGACTCGCCCGCGCGCCGGAGGGCCTCGTAGGGGCCGGCTCGCGAGGCGCGCCCCTGGCCGCCCCGACCGAGGCGTCGGGGCGATCCCGGCGATCGTAGGATGGCGGGATGCCCTCCCTCGGCGACCTGATCGCGCCCCGCCGTCTGGGACGGGACTTCCGCTGGCTGCTGGCGTCGTCGTGGACCAGCAACCTGGGCGACGGCATCGCCCTGGCGGCGGCTCCGCTGCTCATCGCATCGCTCACCTCGTCGCCCATCCTCGTGGCCGCCGGCGCCATGATGCAGTTCCTGCCCTGGCTGCTGTTCGGCCTCCTCGCCGGCGCTGTCGCCGATCATCACGACCGACGGCGCCTGGTGATGCTGGCGAACGGCATCAGAGCCGTGGTCGTGCTGGTGCTCGTCGTCTTCCTCGTGACCGGCCAGGCGACGGTGTGGCTCGTGCTCGCGACCGCCTTCCTCTACGGCACGGCCGAGGTGTTCGCCGACTCGGCCGGGAGCACACTCCTGCCGATGCTCGTCAGGCCCGCCGACCTGGGCATCGGTAACGCCCGCATGCAGGCGGGCTATCTCGTCGCCAACCAGCTCGCCGGCCCGCCGCTGGGCGCGTTCCTGTTCGCGCTGGGATCCTTCTGGCCGTTCCTGCTCCAGGTGCTCTGCGTGTCGCTGGCCGTGCTGCTGATCTCGCGCATCGCGCGCACGCCGGTGCCCGAGCATCCCGCCTCCGCCCCGGGCAAGGGGCACGCCATCCGCGAGGGGCTGCGCTGGCTGCGCCACAACGCGCCGGTGCGGACGCTCGTCATCATCATCCTCGTCTTCAACGTGACGTGGGCGGCGCCGTGGGGGGTGCTCGTGCTGTACGCCACGGAGCACCTCGGCATGGGCCCGGTCGGCTACGGCGCCCTGACGACGGCGTCGGCGCTCGGCGGATTCATCGCGATCTTCGGCTTCGGTCGGCTCGAGAAGCACGTGTCCTTCGCGACGCTCATGCGCGTGTGCCTCTCGCTCGAGGTGCTGATGCATCTGTCGTTCGCGCTCACCACGTCGCCGATCGTCGCGTTCGTCATCATGTTCGGCTTCGGCCTCTACGCGTTCGTCTGGGGCACGATCTCGACCACCGTCCGCCAGCGCCTGGTCCCCATGGAGCTGCAGGGCCGCATCGCCTCCGTCAACATGGTCGGCGTCTTCGGCGGCCTCGTGATCGGCCAGTTCATCGGCGGCATCCTGGCGCAGCTGTTCGGGCTGACCGCACCGTGGTGGTTCGCGTTCGCGGGGTCCGCCGTCACCCTGCTGCTGGTGTGGCGGTCGATCTCGCACATCGCCGCCGCCAAGCCCGTGCTCGACGCCGAGACCGCCGATCGGATCCCGCCCGAGGATGAGCCCGGCACCGGCGGGATGCCGCTGCCCGACTGAAGGGCTTTTCGTCGTCATGTTCGAATGTCAGAGGTGGCTGACAGGATGAACCATGGACTTCTTCTCCGAACTCGAGACGCGGCTCGTTCTGCTGCGTGAGATGTTCGGCGGCGAGTTCGATGCGTGCGATCTACCCGTTGTCGTGGAGGGGCTCGGTGACGATGCCGTCGTGGCAGCCTTGGTCGCGGCGACGGAGCTCGTTCGCGCGGGCGAGAAGGTGCGAATCGCCGCGGCGGGCGTCGCTGCGGCGAGATCCGCGCGAAAAGCGGGTCACGACGGGCTCGCACAGAGTCGGGGCCATCGCTGCCCCGCGGCGCTCATACAGGAGATCACCGGCGCCACCCGGGCCGAGGCCGTGAAGCACGTCCGTTTGGGGGAGTCACTCCGGATCGGCGCCGGTCTCGATCCCTTCGTTGACGTTGAAGGAGCGATGACGGATGCCGCGGCCCCGGCCGGACCGGCACCGGGATGCGCGGAACCTGAGCCGTGGCACGCGCCGCTCGGCCGCGCGCTTCTGGCAGGCTCTATCGGGTCCGCGCAGCACGACGCGATTCTTCGCGGGCTGGGGGAACCACCCGAATCCACCGACGGCGCCGAGGCGCTGCGTCGAGGGAGGGAAGCGTGGTCTCTCGCCGCCGAGCAGCTGATCGCCGAGGCGCAGGAGCGCACCGTGGAAGAGCTCGGACGAACCGCCCGCACGGTTCGCGACCAGCTCGATCCCGAGGGAGCGCAACGGCGTTTCGACGAGCGGTTCCTTCGGCGGTCGTTCCGCCTGTGGCGCGACGCCGAGGGTGTGCGGCGCGGTTCGATCGTGTTCGACGACTTCGGCGGCGCCTGGACGCAGGCGGTGCTCGATGCCGCCCTGCGGCCACGACGCGGCGGGCCCAGGTTCGTCGATCCGGATGAGAGGGCGAGTGCCGAGGCGCTCGCCGCCGACCCTCGCGCCAACGACCAGCTTGCCTACGACCTGCTGCTCGATGTGTTCCGCGCCGGCGCGCTCGCCGACGCGAAGGCCGTGTTCGGGACGCGACAGGCCGGTGTGCGAGTCGTGATCAGCGCCGCCGGACTCGAGGTGGGTGCCGCCGGAGCACCAGCCGTCGGCCTCACCGAAGACGACCAGACGACGCTGCCGGCATGGCTTATCGCACAGCAGACGTGCGAGTCCGGCACCGTCACCTGCACTGTCGACGGCGCGGGGAATCCGCTCGACCTCGGACGCGATGCCCGCCTGTTCACGCCGAAACAGCGCATCGCGCTCGCGGCGCGCGACGGCGGGTGCCGGTGGCGCGGGTGCGACCGTCCCGCCTCCTACTGCGAAGCGCATCACATCGACTCCTACGCGACGGGGGGCCGCACCGACGTCGATCGCGGCATCCTGCTGTGCCGCTTCCATCACATGGAGCTTCATCACGGCGGCTGGCGCATCACCCGCCATAGGCGCGCCGACTTCGTGCTCCACCCGCCGCCGGGCAGGGGCGACCCCGTACTGCTACCGCCTCGCCTCGGACTCCGCTGTCTTTGGGCCGAGCTCGAACCTCCGCCCCCACGCTTCCGGCCGGCGGCGTGAGCGGGCCGTGTCGGCGGATCGGGCACCCGCGAGGATCCGGTCAACCCGGGTGAACGGTACGGGGCCGCGCCGGTGATCGACCGCGCACGCCGGGCGCGTACGTGGCCCGCTACTCCGGGGAACGGCCGACCAGTTCGCGGAGCCTTTCGCCCAGCTGCTCAAGCCTCAGCACCCACGGACCTGCCATGTCACCGACATCACAACGCCGCAGCGCCTCAGAGAACGGAACCCAGGCGCTCTCGCACACCTCTTCCGGATCGAGCTGCAGCACAGGATCGCCCGACACACGCGCGAAGTACAGGTCGAAGAGCGCCTCCCGCTCGACCACGCGACCGACGAACTCCAGTTCATCGACGCCGACGCGGACGCCGGCCTCCTCCTCGAGCTCCCGCACCGCACCCTCGGCGCTCGACTCACCCGCGAGCGCACTTCCGGCGGGGAATTCCCAGCACAGGGGCCAGTCCTTCGCCGCCGCCCTCCGCGTCATCAGGACGAGACCGTCACCGCGCAGGACGCACACCGACGCCACGATGTGGAAGAGAGCCTTGGGAAAGTCGGGATCACCGCGACGGAAAGTCGCACCAGTCGGCACGCCCGAGGCATCCGTCAGGTCCCACAGCTCGCCGTCCATGGATCAGTCCTCGAACGCCCCGTACACCTCGAGCGTGTTGGCGGCCACCTGTGCGCACAGCTCGTCCACGTCCACGCCGAGCTCGGTCGCCATGAAGCGCATCGTCACGGGGATCAGGTACGGCGCGTTCGGCCGCCCGCGGTGCGGGACGGGGGTCAGGAACGGGGCATCCGTCTCGACCAGGATCCGCTCCCGCGGGATCACGGCGAGGGCGTCGCGGAGGTTCTGCGCGTTCTTGAACGTGATGTTCCCCGCGAACGAGAGGTAGTAGCCGCGCTCCCCCGCGATGCGCGCCATGTCGGCGTCGCCCGAGAAGCAGTGGAAGACCGTGCGCTCGGGCGCTCCGACGCGGTCCAGGGTCTCGAGCACGGCGTCGTGGGCGTCGCGATCGTGGATCTGCATCGCGATCCCGTGCTTCTTGGCCAGCGCGATATGCGCCTCGAAGCTCTCGGACTGCGCGGGCACGCCGTCCGCGTCGGTGCGGAAGAAGTCCAGGCCCGTCTCGCCGATCGCCCGCACCCGCGGCTGCGCGGCGAGCTCGTCGATCACCGCGATCGCCTCATCGAGGCGCCCCGCCCGCGCATACGCGGGCGCCTCGTTCGGGTGGATCGCCACCGCCGCCAGAACACGCGGGTGGGATGCCGCGGCCCACGCCGACCAGCGGCTCGAGTCGATGTCACCGCCGGCCTGCACGACGCCGATGACGCCGACCTCGCCGGCGCGCGAAAGCTGCTCGTCGAGCGACAGCCCCACGCCGTCCTCGATCTCGAGGTGGGCGTGGTTGTCGTACACCGGCACCGCGAGCGGCTCGGGCGCCGCCGGATAGGTGACGTCGCGGGAGCCCTTCTCGCGCGTGCGGACGTAGGTGCTGGGGTCGCTCATCACGCCGTCTGCTCGACGCGCGGGAACAGCGGCGCGAGTCCGTTCACCGAGGTGCCGGGCTTGAGCAGGCCCCAGACGCCGGCCTCGCGGATCGGCTGGTCCTGCAGGCGCCCGAGCGAGTCGGCGGCGCCCAGCGCGATCCACAGCTTCTCGGTCGCGACCGGCATCACCGGCGACAGCAGCACGGCGAGCGCGCGCAGACCCTCGGCCGCCGTGTACAGGACGGTGCCCAGGCGCTCGCGCCGGCTCTCGTCCTTCGCGAGCGCCCACGGCTCGTTCTCGGTGATGTAGTGGTTCAGCGCGTCGACGATCGTCCATACCGACGAGATCGCCTCGTCGATGCGGAACCGCTCGATGGCGGCGTCGGCGGCGGCCGCGGCATCCGCCACCGTCCGCTGGATGTGCAGGTCGGCGTCGGTGTACGTGCTCGGCGGCGGCACGACGCCTTCGAAGTACCGCTCGACCATCGCGGTCGTGCGCGAGGCGAGGTTGCCGAAGCCGTTCGCGAGCTCGGCCTGGTACCGCGCCGACAGGTCCTCCCACGAGAACGAGCCGTCCTGCCCGAACGCGATCGCCGAGAGGAAGTAGAAGCGGTAGGCGTCCGAGCCGAAGACGTCGGTGATCTCGGTCGGCGCGATGCCGGTCAGCTTGGACTTCGACATCTTCTCGCCGCCGACGAGCAGCCAGCCGTGCGCGAACACGCCCTTGGGCACGTCGACGCCCGCGGCCATCAGCATCGCCGGCCAGATGACCGCGTGGAAGCGGAGGATGTCCTTGCCCACCACGTGGTACGCCGGCCAGCGCCGCGCGAACTGCTCGGAGTCCGAGCCGTAGCCGACGGCGGTGGCGTAGTTGAGCAGCGCGTCGACCCACACGTAGATGACGTGGGACTCGTCCCACGGCAGCGGGATGCCCCAGTCGAAGGCGGAACGCGAGATGGACAGATCCTTCAGCCCCGACCGCACGAACGAGACCACCTCGTTGCGCGCGCTCTCGGGCTGCACGAAGTCGGACTGGTACAGCTCGAGCAGGCGCTCCTGGAACTCGCTCAGCTTGAAGAAGTAGTTCTTCTCCTGCAGCAGCTCCAGCGGCTTCGAGTGGATCGCGCAGACCTTCAGGCCCTCGAACGGGCCCGTGCCGTCGACGATCTCGGACTCCGGCTTGAACTCCTCGCAGCCCACGCAGTACAGCGCCTCGTACTCGCCCGCATAGATGTAGCCGCGGTCGTAGATGGCCTGCACGAACGCCTTGACGCGCTCCTCGTGCCGCTCCTGCGTGGTGCGGATGAAGTCGTCGTTGGCGACGTCGAGCGTCTGCAGCAGCGGGAACCACGACTCGCTCACGAGCTTGTCGACCCACTGCTGCGGCGTCACGCCGTTCGCGCTGGCCGCGCGCAGCATCTTCTGCCCGTGCTCATCGGTGCCCGTGAGCATCCAGGTGTCGTCGCCGGCCTGGCGGTGCCAGCGCGCGAGGGTGTCGACCGCCACGGTGGTGTAGCCGTGGCCGATGTGGGGCACGTCGCTCGGGTAGTAGATCGGCGTCGTGATGTAGAAGGACTGGCGGCCGGAAGTCACCAGGAGAGTCTAGTTCGAGCGGATGCCGCGCCCGCCGTCGTGACAAGGCGGCGTCGTGGGCCGCCCGCAGCGGGGGCACTCGTAACACGCACGCGCCGCGCGCCCTCCGCGCATCCGCGGGTCAGGCGCTCTCGCGCACGATGAGCGTCGTCGGCAGGGTGATCGGCCCAGGCGCCCCGCCGGCGATGACGTCGAGGAGCAGCGAGACCATCTCGTCGCTCAGGCGCTCCCACGGCTGGCGCATGGTGGTCAGCGGCGGCATGTGCGTGGCGGCGAGCCCCGAGTCGTCGAAGCCGGCGACCGCGATGTCGTCGGGCACGCGCAGTCCCGCCGCGCGCAGGACCGTCACGGCGCCTGCCGCCATGCGGTCGCTGGCCGCGAACACGGCGTCGATGTCGCGCGTGCGCTCGAGGAGCCGGGACATGGCGGCGGCTCCGGAGTCCTGGCTGTAGTCACCCTCTTCGACCAGGGTGGGATCGAAGTCCTCACCCATCTCCTGTTCGAACCCCACGAGCCGGAAGCGTCCGCCGGGGGTGTCGTGGGGGCCGGCGATCATCGCGATGCGGCGATGCCCGCGCCCTCGCAGGTAGCGGGTCATCTCGCGAGCCGAGCCGATCTCGTCGACGGAGACGGTGGGCACCTGCGCCTCGTGGCCCAGCGGGATGCCGCAGCACACGGTGGGCACGCCGGCCTCGAGCAGCTCCTCGACGAGCGGGTCGGCCTCGTGCGACGAGATGAGCAGCACGCCGTCGACGTGACCGGCGCTGACGAAGTGGGCGACGTTTGCCCGCTCGGCGGGCGTGCCGGCGACGAGGAGGACGAGGGTCATCGACCGCTGCGCCAGCGCCTCGGCCGCGCCGCGCAGCAGGAGCGCGAACGTCGGGTCGTCGAACAGCAGGTGCTGCGGCTCGGTGAGCAGGAACGCCAGCGAGCCGGCGCGTCCGGTCGCGAGGCTGCGCGCGGCGTGATTGGCGGTGTAGCCCGTGCGGCGGATGGCCTCCTCAACCGCGGCGCGCGCGTCGGGCGAGACCCAATGGCCTCCGTTGATGACGCGTGACACCGTGCCCCGCGACACGCCCGCCGCCGCGGCCACATCCCGGATCGTCGGCTTGCGCCGCACGGTCGTCGACTCCCCCACGACGAGCGACTCTACTCCCGTCGGGAGGCGTCGCCGGTGCCGACACGAAGAGAACCTGGGACCGGTCACAGTTCGATAACGGTTGCGGGCGCACCCCTGCCGCACGATGTCGGCGCGGGTAAGACTGTGACCGGTCCCAGTCGGCGCAGCCGCGTGACCGCCGATCCCACCCCCGACCCGATGGAGCGTCCATGACCTCGCCCGACCGCTGGCCCGAGATCCGGGGCATCGCCTACGGCGGCGATTACACCCCCGAGCAGTGGCCGAGAGAGGTGTGGCGCGAGGACGCCGCCCTCATGCGCGAGGCCGGGGTCAACCTCGTCAGCGTCGGCATCTTCGCGTGGGCCCTCATCGAGACGAGCGAGGGCGTCTTCGACTTCGCGTGGCTCGACGAGCTGCTGGACCTGCTGCACGAGAACGGCATCGCGGTCGATCTGGGAACGCCCACCGCGTCGCCGCCGGCGTGGTTCTTCGCCGAGCACCCCGACGCGCGGGTCGTCTCCCGCGACGGCGTCACGATGGGTTTCGGCGCGCGCGGCATGGCCTCGCACGCCTCACCCGCGTACCGGGCGGCGATCGTCCGCATCGCGTCGGCCCTGGCAGAGCGCTACGGCTCGCACCCCGCGGTCGTGATGTGGCACGTCCACAACGAGTACGGCGTCCCGGTCGGCGAGGACTACTCCCCCCAGTCGGTGCGCGCGTTCCGCGAGTGGCTGCGTGAGAGGTACGGCTCGCTCGATGCGCTCAACGCGGCGTGGGGCACGGCCTTCTGGGGCCAGCGCTACGGCGAGTGGGAGCACGTCGGCGCCCCCGCCGCGGCACCGTCGGTGGTCAACCCGGCGCAGCGCCTGGACTTCGCGCGGTTCACCGACCACCAGCTGCGCGCGTGCTTCATCGCCGAGCGCGACGCCATCCGGGCGCACGCCTCGCAGCCGGTCACCACCAACTTCATGGCCAACCAGAGCTGGACCACCGACATGTGGGCGTGGGCGCGCGAGGTCGACATCGTCTCGGACGACCACTACCTGTGGGCGGCCGATCCCGAGGGCGAGATCGGCCTCGCGATCGCCGCCGACCTCTCCCGCTCGGTCGGCGGCGGAAAGCCGTGGATCCTCATGGAGCACTCGACATCTGCGGTCAACTGGCAGCCCCGCAACGTCGCCAAGCGCCCCGGAGAGATGGCGCGCAACTCGCTCAGCCACCTCGCGCGCGGGGCCGACGCGATCCTCTTCTTCCAGTGGCGCGCCTCCCGCTCGGGGGCCGAGAAGTTCCACTCGGCGATGATCCCGCACGCCGGCACGTCGTCGCGGGTGTGGCGGGAGGTCGTTGGACTCGGCGACGCGCTCGGACGCCTCGACGAGGTCCGCGGCTCCCGCGTGGACGCCGACGTCGCGATCCTGTGGGACTTCGAGTCGTTCTGGGCGCAGGACCTCGAATGGCGCCCGTCGGTCGACGTCTCCCACGCCGAGCGGGTCCGCGCCTTCTACGAGCGGCTGTGGCGCGACGGCATCACGGTCGACTTCGCACTGCCCGGCCACGACCTGTCGCGCTACAAGCTCGTGGTCGCCCCGGCGCAGTACCTGCTCGGCGCCGCCGACGCCGCGAACCTCACGCGGTACGTCGAGGCGGGCGGGACCCTCGTCGTCTCGTTCTTCTCGGCGATCGTCGACGAGAACGACGCGGTCCATCCCGGCGGCTTCGCGGCACCGCTGCGTGACGCTCTCGGGCTGGTCGTCGAGGAGTTCCTGCCGCTGCGCGAGGACGCGCGGCACGCCGTGCAGTGGTCGGGGGCGGCATCGGCCACGACCCTCTCCGCGGATGCGTGGCAGGAGGATCTCGTCGTCGCCTCCGCCGAGGTCAAGGGGACCTACGTCGACGGCCCCGGCGCCGGCAAGCCCGCCATCACCCGCAACGCGCACGGAGCGGGACACGGCTGGTACATCAGCACGCGGCTGGATGCCGCCGGCCTGCGCGCGGTGATGACCGACGTCTACGCCGACGCGGGGGTCGCCCCCGCGGCGCACCCGGAAGGACTGGAGGTCGTCGTCCGGCGCGGCCACGTCGCCGACTTCGCGGTCGCCATCAACCATCGCGACGAGCCCGCCGCGTTCGCCGCCACGGGCGTCGAGCTGCTCAGCGAGGCCGCCGTCGACGGCGAGCTCGTCGTGCCGGCCGGAGGGGTCGCGGTCGTCCGCACCGACCGTGCCGGCACGGCCGAATCGTCCTGACCCTGCAAGATCCATCCACCACCGAAAGGGAAACCATGCGAAAGCAGATCGCACTCGGAGCGCTGGCGCTCACGGCAGCGGTCGTCCTCGCCGGCTGCGCCGGCGGCGGCTCGTCCGACGACGGCGATGAGGCCGAAGGCAGCGGCGCCGAGCTCGTCATCTGGACCGACGAGGAGCGCGAGCAGGCCATCTCCGACGCCGCAGCGGCGTTCGAAGAGGAGACCGGCGCGACGGTCACGCTCGTGCAGAAGAACTTCGAGGACCTGCGCAACGACTTCATCGCCCAGGTGCCGACGGGCGAGGGCCCCGACATCACGGTCGGCGCACACGACTGGCTGGGGGCGCTCGTCGCCGCCGGCGTGGTCGACACCATCGACCTCGGCGACAAGGCGTCGGAGTTCGAGCCCGTCGCCCTCGAGGCGATGACCTACGACGGCCAGCTCTACGCCCTCCCCTATTCGCTCGAGACCATCGCGCTCGTGCAGAACGCCGACCTCGTGGGCGAGGAGGCGCCGGCGACGTGGGATGACATGATCCAGCGCGGGCTGGCCTCCGGCGCCGAGCGCCCCTTCGTCATCAACACCAACGGCGAGACCGGCGACGGCTACACCATGTACGGGTTCCAGACCTCCTTCGGCGCCCCGGTGTTCGTCCAGGACGACTCCGGCTCGTACACGACCGAGGTCGGGATGGGCGGTCCCGCGGGCGAGGCGTTCGCGACCTGGCTGGGCGCCAACGGCTCGGCCGGCACCGGCTACATCTCGACGACCGTGGACTACGACATCAACAACGAGCTGTTCAACACGGGCAAGGCTCCGTACACGATCCAGGGCCCCTGGGCGATCAGCGCCTACACCGACGTCGAGAACATCACGGTGAACCCGATCCCGTCGGCGGGCGGCCAGACGGCCGCGCCGTTCGTGGGCGTGCAGGGCTTCTACCTGAGCTCGCAGTCCGAGAACGCGCTGCTCGCGCAGGAGTTCCTGGTGAACCACCTCGGCACCGAGGAGGCCCAGCGCGCGCTCTACGAGGCCGACCCGCGCATCCCGGCCTGGTCGACCCTCGCCGCCGAGGTCGCCTCCGACCCGATCATCGCCGGATTCCTCGCCTCGGCGCAGAACGGCGTGCCGATGCCGAGCATCCCCGAGATGGGCTCGGTGTGGGACCTCTGGAACGCCGCGCAGTCGCAGATCATCAACGGCGCCGACCCCGTCTCGACGTGGAACACCATGGTCGCCGACGTCCAGGCGGCGGTCGCGGGCTGAGCCCGGCCGCCTGACGACCAGGCCGCGGGCGATCGCGGCCGACAGACTCCGGGAGGCGGGTGAGTGCCTCTCCCCGCCTCCCGGACCCCAACCCCGCTCCGCGCACAGGCCGCCGGAGCACATCCCGCGACAGGAGCCGACGGTGGACGCACCCCCTCAGACGACGACGGCCGACGCGCCGCGACCGAGCGAGCCGCACGGCCGTCGCTGGCGCGGCCCCGGCTGGGGCTTCCTGGCGAAGCTCGCCCTGATGGCGCTCGTCAACGCGTTCGGGGTCATGACCCTGCTGAGCGCCTTCCGCGCCGAGTCCTGGCTCGTCTTCTCGGCCACGCTCGTGCTGCTGCTGGCGGCCGACATCGTGTACTTCACCAAGCGCGCGCTGCCGCTGAAGTACCTGCTGCCGGGGCTGGTGTTCCTGCTGGTCTTCCAGATCTTCATCTTCGCCTACACCGCCTACATCGCCTTCACCAACTACGGCACCGGTCACGCCGGCACGCAGGAGCAGGCCGTCGAGGCGGCCCTGATCCAGGGCGAGCGTCGCGTCGAGGACTCCCCCACCTACCCGCTGTCGGTCGTCGAGCGTGTCGGCGAGCTCGGTTTCGCGATCGTCGACGAGGATGGCGACGTGCTCGTCGGCTCGGCGACGCAGCCGCTGGAAGAGGCGCGGGACGCCGAGATCGGCAGCGCCGGAACCCCGTCCGAGGTGCCCGGCTGGGAGGTCGTCCCGCGGGCGACCGTCATCACCGATACCGCCCTGCAGGAGCAGATCGCGAGCCTTCGCGTGCCCGTGTCCGAGGATCCGAACGACGGCTCGGTCCGCACGCGCGACGGCTCGTCGGGCGCCGTCTACGAGTCGACGCTGGTGTGGGATGCCGACGCCCAGACGATCACCGACACCACGACCGGCACGGTCTACAGCGCCACCGCCAACGGCTCGTTCGTCGCCGGGGACGGCTCGGCGCTCCCCGCCGGCTGGTACGTGAACGTCGGATTCGAGAACTTCCTGCGGCTGTTCACCGATCCCGCGCTCGCCCAGACGCTCGCGATGGTCACGGTGTGGACCTTCGTCTTCGCGACGCTCTCGGTCGTGCTGCCGTTCGCGCTGGGCCTGCTGCTCGCGCTCATCTACAACGACGCGCGCCTGAAGGGCCGGCGGTTCCTGCGGACGCTGTACATCCTCCCCTACGCCTTCCCCGCGTTCATGTCGGCGCTGCTGTTCCGCGGCATGTTCAACGCGGAGTTCGGCGTCATCAACGACCTGTTCTTCTTCGGCGCCGACATCAACTGGCTGGGCGATCCGTGGCTGGCCCGTGCCGCGGTGGTGTGGGTGAACCTGTGGCTCACCTACCCGTACTACTTCCTGGTGTGCAGCGGCGCGCTGCAGGCGCTCCCGCAGGACACGCTGGAGGCGGCATCGATCGACGGCGCCGGCCGCTCGCGCCAGCTGCGGTCGATCATCCTGCCTCTCGTCCTCGTGGCGACCGCCCCGCTGCTGATCTCGTCGTTCGCGTTCAGCTTCAACAACTTCACCGTGATCTACATGTTCAACAACGGCGGTCCGGCGATCCCCGGCGCGCCCTATGCGCTGGGCGCCACCGACATCCTGATCTCCGCCATCTACGACATCTCGGGGGTGTCCGGCGGCGCCGCCGACTACGGCCTCGCGAGCGCCCTGTCGATCCTCGTGTTCGCCGTCGTCGGGGGCATCTCGGCGATCGCCTTCCGCCAGACCCGCAAGCTCGAGGAGTTCCAGTGATGTCCACGACAACCGCTGCGTCCGCCGCCTCGACGACCGCGCGCGGCATGGGTGACCGCCGCACCGCGCGCCGTCGCCGCTGGCTGCTCGAGGTCGGCTGGAAGTACTTGCTGGCCGTCGTCGTGATCTTCTACGCGGTGTTCCCGCTCGTGTACGTGCTGTCGGCATCCCTCAACCCGAACGGCACGCTCGCCGCCAGCAACGCCCTGTTCAGCGTGATCGACCTGTCGAACTACGCGGCCCTGGGCGAGACGCGGTTCTGGACGTGGGCGGGCAACACGCTGCTCATCGGCGGCATCGCCGCCGTGGGCGCCGTGCTCATGGGAGCCGCCGCCGCGTACGCATTCTCGCGCTTCCGCTTCGCCGGCCGGCGCCCCGGCCTCACCGGCCTGCTCATCATCCAGATGTTCCCGCAGGCACTGGCCTTCGTGGCCATCTTCCTGATGCTGCTCGCACTGGGCGAGGTCGTGCCCGCGCTGGGGCTCAACTCCAAGATCGCCCTCATCTGCGTGTACCTCGGCGGCGCGCTCGGCGTGAACACATTCCTGATGTACGGCTTCTTCAACACCGTGCCGATCGAGATCGACGAGTCCGCGAAGATCGACGGCGCGACGCACGCGCAGATCTTCTGGCGGCTCATCATGCCGCTCGTGACGCCGATTCTCGCCGTGGTCGCGCTGCTGGCGTTCATCGCCGCGTTCGGCGACTACATCATCGCCAAGATCGTGCTCGTCTCCGAGGAGAACTGGACCCTCGCGGTGGGCATGTACCAGTGGGTGTCCAACCAGCTCGCCTCCAACTGGGGGCTGTTCGCGGCCGGCGCCGTCATCGCGGCGGTCCCCGTGCTCGTCCTCTTCCTGTCGCTGCAGCGCTACATCGTCGGCGGCCTCACCGCGGGGTCCGTCAAGGGCTGACCCCTCCACCTGACACTGATCACCGTCGATCGGAGAATCGCATGTCCCACCCCTCCCGCCCCCGCCGCATCCGGACCGTGCTCAGCGCGGTCGCGGCATCCGTCGCCGTCGTCTGCGCGGGTGCGCTCGCCGTGCCCACCGCCTCGGCGGCAACGGTCGATGACGGGCCGGTCGACGCCGGCGTCTTCGTCGACAGGGTCGACGGCCTCGCCGAGGACTTCGCGATGGGGGTCGACGTGTCGACCGTGCTGTCGCTCGAGGAGAGCGGCGTGGTGTTCCGCGACGCCGCCGGTGACCCGGCCGACCTGTTCGCGGTGCTCGCCGACAACGGCGTGAACTCGGTGCGCATCCGCGTCTGGAACGACCCGTACGACGCGTCGGGCCGCGGCTACGGCGGCGGCACGGTGGACGTGGACCGGGCCGTCCGGATCGGGCAGCGCGCGACCGCCGCCGGCCTGGACGTGCTCGTCGACTTCCACTACTCCGACTTCTGGGCCGACCCCGCCCGCCAGCTGGCGCCGAAGGCGTGGCAGGGGCTCAGCGACGCCGACACGGTCACCGCGCTGCACGACTTCACCGCCGATGCGCTGCAGCGCTTCGAGGACGCGGGCGTGGATGTGCGGATGGTGCAGGTCGGCAACGAGACCAACAACGCCATCGCGGGGCACACGCGTCCGGGGCGCGAGATCGACGCGCAGTTCGCGGCGCTCGTCTCGGCGGGCAGCGCCGCCGTGCGCGAGGTGCTTCCCGACGCCCTCGTCGCCGTGCACTTCACGAACCCCGAGACGCCTGGCCGCTACGCGACCTATGCCGCGGGGCTCGACGCCTTCGACGTCGACTACGACGTCTTCGCGAGCTCCTACTACCCGTACTGGCACGGCGCGATCGACAACCTCACGGCCGTGCTGACGGAGGTCGCCACGACCTACGGCAAGCAGGTCATCGTCGCCGAGACGAGCTGGGCGCACACGCTCGAGGACGGCGACGGCTACCCGAACGTCATCGGGGCGGGCGGCATCACCGGCCAGTACCCGGTGAGCGTGCAGGGGCAGGCGTGGGAGCTGCGCGACGTGATCGCCGCGGTCGCCGCGGTCGGCGATGCCGGCATCGGCGTCTACTACTGGGAGCCCGCGTGGCTTCCGGTCGGGCCGCCGTCCGAGGTCGAGGCGAACCGACAGCTCTGGGAGCAGTTCGGCTCGGGCTGGGCGACGAGCGCGGCCGGCGACTACGATCCCGTCCACGTCGGCGAGTACTACGGCGGTTCGGCGTGGGACAACCAGGCCCTCTTCGCGTGGGACGGCACGCCGCTCGAGTCGCTGCGCACCTTCTCCTACGTGCGGACCGGCGCCGTCGCGCCGCGCGAGATCGTGTCGGTCGAGGAGGTGTCGCTCCTCGTCGTCGACGGCGCCCCGATCGCGCTGCCCGACACCGTCGAGGTCGCCTACAACGACCGCACCACCGAGCAGCACGCGGTGCACTGGAGCGACGCCGTCGCGTGGATCCGCGGACCCGGCACGTACTCGATCCCCGGGAGGACGGACTCCGGGCTCGACGTGACCGCGGACGTCACGGTCGAGGCGCCGAACCTCGTCGTGAACCCCGGCTTCGAGAGCGCCGACATGAGCGCGTGGACGCTCACCGGACCGGCGGCCAGGCAGGAGACGGCCGACGGCTTCGCGGGCGACTACGCCGTCACCTTCTGGAACGGGTCGGCGTACGAGACGTCGGCGTCGCAGACCGTCACCGGCGTGCCCGCCGGAACGTACGTGCTGCAGGCGACGACGCAGGGCACCAACAGCCCCGCCACCGACACCCGGACGCTCGAGGCGACGACCTCGGCGGGCACCTGGACCGCGCCGCTGGAGTTCACCGTGTGGAACGACTTCCACACGGCGACGGTGCCCGGCATCGTGGTGGGAGAGGACGGCGTCGTCTCGATCTCGGCCGAGTTCTCGCTGTCGGCCGGAGCGTGGGGCGTTCTGGACGAGGTGCGACTCGTCGACGCGGCATCGGTGGGCGGCGGGTCGCAGCCCGACACGACGACGCTCGAGCAGGCCCTCGCCGATGCGGCATCCGTCGACCGCGACCGCTACTCGGTCGACTCGCTCGCCGTCCTCGACGACGCGATCGCCGTCGGCGAGGTCGTCCTCGCCGGATCGAAGGCGACCGCTGCGGATGTGAAGGCCGCCACGAAGCAGGTCGACAAGGCGATCCACCGCCTGAAGAAGGTCAAGCGGTAGGGACCGCCCACCGGCGGCGCTCAGTCCCGCGAGGACAGAGACGCCTGATAGAGCTCGCGGCTGGAGTGTCCCGTCACCTGGGACACTTCGGCCGCGGCGTCCTTGCGCCGCACGCCGCCGGCGACGAGGGCGACCACTTGGGCGACCGCATCCGGGAAGGCGACGGCGCGCGCGGCGGCCCCCGCCACCACGATGACCACCTCGCCGCGCACGCCGCCGTCGGCCCACTCGACGAGCTGGGAGAGGGTCCCCCGCGCGACTTCCTCGTGCAGCTTCGTCAGCTCGCGGCACACGGCCGCCCGCCGATCCGCTCCGAACTCGGCGGCCATGTCGGCCAGGGTCGCGGCCACGCGCGACGGCGCCTCGAAGAACACCATCGTGCGAGGTTCGCCGGCGAGGGCACGGAAGGCCGCGAGTCGCTCGCCCTGCTTGCGCCCGACGAATCCCTCGAATGTGAATCTGTCTGTCGGCAGGCCCGACACGGCGAGCGCGGTCAGGACGGCGCTCGGGCCGGGGATCGCCGTGACCTGCACGCCCGCCGCGGCGGCCGCGGCGACGAGCCCGTAGCCGGGATCGCTCACCGTCGGCATGCCGGCGTCGCTCAGGACGAGCACGTCCCCGTCGCGGGCGAGGGCGACGAGCTCGGGCGCCCGCTCCTTCTCGTTGTGGTCGTGCAGGGCGATCAGGCGCGGGCGGTTGCCGACGCCGAGCGCGGCGAGCAGGCGCTGCGTGGTGCGGGTGTCCTCAGCGGCGACGACCGTGGCGCTCTCCAGCGCCTCGACCAGCCGGCGGGAGGCGTCCCCGAGGTTTCCGATCGGGGTCGCCGCGAGGATGATCACGCCCTCAGCCTAGACTTGACCGGGTGACGGATGCCCCGCGGCTCGAGACCGACGAGACCGCCGCGCCGCTCCTCCCCCCGGCCCGGCCGAGCCTCTACGACCGGTTCACCCGCCGCCTCGGCGAGGACCCACGGGCGGCCCGCCTCTACGCCTGGCTGGGCCCCGCGATCGTCCTCCTCATCGCCGCCGTCCTGCGCCTGTGGAATCTCGCCGCCGCGCACGACCTGATGAACCAGTTCGACGAGACGTACTACGTCAAGGACGCCTGGACCCTGCTGAACCTGGGCTACGAGGGCTCGTGGCCGGCCGACGCCAACGACCGATTCCTGTCGGGCGATGTCGACGCCTTCACCGACGAGCCGTCGTTCGTCGTGCACCCGCCGCTGGGAAAGTGGATCATCGCGCTCGGCATGATGGCGCTCGGCCCCGGGTCCGGCTGGGGGTGGCGGATCACCGTCGCGCTGCTGGGCACGGCAGCCGTCCTGGTGCTGATGCTGATCGCGAAGCGGCTCACGCGCTCGACCACGTTCGCCGTCGTCGCGGGCCTGCTCATGGCGGTGGACGGACTTGCGATCTCGATGAGCCGCGTCGCGCTCCTGGACACGCCGCTGACGTTCTTCGTGCTGCTGGGGTTCCTGTTCGTCCTGATCGACCGCGAGCGGACGATGGGCCGCATCGCGGAGACCGTCGCGGCGCGGTACGACGGCGACGAGCCGCCGTCGTGGGGCCCGCTGCTGTGGAACCGGCCCTGGATCGTCGCGGCGGGCGCGGCCATCGGCGCCGCCAGCGCCGTCAAGTGGTCGGGGGCGTGGGTCCTCGCGGGGCTCGGGATCTACCTCGTCGTGACCGACGCGCTCGCGCGGCGCCGTGCCGGCGTGCTGCTGTGGCCGACGGATGCCGTGCGCCAGGGTCTGGTCACGTTCCTCCTGTTCGTCCCGGTCGCGGTGGTCGTCTACGTGGCGTCCTGGACCGGCTGGCTGGTGACCGACAGCGGCTACGACCGCAAGTCCGGCGGCACGGCGCTGGAGAGCCTGTGGCGGTACCACGTCGCGATGTACGAGTCGACGTCGGGGATCGTCGCGCACCACGCCTACGCGAGTCCCGCGTGGCAGTGGCCGCTCCTGCTGCGTCCCACCGGGATCTACTACCGCCAGGACGCGTTCGGCGTCGACGGCTGCCAGGCGGCGAACGGCTGCTCCGAGGTGATCTCGTCGATGCCGAACCCGCTGGTCTGGTACGCCGGCGTCGCCGCTGTCCTCTACCTCGCCTACCGGTTCGTCGTGGCCCGCGACTGGCGCCACGCGATCGTCCTGACCGGCGTCGCGGTGACCTACGTGCCGTGGCTCTTCCTCCCCGACCGCACGGTGTTCCAGTTCTACACCGTGGCGATCCTGCCGTTCCTGCTCCTCGCGGTGACCTTCGCCCTGAGGGACATCGCCGGCGCGCACTCGGCGGACTCCTACCGGCGACTCACCGGTCAGCGTTTCGTGCTCGTCTTCCTCGGCGTCGCGCTGGCGCTGGCCGCGTTCTGGTACCCGATCATCTCGGCGATGAACGTGCCCTACGACTTCTGGCACCTGCACATGTGGCTGCCGAGCTGGGTCTGACGCGGCCCCTCAGGCGTCGAGCTGCGCGGGGTCGGTGACCGGCAGCCGGCACGCGAAGTCGCGGCAGTCGTACGCCGTCGGACGACCGTCGCGCATCGCCTTGTCGGCGAAGAGCCCGAAGCCGGCATCCGCCCACGCCGCCGCCTGCTCGGGCGAGACGACCACCACGGCGTCGGCACGGATGCCGCGTGCCCGGCCCGCCATCGGTGCATCGGGGTCTGCGCTCACGACGACCACCTGCCGCGGCGCGGCGGCCAGGGTCGTGGCCACCCGCAGGAGGCCGCCGTACGCGAGCGGCTGCGAGAGCGCGGCTCGGATGTGGGTGCCGACGAGCCGCCCGGCGAGGACGCGGTAGTCGTCGCCGGCCCCCAGGATCCACAGGGCGGCGGCCGCCTCGGCGAGGGATGCCGCGCCCGACGGCTCGTCGGCGTCGGAGGCGGTGTCGGGCGCGCCGATCCCCTGCCGCGACAGCAGCGGGTCCCCGCCGCCGGGCACGACGGCGGCGCCGCCGTCGTCTTCGGCGGCGGCGGCACAGGCGTCGACGAGCGCCCGCGCGGTCACGGCGTAGGCGACCTCGCCGGTCGCCGCGGCGAGCGCGAGGAGCCCGGACGCCAGCTGGCCGTGGTCGGCGAGGGTCGCGCGGGCGCGGGAGGGCACCTCGTCCAGCGAGGCCCTCACGAGCCGCCCCTCGGCATCGATGTTCACCTCGAGCACGGCGTCGGCGGCCCACCGCGCCGCCTCGATCCACGACGGCTCGCCCAGCCGGGCGCCGGCGCGGGCCAGTGCGCCGATCGCGAGGCCGTTCCACCCGGTCACCACCTTGCCGTCGACGGCGGGCGCCTCGAGCAGCTCGCGCGCGGTCGCGTCGCGGAGGTAGTAGCCGCCCTCGCTGCGCACGCCGGCGATCCACGACTCCGAGTCCTGCGCGGCGCCGAAGCCGCCGCCGGGCTGCTGCAGGACCTCGGTGAGGAAGCCGGCGACGCCGCGCGCGACGTCCTGGCGGGCGGGTGCCGCGTCCATCGCGACGTCGAGCAGCTGTGCGTTGTCGGTCAGCATGCGCTCGTAGTGCGGCACCGTCCAGTCCGGACGGGTGGCGTAGCGGAAGAACCCGCCCTCGACCCGGTCGCGCAGCTCGGAGGACGCCATCGCCTCCAGCGCCCGGTCGGCGACGGCGGACGCCTCGGGCGCCCTGTCGCGCACGAGGATGGACTGCAGGAACCGCAGCGCCGTCGCGACCGGGAACTTCGGGGCGGGCGCGGCGGGATCGCCGAACCCGCCATGCCGAGGGTCCTCCCGCGCCGCCAGTGCCACCGCGGCCGCCGCCAGCTCGTCCGCCGTCGGCAGCTCGACGTCACCGGCGGGCGCCGCGGCGCGGACGTCGGCGAGCGCGTCGGCGACGGCGTCTGCGGTCGCATCGATCTGATCGCGGCGCTCGGTCCAGGCCTCGCGCACCGCGGCGAGCACCTGGCGGAACGACGGCATGCCCGCGCGGGGCTCGGGCGGGAAGTAGGTGCCGGCGTAGAAGGGGCGCCCCTCGGGCGTGGCGAAGACCGTGAGCGGCCAGCCGAGGCTCTGGGCGAACGCGGCAGCGGCGGCCATGTACGCCGCGTCCACCTCCGGGTGCTCCTCGCGGTCGACCTTGATCGACACGAACCCGGCGTCGAGCTCGGCGGCGGTGCGGTCGTCCTCGAACGACTCGCGAGCCATGACGTGGCACCAGTGACAGGTCGAGTATCCGATCGACACCATGACCGGGACGTCGCGTCGGCGCGCCTCGGCGAACGCCTCCTCGCCCCACGGGAACCACGCGACGGGGTTGCCGGCGTGGGCACGCAGGTAGGGGCTGGTGGCCTCCGCGAGACGCGGGTTCACGGCATCCGCTCCCTCGGCGCTCGTGGTCAGTTCACCTCGTCGGGATGCGCGCTGACGCGGCCCGAGCCGTCGCCCGGGTCCATGGCGTCGATCGCGGCGACCTCATCGGCGGTGAGCTCGAAGTCGAAGACGTCGAGGTTCTCCTCGAGGCGCTCCCGGCGCACCGACTTCGGGAAGACGATGAAGCCCTTCTGCAGGTGCCAGCGCAGCACCGCCTGCGCGGGCGTCTTCGCGTGCGCGGCGGCCGCGGCGGCGACGGGCTCCGCGTCGAACAGGTCGTACTTGCCCTGGCCGAGCGGACCCCACGACTCGATCCGCACGTCGTGCGCCGCGGCCCAGTCGGTGATCTCGCGCTGCTGGTACGCGGGGTGCAGCTCGATCTGGTTCACGGCGGGCACGACCCCCGTGGCGGCGACGATCCGCTCGAGGTGCGGGACCAGGTGGTTGGAGACGCCGATGCTGCGGGTGAGGCCGGCGTCGCGGAGCTCGACCATCTTCTCCCAGGCGTGCACGTAGTCGTCCTTGGCGGGCGTCGGCCAGTGCACGAGGTAGAGGTCGACCTTCTCGAGGCCGAGCTTGCCGAGGCTCTCGCGGATGGCGGCGTGCGGCTCGTCGTCGTGGTGCCGGTCATTCCACAGCTTGGTGGTGATGAAGAGCTCGTCGCGGCCGATCCCGCTCGCCGCGATCGCCTTCCCGACGCCTTCCTCGTTGCCGTAGATGGCGGCCGTGTCGATGTGGCGGTAGCCGACCTCGAGCGCCTCGGCGACGGCCCGCTCGGTGTCGGCGGGCGGGACCTTGAAGACGCCGTAGCCGAGCTGAGGGATCGAGTTGCCGTCGTTGAGGGTCACGCTGGGGACTGTCATGCGTTCAGCCTAGGCGCGTCCGCGCGGGCGCGGCCGGGGAGGCTCCACGCATCGCCGTCAGCGGCTGCGACGGGATACGATCGAAGGCTATGTCTGCGCCCGAGCCCGTCATCTCGTATCCCCCCGAGCTGCCCGTCAGTGCGGCGCGGGAGGAGATCGCGCACGCCATCCGGGATCACCAGGTCGTGATCGTCGCCGGCGCGACGGGCTCGGGCAAGACGACGCAGCTGCCGAAGATCGCGCTGGAGCTCGGTCGCACGCGCATCGCGCACACCCAGCCGCGCCGCATCGCCGCGCGCACGATCGCCGAGCGCATCGCCGAGGAGCTGCGGGTCCCGCTCGGCACGACCGTCGGCTACAAGGTGCGCTTCACCGACAAGGTGTCGGAGGACACCCGGATCGCGCTCCTCACCGACGGCATCCTCCTCAACGAGATCCACCGTGACCGGCTGCTGCGACGGTACGACATGATCATCGTCGACGAGGCGCACGAGCGCTCGCTCAACGTCGACTTCCTCCTGGGGTACCTCCACCGCATCCTGCCCAGGCGGCCCGACCTCAAGGTCGTCATCACCAGCGCCACGATCGACCCCGAGAGCTTCGCGAAGCACTTCGCCCGCGCCGACGGCACGCCCGCGCCGATCATCGAGGTGTCCGGTCGCACGTACCCCGTCGAGGTGCGCTACCGTCCGCCGGCGCAGTCCGGCGACGAGGACTCCGACGACGTGGACGGCATCACCTCGGCCCTGCGCGAGCTCGACCGCGAGCCCGCCGGCGACGTGCTGGTGTTCCTGCCCGGCGAAGCCGAGATCCGCGACGCCGCCGACGCGGTGCGCGGCATGTACGCGAAGGATGCCGCTCCCACCGAGGTGCTCCCGCTCTACGGGCGCCTGTCCTCAGCGGAGCAGCATCGCGTGTTCGAGCCGTCGCGGCTGGCGGGGGTCCGCCGGCGGGTGATCCTCGCCACGAACGTCGCCGAGACCAGCCTCACCGTGCCCGGCATCCGGTACGTCGTCGACACCGGCACGGCGCGCATCTCGCGCTACAGCAACCGCAGCAAGGTGCAGCGCCTGCCGATCGAGCCGGTGTCGCAGGCGTCCGCGCAACAGCGCTCGGGTCGCGCCGGGCGCACCAGCCCCGGCGTGGCGATCCGCCTGTACGGCGAGGACGACTTCCAGACGCGGCCGGAGTTCACCGAGCCCGAGATCCTGCGGACCAGCCTGGCATCGGTCATCCTGCAGATGCTCTCGCTCGGCTTCGGCGACATCTCGTCGTTCCCGTTCCTCACACCCCCCGACTCCCGCGGTGTGAAGGCCGCGCTCGACCTGCTGATCGAGCTCGGCGCGGTCCGCCCCTCCGGCTCCGGCGCCGGACGCGACCACCCCGCTCTCACCGACATGGGCCGCGAGATCTCGCGTCTGCCCATCGACCCGCGCTTCGCACGCATGCTCGTCGAGGCGCGCCGCAGCGGCGTGCTGCGCGACGTGCTGGCGATCGTCGCGGGCCTGTCGATCCAGGACGTCCGCGAGCGGCCGGAGGAGCGGCGCGAGGAGGCCGACCGGCTCCACGCCCGGTTCACCGACCCGTCGAGCGACTTCCTGAGCCTGCTGAACCTCTGGAACCACCTGCAGGAGAAGCAGGCCGAGCTCGGCTCCAGCGCCTTCCGGCGCCTGTGCCGTGCCGAGCACCTGAACTACGTGCGCGTGCGCGAATGGGCCGACGTCCATCGTCAGCTGAGCGCGCTCGTGAACGCGCCACGCGCGTCGACCCGCGCGGGTGCGGGCGGTGCGGTCGCCGACCCCGACGAGATCCACAAGGCGATCCTGTCGGGTCTGCTGTCGCAGCTCGGCATCCTCGACGAGCGCACCGCCGGCGCCTCCGCCCGTGGACGGGGCGGGTCGGAGCGCTCCGACCGCGCCGAGCAGCGGCGCGGCGCCGAGTACGTCGGCTCGCGCGGCACGCGCTTCGCGATCTTCCCCGGCTCCGGGCTGAAGAAGAAGCGGCCGAGCGCCGTGATGGCCGCCGAGGTCGTCGAGACCAGCCGCCTCTTCGCGCGCACCGTCGCCGCGATCGATCCCGCGTGGGCCGAGCCGCTCGCGGGCGATCTGGCGAAGCGCTCGCTCAGCGAGCCGCACTGGTCGAAGGCGTCGGGAGCGGCATCCGCCTACGAGAAGGTCACGCTTTTCGGCCTCGAGATCATTCCGAAGCGCCGGGTGCAGCTGGCCCGGTTCGACCGCCCCTTCGCGCGCGAGCTGTTCGTGCGGCACGCGCTCGTCGAGGGCGAGTGGGACTCGTCGCACCTCGACAAGCGGCTGACCGCCTTCGAACGACGCAATCTCGAGCTGCGGCGCCGCCTCGAGAAGATCGAGGAGCGCGAGCGCCGCCGCGACATCCTGGTCGGCGACGAGGAGGTGTTCCGGTTCTACGACGCACGGATCCCGCGCGACGTGTTCGACGCCCGGTCGTTCGAGGCGTGGTGGAAGGAGGCGTCGGCCCGCACGCCGCGGCTTCTGGACATGACCGAGGCCGACCTCGTCGACGAGGGCTCGCGTGGCGACGAACGCGACTTCCCTGCGCGCTGGACGCAGGGCGACCAGGTGATCTCGCTGGCCTACCGCTTCGAGCCCGGCGCACCCGACGACGGCGTCACGGCCGTGGTGCCGCTCGCGCTGCTCGCACAGCTGCGACCGGACGGGTTCGACTGGCAGGTGCCCGGCATGCGGGACGAGCTCATCACCGCGCTGCTGCGGTCGCTTCCCAAGGCCATCCGCCGGCACGTCGTGCCCGCCGCCGACTGGGCGGCGACGTTCGCCGCGGATCTGGCGGGGCAGGGCCCCGAGGCGCACGACGGCTTGCCGCCGCTGCCGCTGCGCCAGGCGCTCGCCGCCCGCATCCAGCGGGTCGCGAACCAGCCCGTCACCGCGGAGGACTTCGAGCTCGACCGCGTCCCGGCGCATCTGCAGGTCTCGTTCCGCGCGGTCGACGAGCGCGGACGCACCGTGGGCTCGGACCGCGACCTCCGGTCGCTGCAGGAGCGCCTGTCGGACCGGGTCCGCGCGTCCGTCTCGAAGTCGCTCACCGCCCGGGCCGCGTCGACCAGACCGGGCCCCGCGGCGTCGATGGCCGCTGCAGCCCCCGGCGCGGCCGGCCCGGGCGCGGCAAACGGCGCGGCCGGTGCGCAGGCCTCGCCGGGCTTCGCCGAGCGCGCGGGCCTGACCGAGTGGAGCTTCGGAGACCTCCCCGACGTGGTCGACACCAGAGTGGCCGGCGGCGTCGTGCGCGGGTACCCCGCCATCGTCGACGAGGGACCGACGGTCGCGCTCCGGATCGAGGCGACCCCGGAAGCGGCAGCACGGGCGACGCGGCACGGCGTGCGCCGGCTGGTGCTGCTGTCGGTCGCCTCGCCGGCGGCGTACGTGCTCGAGCACCTCACCTCCGCGGAGAAGCTCGCGCTCGCGGCATCTCCGTACCCGTCCGCCAAGGCGCTCATCGAGGACTGCCGGGTGGCCGTGGCCGACGCGGTGATCGCCCGGACGGCGCACGACGGCACGGTGCGCACCCGGGCACGGTTCGAGGAGGTGCGCGACGCGCTGTCGGCCGTCGTCGTCGACGAGCTGTTCCAGACGGTGTCCCTCGCCGCGCGCATCCTCACCGCGGCCCGCGAGGTGGAGCGGACGATGCGCGACGCGAACTCGCTGACGCTGCTGGGGGCGCTGGGCGACGTGAAGGGTCAGCTCGCCGGGCTCGTGTTCCCGGGCTTCGCCGCCCGGACGGGGACCGACCGGCTCGCCCACGTCCCCCGCTACCTGCGCGGCGCGCGGGACCGGGTGCGCGCGCTGTCCGACAACCCCGGCCGCGACCGCCAGCGCATGACCGAGTTCGAGCGCGCGGCCGCGCTGTTCGCCGACGCGGGGGGCACGATCCCGCCGGCAGAGGACGCGCCGCCCTCCCTCGTGAACGCGCGCTGGCTGCTCGAGGAGTACCGCGTCAGCCTCTTCGCGCAGACGCTGGGAACGGCGGAGCCGGTGTCGCTGCAGCGGATCCAGAAGGCGCTGCGCGGCTGAGCGACCGAGTCGCCCGCACATTTGACAGGCTGGGAGTCCCGACGACGCCGACGACCGCCGCGAGACAGGAGCTCTGCACGACATGACCACCGCGATCGCTTACACCGAGTTCGGCGCCCCCGACGTCCTGCGCGTGATCGAGGCACCCGACCCGGTGCCCGGGCCGGGAGAAGTCGCCGTCGAGGTGACGGCGGCGGGGGTCAACCCGATCGACGTCAAGCTCCGCAGCGGCGTCCGCACGTCCGCGCCCATCACCACGCCGCGCCGGGTCGGCAGTGACGGCGCCGGCGTGGTCACCGCGGTGGGCGAGGGCGTCGACGGCTTCCGCGCCGGCGACCCCGTGGTGTTCGCCGGCGCCTCGGGCGCGTACGCGAGAGACGTCGTCGTCGGGGCCGGGCACCTCTTCCGGCGACCGCCGCAGGTGAGCGCCGCCGAGGGCGCGGCGCTGGGCATCCCCGTCGGCACGGCGTACCAGACGCTGCGCTCGCTCGGCGTCGGCTCCGGCGACACGCTGCTCGTGCACGGCGGCTCGGGCGCCGTCGGCCAGGCGCTGATCCAGTACGCGGTGCTCTGGGGCGCGACGGTGATCGCCACGTCGTCCGAGCGCCGGTTCGAGCGCGTGCGCGCGCTGGGCGGCATCCCCATCGCCTACGGGGACGGGCTCGCCGACCGTGTCGGGGAGGCTGCTCCCCGGGGTGTGACGGTCGCGATCGACGCCGCAGGCACCGACGAGGCCCTGCAGACCTCGATCAGGCTGGTCCCGGATCGCGACCGCGTCGCGACACTCGTCCGCGGACGGGATGCGCCCGGCCTCGGCATCCGCGCCTTCTCCGGCGGTTCGCCCGTGCCGCTCACCGCGCAGCAGCAGGCGTGGCGGATCGAGGCCGTGCCGGTGACGCTCGCGCTGCTCGCCGCAGGCGCGTTCTCCGTCGAGCTCGGCCCCTCCTTCGCCCTCGCGGCGGCCGCCGAGGCCCACCGCGCTGTCGAGGCCGGCGTCGACGGCAAGGTCGTCCTCGTCCCCTGACCGCAGGCGCCCGGCGCCCGGCGCCGCAACAGTTCGACATACGACGCGCGCCGGGCAGCGGTGCGGCCCGACAATGCTCTGTATGCCCGAATCGGTCTGCGCGTCCGACACGCCCCACGCCGCCCCGCGCTCCTTCGCGACGGCCCAGGTGCAGGCCGGCTTCGTTCCGGGCGTGGCGGAGAACACCGCCGTGCCCTCGATCCACCAGTCCAACGCGTTCGAGTTCCGCTCGCTCAGCGAGGCCCGCGACCTCTTCGCGCTGCGCAAGGACGGCAACATCTACAGCCGGGCGGCCAACCCGACGGTCCTCGTCTTCGAGCGACGCGTCGCCGAGCTCGAGGGCGGGATCGCCGCGGCGGGCGTGTCCTCCGGCCAGGCGGCCGTCGCGGTCGCGCTGCTGGCGCTGGCCAAGCAGGGTGAGCACATCGTCGCCGCACGCCAGCTCTACGGCGGCACGGTCGACCTTCTGAACGACACGTTCGCCGACTGGGGCATCGAGGTGACCTTCGTCGACCAGGACGACCTCGGAGCCTGGCAGGCCGCCATCCGCCCGACCACGCGCGCCCTGTTCGCGGAATCGATCTCGAACCCCATCGCGCAGGTCCTGGATCTGGGCGCCGTCGCGGCGGTCGCACGCCGCGCCGGCGTGCCCCTCGTGATCGACAACACGGTCGCGACGCCCTACCTCCAGCGGGCGAAGGACTTCGGCGCCGACATCGTCGTGCACTCCGCGACCAAGTTCCTCGGCGGCCACGGCACATCGCTGGGCGGTGTGGTGGTCGATCTCGGCACCTTCGATTTCACGGCGGAGCCCGATCGCTGGCCGCAGCTGACGCAGACCTACGCCCGCGTTCCGGACGGCAGCCTCGTCGAGCGGTTCGGCGCCACCGGCTCCCCCTACATCGCGCTCGTGAAGACCAAGTACGTCCACGACCTCGGGCCCTCGCTCTCGGCGTTCAACGCCTTCCAGCTGCTGCAGGGCATCGAGACGCTCGACCTGCGCGTCCAGCGGCACACCTCGAGCGCGCTGACCGTCGCGCGGTTCCTCGAGACGCATCCGGCGGTGGCGCGCGTGTATCACCCCGGCCTGGAGTCCAGCCCGTGGCACCGCAGCGCGCAGACCTACCTGCCGCGGGGCGCGAGCTCGGTGTTCGCGTTCGACCTCCCCTCGTCGGGGGACGACGAGGCGGACTTCCGCCTCGTCGAGGAGGTCATCGCCCGCCTCCAGGTCGTCAAGCTGGTCGCCAACATCGGCGATGCCCGCAGTCTCGTCGCGCACCCGGCGTCGATGACCCACAGCCACATGACGCCCACCCAGCTGGCGGAGGCGCACATCGGCAGCACCACGGTGCGCCTGTCGATCGGCCTGGAGGATCCGCGCGACATCGTGGAGGACCTCGCCCGCGCGCTCGACCCGCTCGTCGTCGCACCGGGGCAGCCCGCGCTCGCCGAGAGCCGCACGCAGTAGGGGGGCGGACGGGGCGATAGCCTCGGTTCATGACTTCCCCCTCGTCCCTGCGCTGGGGCATCCTCGGCCCGGGCGGCATCGCCCGCGCTTTCACGAGCGACCTCCGCACCGCCGGCCTGGACGTCGCCGCCGTCGGGTCGCGCCGGCAGCAGACCGCCGACGCCTTCGCCGCCGACTTCGGCATCCCCCGCGCCCACGGCTCGTACGAGGACCTGGTCGCCGATCCCGACGTCGACATCGTGTACGTCGCGACGCCGCATCCGATGCACGCGGCGAACGCGCTGCTGGCCATCGAGGCCGGCAAGCATGTGCTGGTGGAGAAGCCGTTCACGCTGAACGCCGCCGAAGCCGCGGAGGTCCGCGACGCCGCCGCAGCCAGAGGCGTGCTCGCGATGGAGGCGATGTGGACCCGCTACCTCCCGCACATGGTCCGCATCCGCGAGCTCATCGCATCCGGCGCCCTCGGCGAGGTGCGCGCCGTCATCGCCGATCACACGCAGCTCCTGCCGGACGACCCGGCACACCGCATCAACGCCCTCGAGCTCGGGGGCGGCGCGCTGCTGGACCTCGGCATCTACCCGATCTCGTTCGCGTGGGACGTCCTGGGCGCCCCGCTGTCGATCGCGGCCTCGGCACGCCTCGGCGACGCCGGCTCCGACACCGAGGTCGCCACCGTCATGGCGCACGAGTCGGGCGCGATCTCGACGTCGCTGTCGGCATCGCGTGCGGCGGGTCCCAACACGGCCACGGTGATCGGCACGCAGGCCCGCATCGAGATCGACCGGGTGTGGTACTCCGCGACGTCGTTCCGCGTGGTCGGACCCGACGGAGCGGTCCGCGAGGAGTACCGCTCCGACATCGACGGACGCGGGATGCAGTACCAGGCGCTCGCCGCCGAGCGCGTGATCGGCGAGGGACGCACCGACTCCGACATCCTGCCGATCGACGAGACGGTCGCGATCATGGAGACCCTCGACGAGATCCGCGAGCTCGTCGGCGTGCGCTACCCCGGGGAGGAGTGAAGTGGCCGAACTGCAGAACGCCCGCGTGGCGGTCTACCTGGACTTCGACAACATCGTCATGTCCTGGTACGACCGCGTGCACGGCAAGAACTCGTACTCGCGCGATCGGCAGAAGATCTCGGCGGGCGGCTCGGACCCCGAGATCGCCGAGCGCCTGACCGCCGCCACCATCGACGTCGGAGCCATCATCGACTACGCCACGTCGTTCGGGACCCTCGTGCTCACCCGCGCCTATGCCGACTGGTCCGCGCCGGTCAACGCGGAGTACCGCTCGCAGCTCGTCGCGCGGGCGGTCGACCTGGTGCAGCTCTTCCCCGCCGCGGCCTACGCCAAGAACGGCGCGGACATCCGCCTCGCCGTGGACGCCGTCGAAGACATGTTCCGGCTGCCGGATCTCACCCACGTCGTCATCGTCGCGGGCGACTCCGACTACGTGCCGCTCGCCCAGCGCTGCAAGCGCCTCGGCCGGTTCGTCGTGGGCGTGGGCGTCGCCGGCTCGACGGCGAAGTCGCTGGCGGCGGCGTGCGACCAGTTCGACTCGTACGACGCCCTGCCAGGTGTGGCAGGACCCCCGGAGGACAAGAAGGATGCCGCGCCGCAGCGTCGTCGCAGCAGGAAGGCCGCGGCGGACCCGGCCGGATCGCTGCTGGAGCGCGCGCTGCGCCTGGAGAGCGACAAGGACGACGTCGAGTGGCAGCACGCGTCCGCGGTCAAGAGCCTCATCAAGCGACTCGACCCGTCCTTCAGCGAGAAGGCTCTCGGCCACCGGAGCTTCTCGGAGTTCGTGAAGGCGCATACGGACGTCGCGGAAGTCGACGAATCCGGCAACATCGTGCTCATCCGCCTCGCCGAAGGGCGCCGCTGACCGGCAGGTCCACCGGCGATTCCCGCCCGACCTGCGAAATCGGGGGTCCGCTACAGTGAAGCTGTGGCACGCCGTAACGCCCCGCCGGGCTCGCAGACCTCGCTGCGCGAGGCAAACCGCGCGCGCGTCGTCGAGTCGCTCAAGCGCCACGGCCGTCTGACGCAGATCGAGCTCGCCGGCAGCACCGGCCTGTCTCCGGCCACGGTCTCCAACATCGTCAAGGAGCTGACCGCGTCGGGCCTGCTCCACACGTCCTTCACCACCAGCAGCGGCCGCCGCGCCACGCTGGTGTCCCTCGCCCGCCGCCTCGGCCTCGTCGCCGGCGTGCACTACAGCTCCCGCCACCTTCACATCGCGATCGCCGACACCGCGCGCACCATCGTGACGCAGTCGTCGCTTCCGCTCCCCCTCGACCATCGCCATGACTCCGAGCTCGACCGGCTGGCGCTCCTGCTGGGCGACATGATGGAGTCGCTCGGAAGCACGCTCACCGACCTCCTGGCGGTGGGACTGGCGCTGCCTGCGCCGATCGACCCGCGTACGGGCATGGTCTCGACCCCGGGTCTGCTGCGCGGCTGGGAGGGCGTGGACGTCGCCGAGAGCCTGTCCGCGCGTATCGGGCGGCCGGTCTACGTCGACAGCGAGGCCAACCTGGGCGGACTCGCCGAGGCGCGCGAGGGGAACGGCCGCGCGGCCGCATCCAGCGTCTTCATCCGCGTCGGCCACACGATCAGCGCCGGTCTCATCGTCGACGGCGACCTCTTCCGGGGCGTCAACGGCAAGGCAGGGCAGATCGGGCACGTGACGCTCGACGAGAACGGGCCGATCTGCCGCTGCAGCAACCGCGGGTGCCTCGAGACGTACGCCGGCGGGCCGGCGCTGCTGTCGCTCTTCCCGCCGAGCGAGGGCATGCACCGCCTCGGCGACCTGCTGCAGGCGGCCGAGACCGGCGACGGCGCCGCCCGGCGCGTCATCGCCGACGCCGGACGCCACATCGGCATCGCCGCGGCGAGCCTGTGCAACCTCGTCGACCCCGGGCTCATCGTGATCGGCGGCGAGCTGGGCCAGGCCGGCGAGATCCTCATGGCGCCGATGCGCCATGCCCTCGAGCGCACGGCGCTCGCGTCCGCCGACGGCCTCCCCGAGATCGTCGGGGCTTCGTTCGGCGAGTGGGCGGAGTCGCGCGGGGCGATCGCGATCGCCCTCGATCACGTCACGGTCGACGCACAGCTGCCGAGCGCGCCGTCGCTGCCCATCACCGCGTGAGCAGACCCATGCGCGGCATGCACGCCCACGGGTCGCGGCAGGGCCGCACCCGGCGCAGCGCAGCGGTCGCGGCATCCGCTCTCCTCCTCCTCGCCGCGCTGCTGGCGGCGTGCACGACGTCGCCCGCGCCGGGGCGCGCCCCCTCCGACGACACCGTCGCCCTGCTGCTGCCCGATGCGAAGACCGCGCGGTACGAGACGTTCGACCGCCCGCTGTTCGAGGCGCGGATCGCCGAGCTCGGCGACTACCGCGTCCTGTACGCCAACGCCGACCAGGACGCCGCGAAGCAGCAGCAGCAGGCCGAGTCCGCCCTCACCGCGGGGGCCGGCGTGCTCGTGCTCGACCCGGTCGACGCGAACGCCGCCGTCAGCATCGTGACCTCGGCGAACGCCAAGGGGGTGCCGGTGATCTCGTACGACCGCCTCGTGGCCGGCGGCGACCTGGCGTACTACATCTCGTTCGACAACGAGAAGGTCGGCGTCCTGCAGGCGGAGGCGTTCGTCGAGGGCGTGCGGGCCAGCGGCGAGGACGGCGGCATCCTCATGGTCAACGGCTCGCCCACCGACAGCAACGCCGCGCTGTTCAAGCGGGGGGCGCACAGCATCATCGACGAGAGCGGGCTGCGCGTCCTCGCCGAGTACGACACCCCCGGCTGGAGCCCGGAGAAGGCCCAGGAGTGGGTGTCGGGCCAGATCGCGCAGCACGGCGACGCGATCACCGGGGTCTACGCCGCCAACGACGCCACGGCCGGGGGCGCGATCGCGGCGCTGCGCGTCGCCGACGTCGATCCCCTCCCGATCGTGACGGGACAGGATGCCGAGCTCTCGGCGATCCAGCGGATCCTCACCGGCGACCAGCACATGACCGTCTACAAGGCGATCGCGCCGCAGGCGGAGCTCGCCGCCGAGGTCGCCGTGAAGCTGCTGAACGGCGAGGAGGTGACGGCGCCGATGGAGATCGACGGGACGCCGGCGACGCTGCTCGACCCCGTCGCCGTCACCGTCGACGACATCATGGGCACCGTCGTCGCCGACGGCTTCTGGTCCGTCGGCGACATCTGCACCCCCGCCTACGCCGATGCGTGCGAAGCCGCAGGGATCGGGTAGGGTCCTGTCTCTGGCGGCGAACGGCCGGGACGCGATGATGGGGACGGGGCGAGGATGTCGGTGACGCACCCGCGGACGGGAAGGCCGCGCGAGCGCGTGCTCACCATGCGCGGCATCGGCAAGCACTTCGGCGCCGTCAAGGCGCTCACCGACGTGGACTTCTGGGTCAACGAGGGCGAGGTGGTCGCCCTCGTCGGCGACAACGGCGCGGGCAAGTCCACGCTCGTCAAGGTGCTCGCCGGGGTCCATCCGCCGGATGCGGGGACCCTCGAGTTCGACGGCGAGCCGGTCGACATCCACTCCCCCGCGGACGCGCAGGAGCTCGGCATCGAGACGATCTTCCAGGACCTCGCGCTGTGCGACAACCTCGACGTCGTGGCGAACCTGTGGCTCGGGCGCGAGCTGCGCGACGGCGCCACCCTCGACGAGGTGGGCATGGAGCAGCGCACCTGGACGCTGCTGCGCGAGCTGTCGGCCAAGATCCCCTCGGTCCGGGTGCCGGTGGCGTCGCTGTCCGGCGGGCAGCGGCAGACCGTCGCGATCGCGCGGTCTCTCATCGGCGAGCCGCGCGTGGTCATCCTCGACGAGCCCACCGCGGCGCTCGGGGTGGCGCAGACGGCGGAGGTCCTCAATCTCATCGAGCGGCTGCGCGAACGCGGCCACGGCGTCATCCTCATCAGCCACAACATGGCCGACGTCATGGCGGTCGCCGACCGCGTCGTCGTGCTGCGGCTCGGACGCAACAACGGCGTCTACAACGTCGCCGACGTCACGAGCGAGATCCTCATCGCGGCCATCACCGGCGCCGCCGACCACTCCGCGCTCCGGCGCACGCCGGATCGCGGCGCGGCGCCGCCGCCTCCCGTGGACGAGCCGCAGGTCGAGACCGAGACGGCCGGGGGCACGGTGATCCGGATGCCCCGGCGCGGGTCGCGGCGGCCGCCGCGGCCCCGCGGGGAGGGGACGCGATGAGCGCGCGCGGCGACGAGCGTCTGGCCGAGCCGCTCCCCGAGGAGCGCGTGCTCAGCGGCAGCCGGCTCCGCCACGCGTGGGAGGGGTTCGTCGCCCGGATCCGCGAGGGCGAGCTGGGCACGCTGCCGGTCGTCCTGGGGATCGCGGTGATCTGGACGGTGTTCCAGCTTCTGAACCCGGTGTTCCTCTCCAGCGAGAACCTCGTGAACCTCACGATGCAGTGCGCCGCGATCGGCACGATCGCCCTCGGCGTGGTGCTGGTGCTGCTGGTGGGCGAGATCGACCTCTCCGTGGGATCGGTGTCGGGCCTGGCGGCGGCCGTGCTCGCGGTCACGTTCGTGCAGCTGCAGTGGAACCCCATCATCGCCGTCCTCGCGGGCATGGCCATCGGCTGTCTCGTCGGCCTGCTCTACGGCTACCTGTTCACCAGGTTCGGCCTGCCCAGCTTCGTCATCACGCTCGCCGGCCTGCTCGGCTTCCTCGGCCTGCAGCTGTGGGTGCTCGGCGAGACAGGCTCCATCGCCATCCCGTTCGACTCGTGGCTGGTGCAGTTCGCCCAGCAGCTGTTCCTTCCGCCCTGGGCGTCGTACGTCCTCGCCGTGGTGGCGGCGGGCGCGTTCGCGTGGTCGCTCGTGCGGCGGGCGCACCGCCGTGCCGCCGCCAACCTCGTCAGCCAGAGCTACGCCGAGATCGCGACCCGGAGCATCGCGCTCCTGGCCTTCCTCCTCGCCGCGACCTGGTACCTGAACCTGTACCGCGGCGTGGGCGTGATGTTCCTGTTCTTCCTCGGGCTCGTCGTCGTGATGAACTTCCTGCTGACGCGCACCCGGTGGGGACGCGCGGTGTACGCCGTCGGCGGTTCCGTCGAGGCCGCCCGTCGCGCCGGCATCCGCGTGAACCGGATCTATCTGTCGGTGTTCGCGATGTGCTCGACGCTCGCCGCCGTCGGCGGCATCCTCGCCGCGGCGCGACTGGCCTCGGCCAACCAGAGCTCGGGCACCGGCGACGTCAATCTGAACGCGATCGCGGCCGCGGTCATCGGCGGAACAAGTCTCTTCGGCGGGCGAGGGTCCGCGTTCTCGGCCCTCATCGGCATCGTCGTCATCCAGTCGATCTCGTCGGGCCTGACGCTGCTCAACCTCGACTCTTCGGTGCAGTTCATGGTCACCGGCGTCGTGCTCGTGCTCGCCGTGATCGTCGACTCGCTGTCGCGTCGCACGCGCGCGGCGACGGGTCGGGCGTGACGGGCGAAGGCCGCTCGCTGTCTTCACTTGACGAACACGCTACCGCGGCGTACCGTGCACACTACGTGGCGTACTGCGCAATCTGCTTCTGATCTGCGCATCAGACAAGCATTCTGCACGGAAAGCGCTCTCGCGGCACAGGAACACGAGTGGGGCGATGACCCGGCGTCCCGGCGTTGTCAAAGCGTTATGTTCAAGACTTGACGCCAAGATTCGATCATCGCCATGATCGCTTTCAGCGCGATGCGCACGGGAAGGGACCCGGGCCTCGCTCGCTTCAATGACGAAAGGCGAATGATGAAGAAGTCTTCACTCCTCGCCGTGGCGGCCCTCACGGGCGCGGCCGCGGTGGTGCTGGCGGGATGCGCCGGCGGCAACGGCGACACCGGGGACGGGGGCGACGGCGGCGACGGCGGCGGCGACGCCGCGGGCCGCGCGTGCGTGATCCTCCCCGACGCGGCATCCTCGCCGCGCTGGGAGAACTTCGACCGCAAGTACCTCCAGGAGGGCCTGGAGGGCGCCGGCTTCGACGTCGACATCCAGAACGCCCAGGGCGACGTCAACAAGTACTCGACGATCGCGGACCAGCAGCTCACCCAGGGCTGCGGCGTCATGCTCCTGGTCGACTACCAGGGCGCTGCAGAGGCCGTGGCGGCGAAGGCGAAGGGCGAGGGCATCCCCGTCATCGCCTACGACCGTCCGTTCGAGGGCGCCGACTACTACGTGTCGTTCGACAACGTCGAGGTCGGCCGCCTCGAGGGCCAGACGGTCCTGGACGGACTGGAGGCCGCCGGCAAGGACCCGGCCACGGCTGTCGTGGTGTACATGGGCGGCGACCCGACCGACGGCAACGCGGCCATGTTCAAGGAGGGCGCGGTCGAGGTCATGGAAGGCGCGGGCATCACGCCGGCGGCGGAGCCCCCGGGGGTGTGGGACCAGGCCAAGTCGCAGACCAACTTCGAGCAGGCGCTGACCTCGCTCAACGGCCAGGTCGACGGCGTCTGGGTCGCCAACGACACCAACGCGGCCGGCGTCATCAAGGTGCTGCAGGACAACAACCTCGAGGGCGTCGCCGTCTCGGGACAGGACGCGAACGTCGCGGGCCTGCAGAACATCCTCCTCGGCTGGCAGACCGCCACGGTCTACAAGCCGGTGAAGGACGAGGCGGATGCCGCGGTCGAGACCGCGGTGGCGCTCCTGAACGGCGAGGACGTGACGACCGAGGCCGAGCTCGACGACGGCACGCCGTACATCCAGGTCACCCCGATCCTGGTGGGACCGGAGCAGGTCAAGGACGTCATCGCGGCGGGCGACGCCGAGTACGACGACGTCTGCACGCCGGAAGTGATGGCGGCCTGCGAGGAGTACGGAGTCACCGCAGAGTAGTCCGCGGGCCTGCGGGCTGAACCGCAGGGGCGTCGCGCCGCAGGGGGCGGCGCCCCAACAACCCCGGAACCCCTAAACACCAGGAAAACAGCAAGTAAAAAACACAAACCCCCACAGAGCCGATCATCAAGCTGGTCGGCGTCAAGAAGTCCTTCGGCCCCGTCAGCGTCCTCAAGGGCGTCGACCTCGAAGTCCGCCCCGGGAAGGTCACCGCACTCGTCGGTGACAACGGCGCCGGGAAGTCCACCCTCATCAAGGGCCTCGCCGGCGTGCAGCCGTACGACGAGGGCGAAGTCCTCATCGACGGCCAGCACCGCGACCTCCACGCGCCCCGGGATGCATCCGGCCTCGGCATCGAGGTCGTCTACCAGGACCTGGCGCTCTGCGACAACCTCGACATCGTGCAGAACATGTTCCTCGGTCGCGAGGAGCTGTCGTTCGGCACGTTCGACGAGGGCCGCATGGAGAAGGAGGCGTCCGACACCCTCCGCTCGCTGTCCGTGCGCACCGTGAAGTCGGTGCGGCAGAAGGTCTCGAGCCTGTCCGGCGGGCAGCGGCAGACCGTCGCGATCGCCCGCGCGGTCCTCAAGAAGGCCCGCGTCGTCATCCTCGACGAGCCGACGGCGGCCCTGGGCGTCGCGCAGACCGAGCAGGTGCTGAACCTGGTCACACGCCTCTCCGAGCAGGGCGTCGCGGTGGTCCTCATCAGCCACAACCTCGCCGACGTCTTCCAGGTCGCCGACGACATCGCGGTGCTGTACCTCGGCCAGATGGTGGCGCAGATCCCGACGAGCCAGACCACGCGCGACGACGTGGTCGGCTACATCACCGGCACCAAGACACCCCAGGGCGTCACGATCCTCGACACCTCGACCGTCCGCACCGAAGGAGGCGTGGAATGACCGCGAATGCGACCCGCACCGAGGCCGCGCCCGATCCCCTCGCGAGCGACCTCATCGGCAGCGGCGTCGAGGGCGGCGTCGGCGACCAGCTCCGGGCGTGGTGGCAGCGCGTGCGCGGCGGCGACATGGGCGCGCTCCCGGCCATCGGCGGGCTCGTCGTCCTGTTCACCCTGTTCTCGATCCTGAGCCCGTTCTTCCTCACCGAGCGCAACTTCGCGAACCTACTGAACCAGGCCGCGACCCTCGTGGTGCTCGGCATGGCGCTGGTCTTCGTGCTGCTGCTGGGCGAGATCGACCTGTCGGCGGGCGTCACCGGCGGTGTCGGCATGGCCCTGTTCGTGGTGCTCGCCTCGCAGGGCGTCCCGTGGCCGCTGGCGCTGCTGATCGGCTTCGGCTTCGGCTTCCTCACCGGCGCGCTGATAGGTTTCTTCGTCGCCAGGGTCGGCATCCCGTCGTTCGTCGTGACGCTGGGCCTGTTCCTGGGCTTCCAGGGTCTCGCGCTGGTGATCATCGGTCCGGGCGGGCTGTTCCGCCTCGAGGTGCCCGAGCTGATCGCGCTGCAGAACGGCAACCTGCCCGTGTGGGGCGGATGGGTGATGCTCGCGATCATGCTCGTCATCTCGGGCGCCACGTCGTTCTGGGACCGCGCGCGCCGCACGCGCGCGGGTGTCCCCAACCGGGCGCTGTCGCTGGTGTGGATCAAGCTGGCCGTCATCGCCGTGATCGGCGGCGTGGTCGTGTTCGTGCTCAACCAGAACCGCGGCCAGTCCGTGGTCGAGGTCGCCGGCGTCCCGATCGTCGTGCCGGTGGTGCTCGCCATCCTGTGGCTCGGCACGTTCCTGCTCGACCGCACCCGGTTCGGCCGCTACATCTACGCCATCGGCGGCAACGCCGAAGCCGCGCGCCGCTCGGGCGTCAAGGTGCGGTGGATCAAGTGGTGGGCGTTCGTCATCTGCTCGAGCCTCGCCGTGTTCTCCGCGCTCCTCAGTGTCGCCCGCGTCGGATCGGTCGACGCGACCGTCGGTCGTGACATCGTGCTCTCGGGTGTCGCCGCGGCGGTCGTCGGCGGCGTCAGCCTCTTCGGCGGCAAGGGGCGTCTGATGCACGCGGCGATCGGCGCGCTCGTGATCGCGACGATCACGAACGGCCTCGGTCTGCTGAACCTCCCCGCGGGGGTCAACCTGCTGGTCACCGGCGGCGTGCTCATCCTCGCCGCGACCGTCGACGCGCTCTCGCGTCTGCGCTCGGGCGGCGGGCGGACGTAGTCCGCACCCGTCGATGCGACGGCGCTGGGTGGAGCAACTCCGCCCGGCGCCGTCGCGTGCCGCCGGTGCGCGCAGCCGGTTCAGCCCGGCTCCGCCCGCCCCTCGACGATCTCGTCCACCCACTGCGGCACCAGCTCGCTCGCCCGGCCGGCGCGCGCATCGTCGAACGGGATGATCGCGTCGCTCGGATCCAGGTTCAGCTCGACCGTGCGAGCGCCGAATGCCGATGCGAGGGCGACGTAGCCGGCGGCGGGATAGACGGCGCCCGACGTGCCGATCGAGACGAACACGTCGCACGCGACGACGGCCTGTTCGATGCGGTCGAGCTCGTACGGCATCTCGCCGAACCAGACCACGTCGGGCCGCAGCATCCGCTCCCCGCACACCGGGCAGGCTGGTCGGCCGATGAGGTCGCCGTCCCACGCCGGGCGCGCGCCGCACGTCAGGCACAGCGCGCGGCGCAGCTCGCCGTGCATGTGCACGAGATCGCGGCTGCCGGCCCGCTCGTGCAGGTCGTCGACGTTCTGCGTCACGACGAGCAGGTCGTCGGCGATCGCCCCCTCGAGCCTCGCGAGGGCGCGGTGCGCGGCGTTCGGGGCGACGGATGCCAGCGCCCGCCGCCTCGCGTCGTAGAAGGCCAGCACGGTGTCGGGGTCGCGCTCGAACGCCTCGGGCGTCGCGACGTCCTCGACGTCGTGCCCCTCCCACAGCCCGCCGGCATCGCGGAACGTGGGGACGCCGCTCTCGGCCGAGATGCCCGCCCCCGTCAGCACGACGATGCGGGTCACCGCACGGTCCCCGGCGCGACGTGCGAGAGGACCCGCTCCCACACGTCGGCCAGAATGAGGCGCGACTGCGGATCCGACGTCTCGGGGATCATCTCCACGCGGGCCGACGCCAGGCGGTCGCCGAACCAGCGGGCCGCCGGGGCCGCGGCGTCGGGATCGTCCCGTCCGTTGAGGATGAGCGTGGCAGCGGTGACGCCGGCCAGCACCTCGGCGACCTCTGCGCCGCCGAGCTCGGTGTCCGGCCGGGGCACGGCGACGAGCGCCAGGCGGTCGACCCCGGCGCCCAGATGAGCGGCGACGAGGATCGCCACCTCGCCGGCGTCGCCGACGCCGACCACGCCGACGGGACGGTCGTGACGCTCCTCCGCGACGAATCGAGCGATCGTCGCGGCCGTCATCTCGGCCGCCGTCGCCCCGCGATACGCCGCGGGGTCGTCGATGTCGTCGATGGTCAGACCCACTGCCACGATGCGCGCGTCCCGCCGGGCGGTGACGTCCGGTCGCGGGTCCGACAGCGTCGAGATGCCCGCCCTGAGCAGGAAGACGGTGCGCTGCGCACCCGGCGCGCCGAAGCTGCGGTGCTCATAGGAGGCGCTGGGCGCCGGTCCCTTGGTCATGCCGCGATCCTACGAGGGGGCGCCCGCAGCGGTCACGCCATCAGAGGAATGGCTCCGACCAGCACCCCGACGGCGAGCATCGCGAGCGAGACCACGCAGGCCCGCCACAGCACCTTCTTGTGGTGATCGCCGAGGTTCACGCTCGCCAGCGAGACCAGCAGCAGGATCGCCGGCACGAGCGGGCTCTGCAGGTGCACCGGCTGGCCGGTGATGGAGGCGCGAGCCATCTCCACCGGCGCGATCCCGAAGTGCTCCGCGCTCTGGGCGAGCACCGGCAGGATGCCGTAGTAGAACGCGTCGTTCGACATGAAGAACGTGAAGGGGATCGACAGGACGCCCGTGATGACCGCGAGGAACGGGCCGAGGGATGCCGGGATCACCGTCGTGATCCACGTCGCCATCGCGTCGACCATGCCGGTGCCGTTGAGCACCCCGACCAGCACGCCGGCGGCGAGCACCATCGACACGACGCCCACGATGCTCGGGGCGTGCGCGACGATCTCGTCGGCCTGCCCCTTGAGCTTGGGGAAGTTGACGACGAGGGCGACGGCGGCGCCCACCATGAAGACGTAGGCGAGCGGGAAGACGTCCAGCACGAGGAGCACCATAACGGCGATCGTGAGCGCCAGGTTGAACCAGATCAGCTTGGGCCGCAGGGACGCCCGGTTCGGGTCGAGGATCGTGTCGGCCATCGCGGTGTCCTCGCGGTCGACGACCGCCGTCGCGACGGGCACTGCGCTGCGCCCGCCGGCGAGCGTCACGATGTTGCCGGTGCGCAGCGTCGCGCGGGCGCCGGGCTTCGCGTCCGAGCCCCGGAAGATGCGCGGACCGGCGAGCACCCCGTCCCCGTCGTCCAGGCGCGACGTGTCGATGCTGCCCAGCCGCTTGCGCTCGGCGAGACCGAGGAACCACGAGAACGCCAGGGCGATGACGACGCCCGCCGCCAGCGACGGCAGCATCGGCACGAAGACATCGGTCGGCTGGAGGCCGAGCGCCGTCGCCGCGCGCACGGTGGGCCCGCCCCACGGCACGATGTTGAGGGTGCCGTTCATCAGCCCGGCGACGCACGTGAGCACGACCGGGCTCATGCCCAGGCGCAGATAGATCGGCAGCATGGCCGAGGTCGTGATGATGAACGTCGTCGACCCGTCGCCGTCGAGCGAGACGGCGCCGGCGAGGAGCGCCGTGCCGAGCACGACCTTCGCCGGATCGTCGCCGAGCAGACGGGTGATCGAGCGGATGAGGGGGTCGAAGAGACCCACGTCGATCATGATGCCGAAGTACATGATGGCGAACATGAGCAGCGCCGCGGTCGGCGCCATGCTGCCGATCGCGTCGAGGATCATGTCACCCAGTCCGAGTCCCGCACCCGCGAACAGCCCGAACGCGGTCGGCACGACGATGAGCGCCACCATGGGCGTGAGGCGCCTGGTCATGATGAGCGCCATGAACACCAGGACCATCGTGAACCCGAGTGCCACCAGCACCCACTCCGGCGGGACGAACGCGGTCGCGTAGCCCTCCTCCGCCTCGGCGGCCTGGACGATCAGCGAGGCTGCAGCCTGCATGTCGACTCCTTCGTCGTGTCGTGCGTCCGCACCCCTCGGTGCGCGTCCGGACACGTTACGAAAGGCCGGCGGCGCGGCGCGCGCTTGCTCGCATTGCCGCAGGTTCTGCGCGTAGGGTGTCTTCTGCGCATTGTGCTCACGTGCGCGCAAGACCGGGACGGACGCTGGGGGTGGGATGCGCTTCGCGACACGGCTCCTGCTGGCGCAGCTCGCGACCGTCGCCGCCGTCGTCGCGGTCTGCGCCGTCGTGTTCGGGTGGCTGGGGGTCCGCCAGCTGCGCGAGGAGTCCGAGGCCGCTGCGCTCAACATCGCCCGCACGATCGCCGAGGACAGGGACGTGAAGACGCTGGTCGCCGAGCTCTCGGCGGACCCCGGGACTCCGGATGCCGCGGATCTGCGCGGCGGGCCGCTCCAAGCGATCGCGGCGGACGTCGCCGAGCGCACCGATGCCCTCTTCGTGGTCATCACCGACGATCACGGCATCCGTCTCGCCCATCCCACCGAGGCGCTCCTCGGCGAGGTCGTCTCCACGCCGTTCGCGGAAGTGCTCGAGGGCAACGAGGTCGTCGACTGGGAGGTGGGCACGCTCGGCGAGTCCGCGCGGGCGAAGGTGCCGATCTACCCCGAGGGCGAGGGCGCGCCGGTCGGCGAGGTGAGCGTCGGCTTCGAGCGCGCGAGCGTCTTCGACGACCTCCCGGCGCTGCTCGCGACGATCGCCGTCGCTGCCGTGGGCGGCGTCGCGCTCGCCGCGCTGGCCACGCTGCTGCTGCGGCGGCGGTTCGAGCGGCTGACCCTGGGCCTGCAGCCCGAGGAGCTCGTCGCGCTGGTGCAGAACCAGGCCGCGGTCCTGGAGGGAGTCGGCGACGGCGTCCTGGCGCTGTCGCCCGACGGCCGGGTGCAGGTCTGCAACCAGGCGGCGGAGCGGATGCTGGGGCTCGACGGACCGGTCGGCCGCCGGTTCGAGGAGCTGCCACTGCCCGACGCCGTCCGTGAGGCGGTCATCCAGGGCGCGTCCGCCGTCGAGGCGGTGGTGGGCGACCGCGTGCTGTACCTCGACACCCGCCCCGTCGTGCGCGGCGGACGCGCGCTCGGCCGGATCGTCGTGGTGCGCGACCGCACCGACGTGGAAGCGCTGGCCGGGCGCCTGGAGACCGTGCGTACCATGACCGAGGCGCTGCGGGTGCAGCGGCACGAGTTCGCGAACCGGCTGCACGTGGCATCCGGTCTCATCGATGCGGACCGCGTCGACGAGGCGCGCAGCTTCCTCGGCGACCTCACGGAGCGCGGCGCGGTGGACTTCGGCGTGGCCGGCCTCGAGCGCGTGCCGGATGCGTTCCTCACGTCGCTCATCGGCGCGACCGCGGCCACGGCCCGGGAGCGCGGCGTGAGCGTCCGCATCTCCGACGACACGCTCCTGCTGAGCGAGGTCGTGGCGGCGGAGGACGTGGCCGCGATCCTCGGCAACCTCGTGGGCAACGCCGTGACCGCGGCGGTCGACGGATCCGGGCCTGCCTGGGTCGAGATCGCGCTGTTCGGAGACGAGGATGAGCTCGTCATGACCGTGTCGGACTCCGGCCGCGGCATCCGCCCCTCCGGCGCCGACCCGTTCGCGCGCGCGGGCTTCCGCGACCCCGTCGAGGCCGAAGCGGACGACGGGGCCGGCGACCGCGTCCACGGTCACGGCTTCGGACTGCCGCTGTCGCGCGATCTCGCCCGGCGCCGCGGCGGGGACGTCTGGGTGATCGACGCCGGCGGCGCGCAGTCGGGCGCCGTCTTCGGGGCGAGGATCCCCGGCGCGCTGCGCGCCGGACGGAACACGGACCAGGAGGAGAACCGGTGACCGGATCCATCCACGTGCTCGTCGTCGACGACGACTTCCGCGTCGCGGGACTGCATCGCGACATCGTCGCATCCCGCCCCGGCTTCACCGCGCTGGCTCCGGTGCACTCGCTGGGCGCGGCGCGGCAGGCGCTGCGGACGCAGCGCCCCGACCTGCTCCTGGTCGACGCCTTCCTCCCCGACGGTGACGGCGTCGACTTCGTCGCCGGCGTCGACACCGACGCGTTCGTTCTGTCGGCGGCGACCGATGCCACCACCGTGCGCCGGGCCCTTCGCGCGGGTGCGATCGCCTACCTCGCCAAGCCGTTCGACGCGCGCGCGCTCGCGGACCGGCTCGACCGCTACGCGCGCATGCGCAACCTGCTCCTCACCGACCGTCCTCTCGAACAGGAGCAGATCGACCGGGCGCTCATGATCATGCACGGCGGCGCGGAGCCGGCGACGGTGGCGCGATCGGCGACGGAGCAGCTGATCCTCGAGGGCCTCGGCGACAGCGAGGCCTCTGCGTCCGAGGTCGCCGAGCGGGTGGGGATCTCCCGCGCGACCGCCCAGCGTCACCTCGCGGGCCTGGCGAGCCGCGGGCAGGTCGAAGTCCGGCTGCGGTACGGCACGACGGGCCGGCCGGAGCACCGGTATGTCGTCGCAGGCGGTTGACGCGCGACGGGGGTGGACTCATCCGCGCAGCAGGGCTCGCAGCGTCTGGATCGTGTCGGCCTCGTCGGGCCGCTTGTCTGGCCGGTAGCCCTTGACCCGCGCGAAGCGCAGGGCGACGCCGCCCGGGTAGCGCGGCGAGCGCTGCACGCCGTCGATGGCGATCTCGACCACCGTGACGGGACGCACGTGCACGGCGGAGGACGAGCGATGGGTCTCGATCGCCGGGAAGTGCTCGGTCTGCCACCGCAGCGTCGCGTCGGTGAGGCCCTTGAACGTCTTGCCGACCATGACGAAGCCGCCGGGCTCGCCGAACTCCCCGGTCGGGTCGAGTGCGCCCAGATGGAGGTTGGAGAGCAGCCCGGTGCGGCGGCCCGAGCCCCACTCCACCGCGAGCACCACGAGGTCGTAGGTCAGCACCGGCTTCACCTTCAGCCAGCTCTTGCCACGGCGCCCCGCCGCATACGGCGCGTCGACGGCCTTGACCATGATGCCCTCGTGGCCGGCCGCGAGAGCCTCGCGCGAGAACTCCTCCGCCCGCCCGGGATCGTTCGTGACGATGCCCGGCATGCGCGCGTCGCCGGCGATGCGCGCGAGCTCGCCCAGCCGTGTCTCGAGGGGCTCGTCGATGAGATCGCGGCCGTCGACGTGCAGGATGTCGAAGAACCAGGGTCGCAGCACGACCGCCTGGGCGGACTCGGCGCCGAAGGCGTCGGCCGTCTCGGAGCCGAAGCGCGCCATGGTGTCCTGGAACGGCCGGGGGCCGCCGTCCTCGTCGAGCGCGAGCGTCTCGCCGTCGAGGATCACCCGCCGGGCGGGGAACGCCCGCACGACGTCGACGATCTCGGGAACGCGGTGCGTGATCTCGGCGAGGCTGCGCGTGTACACGTGCACCTCGTCGCCGTCGCGATGCACCTGGATGCGCGCACCGTCGAGCTTGAACTCCACCGACGCCGCGGCCTGCCCGCCGACCCCGCCGATCGACTCGAGCGCCGCCGTCGGAGACGACGCGGTGGCCGCCAGCATGGGCAGCACGGGCCTGCCGACCGCGAGCCCGATGGCGGCGAGGTCGGCGGGAGTTCCGGCCAGGGCCACGCGGGCTGTCGCGCCGAGATCGCCCGACAGCATCGCCGCGCGGCGCACCGCCGGCGCGTCGCGGTCGGACGCCTTCGCGATGGCGTCGAGCAGCACGCCTTCGAGCGCGCCGGTGCGGAGCTCGCCGAGCATCACGCGCTGGAGGAAGTCCCACTCCCCCGCCGTCGCGCGGGCCGCGAGCGCCTGCAGCTCGCCGCGTCGCGCCGCCACCGACCCGGGGCCGTCGGAGCCGGCGAGCCGGCTCAGCGCCGCGTCGACGTCGAGGATGCCGAGCGAGGGAGCGTCGGCGTGGCCGACGTCGAGGTCGCTGAGGCCGCGCCACCCGACGCCGAGCCGCCCCTGCCTCGGGCTCGCGACCAGGAACCCGATCGCGGGAGCGACCTCGTCGGGGTCGAGTTCGCGCACCACCGCCGCGAGCGCGGCCACCTTGGCAAGTCGCGACGACGTCGCGGCCACCGCCTCCGTCGCGAGGACGAGATCGTTGAGCAGCACCCCCGCATTGTCGCACCGTCCTCAGACAGTCGTCGCGCGCATCCGCGCGGACGCTTCCTCGGGTGTTCTTCCGCTCGTCACCTCCCGCGCCTAGCGTGGAGGCGGTATCCCCACCGTCACAGGATCTCGCCCCGAAGGAGCCCCGATGTCGACTCGACTCCGCGGCACGCTCGCCGTCGCCGCCGCTCTCGCCCTCGCCGCCACCGGCGCGGCACCCGCCGTCGCGGCCCCCGGATCCCCGGGTCGCCCCGTCCAGGACGAGACCCTGCGGGTGGCGACCTTCAACCTCTCGCTGAACCGCGCGAACGCCGGCGACCTGGTCACGGATCTGTCCACCGGCGCGAACGCGCAGGCGCGGACCGTGGCCGAGATCATCCAGCGGGCGGATCCCGACGTCGTCCTCCTCAACGAGTTCGACTACGTCGAGGGCGGCATCGCGGTCGACCTGTTCCGCGAGAACTACCTCGAAGTCGGCTAGCAGGGTGCCGACCCCGTCGAGTATCCCTACGCGTTCGTCGCGCCGTCCAACACCGGCATCCCGAGCGGGTTCGACCTGAACAACAACGGCGCGGTCGGCGGCGGCGACGACGCGTTCGGCTTCGGCGCCTTCCCCGGCCAGTACGGGATGGTCGTGCTCTCGAAGCATCCGATCGTGGCCGACGACGTGCGCACCTTCCAGGGCTTCCTCTGGAAGGACATGCCCGGCGCTCTCCTGCCCGACGACCCCGCGACGGCCGCGCCCGCCGACTGGTACTCGCCGGAGGAGCTCGCGGTGTTCCGGCTGTCGAGCAAGTCGCACTGGGACGTCCCGGTGCAGGTGGGCGATCAGACCGTCCACGTGCTCGCATCCCACCCGACGCCACCCACGTTCGACAGCACGGAGGACCGCAACGGACGCCGGAACCACGACGAGATCCGGTTCTGGGCCGACTACGTCACCCCCGGCCAGGGGCGCTACATCTACGACGATGAGGGTGTGCGCGGCGGCCTCTCACCCGCCGAGTCGTTCGTGATCCTCGGCGACCAGAACGCGGACCCGCTGGACGGAGACTCGGTCGACGCCGCGATCGACCAGCTGCTCGGCAACCGTCGCATCCAGGATCCGCTGCCGGCGTCTGCGGGGGCCGTCGAGGCGGCCGCGCTGCAGGGCGGCGCCAACGCCACCCACCGCGGCGACCCGCGCTACGACACCGCCGACTTCGCCGACACGGCACCGGGCAACCTGCGCGCGGACTACGTGCTTCCCTCGCGTCAGCTCGGCATCGCCGACGCGGGGGTGTTCTGGCCCGTGCAGGCCGACCCGCTGTCGGCGCTGACCGGCGTCTTCCCCTTTCCGAGCAGCGACCACCGCCTGGTGTGGGTCGACCTCGAGGTCCCGCGTACGGGACGCTGACCGGTTCGTTCAGGTCGCGGCGGTCGCCGCGACCTGAACGAACCGCTCGTACGCCGCCGGGGACTCCTCGGCCACGATCGCCCGGAGCACCACCTCGTCGACGTGAGGACGGTACGCCGCGAGGCCGTCGGCGACGGCGTCCGGACGCAGCACCGTCGCGCCGGCGTCGATGCCGAGCCGCTCGAGGTTCGCCGCATACGCCGGAAACCCCGCGTAGCGCGCCGTCTCGGCCTCCAGCCGCGGGATCGCCGCGTCCTCGACAGCGGTCCGCACGTACAGCGCGACGTGGGCATCGGACGCGAGCCCGTGGGCTTCGGCCGCCTGTTCGCGCGCCGCCTCGGGCGTGAGCCAGCTCAGGAGCAGACCATCGGATGCCGTGGCCCCGAGCCGCCGCATCCGCGGGCCCAGCGCCCCGACGACGACGCGCGCGCGGGAGCCCTCGCGGAGCGCGGCGGCGGCGTCGCGCACCCGCGCGAGCGCGCCGACGGCGCCCGCGCCGGAGCCGATCCCCAGCACGAGCCGGTCGGCGGGCAGATCCAGCTGGGCGACGCGCTCGAGGATCTGCGCAGGCTCGCGCCGGTCGACGGGAAGCACCCCGGTCGCGAGGACCAGACGCTCCGACGCGCGAGCGGCCGCGGCGAGCACCTCCAGTGCATCGGAGCCCGGGGTGTCGTTGACCCACAGCGCGTGGAAGCCGGCGGCCTCGATCTGCGGTGCGAGGCGCGCAGCGAGATCGGCGCCGACGGCCGCTGCGATCCCGATCGAGACGCGCGCGCTCACCGCCCGCGCTCCACGAGCCGGGCGACCTCTCCTGCGGCGGCGTAGAACTCCGGCATGCCGGTGCGCGACGCAGGGAGCAGGACCACCTCGTCGACGCCGGCGTCGAAGAACGCGCCCGCACCCGCCGCGACGGCCGCGGGATCCCCCCACAGGGCGCGCTCGGCGGGGTCGGGCTTGTCGCCGACGTCGGCGATCGCGCGGGCCTCGGCATCCGCCCCGAACGCCGTCACCACGTACGCGACGATGTCGTGCTCGCCGGCCCGGCCCGCGGTCATCCGCGCATCGCGGATCGCCGAGACGCGCTCGGCGACCTCCGTCGCGGTGTGTCCGGAATCGAGCACGGTGCCGTCGGCGACCTCTCCGCTCAACCGCACCGTCTTCGGACCCTCGGCTGCGGCGTACACGAGCGGCGGCGTCGCCGGCGGGTAGTCCAGCTGCACGCCGTCGAGCCGGACGTAGCGGCCTTCGACGTCGACGCGCTCGCCGGCGAGCAGGCTGCGCAGGGCGGGCACGTACTCGCGCATGAGCGAGAGCGGCGAAGAGACGCGCGCGCCGACCTGACCCATCCACGGCAGCACCCCGTGACCGACGCCGGGTAGCAGCCGGCCGGGGAACAGCCGCTCGAGCGTCGCGATCTCCATCGCCGTCGCCGCGGCGTTGCGCAGCGGCATCGGCGCGATGCCGATCCCGACGCGCAGCCGGTCGGTCCACGCCAGTGCGGCCCCGACGGCGGCGAAGGCGGACAGTCGGAAGCAGTCCTCCCACACCCACAGCTCGGGGACGCCCGCGCGCTCGGCCGCCAGCACCCCGTCGCGGAACTCGTCGGGGGTGTGCGTGTACGGGTTGAAGATCGCGCCGATGCGGGTCATGGACCCACTCTGGCAGGCGGCGCCGACACCGCGCGATCACGCGGGCGGACAGCGCAGGGTCTACAAGCATCCCTGCCGGTTCGCAACCCGCTCCCGACGCGTCGAGGACCACGTGCATCCTGGGCACATGGCACGGATCGGGACGTCGGGCTGGGTCTACCCGCACTGGCGAGGTGTGCTCTACCACGGGGATCAGCGGGGGTGGCTGGACCAGTACGCCGCCGAGTTCGACGTCGTGGAGCTCAACGGCAGCTTCTACCGCTGGCCCGCCGACGCGCGCTTCGCCGCGTGGCGCGACCGGCTTCCCGAGGGGTTCGAGATGGCGGTCAAGGCGCCGCGGGGGCTGACCCATGCCCGGCGGCTGCTGGAGCCCGAGGTGTGGATCGATCGGGTCACGCGGGGCATGCACGAACTGGACGGGCGACGGGGCCCGCTGCTGGTCCAGCTCCATCCCGCGATGGAGCGCGACGACGCGCGGCTGGACCACTTCCTCTCGGCTCTCCCGGCGTGGATCCGGCCCGCGATCGAATTCCGCCACCCGTCGTGGGTCGACGAGAACGTCTTCGGGATGCTGGAACGCCACGGCGCCGCCTACTGCGTCATGAGCGGGGCGCGGCTGCCGTGCGTCCTGCGGGCGACCGCGCACCTGGTCTACGTGCGCCTTCACGGCCCGGACCACAGGCACCTGTACCGCGGCTCGTACTCGGATGCCGACCTCGCGTGGTGGGCCGAGCGCATCCGCGAGTGGGAGGGCTCGGGTCACGAGGTGCACGCGTACTTCAACAACGACGGCGAGGGCCACGCGGTGCACAACGCGCGCACGCTGCGGAGGCTCCTGTCGGCGTGAGCCGCCGGCGCTTCCCGGCGCGGGGACGGGCTCCTCGCCGGCCGGACGACGAGAGGCGCCCGGCCCCCCGGGCCCGCGCCCCTCGGGCCGGGGGGGGCGCGATCCGGCCCCCCCGACACCCCAACCCGCAGGGACCGCCACTACCTCCGCAGCGGGAGCCCCGGGGACGGGGGC
>NZ_JBHTZE010000003.1:183412-315591 GCF_042790415.1 Microbacterium sp. NPDC056736
GTAGCCCGACCAGCGCCGGACGCGGGGGGGGGGCCCCCGGGGGGCCCCCGGGGGGGGGGGGGGGCGCCGGGGCGCCGGCCCGCCCCGCGGCGCGGTCCCCGCCGCCCCGCCGCCTCTCGGCCTGAGGGGTCCGCTATGCGGCCGCCGCGAACGCCGAACCGGCTGCGACGGACAATCCGTCCGCTGCGGCATCCACGGTGACGGTGCCGCCGTCGGCCAGCGCACCCGTCACGAACAGGTCCGCGATGCGGTCGTCGACCTCGCGCTGGATGAGCCGGCGCAGCGGGCGCGCGCCGTACTCGGGCTCGTAGCCGTGCTCGGCCAGCCACGCCACGGCGCCGTCGGTGACGATGAGGTCGACCTCGCGCCTGGCCAGACGCGACTCGGATGCCCCCAGCAGCAGGCGGACGATGCGCTCGAGCTGCGGCTTCTCGAGCTTGCGGAACAGCACGATCTCGTCGATGCGGTTGAGGAACTCGGGTCGCATCGCCTCGCGGAGCTTGCCGAACACGCGATCGCGCAGATCCTTCTCCGATCCGAAGCCGGTCGGACCGCCCCCGTCGGGGAGGAATCCGATGGCGCCGCCGCGCGAGGCGAGGAACTCCGAGCCGAGGTTGGACGTCATGACGATCACGGTGTTGCGGAAGTCGATCGTGCGGCCCTGCCCGTCGGTGAGGCGCCCGTCGTCGAGCACCTGCAGGAGCAAGTTGAACACGTCGGGGTGCGCCTTCTCGATCTCGTCGAACAGCACGATCGAGTACGGGTTGCGCCGCACGCGCTCGGTGAGCTGGCCGGCCTCGTCGTAGCCGACGTATCCGGGAGGAGCGCCGACCAGCCGCGACACCGTGTGCCGCTCGCCGAACTCGCTCATGTCGAAGCGGATGACGGCGCCCTCGTCGTCGAAGAGACTCGCCGCGAGCGCCTTGGCGAGCTCCGTCTTGCCGACGCCCGTCGGGCCGAGGAAGAGGAACGACCCGACCGGGCGCCGGGCGTCGCCCATGCCCGTGCGGTTGCGTCGCACCGCCTTGGCGACGGCGGTCACCGCGTCGTCCTGGCCGATCACACGGCCGTGCAGCTCGTCCTCGAGCGCCGCGAGGCGCTCCCGCTCGGTCTCGGTGAGGCGGTTCACCGGAATGCCGGTCGCACGGCTGATCACCGCGGCGATCTCCGGCTCGTCGACGATCGCGTCCGCGCGGGTCGCGGCGCCGGCAGCGGTCGCCCGCTCGATCCGCCCCTGCACGTCGCCGATCTCGTCGCGGATGCGCGACGCCTCCTCGTAGTGCTCGGCCGAGACGGCGGCGTTCTTGTCCGCCTCGAGGGTCGCCAGCCGCTCGATCAGACCGCTCACGTCGACCTGGGCGCCCAAGCGCAGCCGCAGCCGCGCACCGGCCTGGTCGATGAGGTCGATCGCCTTGTCGGGCAGGACGCGCTCGGTGAGATAGCGGTCGCTGAGCTCGACGGCGGCCCGCAGCGCCTCGTCGGTGTACACGATGCCGTGGTGCTCCTCGTACGCGGACTTGAGGCCCCGCAGGATGAGCACGGCGTCCTCGATCGAGGGCTCGCCCACCTTCACCGGCTGGAACCGGCGCTCCAGCGCCGGGTCCTTCTCGATGAGGCGGTACTCCTTGAGCGTGGTCGCACCGACGAGGTGCAGGTCGCCGCGCGCGAGCCGTGGCTTGAGGATGTTCCCCGCGTCCATGCCGCCGTCACCGGCGCCGCCCGCACCGACGACGGTGTGCACCTCGTCGATGAAGACGATCAGCTCGCCCTTGCGGGCGGCGATCTCGTCCATCGTCTTGGTGAGGCGCTCCTCGAAGTCGCCGCGGTAGCGCGTGCCCGCGAGCATCGCGGGCAGGTCGAGCGAGACCACGCGCCGGCCGAGCAGCTGCTCCGGCACCGCGCCGTCGACGATGGCCTGGGCGAGTCCCTCCACGATGGCGGTCTTGCCCACGCCGGCCTCGCCGACGAGCACGGGGTTGTTCTTGGTGCGGCGGCTCAGGATCTCGATCGTCTGCTCGATCTCGTCGGCCCGCCCGATCACCGGGTCGAGTTCGCCGGCCGCGGCGCGAGCCGTCAGGTCGGTGCCGTACGCGGCGAGCATGGGGGTGCCGGATGCCGCGGCATCCGTCTCGTCATCGCCGTCGGGTGCCGCGGACGGCGACACCGTCTCGCGGGCGCCCTGCGTGAGCGCCTCGGCGGTCACGCCGGCCCGTGCCAGCACCTGACCGGCAGGGGTGTCCTGCGCCAGCACCAGCGCGAAGAAGAGGTGCTCGGGGTCGACGTACGTCGAGCCGGATGAGCGCGCCACCTGGAAGGCGTGGAACAGGGCGCGCTGCACCGACGAGGTGACGACGGCCCCGTCGACGTCGGCAGCCGCCGACGCCGCGGGGAGGCGGTCCTCCGCGGCGCGCACGATCGCCGCGACGTCGGCGCCGATGCGACGGACCGCGTCCCGGGCCGGGGGCTCGGAGACGAGGACGCGCAGCACGTGGAGGGCGTCCAGCTCGTGCTGTCCGCGCTCGAGCGCGTACCTGCCGGCGCGCTGGAGGAGCTCCTGCGTGCGGGCGCCGAGGTACCGGCTGAGATCGATGGAGCGCTCTGCGCGCGCACGCTCCCCCGCGAGGTAGCGTGCCAGGAACTCGTCGAACGAGCTCTCCTCGCCGCCGGCCTGTGGGGTGAAGTCTTCGGGCATTCCGTCTCTCCTGAACTTGAGTGGACGAGTATCAAGTCTTGAACTTGATACCTGCGATGTCAACTTCAACGCGAGCTCGGGCGCGGGCTATTCCCGGCGGTGACGGCTCAGTCTCGCCCGCCGGGCGGGCCGAGGATCAGCAGCACCACGAAGAGCGCGATCACCGCGAGCGCGATGAGCGCACCGAGAACCCACGGCCGCCGCAGGAACCAGCGCATCAGCCGGTCGAACCAGCTCGCGTCCCGCGGGTCATCGGTCTCCTCCAGCCGCCACGCTCCTGCCAGCTGTCCGGTGCGCTGCAGCCACAGCTCGGTCGGGATCGTCGCATAGGGGATCACGGCACTGACGAGTGCGACGGCGGTCGGGGCGACCCGCCACCGGTTGTTCAGCGCGACGAGGACGACCGTCGCCGCGTACGACAGGAAGATGAAGCCGTGGATGCCGCCGCCGATGGTGACGCCCGGCGCCCACCCCGTGGCGGCACGGGCGATGAGTCCGGCGATGAGGAGGGTCCAGGAGACGGCTTCCGCGATGGCGAGGAAGCGGAACAGCGAATGCGGGTTGCGAAACACACCTTCAGCGTAGCTGAAACTCCTTCAGGTTCCCTGAAGCCGTGTGGGGCGGTCCAACCCGTAGGGCTCCTCATGGAGTCCCTCGAGCGCGGTGGCGAGTTCCGGCGCGCCCTCCGCGAGGGCGGCGTCGAGACTGGCCAGTCGCTCCTCGGCTGCCCGAAGCACCGCGCCGCCACGGTCGGTGACGCGAAGATCGGACGCCGCTCCGGCATGCGCGGTGGCGTCGGCGACGAGTCCGGCGTCCACGAGGGTCTGCACGGCGGTGTGCGCGGACTGCACCGTGATCTGAGAGCGGCGGGCGAGCTCGCTGAAGGAGATGCCCGGGGTCACGTCGATGTGCGCGAGCAGCCCGTACTTCCTGGTGGTGAGCCCGAGGTCGCGCAGCTGGGCGCCGAGGTGCTGGTCCCACACGCTCGCCACCGTCAGCAGCGCGATGACGGGGCTGAACGGACGCTCGGACACGGGCTAAATGCTAGCCCCCGGCGCGTCCGAGCGCCGCTCATCCGCGGCCGGGCGGCCGATCCATCCCACGCGGCGACCGATACCGTGGGACGGTGACGTTCTCGATCGACGGTCTGCGGCGGTGGCCCGACGTCGAGGCTCCCGATCTCCTGGCGGCGGATGCTGCGGACCGGCTGCTCCTCGACGAATCGGCCGCCGCTCGTCGCAGAGCCGACGCCGGCGAGCTCGTCGTCATCGGCGACGGGTACGGCGCCCTCACGCTGGGCGCAGCGGCCGAGGGGGCGCGCGGCGTCCGCGTCCACCAGGACCCGCTCACCGGCGAGCGGGCACTGGCCGCCAACGCCGCGCGCTGCGGCCTGGGTGACGCCTTCTCGTCGCTGCCGCTGGACCCGGAGCTGGTGCGCGACGCGCGGGTCGTGCTGCTGCGCCTGCCGCGCTCCCTCGACGCCCTGCGCGACATCGCCGGGCTGGTCGCGGCGCACGCGGCCCGCGACGTGGAGGTCTACGCGGGCGGGCGGGTGAAGCACATGTCGCTCGCGATGAACGACGTCCTGCGCGAGCGATTCGCACGGCTGGACGTCAGCCACGCCCGCCAGAAGTCGCGGGTGCTCGTCGCCCGTGAGCCCCGCGGCGGCGCAGACCCAGAGCCCCGGATGCAGGTGCACGACGGCCTCGTCGTGTGCGCGTTCGGCGGCGCGTTCGCCGGCCCCTCGATCGACATCGGCACCCGGTTCCTCCTGGAGCATCTCCCCCTCGTAGACGATCGCGCGTCGCCGGCCATCGACTTCGCCTGCGGCACCGGCGTGATCGCCACCGCGCTCGCCCTGCGCAATCCAGGGCTGCGCGTGCTCGCGACGGACCAGTCCGCCGCCGCCGTGGCATCCGCCCTGGCCACGGCGGCCGCGAACTCCGTCGCGGACCGCGTCGAGGTGGTCCGCGACGACATGCTGCGTTCGCGGGCCGACCGCAGCGCTGCCTTCATCGCCCTCAACCCGCCCTTCCATTCCGGCTCAGCGGTGCACGAGGGCATCGCCCCGCTCATGTTCGCCGAGGCCGCCCGCGTGCTCCAGCCGAGCGGGCGGCTGTGGGCGGTGTGGAACTCCGGCCTGCGGTACCGCTCCGCACTCGAGCGCGTCGTGGGCCCGACGACGCAGATCGGCCGGAACGCCAAGTTCACGGTCACCGCGTCGACGCGACGCTGAGGTCTACTCGTCCGGCGACGGCTCGGGCGCGGGCGTCGGGCCGAACAGCACCCACTCGCCGGCCGCGCACTGGTAGAACTGCACCGTCACGGTGTCGATGAAGACATCTCCGTCCGTCGCGCAGGCGTCCGCGTCGGGTTCCGACGTGCCGAGCAGCACCTGGGTGCCGGGCGCACCCTGCTCCCCCTGCTCCCCCTGCTCCCCCTGCTCGCCCTGCTCGCCTTCCTCGCCCTGCTCGCCCTGCGGGCCGGCGGGGCCCTGGGCGCCCTCCGGGCCCTGCTCGCCGCTGAGGTTCTCAGCCGCCGCGTCCCGCAGGTTCGCCACGAAGGACCAGTCCTCCTGGAACAGATACAGGTCCGCGGTCAGGATGTCGATGTACACGTCGCCTTCATACCCCTTGCCCGACTCCGGCGGTCCCGAGCCCGCCCGCACGGCGGAGCCCGCCGGCAGCACGTCGGCGAGCACCTCGTCGTACTCGGGCGTCGCGACGGTGGCGGAAGGCGACGGGGCGGGGTCCGCCGTGTCGACGCTCCTCGCCAGCCACGACCCGAGGAAGGCGGCGAAGAAGGACAGCAGCACGAACGCGAGGCCGAACCAGATCAGCGTTCCGCGCGTCACCGGCGCGGCGGTGGCCGCATCGCCCTTGGATCCCGAGTCCATCTCCACGGCCCACTCCCCATTCCACCGCGTGCGACACCGGTCCGCAGGCTCCCACAGCCCGCGTCGATGTGACCACTGTAGGAACGCGGACGGCCCCGTGTCACGCGTTCGGCTTAATTCGCCTCCGGGCGCGTGCCGGTGCGGAGCGGGCGCCCCGTCAGCGCACCCCGTTGGCCGGCTCGTAACGCTCCGGCACGATCTCGAGCTCACCTTGGCCGGCGGTGAGCGAGCGCAGGTCGAGCACGTATCGGCGCAGTTCGGAGTCTGGGACCGTCGCCCTGATGCGAGCGCGGCCGTCGTCGCTGCGCTCGGTGGAACCGACGCGAGCCCTGCGGCCGGCGAGGTCGGTGAGAACCGGGCCCTGCAGTGTCGCCGGGACGGTGACGGTCACCCTCGAGACCGGCTCCAGCAGCACGGTGCCCGCCTGCGCCAGTGCCGCCTTCACCCCCAGCGATGCCGCCGTGCGGAACGCCATCTCGGACGAGTCGACCGAGTGCGCCTTGCCGTCGTAGAGCTCCACGCGCACGTCGACCACTGGATGCCCCTGCGGCCCTCCCGTCGCCAGCGCGTCACGGGCACCCCTCTCGACGGCGGGGATGTAGGAGCGGGGTACGGCACCGCCCACGACGGAGTCCTGGAACTCGAACCCGCCGCCGGGCGCCAGCGGCGAGACGCGCAACTGCACGACGGCGAACTGCCCGTGACCGCCCGACTGCTTCTTCAGCTTGCCCTCAGCGCTGGCCGTGCCCGCGATCGTCTCCCGGTAGGCGACCGGCGCCGGCGAGGTCTCGACGTGCACGCCCAGCACGCGGGCCAGTCGCTCGACGGCCACCGCGACGTGCGTGTCGCCGAGGCCCCGGAGGACCGTCGCCCCGCCTGCACGATCGACCACGAGCGTCGGGTCGTCCGATACGAGCCGCGCGAGCGCGGTCGTCAGCTTCGCGTCGTCGGACTGCGAGACCGGCTCCAGGCTCACCGCGTACACCGGATGCCGCTCCGGCAGGCGCCTCGGCCGCGCACCGGTGCGCGGCCTGCTCCACAGCAGCGAGCCCGACGGCGTGCCGGCGAGCTTGGCCACCGCGCCCACGTCGCCGGCGCGGAGAGCGTCGGCAGGGAGGTGCTCGGCGCCGCGCAGCCGGAACAGGGCCGGCATCCGCTCGTCCGCACCGGTCGTCGCGTTGTGCAGCCGGTCGCCCGGCCGGAGCACCCCGGAGAGCACCTTGAGCATCGCGACCTGTCCGACGAACGGATCGGCCAGCGTGCGGAAAACATGCACCAGCGGCTCGCCGGCCGCGTCGATCGCGACCGCCTGCTCGGTACCGCCCTCGCCGTCGTCGTCGACGCCGATGCGGATCGACCCGTCTCTCGTCCCCGGCGCGGGAGCGAGCTCGCAGAGCAGATCCAGCACGCGGTCGACGCCGGCCTCCGAGCCGGCGGAGCACAGCAGCACGGGGACGGCCTCGTTCGCGGCGACCTCCTTCGCGAGGGTGCGGCCGAGCTCGCGGGCGGACGGCTCGTCGCCGTCGAGGTACGCCTCCAGCTGGGCGTCGTCGTGCGACACGATCTCCTCGGTCGCATCCTGGTGGAGCCGGTGCTCCTCGTCGGCGATGTCGGCGGGGATGGGCTCCTCCTGATGACGACCGCCCTCGTCGTACACCAGCAGGTGCTCGCCGAGCACGTCGGCGATGGCATGGAAGCCCTGCTCCTCGCCCACGGGAAGCTCCAGCGGCACGAGCCGCGAGCCGAACGTGCTCCGCAGCTCTCCCAGCACGCGGCGGAAGTCGGCGCGCGCCCGGTCCTCCTGCGTCACGACGACGATGCGCGGGACACCGGCCCCCTCGGCGGCCGCCCACGCCGCCTTCGTGCCCGCCGTCACGCCGTCCACGGCGCTGACGGCGACGACGGCGACGTCGGCGACGGACAGCGCGGCGTCGACCGCGCCGATGAAATCAGGATGCCCCGGCGTGTCGGCCAGCGTCAGCGCGGTGCTGCCGCCCTCGGCCGCCCACACCAGGTACGCCAGCGACAGTCCCAGCGACACGCCTCGCGCGGTCTCCTCGGCCTCGAAGTCGCACACGGTGGTGCCCTGCTCGACGCTCCCCATTCTCGGGATCGCACCGGCGCGGTGCAGCAGGGCCTCGGCGAGTGTCGTCTTGCCGGCGCCGCTGGCCCCGATGAGCGCGACGGTGCGATGTGTGACAGGGGACGCGGCATCCACGAAGACCTCCCGCGACGGTGCGGACTCACGACTAGGTCCATCGTGTCGGGGAAGCCGCGACGGCGCCAGATGGCGATCGGTCGAGGGGAGATATGACCGGGGGGCCGACGCGAGAATGTCGGCACCCCCGGTAGCCGCAAGCTCGGGACTCGCGGCCGGGGCACCGGACCGGGGCTCCGGCGTCATCCCCCATTGAAGAGACACCGCACCGGGGTGTCTATTACGCGACTTCGGGGAGTTCGTCGGCGGGTTCGGAGCGATCCTGTGAAACACCTGTACGGCGCGCCTCGCGCGAGGATCGCGAAAAACGCCGTGTCCACTCGGTATGGTGGCACCGGGTCGATCCCCGCACATGTTCGGCCGCGTTACGAAGGCATCCCCAGTGCCGAGCCCCTCCCCAATGGGCGTGTGACAACGCTGCGGGGACGCCCAGGTCCCTCGGACGCTACAGGCTCTATCTGCAGCGTCCGAGGGACCCTCCTATGCGCCGGGGGGTGCGCACGGGGAAGGTCGGCGGCGTAGCCCCAGAGATTCCCCAGTCGGCCGAGGAGAGGTCATATTCCCAGGACCTCGCTCCCCACCCGGCCGCAACACTACCGTGTCCCCCATTCGGGGGACAATGCGCTGCGCGCGAAACGCCCCGGCATCCCCACCCGAGGGTGAGGAACGCCGGGGCGCTCGTGACTGTCCGGAGGCCGGCCGCACGGCGATTCACCCGCCGCGGCCCGGGGGTGATCTAGAAGTCCCAGTCCTCGTCTTCGGTGGCCTCGGCCTTGCCGATGACGTACGACGAGCCCGACCCCGAGAAGAAGTCGTGGTTCTCGTCGGCGTTCGGCGAGAGAGCCGACAGGATCGCCGGGTTCACGTTCGTGACCGTGGCGGGGAACATCGCCTCGTAGCCCAGGTTCATGAGGGCCTTGTTGGCGTTGTAGTGCAGGAACTTCTTGACGTCCTCGGTGAGACCGACGCCGTCGTAGAGGTCCTGCGTGTACTGCACCTCGTTGTCGTAGAGCTCGTACAGCAGCGAGAACGTGTAGTCCTTGATGTCGTTGCGGGTGGCCTCATCGACCTTCTCGAGCCCGCGCTGGAACTTGTAGCCGATGTAGTAGCCGTGCACGGCCTCGTCGCGGATGATGAGGCGGATGAGGTCGGCGGTGTTGGTGAGCTTGGCGCGGCTCGACCAGTGCATCGGCAGGTAGAAGCCCGAGTAGAACAGGAACGACTCCAGCAGGGTCGAGGCGACCTTGCGCTTGAGGGGCTCGTCGCCTCGGTAGTACTCCATGACGATCTGAGCCTTCTTCTGAAGGTTCTCGTTCTCCACCGACCAGCGGAACGCCTCGTCGATCTCCTTCGTCGAGCACAGCGTCGAGAAGATCGACGAGTACGACTTGGCGTGCACCGACTCCATGAACGCGATGTTCGTGTAGACGGCCTCCTCGTGCGGGGTGAGGGCGTCCGGGATCAGCGAAACGGCGCCGACGGTGCCCTGGATCGTGTCGAGCAGGGTGAGCCCGGTGAACACCCGCATGGTGAGGGTCTGCTCCTCGGGGGTGAGCGTGTTCCACGACTGGATGTCGTTGGACAGCGGCACCTTCTCGGGCAGCCAGAAGTTGTTCACGAGGCGGTTCCACACCTCGAGGTCCTTGTCGTCCTGGATACGGTTCCAGTTGATGGCCTGGACGTGATCCAGGAGCTGGAGCTTCTCGCTCATCTTTCCTTCTTCTCCGAAAGTCTCAGGTCGGATCACAACGTGCACGAGACGCACTCGGACATGTCCGTGCCCTCGAGCGCCATCTGCCGCAGACGGATGTAGTAGATCGTCTTGATGCCCTTGCGCCAGGCGTAGATCTGGGCCTTGTTGATGTCGCGCGTCGTGGCGGTGTCCTTGAAGAACAGCGTCAGCGACAGCCCCTGGTCCACGTGCTGGGTGGCGGCGGCGTACGTGTCGATGACCTTCTCGTAGCCGATCTCGTAGGCGTCCTGGTAGTACTCCAGGTTGTCGTTCGTCATGAACGCGGCCGGGTAGTAGACGCGGCCGAGCTTGCCCTCCTTGCGGATCTCGATCTTGGCCGCGATCGGGTGGATCGACGAGGTGGAGTTGTTGATGTACGAGATCGAGCCGGTGGGCGGCACCGCCTGCAGGTTCTGGTTGTAGATGCCGTGCTGCTGGATCGACGCCTTCAGCTCGCGCCAGTCGTCCTGCGTCGGGATGTGGTGACCGGCGAACATGTCCTTCACCTTGTCGGTCGCCGGGACCCATGCCTGGTCGATGTACTTGTCGAAGAACTCGCCGGTCGCGTACTTGGAATCCCAGAAGCCGTCGAACACCTCGCCGCGCTCGATGGCGATCCTGTTCGACGCGCGCAGCGCGTGGAAGAGCACCGAGTAGAAGTAGATGTTCGTGAAGTCGACGCCCTCTTCCGAGCCGTAGTGCACGTGCTCGCGCGCCAGGTAGCCGTGGAGGTTCATCTGCCCGAGGCCGATCGCGTGCGAACGGTCGTTGCCGTCCTCGATCGAGCGGACGGAGCGGATGTGACTCTGGTCGCTGACGGCGGTGAGGGCGCGGATGCTGGTCTCCACCGTCTTGGCCAGGTTGCCGCCGTCCATCGCGAGGGCGATGTTGAGGGAGCCCAGGTTGCAGGAGATGTCCTTGCCGATCTGCGCGTACGAGAGGTCCTCGTTGTAGGTCGTCGGCGTGTTGACCTGGAGGATCTCGGAGCACAGGTTGGACATGTTGATCCGGCCCTTGATCGGGTTGGCCTTGTTCACCGTGTCCTCGAACATGATGTACGGGTAGCCCGACTCGAACTGGATCTCGGCCAGCGTCTGGAAGAACTCGCGGGCGTTGATCTTCGTCTTCTTGATGCGCGGGTCGTCGACCATCTCGCGGTACTTCTCGGTGACCGAGACGTCGCCGAAGGGCTGGCCGTAGACGCGCTCGACGTCGTACGGCGAGAAGAGGTACATGTCCTCGTCGTTCTTGGCAAGCTCGAAGGTGATGTCCGGCACCACGACGCCGAGCGACAGCGTCTTGATGCGGATCTTCTCGTCGGCGTTCTCGCGCTTGGTGTCGAGGAACCGCATGATGTCGGGGTGGTGGGCGTTGAGGTACACCGCGCCGGCACCCTGACGGGCGCCCAGCTGATTGGCGTAGCTGAAGCTGTCTTCGAGGAGCTTCATCACCGGGATGATGCCCGAGGACTGGTTCTCGATCTGCTTGATCGGAGCACCCGACTCGCGGATGTTCGACAGCAGCAGGGCGACGCCGCCGCCCCGCTTGCTCAGCTGGAGGGCGGAGTTGATGCCGCGCGCGATCGACTCCATGTTGTCTTCGATGCGCAGCAGGAAGCACGAGACGAGCTCGCCGCGCTGCGCCTTGCCGGCGTTGAGGAACGTCGGGGTGGCGGGCTGGAACCGGCCGGAGATGATCTCTTCGACCAGGTCGGTGGCCAGCTTCTGGTCGCCGTCGGCCAGCGCCAGCGCCGTCATGACGACGCGGTCCTCGAAGCGCTCGAGGTACCGCTTGCCGTCGAAGGTCTTCAGCGTGTAGCTCGTGTAGTACTTGAAGGCGCCGAGGAACGTCTCGAAGCGGAACTTCTTGCCGTACGCGAAGTCGTTCAGCTGCTGGATGAACTCGAACGGGTACTTCTCGAGCACCGTCGGCTCGTAGTACTCCTTCTCGACCAGGTAGTCCAGGCGCTCCTTGAGGGAGTGGAAGAACACCGTGTTCTGGTTCACGTGCTGCAGGAAGTACTCCCGTGCGGCGCGCTTGTCGGCGTCGAACTGGATCTTCCCGTCGGCGTCGTACAGGTTGAGCATCGCGTTGAGGGCGTGATAGTCCATGCCCTCGAACCGTGCCTGAGTCTTGAAGTCGCTCTGCGTCAGAGTTTCCACCATCGTTCCAATCCCGCGTTCACGCGTTCCACATCTTCAGGCGTGCCGAATACCTCGAGCCGATACAAGTGCGGCACGTGGCACTTGCGGCTGATGATGTCGCCGGCGAGACAGAAGTGCTCGCCGAAGTTGGCGTTCCCCGCAGAGATCACTCCGCGGATGAGGCGCCGGTTGCGCTCGTCGTTGAGGAACCGGATGACCTGCTTCGGAACGGCGCCCTTCTCGACTCCCCTACCCTGGCCTCCGCCATAGGTGGGAGTCACGAGGACGTACGGCTCGTCGACCACGAGCGACGGATCCGTCGTGTGCAGAGGGATCCGGACCGCCCGGGCGCCGAGCTTCTCGATGAAGCGTGCGGTGTTGCCCGACACGCTGGAGAAGTAGACCAGCAGCGGCGCGTCTGTCGCGACGCGCTGCGTCACGACGGACATCGGTCAGCCCAGTCGCGAAGCGAGCTCGTCGATCTTGTCGGGACGGAAGCCCGACCAGTGGTCCTCATCGGTGATGACGACCGGCGCCTGGAGGTAGCCCAGCGCCTTGACCTGCTCGAGGGCCGCGGGGTCCTCCGAGAGGTCGTGGATCTCGTACTCGATCCCCTTGGAATCGAGAGCCCGATAAGTGGCCGTGCACTGCACGCACGCGGGCTTGGTGTAAACCGTGATCGCCATGTCGATTCCGTCTCCTCAGTGCTTCCCCCGGTGGCATCCGGTGCGATTCCCGGTAGTCCCCCCACCGGGAGTCCAATACTACATATGGGTACCGACATCCGATAGCACCACAAGGGCTAGTAGTTACATCCGTGTGATTTTCCACCGTTCTCCCCATGTACAACACAGGTTGTCCACCGATCCATCCACAGCGGACGAAGCCTGGAAAACGCCTGGATCCCCACGCTTTCCCGGCCCGTGCCGCCCGTTCCTCCACAGCGGCGATGCCGCATCGGCGACCGGCATCGGATTCGCCTGTGGAGAGCCGCCTCGGCGTGTCGTCGGCGTGTCGTCGGCCGGGCCGCGCATGACGTAGCGTTTACAGGTGGCCGGCTACCGGGAACTCCTGCGCACTCCCGGGGTCGCCCGTATCATCGCCGCCCAGCTGACGGCACGATTCCCCAACGGGATGATCAGTCTCGTCATCCTGCTGCACATCGAGGGGATCACCGGTTCCTACGGCGCGGCGGGCGTCGTGCTGGCGGCGGTCTCGATCGGACAGGCCCTCGCCGGTCCCGTCACCAGCCGCTGGATGGGCCGCTGGGGCATGCGGCGGGTACTCACACTGACGACCGCGGTCTGCGCGGCATCCCTCTCCGCAATCGCGTTCCTCGTCGTCCCGGTGCCCGTCTACATCGTGCTCGGATTCCTCGCCGGCGCCTCGACCCCGCCGATCGTCGCCGCGGTGCGCACCATCTACGCCAAGATGGTGAACTCGACGCAGCTGACCGCGCTCTACTCGCTGGACGCGTCGCTGCAGGAGGTCATCTGGATCCTCGCCCCGGTGCTCATCACCTTCGTCGCCACGCAGGCCGGCACCGTCGTCGGGCTGGTGCTGGTCGTGGTGATCCTGGTGTCGGGCGGCACGTGGTTCATCCTCTCCCCCGAGGTCGGACGCGTCCGGATCCCGCGCAGCAAGAGGTCGTTCGGCACGGTGCTCACGCGCCCGGCGATCCTCATCGCCACGGTGATCGGCTTCCTCCTCATCGGCTCGTTCGCCGCCGTGGAAGCCGCCGTGGTCGCGACCTTCGATCACGGCGGACTCCAGGCGGGACTGGTGCTGGCGGTCTTCTCGGTCGGCAGCCTGATCGGCGGCTTCGCGTTCGGCCACCTGCCGATGGGGTCCTGGGCGATGGCCCGGCGGCTGACGGTGGTGACGCTCGGGCTCGCCCTGACGGCGCTGTGGCTGAACGTGTGGTGGATCGGAGCCACGCTCTTCGTCGCGGGCATCGGCATCGCTCCGGCGCTCGCCGTGCTCTCGGCGGTCACGACGGCGAGCGTGAAGTTCAGCGACACGGCCGAGGCGTTCGGGTGGGTCGGCACCGGGCAGCTCATCGGCGCGGCGGTGGGCTCGGCGGTGGCGGGGTTCCTCATCGACGGCCCCGGCGGCGTGGCTGCGGCCTACATCGCCGCGGCGGCGTTCTGCGGCCTCGCGCTCACGGTCGCCATCGCCTTCGTCCGTGGCCTCCCCGATCTGCGCGTGCGGGGCGCGAGCCCGATCCCCGACACCGAGCCGGTCAGCACGATCGGCTGACGTCCAGCCTGCGCACCGGCCGCGTCCGCCCTTCCGTCACGTCGGAGGGCTGACGTCACGCGAGACGGCCCAGAAGCTCCAGGACCGCGAGCGCGTAGGCGTCGGCGGGTTCGGGATGCTCGAACACCCGCCGCTCCCCGCCCAGCACGATCTCCACCTCGTGCGTGTCCGGAAGGCGCCGGAGCGCGCGGAAGGCCCCGCGCAGGAGTTCGCGCAGCTGGTGCTCGTGCGGCAGCCACAGCGCGTCCTCGAGGGCGACGGAGTCCAGCGCCCACTCCGTGGTGCCGTTGAAGGCGAGCAGCTTGCCGGTGGCGTACTCCCTCGGCTCGATCGTCATCTCGCTGACGGTGAAGACGTCGGCCTCGAACTCCGGCTCGTTCAGCTGGAACCGGTCGCCGGAACGCGGATGCCAGATGAGGCCGGCATCGCGCAGCGCCACCGCCAGTTCGGTCGAGATCACCAGTCCATTGTGCGCGTGCCGGGCGTCAGGCGGCGACCGCAGACACCGGGCGGGGCTGCTCCGGGCCCGTCTCGGCGCTCGGTGCGTCCGGCGCTTCGCCGTTCCACTCCAGCACGATCCCCCGGCCCGACATCGCCTCGTCGGCGAGCGTGCGGAGGTACTCGCGATCCAGGCTGTCCGGCTCGGGACCGTCGAAGACGAAGCGGAGCGGGATCGAAGGCTGCATCCACACCGAGGTGCGGCCCTGCGCCGGGTCCTCGCCGTTCGGCCACGTGAGCATGAACGACTCCCCGCGACGCAGCTTGGTCGCCGCCAGCACCTTGATGTGCGCCAGCACATGGTCGGGAATCTCGGCGGGACGGGCCTCTGCTCCGTAGTACAGCTGTGCCATCTCTCAATCCTCCTCACGCCGTCGGTGGCATACAGTCCACCATCTGTCAACACCAGTGAATATGTATCACAGCCGTTGTGTAATTCACTAGACGTCATAACCGCCAAGTGAGTATGCTACGGAGACAAAATGACGATGATCGAACGCGTCGCAGGGCGCATCCGGGAAGATCGCTCGATCGCGACCTGGCACGAAGTCGACAGCGGCTTCTGGGTGGGGAACGCCTCCGGCGGATTCCTCGGCTCCATCGAGCGTCTGGGGCGCGCGCGGTACCTCGCGCGCGACGAGTTCAGTCGGCCCCTGGGCGAGTACGTCGGGCTGAGCTACGCGCGGGACGCCGTCGTCGAGCGCCATACGTGACTCGAGCACCGGGGAGGCCCCATGCCGCAGAATGTGATCCGCCACGAGAGCGAGCATCTCTACGCCGCGCAGCCGCGCTCCGCTGCCGGTCAGCGACTGAGCGCGGCGATCCTGCAGCTGCGCGCCGCCGAGCGCCGCCAGTCCGACCGGGCGCTGCGGGCCTCCGGCCTCTCGAGCCTGGACCTCACAGCACTGCGCCTGCTGGTCCAGGGTGTGCGCGACCACCGCGATCTCGGCCCCAAGGACCTCATCACGATGCTCGACACGTCCAGCGCCACAGTGACGAACGTGGTGGAACGCCTCGTGGGACGCGGCTTCGTCACGCGCGTCCAGCACCCGCGCGACCGGCGGGCCCACTTCCTGGTCCCGACGCCCGACGGCGTGCAGCGGGTGGACGAGGTGTTCGCCGCCCACCACTCGGCCATCGTGAAGGTCATCGACGACCTCCCCGACGACGAGTCCGAATGCGCGGCGACCGTCCTCGGCAAGATCGCCGACGCGCTCGAGCAGGTTCGCTGAGTTCGGCTCGTCCGCCGTGCGCCCGCGCTCCTAGGCTGGGCGCATGCCCACTCCCGTGACGCTGCCCCGCCTCTCGTGGGGTCACCACGCGGCCGAGCGCCGCGCCCTCCTCATCCACGGCCTCGGCTCGAACGGCGCGCTGATGTGGCGCTACGGCGTCGCCCTCGCCGACGCGGGATGGCGGGCCGATGCCGTCGACCTGCGCGGTCACGGATCGGCGCCGCGCGTCCTCGACTACACGCTCCCCGCCTACGCGGCCGACGTCGTCGTCGCCCGCGCCGGCGACCGCCCATGGGATCTCGTCATCGGTCACTCGCTCGGCGGCGCGGCGGCCGTGCTCGCCGCCGCGTCCGACCCCGGCTGGACGCGGCAGCTGGTGCTCATCGACCCGGCGATCGCACTGACCGATCGCGACCGCGGCATCGTCCGCGACAGCCAGACCCGCGCCTTCGACGACCCGTCCCAGGCCGCCGTGCGCGCGGAGCACCCCGACTGGCACCCGCAGGACATCGAGCTGAAGGCGCTGTCGGCGCAGCAGGCGAGCCGGTGGGCGGTGGAGCAGACCAGCGCGCAGAACACGCGCTGGGATGTGACCGAGGCGGCTCTGCGCATCGAGGTGCCGACCCACGTCATCGCCTCGGACCCCCGTGTGTACTCGATCTTCCGCGGCAAGCCCGCCGAGGCGGCGGTCGCGGCGAACCGGCACTTCACGGTCTCGGTGGTGGCGGGCGCCGGCCACTCACCCCATCGGGACCTGCCGGAGGCGACGATGGCGGCGCTGCGGGCCGTGATCGGCTGACGCGCCCGCGGACGCGCATCCTCGCGGAAGAATGACGGGATGGCCCCCTTCGATCCCCGCGACATCCTCGACGACGATCTGCTCGAGCGCATCCGCTCGCGCGCTGCGGTGCACGACCGTGAGAACACCTTCCCCCACGACGATCTCGCCGACCTGAAGGACGCCGGGTACCTGTCGATCCTCGTCCCCCGCGAGCTCGGCGGGGCGGGACTCGGCCTGGGCGAGGCATCCGTCCTCCAGCAGCGCCTCGCCGGGGCGGCGCCCGCGACGGCACTCGCGGTGAACATGCACCTCGTCTGGACCGGCGTGGCGAAGGTGCTCGCCGACCGCGGCGTGGACGCCCTGCGCTTCGTGCAGGAGGGAGCGGTGGCCGGCGAGGTGTTCGCGTTCGGGATCAGCGAGGCCGGGAACGACCTCGTGCTGTTCGGCAGCGCGACGGATGCCGCACCCCTCCCCGACGGCGGCTACGCGTTCACCGGCACGAAGATCTTCACCTCGCTCGCACCCGTGTGGACGCAGCTTGGCCTGCACGGCCTGGACACCTCGACGGAGAACGCGCCGCAGATGGTGTACGCATTCGTGCCCCGCTCGGAGGTGCAGACCGGCCGGGTGGTGGTGCGCGACGACTGGGACACGCTGGGCATGCGGGGCACGCAGTCGCGCACGACGGTGCTCCGCGACGCGGTGGCCCCGGCCGACCGGGTGGTGCGCACGCTGCCCCCGGGGCCGAACGCGGATCCGCTCGTCTTCGGCATCTTCAGCGTGTTCGAGCTGCTGCTGGCCTCGGTGTACACCGGCATCGCCCGCCGTGCGCTGGACCTCGCGGTCGACGCCGCGAACCGGCGCACCTCGAAGCGCACCGGCAAGCCGTACAGTCAGGACCCCGACATCCGCCGGCGCATCGCCGACATGGCACTGGCCTACGACGCCCTGCCGCCGCAGCTCGAGTCGCTCGCTCGCGACGTCGACACGCTCGTCGACCACGGACCGCGCTGGTTCTCGCTGCTGGCCGGCGTCAAGCACCGCGCGGTGACGTCCGCGAAGGCGATCGTCGACGACGCCGTGCTCGTGGCGGGCGGCTCGTCGTACTTCGCGGGCCACGAGCTCAGCCGGCTGTACCGCGATGTGCTCGCCGGGCTCTTCCATCCGTCCGACCCCGAGTCCGCGCACTCGGCCGTCGCGACGGCGTGGCTGGGCCCGACCGAGGACTGAGCGAGAGCAGCCGGTCGGCCGCCGTGTACCTCGTCGGGGACGCTGCCGCAACCACCGACGCGTATCGCGCTCGCGTCACCGGGCGCGTGCGAGGATGACCCCATGGCGAGGACCCCGACCCATCTGCTGAGCCCCGCCGACCAGGAGCGGCGGCGCGGCCTGCGCACCATGAAGGGCGTCGCCCTCGGCGCGCTGGTCTTCATGGCGGTGCTGTTCGCATTCTCCTTCGCGTTCCAGCAGGACGTGCCCGCGCTCGCCTACGTCCGGGCCGCCGCCGAGGGCGGCATGGTCGGGGCGCTGGCCGACTGGTTCGCTGTCACCGCCCTGTTCCGCCATCCCCTCGGGATCCCCATCCCGCACACCGCGATCATCCCCAGCCGCAAGGACGAGATCGGCCAGACGCTCGGCGAGTTCGTCGAGACGGAGTTCCTGCGCGCCGACGTGGTGCGCGCCAAGCTCGAGCAGACGGCGATCTCGGCGCGCCTCGGCGAGTGGCTGAGCGAGCCCGCGCATGCCGAGCGCGTGGCGGCAGAGGCATCCGTCATGGCCGCCAGCGTGGTGCGCGCGCTCAGCGACGAGGACGTCGGCGACCTGCTCGAGGAGCTGGCCCGCGAACACCTCATCGCGCCCGAGTGGGGGCCTCCGCTGGGCGGGTGGCTCGGCCGGATCATCGAGGCGGGCGGCCATCACGCGGCGGTCGACCTCGCCGCGGACACGGTCGCGGCGTGGCTGGCGGCCAATCGCGCCGCCTTCGGCGGGCTCGTCTCGCGCCGCCTTCCGTCGTGGGTGCCGTCGGTCGCGCACCGGTTCGTCGACGACACGGTGTACAACGAGGCGGTGAAGCTGACAGCGGCCGTCCGCGCCGACCCGCAGCATCCCGCGCGCGTCGCCATCGACGGCTACCTCGCGCGGCTCGCCGAGAACCTGCAGCACGACCCCGCGACGATCGGGCGCTTCGAAGACGCCAAGCTCGCGGTGTTCGACAGCCCGCGCGTGCGCGAGCTCGCCTCCGAGGCGTGGACCACGGCGAAGGCGGGGCTGCTGGACTCCCTCGCCGACGCCGACAGCGGGCTGCGTCGCCGGGCGGCGGAGGCGCTCGGCGAGATCGGCGTGCGACTGACGACGGATGCCACGCTCCAGCGCCGCGTCGACGTGTGGGTGACCGACGCCGCCGTGTTCCTCGTCGACCGGTACCGCCATGACATCGCCTCGATCATCACCGACACGGTCGAGCGGTGGGACCCCGCCGAGACCACCGAGAAGATCGAGCTCATGGTGGGCCGCGACCTGCAGTACATCCGGCTCAACGGAACCATCGTGGGATCGCTCGCCGGGCTCGCGATCTTCTCGATCGCGCACGCGCTGCTGGGCTGAGGCGCCGCCACGGCCGCGCCGGGCGTCGGCGGATCCGCCGTGTAAACACTCGATGACAGATCCGCCGTGACGGCTGCGCAACGGGTTGGATGGAGGCGTGTCCGACGACCTGCCCAGCCAGCTCCTCTTCACCTACGGCACCCTGCGGCATCCCGACGTGCAGCTCGACACGTTCGGCAGGCTGCTCGACGGCGACGACGACGCGCTGCCGGGCTACACGGTCGACTACGCCGAGATCGCGGACCCGCGGGTCGTGGACCTGTCGGGTCTGACGGTGCACCCGATCGTGCGCGAGACCGGCAATCCCCTCGACAAGGTCGTGGGGCGGGTGCTGCGCGTCACCGACGACGAGATCGACGCGGCCGACGAGTACGAGGTGGCGCTGTACCGGAGGATCTCGGTCGTGCTGGCCAGCGGCCGGTCCGCCTGGGTCTACGTCGGCATCTGACCGGAGCCGGCGGATCGGCGGCGGTTCCCGCGATGCGTGCGGGGGCTGCGCCCGCGCCCGACCGCCCGGTAGCGTCGGAGCGTGACGCTTCCGCATGACGTCCTGTGGCCGCGCGCGGGTGCGTGGCCGCCGATCGACGAGGGCGACTGGGATGCCGCGCTCCTCGGCGTCCCGGCCTTCCGCACGTCGCTGTCCCCCACCGGCGCGCATGCGACCCCCGCCGCGATCCGGGAGGCGCTGCGCCGCTACAGCCCCACCCTGCTCGGACCGCCGCCGGTCGACCTGGACGACCGCCTGCGCATCGCGGACGTCGGCGACATCGACGAGCCCGACGGGCAGGCCGGCGAGGCATCCGTCCGGCTGGCGGTGGCCGCCCTGCGGGAGCGCGCCGACCTCGTGATCGCGCTCGGGGGCGACAACTCGATCACCTACGCGGTGGCGCAGGGCGCGGATGCCGCGGGACTCATCACGATCGACGCGCACTTCGACCTCCGCGACGGCGTCTCGAACGGCTCGCCGGTGCGCCGGCTCGTCGAGGACGGCCTCGACCCGCGCCGCGTCGTGCAGCTCGGGATCGCCGACTTCGCGAACTCGGTCGCCTACGCGCGGCGCGCCGCCGACCTCGGCATCACCGTCGTCACGATGGACGACCTCCGCCGCCGCGGCACGGCCGACGTCGTCTCGGAGGCGCTCCGGGTCGCCGGCGCGGGCGGTGGGCCGGTCCACCTCGACATCGACGTGGACGTGTGCGACCGGTCGGTGGCACCGGGGTGCCCGGCCTCGGTCCCCGGCGGGCTCGCCGCCTGGGAGCTGCGCACCCTCGTGCGCGCCGTCGCCGCGGACGCCCGCGTGCACAGCGCCGACATCGCCGAGGTCGACGCGACGGCAGACGCCCCCGACGGTCGCACCGTGCGGCTGGCGGCGCTGTGCGTCCTGGAGCTCCTCGCGGGGAAGGCGGTCGGGCCATGATCCGTCTGGCGCTGGTGCGGCACGCGAAATCCGACTGGGGCGACCCGGAGCTGGACGATCACGACCGCCCGCTGAACGACCGCGGCCGGAGGGATGCCCCGCGCATGGCCCGCGGGCTCGCGGAGTCCGGATTCCGGCCCGACATCATCCTGTCCAGCACCGCGGTGCGCGCCCGCAGCACGGCGCGCGCGTTCGCCGAGGCGCTGGACGTCCGCGTCTCGCTCGATCCCGAGCTCTACGGAGCCCCGGCCGGCGTGCTGCTGGCGACGGCGGCCGGCAGCCGCGGCAGGTCGGTGCTCGTCGTGGCGCACGACCCCGGGATGAGCGTGCTGGCCGGACGCCTGTCCGGCGACGCCATCGGCCACATGCCCACCTGCGCCGTGGCGACCTTCACGTGGTACGCGGACGATTGGGACGTCGCGTCGTCGCTCGACCCCGACGAGTGGACCTTCGACACGCCCCGCTGAGATCGTCGGCGACCGGAGCCGCCCGGCCCTGCCCGAGCGACTCCGGCCCGTCACGCGACGGTCCGGCCGCCCACCCATGCGGTGTGGACGAGCGGGACGCCGGGCCGATAGGCCAGGTGCACGCGCGTCGGCGCGTCGAGCATCACCAGATCGGCGCGCATGCCGGGTGCGAGCGCGCCGACGTCGTCGCGCCGGAGCGCTCGTGCCCCGCCCGCCGTCGCCGCCCACAGCGCCTCGGCGGGTGTCATCCCCATCTCGCGCACCGCGAGCGCGATCATGAGCGGCATCGAGCTGGTGAAGCTCGAGCCGGGGTTGCAGTCGCTGGCGAGGGCGACGGTGACGCCGGCGTCGATCAGGCGGCGCGCATCGGGGTACGGCTGGCGGGTCGAGAACTCCACCCCCGGCAGGAGCGTGGCCACGGTCCGGGAGCCGGCCAGTGCCGCCACGTCGGCGTCGTCGAGGTAGGTGCAGTGGTCGACGGATGCCGCGCCCGCCGCCACCGCGATGCGCACGCCCTCGCCGGGGCCGAGCTGGTTGCCGTGCACCCGGGGGGCGAGCCCCTGGGCCACCCCCGCGGCGAGGATCCGACGCGACTGGTCCGGCGTGAACGCGCCGCGCTCGCAGAAGACGTCGATCCAGCGGCTGTGCGGGGCGCACGCCCGCAGCATCTCGCCGCACACCAGCTCGACGTAGTCGTCGGGCCGCTCGGCGTACTCGGCCGGCACCACGTGGGCGCCGAGGAACGTGACCTCCGGCGTCACCTCGGCCGCGAGCCGGGCGAGGCGCTCCTCGTCGGCGACCGTGAGCCCGTACCCCGTCTTGACCTCGAACGTCGTCGTGCCCTGGGCGTGCAGCTCGGCCACGAACGCGCGCAGTCGCGCGCGGAGCACCTCGTCACCGGCGGCGCGGGTCGCGGCGACCGTGCGCCGTATGCCGCCCGCCGCATACGGCGTGCCCGTCATCCGCGCCTCGAACTCGTCCGCGCGGTCCCCGGCGAACACCAGATGCGTGTGGCTGTCGACGAACCCCGGGATGAGCGCTCGGCCGCCGGCGTCGATCACCTCGGCATCCCCGGCGCTCGGGGCCTCCGCGCCCGGGCCGACCCACGCGACGCGGTCCCCCTCGATCAGCAGTGCGGAGTCGTGCAGCGTGCCGCACGGATCCCCGTCCCGCTCGACGTTCGTCGTCAGCTCGCCGATGTTCGTGAGCAGCATCGTGGTCACGGCATCCGTCCGTCCTCCTGCTCGCCGGCAGGCTCACGCATCGAGCATCGGCACCTTCAGGCCACGCTCACGGGCGACCTCCTTGGCGCGGTCGTACCCCGCGTCGACGTGGCGCATGACCCCGGTGCCGGGATCGTTGGTGAGCACGCGCTCGAGCTTCTCGGCGGCGAGCGCCGTGCCGTCGGCGACCGTGACCTGGCCGGCATGGATGCTGCGACCGATGCCGACGCCGCCGCCGTGGTGGATCGACACCCACGCCGCGCCGCTGGCCGTGTTGAGCAGCGCGTTCAGCAGGGGCCAGTCGGCGATCGCGTCGGAGCCGTCGGCCATCGCCTCCGTCTCGCGGTACGGGGAGGCGACGGAGCCCGCGTCGAGGTGGTCCCGGCCGATCACGATCGGGCCCGACAGCTCACCCGACGCCACCATCTCGTTGAACCTCAGCCCGGCGAGGTGGCGCTCCTGGTATCCCAGCCAGCAGATGCGCGCGGGCAGCCCCTCGAAGTGCACCGCGTCCCCGGCCTTCTCGAGCCAGCGGACGAGGCCGGCGTTGTCGGGGAACAGCTCCGCCACCGCGCGGTCGGTCTTGCGGATGTCCTCCGGGTCGCCCGAGAGCGCGACCCAGCGGAAAGGACCGCGACCCTCGGCGAACTGCGGCCTGATGTAGGCAGGCACGAAGCCGGGGAACGCGAAGGCGCGGTCGAAGCCGCCCAGCTGCGCCTCGGCGCGGATCGAGTTGCCGTAGTCGAAGACCTCGGCGCCGGCATCCTGGAATCCCACCATCGCCGCGACGTGCTTGGCCATGCTGCCGCGGGCGCGGGCGGTGAAGCCCTCGGGATCGCGGGATGCCTCGGCCTTCCAGTCCTCGAATGCGATGCCGACCGGCAGGTAGGCCAGCGGGTCGTGGGCGCTCGTCTGGTCGGTGACGATGTCGACGGCGACCTCGCCGGCGCGGTGGCGGAGCAGCATGTCGCCGAAGACCTCGGCGGCGTTGCCGACCACTCCGACCGACAGCGCGCGGCCCGCCTCCTTGGCGGCCACCACGCGGGCGACGGCCGCGTCGAGATCGGTCGTGTACTCGTCGAGGTAGCCGTGCTCGACGCGCCGGGCCAGCCGCGACTCGTCCACGTCGACGATGAGCACCGCTCCCCCGTTGAGCGTCACGGCGAGCGGCTGCGCGCCGCCCATGCCGCCCGCGCCGCCGGTGAGGGTCAGCGTGCCCGACAGGTCGTCACGGCCCATGGACCGCGCCACCGCGGCGAACGTCTCGTAGGTGCCCTGCAGGATGCCCTGCGTGCCGATGTAGATCCACGAGCCGGCGGTCATCTGTCCGTACATCGTGAGCCCGAGCGCCTCGAGGCGGCGGAACTCGGGCCACGTCGCCCAGTCGCCGACGAGGTTCGAGTTCGCGATCAGGACGCGGGGCGCCCATTCGTGCGTCCGGAAGACGCCGACGGGCTTGCCCGACTGCACGAGCAGCGTCTCGTCGGGCTCCAGCTCGTCGAGCGTGCGCACGATCGCGTCAAAGGCCTCCCACGAGCGCGCCGCACGGCCGGTTCCGCCGTACACCACGAGATCCTCGGGGTGCTCGGCGACCTCCGGGTCGAGGTTGTTCATGAGCATGCGCTTGGCGGCTTCCGCGCCCCAGCTCTTCGCGGTGCGCTCCGCACCGCGGGGTGCGCGCACTGGCGGGTGCGCGGTGGCCGCGTGCGTGTCGATCGTGGTCATGAGTCGATTCCACACACCGGCCGCGCTCCGGACAACACCCTGCTCCGGCGGCCTGTCTGGCATGACAGACATGCTGGCGCGGCCATCGGTCGGGATCAGCGGGCCGCGTGCGCGAACGCCGCCGTCGCGACCGCCCCCGACGCGACGAGATCGGTCACGGCCTCGATGTCGGGCGAGAGGAACCGGTCGGGTCCCGGGCCGCCGACGACGGTGCGCACCACGTCTCGCACGGCGGCGGTCGCCGCCGCGGGCTCCAGGGGCGCCCGCAGATCGAGAGCCCGGGACGCCGTGAGCACCTCCACCGCCAGGACCCGCGACAGCCCGTCGATCGCGCGGCGGAGCTTCCGGCCGGCCGCCCAGCCCATCGAGACGTGATCCTCCTGCATCGCCGACGACGGGATCGAGTCGACGGATGCCGGCACCGCGAGCCGCTTGAGCTCCGAGACGATGCCCGCCGCGGCGTACTGCGCGATCATGAGCCCGGAGTCCACGCCCACCTCATGCGCGAGGAACGGGGGCAGGCCGTTGCTGCGGGCCGGGTCCAGCGCCCGATCGATGCGCCGCTCGGCGATGGACGCGACATCCGCGACGGCGATCGCCAGGAAGTCCAGCACGTACGCCACCGGCGCGCCGTGGAAGTTGCCGTTGGACTCGACGCGGCCGTCGTCGGTGATCACCGGGTTGTCCACTGCGGCCGAGAGCTCGCGCGCGGCGATCAGCTGCGCGTGGTCGGCCGTGTCGCGGGCGGCGCCGTGCACCTGCGGCGAGCAGCGCAGCGAGTAGGCGTCCTGCACGCGCGTGCAGACGGCCGGGTCGCGGTGCGATGCGACGATCGGCGAGCCGGTCAGCACCGCACGCAGGTTCGCCGCCGACACCGCTTGGCCTGCCTGCGGGCGCAGCGCCTGCAGGTCGGCCGCGAAGACCGCGTCCGTCCCGAGCTGCGACTCCACCGACATGGCAGCGGCGACGTCGGCCGTGTCGAGCAGGACCGAGAGGTCGTGGAGGGCGAGCAGCAGCATCCCGAGCATGCCGTCGGTGCCGTTGATGAGCGCAAGGCCCTCCTTCTCGCGCAGGACGAGCGGGGCGATGGATGCCGCCGCGAGCGCCTCGGCGGCGTCGGCCGCCGTCCCGTCGGCGGTGCGCACGCGTCCCTCGCCCATCGCGGCGAGGGCGACGTGCGACAGCGGCGCGAGATCGCCGGAGCACCCGAGGGATCCGTATTCGCGCACGATCGGCGTGATGCCGGCGTTGAGCATGGCGGCATACGTCTCGACGACCACCGGCCGGACGCCGGTCCGGCCGGTCGCGAGGGTCTGCAGCCGCAGCAGCATCAGCGCGCGGACGACCTCGCGCTCGACCTCGGGCCCGGTGCCCGCGGCGTGGGAGCGGATGAGGCTGGCCTGCAGCTGCATCCGCCGCTCGGGGGCGATGAAGGTCGTCGCCAGCGCACCGAATCCGGTGGAGATGCCGTAGTGCGGCTCGGGGTCGTCGGCGAGGCCCTCGACGAGAGCCCTGGTCGCCGCGACGCGCTCCAGCGCTCCGGGATCGATCTCCACGCGGGCGTCGTGCCGCGCCACCGCGGCGACGTGCTCCCGGGTCAGCGGTGCGGCGCCGACGGTGACCAGCTGCTCGGTCGTAACGGTCATGGTTCGATTGCACACCCCGGGTGTTCCCCGGCACGGCGGGCCGTGGCATCCTGTGTCTGTCATGGCAGACATCCCCGCTCTCCCGCCCGGCCGTCCGCAGGTGCCGGCGGCGGATCAGACCCTGCGGATCCTGTCGTTCCTCGCACGTCAGCGCGGACCGGTGCCCGCACGCACGGTCGCCACGGGGCTCGGGATCCCCCGGTCGAGCGTGTACCACCTGCTCGCGACGCTGCACGAGCATCAGTTCGTCGTGCATCTCCCGGAGGAGCAGCGCTGGGGACTCGGGATCGCCGCGTTCGAGCTCGCCGGCGGGTACTCCCGGCAGCAGCCGCTCGCGCGCCTGGGCCGTCCCGTCCTGGCCGACCTCGTGGATCGAGCCGGCGAGAGCGCCCACCTCGCGGTGATGCACGGGCGGGACGTGCTCTACATCGTCGAGGAGCGGGCGTCCCGACGGCCGGCGCTCGTCACCGACGTCGGCGTGCGCCTGCCCGCGCACCTGACGGCGACCGGGCGCGCGATGCTGGCGGCGCTTCCCCGGGAGCAGGTGCGCGCCCTGTTCCCGGACGCCGCGTCCTTCTCGGACCGCACGGGTCGGGGTCCGGGCCGGCCCGGCGAGCTGCGGGAGCTGCTGAGAGAGGTGCGGTCGCGGGGCTGGGCCTTCGAGGACGGCGAGGTGACCCTCGGGCTCGCCTCGGTCGGGGTCGCCGTCCTCGACCACGTCGGCTGGCCGATCGCGGCGATCGCGGTGACCTACCCGGCCGACGGCGAGCGGGACCCGGCCGCCGTCGCAGCACTGCTGGCCCCCGCGGCCCGGGAGCTCGAGCGCCGCATCCGGGGCACGAGGCCCGCGCCGCTATGACGCGTCCTCGCGTTGCCGCACGATCAGCTCGGGCTCGATGAGGCGGTGCCAGGCGCCGTCGTGCGTCTCGGTGTCGGCGACCAGCAGGTCGAGCACGGCGTCGGCCACTCGCTCGGGCCGCTGCTCGACGCTCGAGAGCTCGAGCGCCTCGGCGACCGGGGTGTTGTCGAATCCGACCACCAGCATGTCGGGGTGCCCGCCGTGCGATGCTGCGAGGTGTGCACCGACGGCGAGGGTGTCGCTCGCGCACACGATGGCGTCGACGGCGCCGGCGGCCAGCCCCTGCTCCGCCACCGCGCGCGCCGCCGACACCGTGTCCACCGCCGTCCATCGGAGGGCCTGAAGATCTTCGCCGCGGCCCATCGCCTCGCGCCAGCCGCGCTCGCGGTCATCGCCGGTCCCCGACCCGCTCGGCCACCCGAGGAACGCCACCCGCGGACCGTGGGTCAGCGCGTGCACGGTGGCGGCACGGGTTCCCGTGGCACCGTCGACGTCGACCCAGGGCCGCTCGGGGTTCCCCATCGCGGCGCCCTCGCCGGGCTCGCCCCACGGACGGCCGAAGGCGACGAACGGGATGCCGTGCTCGGCGAGCCAGTCGGCGCGGGGATCGCCCGCGTAGGTGCCGGTCAGCACGATGCGGTCGATCTCTCCCCCTTCGCGGAGCTGGCGCACGCGCCTCAGCTCCTCCTCGGCGTCGTCGGCCGCGTACACGAGGATGCGAAGCCCGCGCGGAGTGGCCCGCTCGGTGAGGGCGTGGATGAACCGGTCGAGCACGATGCCCGAGATACCACCCGCATACGGGTCGAGGTGAATGCCGATCGTCGCACTGCGCTGGGTGCGAAGCCGTCGAGCGGCCATCGACGGCGCGTAGCCCAATCGGGTGATCGCGGCACGGACGCGCTCCCGCGTCGCCTCCCGCACGATCTCCGGCGTGTTCAGGACATTAGACACGGTCTGCCGCGACACCCCGGCCGCTCGAGCGACGTCCTCGACCGTCGGCGACTTCGCCATCGCACCTCCCGGGCACCCGACTTGAGCGTTCAAATCGTTATCCTACGGCTCCGTCAAACGGGTTGACAGTCGCGGGAGAGCCGTTCTACCGTGACCCTCGACGGCAGACTTTGATCGTTCAAATTAGAACGACCCCACACGGAGTCGACTCCTCGCCGGCCGTCGCGCCTGACTCATCAAAGGAGAGAGACATGACACGGCACATCGCGCGCGCCGCCCTCGGGGCCGGGGCGCTCCTCGTCACCGGGGCACTGGCCCTTGCGGGCTGCGGTTCCGGATTCGACGACTCCGGCGACACCGGCGGCGGCGCCGCCGACGGCGAGCTCACCAGTTCCGACGAAAGCCTCACCATCCTGTTCGGATCGAGCGGTGACGCCGAGACCGACGCGGTGACGGAGGCGGCCGCGGCCTGGTCGGAGCAGTCGGGCATCGACGTCGAGGTGAAGGTCGCCACCGATCAGGCGCAGGAGCTCTCGCAGGGCTTCGCGGCGGGAGACCCGCCGGACCTGTTCTACCTGGCCCCCGAGTTCCTCGCGGGCTACGCCGACAACGGCTCGCTCATCGCGTACGGCGACCTGCTGGAGAACAAGGACGACTTCTACCCGTCGCTCATCGAGAACTTCACGTACGACGACCAGTTCTACTGCGCTCCGAAGGACTTCTCGACGCTCGCCCTCATCATCAACAAAGGACTGTGGGATGCGGCGGGCCTGACCGAGGACGACATCCCGACGACATGGGACGAGCTGGCGACGGTCGCCCAGACGCTCACGAAGGACGGCGTCGTGGGGCTCGGATTCGGCTGGGAGTGGCAGCGCATCGGGACGTTCATGGCGCAGGCCGGCGGCGGCCTCATCGAGGACGGCGAAGTCATCGCCAACAGCCAGGAGAACGTCGACGCCCTCACCTACGTGCAGGAGCAGATGGCGGCGGGCTCGTTCGCGTACGCGCAGGATCTCGGCGCCGGCTGGGGCGGTGAGGCATTCGGAAAGCAGCTGAGCGCGATGACGATCGAGGGCAACTGGATCACCGGTGCCATGACGAACGACTTCCCCGACGTGGAGTACATCGTCGCGGAGCTGCCGGAGGGACCCGCCGGAAAGGGCACCCTGCAGTTCACGAACTGCTGGGGCATGGCGGCCGACAGCCCGAACCAGGAGGCGGCGCTCGACCTCGTGGAGTTCATGACGAGCGCGGAGCAGCAGCTCGCGTTCTCGGAGGCGTTCGGGCCGATGCCTTCGGCGGAGTCCGCTGCGGACCAATGGACCAGCGACAACCCGGAGCTCGCGGCCTTCCTCGCGGGCGCCGACTACGCGCAGGGCTTCCCGACGTACGACGGGTCCGCCGACGTCATCACCGACTTCAACTCCGCGCTCCAGGGACTGAAGGACGGCGATCCGCAGGAGATCCTCGACACGGTCCAGTCGAACTTCGAGGCGATCGTCGGCTGAGGGCGACTGCGATGACCGCCACCGCTTCAGCGTCTCGCCGTGCACGGGGCTCCCGATCGGGGATCCGTCGCGGCGAGACGCTGGCGGGCTGGGTCTTCACCCTGCCCGTCATCGTCATCCTCGGCGTCTTCCTGCTCGTCCCGGTGCTCATGGCGCTGTGGGTCAGCGTCTCCGACTGGAGCGGGCGCGGAAGCCCGTTCTCGGGCAACGTGAGCTTCGTCGGCCTTCAGAACTACGCCAGCGTCGCGACCGGCGAGGGCCTGACCGCGCGCGACTTCGGCACCGCCATGCGCAACAACGCGTGGTATGTGCTCCTCGTCGTGCCGCTGCAGACGGCCCTGTCGCTGTTCCTCGCCCTGCTCGTGAACGGGGCGGTGCTCCGCGGTCGCGGGTTCTTCCGCACGGCTTTCTACTTCCCGTCGGTGACCGCGAGTGTGGCGATCACGGTGCTGTGGCTGTTCCTGTTCAACCCGCGCGGCGTGGTCAACGCCGTGCTCGCCGTCGTGGGCATCGACGGACCCAACTGGTTCGCCGATCCACGAGGCATCTTCCACGTGCTGCTGTCCGGCCTCGGCGTCCGGGAGGGTCCGACGGTGCTGACCGAGAACGGGTTCATCGCCGTCTCCTGGTGGAATTGGATGGCCGGGCCCTCGGTGGCGATGTCGGCCTTCATCCTCATGGCCATCTTCACCACGAGCGGCACGTTCATGCTGCTCTTCCTCGCCGCACTGCAGAACATCGGCCCGGAGATCCAGGAAGCGGCGATGGTGGACGGGGCGAACGCCTGGCAGCGCTTCTGGCAGGTCACACTCCCGCAGCTGCGTCCTGCGCTGTTCACCGTACTGACCCTCGGGCTCATCGGCTGCTGGCAGGTGTTCGACCAGATCTACACGGGCACCCGCGGTGCACCGGCGAAGACCACCCTGACCCCGGCCTATCTGTCGTACGACGCGAGCTTCCTCGACCAGAACTGGGGTCAGGGCGCGGCGATCGCGTTCATCCTCTTCGCGATCATCGTGGTGTTCACGATGCTGCAGCGCTGGGTGCTGCGCGAGCGTCCGGTCTCCCGCCGGCGCGCCCGCCAGTACGAGCTGCCCACGCGTCCGTCGACGGCGACTCCCGCCACAGTCGCCGCCAACCAGGTCCCCAGTCCGCCCGACCGGGCCCGCGCGTCCGACGCCGGCGACCCCGACCGCACGAACGGAGCCGAGCGATGACCGAGACGACCGTCGGCCGGCCGCAGACCGCGGCGCCCGCAGTGCCCCGACCACGAACCCCGCAGCGACGTCGCACCTCCGGCGTGGGTTGGCAGATCCTGCTGTACACCGTGCTCATCGCCATCGCGCTCGTCTACATCTATCCGTTCCTGGTGCAGCTGTCGACGTCGTTCAAGACGGACGCCGAGGCGGCCGCCAACCCCGTGTCGCTCATCCCCCAGGTCTGGTCGACCGCGGCGTACGAGCGTCTCTTCCTGCGCAGCGACTTCCCGGTGTGGTTCGGCAATTCGGCGATCGTGACCATCACCGTCACGATCCTGCGGGTGTTCTTCGTCTCGCTCGCGGGCTACGCCCTGGCCCGACTCGACTTCCGCGGTCGGGGGATCGTGTTCGCGGCCGTCATCGCCGTCATGGCCGTTCCGAGCGTCGTGCTGCTGATCCCCCGGTTCCTCGTCATCAACCAGCTGGGCATCTACGACTCGTACGCGGGCATGATCCTGCCGCTGCTCGTCGACGCCGCGGGCGTGTTCATCATGAAGAACTTCTTCGAGTCGATCCCGGTGTCGGTCGAGGAGCAGGCGCGTATCGACGGGGCGGGCACCTTCCGCATCTTCTGGTCCGTCGTCCTCCCGATGGCCCGGCCCGCGCTGATCACGATCGTCATCCTGTCGTTCCAGGGCTCGTGGAACGAGCTGTCGCACTTCATCGTCTCGACGCAGTCGCCCGAATTGACGACCCTCACCAAGGGCGTCGCCGGGCTCGCGTCGGGCCAGCTGAGCCAGGGCACGCAGTATCCGCTCAAACTGGCGGCCGCACTGATCATGACGATCCCGGTCGCGGTGCTCTTCTTCATCTTCCAGCGGAGGATCATGAACGCCAGCCAAGGAGCCGTCAAGGAATGAGTCACGTCCCGGGCACCACGCCCCCTACTCCCCTGCAGCCGTTGCTCGACGACGCGACGATCGTCTTCCGCGCCCCGACGCAGACGTGGTCGGGTCCTCACGGCGATCTGGGCGTCGCGCCGATCCACGGGCTCTACCACGGCGACGTGCGCCACGTGCGGGCGCTCTCCCTGTCGTGCGAGGACTCGCCCGTGGAGTGGATCTCCGCCGCGCCGGACGGGCCCGACCGGCTCGTGTTCGGAGGGCTCCTCCGAGGCCTGGACGATCCCACCCCGGATCCGAAGGTGCGGATCGCCCGCGATCGCCGGGTCTCATCCGGTCGCGTCACCGAGACGATCACCGTCGCGTCCCGGCTCCCGACGCCCCTGAGGACGACCCTCACTCTCCGGCTCACGCCGGACTTCGCCCCGCTGCACGACGTGAAGGCCGGCATCCCCGCCCCGCGCGTCGCCGACATCGGGAGCCCGTCGACGGATGCCGCCACCGCGGCCTCGACCGCCGGGCAGCGGCTCTCCGTCCACGCCCCGGGAGCAGCCGTCGCCGTCGACGGCGGTGAGGTCGCCGCGAGCTGGCCGGTGGAGGTGCCGCCCGGCGGTCGTGCCGAGGTGACGTGGTCGCTCGAACTGGAGGACGACGCGCTCGTCGTCCGCGAGGCGCCCTCGCCCGCACCGTGGGACGCCGGCGAGCTCGCCGCCGAGGTCGCCGTCCGCGAGCCGCGGCTCGCACGGTGGCTCGAGACGGCGCTCGGCGACCTGGACGCGCTGCGCCTGAGCCTCCCGGAGCACCCCGACGACGACTTCTTCGCCGCCGGTGCCCCCTGGTTCTTCACGCTGTTCGGACGCGACGCCCTGTGGGCGGCCCGCCTCGTGCTCCCCGTCGACGCGGGGATCGCGGCATCCACTCTCCGCGTCCTCGCGAGGCTGCAGGGGAGCAAGGACGATCCCGACACGGCGCAGGAGCCGGGCAAGATCCTCCACGAGCTTCGCGCGACGACGCTCGAGATGCCGGGCGAAGGCATCGTGCTGCCGCCGCTGTACTACGGGAGCGTCGACTCGACGCCGCTGTGGGTGTGCGTGCTCGCCGACGCCTGGCGCGCCGGGATGCCCGACGCCGAGGTCCGCGACCTCCTCCCCGCGCTCGTGCGGGCTCTCCGGTGGATCCTCGACCACGGCGACAGCGACGGCGACGGATTCCTCGACTACGTCGACCGCACGGGCCGAGGGCTCGCCAACCAGGGATGGAAGGACTCCGGCGATTCGATCCAGTGGCGCGACGGCCGCCTCGCGGAGGGCCCGATCGCGCTCTGCGAGGTGCAGGCGTACGCGTACGAGGCGGTGATGTCGGGCGCCGATCTCCTCGACGCCTTCGGCGATGAGGGGCGGGATGCCTCGCCCGACGCGCCGGCGCCGGACGAGCTGCGCGCATGGGCGGCGCGGCTGCGCGAGCGGTTCGCCGCCGCTTTCTGGGTGGAGACGCCGGAGGGGCGCTATCCCGCGATCGCGCTGGACCGCGAGAAGCGCCCGGTCGACACGCTGACGAGCAACATCGGGCACCTCCTCGGGACGGGCCTGCTCGACCCCCAGGAGGAGGAGCACGTCGCGGAGCTGCTCGTGTCGCCCGCGATGGCCAGCGGCTTCGGCATCCGCACCATGTCGACCGGGGCGGCCGGCTATTGGCCGCTGTCGTACCACGGCGGCAGCGTCTGGACCCACGACAGCGCCATCTGCGCGCACGGCATGGCCCGCGCAGGACTCCGGGAGCCCGCCCGCCGGGTGGTCGACGGTCTCTTGGCCGCGGCCGAGGGGTTCGGCTATCGCGTGCCCGAGCTGCACGCCGGTGACGCCTCCGTCGACACGTCACGGCCCACGCCGTACCCGGCCGCCTGTCGCCCCCAGGCGTGGTCGGCCGCCGCGGCGGTCACGTGCCGCGAGGTCCTCCGCGGCTGAGCCCCACGGCCCGGCTACCCGGCGAAGTGCGCCAGGATCCTCGCCACCACCTCCTCCCGCGCCTGGTCGGACTTCAGCTGCTCCAGGCCGAAGCCGAACAGGAGCGTGTCGGGCGTCGCCGTCGCGCTGTGGAACGGTCCCTCGGCGTCGTACCGGAAGAACTCCGCCGCGTTGCCCGGGCTCGACTCCGGTGCCCCGAGCACCTGCCATGCGCCGGTGCCGGTCTCGAAGCCCTCGACCTCGGTCGCGACGCCGCCGACCACGAGGGCCGTGTCGTCGAGCATCAGCCCGGTCTCGCCGGTGAACGGGTCGGTGACATAGCTGACGACGATCTCGACCTCTTGGCCGGCATACGCCGAGAGGTCGAACGACACCGGGATCCACCCGCCCGAGTTGCCCGTGAACGAGTTCCACTCCCCCGTGGCGGTCGTCGGCAGGCACGGGTCGCCCTGCGTGATGTACTCCGCCAGCTGCGGGTGGATGGCCAGGAAGAAGCCCGCCTCGCACTCGGCGGGCACCTCCGTCGAGGTGGCGCCGTTCTCGTCCGCGAGCGTGGTCCAATGGTCGCCGCCGACGACACGGGCCTCGACGATGACGTGGTCGTAGCCGAGCTCCGTGGAGTACGACATCTTCGCGTCGAAGGTCGCCGTCTCGCCCGCTCCGAGCGACGGCACCGTGTAGGTGCGCCCCAGCCGCTGATAGCCGTCGTCGATGTGCGACGCGAACATCGCCCACTCGCCTCCGACCGGGATGAACGGGCCCGAGGGCGCCACGTACTCGGCCGCCGCCCAGCTCTCGAACTGCGGGAACTGCTCGACCGGGAGCACGTCGCTCGTCGCCGTGAGCAGGCCCGCCTCGTCGATCGGGTTGTCCGCGACGGCCGGTCCGCCGAACAGGGCTTCCAGGTCTGTCAGCGGTTCGGCGATGCCGGTGATCCCGTCGGCGGCGACCGGCGTGCGGTCGTAGGCGCCGAGCCAGTACTGCGTGAAGTCGTCGGCCAGAAGCAGGCAGTCCGCGAAGAAGTCCGACGTCACGACGCAGTCCTCATCCGGCGCACCGTCCAGGCCGTAGTAGATGCCGCCCAGCGCGGCGCCGAGCTGGCCGTAGTACCCGACCGTCTCGCCGGCGAGCGCGAGCTTCCCGCCCTCGTTGAGGAAGTCCCGCACCGCGATCGTCAGGTACTGCTGACGCTCGGCGACCGAGAGGTCGGTGACCTCGCCGAACAGGTAGGTCTCGGTGAGGAGGTCCTCCTCGTCCTGCGTCAGCCGGTTGTCGCCGAGGTACCACAGCACGGCGTCGTAGTGGCTGAGCACGCCGAGGTCGTGCGGCACGCCGTCGACGTCGACGTCCCACACGTCGGCGGCGACGCCGTTGGCCTCGAGCGCGGCCACGTGCGCGTCGGCGTACTTCGGCCCGTCCTCCTGTCGCGGCTCGCCGGCGTTGCGGGCGCCGGAGTAGTCCTCGTTGGCGATGACCAGCACCGCGCTGGAACTGTCCTGCACCACGTCGTACGTGAAGTGCGTGCTCTCCACGCGCTCGTTCGCACCCCGACCCCTGGTGTCGCCCGCCGCGGGTCTGGCAGAGAACCACACCTCCACGCTGTCGCCCGGCCCGGCGCCGGTGACGCTGCCGCGGTACTCCGCGTAGTAGTCGGTGTTCTCGTCGCCGTAGCGCTCGCCGCCGCGCCACTCCTCGACCGGGACCGAGACCGCCGGCCCGCCGTCGATCCGGTAGTTCATCTCCATCTTGCGGAGGTCGCGCTTGGCCCACACCGCGACCGTCTGCGGGTCGCCGTACGAGACCGAGAACGTGTCGACGCGGAAGTCCTCGGCGTCGCGTCCGACCACCGAGACGGGGTCGTCCGGGTCCTTCGCCGACTCGGCGACCGCCAGCGCGAACGGGATGTTCTTCTCGAACTCGGCCTGGATGAGCTCCTCGTCGTCGGGGAAGTGGAACCCGCTCGCGCAGTCCTCCGCCTCCCATTCGTCGTCGGGAACCGAGTCCGAGGCCGACTCGCACGTAGCCATCTCCGGTGTGAAGCCGAGCACGCCGTACGCCTCCTGCGCGTGCGAGTCGGTGTCGCCGTTGGTGGTGTAGAGCTCCGCCGAGAGGTCGGGGTCGTAGCCGGGCACCGCCGGGTCGGCGTCGTCTCCGACCATCGCCTCGTAGACGACGTCGTCGGGAGATGGCGTGGCCACCTGCCAGCCGATGCCGTGGAGCAGCAGCTCCGCCGCCGAGTGGTAGTTGACGAGGAACTCCGGCGTGAGCTCGGCGAAGAGCCCGTCGAGCGCCTGCGTCTCGGGCTCGGAGGCCGGCGACGGGCCGCGGTAGGTCTCGGAGCCCGGTGACGGCGAGGACCCCTCGTTGTCGTAGCCCCAGCGCGTCGGGAAGTTGCGGTTGAGATCGACGCCGTCGCCGGGCGTGATGGCGCCGTCGCCGTTGTTGTCTTTCAGGTTCTTCCGCCACAGGCGCCGGCCGGGCTCGAAGGTGAAGTCGTAGCCGTCGGGGTTCGCCACGGGCACGAACCAGAGCTCCGTGGTGTCCACGAGGTCGGTGATCCGCGGGTCCTCCCCGTACGAGGTGACGATGTGGTCGAGCAGCCGCCGCACCATCTCGGGGGTGATCCACTCGCGGGCGTGCTGCGCCCCGACATAGATCGTCGTCGGCCGTGCGCCGTCGTTCCGGCTGCCGGCAGCCTTGGTGATCCGCACGGCACCGATGTCCTGCCCCTGCGTGGACTGGCCGATGACCCGGAAGTCCGCGATCTTCGGATGCTGCGCCGCGACGTCCTGGAGCTCCTCGAGCAAGCCCCCCGGGCCGCCGTACATGCGGAACACGCCGTCCCCCGCGGCCAGGGAGCGCAGGCCTGCGGTCGGCCGCTTCGGCTCGAGAGCCGTCCCTTCCTCCGCGAGCGCCGCTGCCTGGTCGGGGCTGAGGATGACCTGCACCCCCATCTCGCCGGGTGCGTCGCCCGCGGTGGTCACGACCTCGTGCCGATCCACGCCGAGGCCGACGATCACCGCCAGGCCGTCGGCATCCACCGAGCCGGTGTAGACGGCGAGGGCGTCGTCCGTCGGCGGCGGCTCGGGACCGGCGAAGGCGGGGCTCACCGTGAGACCGGTGAGGACGAGGGCTGCGGCGGCGGCCGCGGCGAGCGTGCGGATCATGAGCTTCCCCTTGTCACGCGTGTGCGGTGACCGGGTCGCGGCGGGTGTCCCCCGGCGCTCGGCGCGACGCGGACGGTCAACTTCTACCCCTCGCGCGATGACGCGTCAAGGGGACGGCGCGCGGGTGCCCGGCGTTCGGCTGCTCAGTCGACCTTGGCGACCGTGCCGCCGGTGAGGCGCACGAGCTCGTCGAAGGTGAGGGGGAACACGGTGTGCGGCGTGCCGCCCGCCGCCCAGATCTCGGGATAACCCGCAAGGTCCTCGTCGACGACGGTGGCGAGCGGTGCCGGGTGCCCTGTCGGTGCGACGCCGCCGATCGCCTGACCGGTCGCCTCGCGCACCTGCTCCGGGGTGGCGCGCCGGATCCTCCCGCGACCCAGGCGCTCGGCCAGCAGCGTCGTGTCGACACGGTGCGCACCGCTCGTCATGACCAGGAGCGGCTCGTCGTCGCTCCAGAAGACCAGGCTGTTGGCGATCGCGCCGACCTCGACACCGAGAGCCGCCGCGGCGAGGGCCGCGGTGGACGCGGCATCCGGAAGCACCACGATGTCACCGGCGATGCCGGCCGCGCGCAGCGCGTCGTGCACGAGCCGACTGCGGGCGGGAAGGGAGTCGGGGATGGTCACCGCATCAGCCTAGGGCGAACGCGCACGCGCAAGGGGCACCGCGGCCGCGCACTCTGCGCCCCACTGCGCGAGAAGCCCCGCGCGCACCGGGCATTGTGCGCAATCGCCGCCGAGACGGTTGAACAATCCGCAGGATCGGTGTGCAATGAGAACGGATGCCGCAACGCCGCGGCATCCGCAGCGCACTGCCCACGAGGCCCGCCGAAGGAAGTATCGCGATGACGCACTCTCTGCCCTCCCTGCCCCTGCCTGACTTCACGCACGAACGGGTGGAGGTGATCACCGGCCGGCGAAGCGGCCTGTTCATCGCCGTGGCGCTGCACTCCTCGGCGCTCGGCTCCGCGCTGGGCGGCGCGCGGCTGTGGTCGTACCCGCACTGGAGCGACGCGCTCGGCGACGCACTGCGGCTGTCGGCGGCCATGACGCTCAAGAACGCCGCGGCCGGCCTCGACGCCGGCGGCGGCAAGTCCGTCATCGCGCTGCCCCCCGGCCTCACGCTCGACGCCGATCGCAGGCGCGCGGCGTTCCTCGATCTCGGCGACGCGGTGGAGTCGCTGCACGGCCTGTACCGCACGGCGGAGGACGTGGGCTCGACGACCGACGACATGCTGGTCGTGAGCGAGCGCACCGAGCACGTCGTCGGCCTCCCCGACGCCGTCGGCGGCTCAGGCGAGCCGGCCGGCCCCACGAGCCTCGGCGTGTACGAGTCCATCCGCGCGACACTCGAGCGCATCGCCGGCTCGGCCGACGTCGCAGGGCGCCGCATCACCATCTCCGGACTCGGTCAGGTCGGCAGCCGCCTCGCCGTGCGGCTGTCCGCCGAGGGCGCGCACCTCACCGTGACGGACGTCAACCCTGCCAAGCGCGACCTCGCCGCCGAGATCGACGCCCGCTGGGCGCTGCCCGGCGAGGAGCACCTCATCCCCGCGGACGTCTTCGTGCCGGCCGGGATCGGCGGCCTCCTCACCGACGAGGTCATCGACGCCTTGGACGCGAAGGCCGTGTGCGGGCCGGCGAACAACCCGCTCGCCGACCACAGCGGCGCCGACCGGCTCGCCGCCCGCGGCATCCTGTACGCACCAGACTTCGTCGTCAACGCCGGCGGCGTCATCTACCTCGACCTCGAGGCGAAGAAGCTCGGCACGCGCGCCGAGATCATGGACCGTGTCGCCCGCATCGGCGACACGGTGCGGCGCATCTTCGACGAGGCCGAGGCACGCGGGGTGACGCCACTCGAGGCCGCAGAGGGGCTCGCCGCCGAGCGCCTGGCCTCCGGCGGGCGCCAGCCCGTGCTCGCGCACTGATCCGGGGGCCGGCCCGTCCGCGCGTCCCGCCGCCGCGGACGGCCGCCACGGCTAGGTTGGCGCCATGGAAGGGCTGTGGCTCGCGGCGCTGAGCGGCCTGATCGGCGGCGGCACGCTCCTGGTCGGCGCGACGGTCGCCTGGTACGTCGACATCCCGCAGCGGGTCGTCGCGGGCATCATGGCGGTCGGCGCGGGCGTGCTGATCTCGACGCTCGCCTTCGAGCTCGTCGAGGAGGCCGCCGAGGACGGCGGCCTCCTCCCGACGACGGTCGGCTTCCTGGGCGGCGCGGTCCTCTACATCGTCGCCGACCAGCTGCTGTCGCGACGGAGCAGACCGGCGCAGGCCCCGACGCCCACGCGGGACGGGACCCCGGCGAACATCGCCGCCCGACGTGCAGGCACCCGCATCGCCGGCGGTGCAGGGCTGGTCATCGCGGTCGGCGCCCTCATCGACGGCATCCCCGAGTCCCTCGTCATGGGCCTGTCGGTGCTGCAGGGCGGAATCAGCATCCCGATCGTCGCGGCGATCGCGATCAGCAACTTCCCCGAGGGACTGGGCTCCACAGCGGCGCTCAAGCGAGGCGGCAGCAGCGGCCGCTTCGTCGCCCTGCTGTGGGGCGGCATCGCGCTCATCACGGTCGTGGCGGCGGTGCTCGGCTACGTCGCGTTCCAATCCGCCACACCGAACCTCATCGCACTGATCACCACCATCGCCGCCGGAGGCCTGCTCGCGATGGTGTGCAACACCATGATCCCCGAGGCGTTCGACGAGCAGCACGCGCTCACCGGCCTGTGGGCGACGATCGGCTTCCTCGCCGCGTTCCTGCTGCACGAGCTGGCGGGCTGAAAGCCGGGGCGGCGGCGGGGTGCGCGTCGATGCCAGAGTGGGTGCCATGAGACTCCTGCGCCGGCTCGCGCGCTACCCGCTGGTGTGGCTCACGCTGGCGGTGCTGATCGCCGTGCTGTCGCTCGGCGCGGCCGGCAGCACCGACGCGGCGAAGTGGCTGGCGATCGTATACGTGGGCGGCGTCATCGCCTGGACGCTCCTCGGCATGATCCGGGACGTGCTCCGCGGCCACGTCGGGCTCGACATCCTCGCCGTCGTCGCGATGATCGCGACGCTCGCCGTCGGCGAGTACGTCGCCTCGCTCGTGATCGTCCTGATGCTCTCGGGCGGCGAGGCGCTGGAGGACTACGCCGGCCGTCGCGCGAGGCGGGAGCTCACCGCCCTCCTGGACCGCTCCCCGCGGATCGCGCACGTGCTGGTCCATCCGGGGTCGGGCAGCGACGAGGCGCAGGACACGGATGCCGACGACGTGCGCATCGGCGACATCCTCCTGATCCGCCCCTCCGAGATCGTCCCGGTCGACGGCACGCTGCTCTCGGGCGAGGCCTCGTTCGACGAGTCGTCGCTCACCGGCGAGAGCCTGCCCGTGCACCGTGCCGTCGGCGACGAGGTGCTGTCGGGGTCGGTCAACGGCTCGCACGCCGTGCACGTCCGCGCGCTGCGGCGCAGCGCCGACAGCCAGTACCAGCAGATCGTGGAGCTCGTGAAGCAGGCGCAGGACGAGCGCGCGCCGACGGTGCGGCTCGCCGACCGCTTCGCCGTCCCGTTCACCGCCGTGTCACTGGTGATCGCCGGCACCGCATGGGCGGTCTCGGGCGATCCCACGCGGTTCGCCGAGGTGCTGGTGCTGGCGACGCCGTGCCCGCTGCTCATCGCGGCGCCGGTCGCGTTCCTCGGCGGGCTCTCGCGCGCCGCGAAGGCCGGCGTCGTGGTGAAGGGCGGCGGCGTCATCGAGCAGCTGGCGCGGGCGCGGTCCGCCGCGTTCGACAAGACGGGCACCCTCACCGAAGGGCGTCCGGACCTCGTCGCTGTCGATGCCGCCGACGGGTTCGACGAGGACGAGCTCCTCGCGCTCGCCGCCTCCGCCGAGCAGTACTCCAGTCACGTGCTGGCCGCCGGCATCCGGCGCGCGGCCGCGGACCGCGGCATCCCCCTTCGCCCCGCCGCCGACGCGCAGGAGGTCGCCACGAACGGCGTGACGGCCGTGATCGACGGCCGCACGGTGGTCGTCGGAAAACCCGCGTACGTGGCCTCCTTGGCGCCGGACACCGTCCGCCGCGACGTCGACACCGGTGAGGCCGCGGCGTATGTGGCCGTGGACGGGCGGTTCGCGGGAACGCTGGTGCTCGCCGACGACCCGCGCCCGGAATCGGCCGCCGTCGTGGCGTGGCTGCGGGAGCAGGGTATGGAGCGCATCGTCATGCTCACGGGAGACACGAAGACGACAGCGGATGCCGTCGCCCGCGCCGTCGGCATCACCGACGTCAACGCCGAGCTCCTCCCCCGCGAGAAGGTGCACCTCGCCGCCGAGATGCGGCCGCGGCCGGTCCTCATGGTGGGCGACGGGGTGAACGACGCCCCGGTCCTGGCCGCCTCCGACATCGGCATCGCGATGGGAGCCAAGGGCGCCACCGCCGCGGGTGAGGCGGCCGACGCGGTCGTGCTGAAGGACTCGCTGCTGGGCGTGGCCGAAGCGATATCGATCGGCCGGCACACCCTGCGCGTCGCCTACGTCGCCATCTGGATCGGCATCGCACTGAGCATCGGGCTGATGCTGGTCGCGACCACGGGTGTGATCCCGGCCGTGGTGGGCGCGCTCATCCAGGAGGTCGTCGACCTGGCGACGATCCTGTACGCCCTGCGGGCCCTGACCGGTCCGCCGACCGGGCTCACGGCCCCCGACGGGCCAGCTCCCGCACACGCGAGCGCCGGTGGGCCCGGCGCGCGCGCAGCCTGAATCGGCACCCTCTGCCGGGCGTCTGCTCAGGCCGTGGCCCAGAGGCCGTCGTCGTCGGCGACGGGTGCCGGGGCGTCGGCCGAGAGGCCGTGCAGCAGCTCGAGCGCGGCGCGCGCGTCGTCGATGCGCCCTTCGACGGCGAGCTCCTTGATGCGCACCGACGGACGGTGCAGCAGCACGCCGGCGAGGTGGCGCAGCGCCGCCTCGACGTCGTCGCCGGCGCCGCGCGAGCGGGCGCGGGCGATCTCGTCGTCGACGATCTTCAGCACGTCGCGGCGGAGCGCGGTGATCGCGGGTCCGGCCTCGCGGTCGGCGTGGAACTCCGTCGCCGCGTCGCCGACGATGGCGCGGGCGTCGGCGTGCGCGTTGAACTGCTCCAGCGGAGCGTGGAGGCGGATGGTCTCGAGGTCGAGCAGCTCGACGGCCTGGACGGCGCCGACGGCCGGGTCGACGTTGCGAGGCAGGCCCAGGTCGATCACGAGCACCCGGTGCCCCGGGACGAACGCATCGGCGTGCACGACCGCGTCGGCGGTGCAGGTGATGACCACGTCGGCCTGCGCGGCCGCCGCGGCGAAGTCCGTCACCGGGATGAGACCGCGCTGCGCGGCGAACGCCTCCGCGCGGCCCGAGGGGGAGAAGACGTGGATGTCGCCGGCACCGCGGGCGCGGAGCGCGTCGACGGTGCGGGCGGCGTAGCGGCCGGTGCCGACGAGCACGACGCGGGCGGTGCCCCAGTCGGGGACGCGGCTCGACGCGAGCTCGAGCGCCAGGCGCACGAGGGACCGGTGCGCGCCGCGCAGCTGCGTGCGGTTGCGCACGCCGCGGCTGGTGTGCGTGGCCTTCTGGAAGAGACGCTCGAGCTCACCGCTGGTGAGTCCGTCGGCCCGCGCGGCATCGAGGGCGCGGCGCACCTGCCCGGAGATCTCGTCCTCGCCGACGACGACCGATTCGAGGCCGCTGGTGACGGCGAAGAGGTGGGCGGCGGCATCCGCCCCGGAATGCACGGCGACCGACGCGCGCAGCAGATCCGCGGAGACGCCGGATGCCTCGGCCATGGCCTCGACCACGGACTCGACCGCGACGGCCTCGCCGCCGGTGAGGGGCTCGTCGATGTCGAGGTACGCCTCGAACCGGTTGCACGTCGCGAGCACGACGGCGCCCGACACGAAGAACTCGTCCTCCACGAGCGCCCGGGTCGCCGTGGGCGCACCCACGGACAGACGCTCCAGGACGTCGAGGCTCGCGTTCCGATGGTTCGCGGTCAGACAGAGGAGCACGAGCCTAATCTTAACGTGTGCTGTTGCATGACTCTCACCCTTCCGTCCTTCAGAGAAACGATCCCCCGCCGCTGATACGCGCGTATCGCGGCGAGCGGCCGACCCCGACCCCGGTGTGGTTCATGCGGCAGGCGGGCCGATCACTGCCCGAGTACCGCGAGCTGCGGGTGGGCACCGACATGCTCGACGCGTGCCTGAACCCGGAGCTCGCCAGCGAGATCACGCTGCAGCCCGTGCGGCGGCACGGTGTCGACGCGGGGATCTTCTTCAGCGACATCGTGATCCCCGTGCGCCTGTCGGGCGTCGACGTGCGCATCGTCGCGGGCCGCGGTCCTGTGCTGGAGAACCCGGTGCGGACGGCTGCGGATGTCGCGAACCTCCCGCCGCTGGACCCCGCAGCGCTCGCTCCGATCCGTGAGGCCGTGGCCCTCACCGTCGCCGAGCTCGGCACGACGCCGCTCATCGGCTTCGCCGGAGCCCCTTACACGCTGGCGTCGTACCTCGTCGAGGGCGGCCCCTCGAAGGAGCAGCTCAGGACGCGCGCGCTCATGCACTCGGATCCCGAGACCTGGGCCGCGCTGCTCGGCTGGTGCGCCGAGATCACCGGCGCTTTCCTCGCGGCCCAGATCGAGGCGGGCGCTTCGGCCGGGCAGCTGTTCGACTCGTGGGCGGGCTCACTGAGCCTCGCCGACTACACGCAGCACGTCGCGCCGTTCTCCGTCCGCGCGCTGGACGCCGTGCGCGACCTGGGCGTGCCCCTGGTGCACTTCGGTGTCGGCACCGGCGAGCTCCTCGCCGCGATGCGCGACGTCGGCGTCGACGCGGTCGGCGTGGACTGGCGCCTGCCGCTGGACGAGGCGGTCCGCCGGCTCGGGACCGGCGTCTCGGTGCAGGGCAACATCGACCCCGCTCTCCTGCGCGCGCCCTGGCCGGTGCTCGAGGCGCACATCGTCGACGTGCTCGAGCGCGGGCGGGCGGCGCGGGCCCACGTGGTGAACCTGGGGCACGGCGTGCCCCCGGACACCGACCCGGCGGTGCTCACACGCATCGTGGAGTTCGTCCACGCGCATGACTGACTTCTCGGTCGTCGGAGGCGGCGTCGCGGGTCTGGTCGTCGCCCGCCGGCTCGCGGCCTCGGGCGCGGCGGTGACCCTGTTCGAGGCATCCGATCGCCTCGGCGGAACCGTGGCGAGGCACGACGTGGCCGGCATCGCGCTGGATGCCGGCGCCGAGAGCTTCGCCGTCCGCGGCGGGGTCGTCGCGGCCCTGCTCGCGGAGTTGGGCCTGGCCGACGACATCGTCGCCCCCGCCCCCTGGCCGGCGTGGCTGCAGCCCGTGGTCGGCGAAGCCGTGCCGCTGCCGGCGACCGCGCTCCTCGGCATCCCGTCCGACCCGCTCGCCGACGACGTGGTGCGGGTGGTCGGCCGCCCCGCCGCAGAGCGCACGGTCGAGCTCGATGCCCGCCCGTGGGGAGCAGCAGTGCCGTCGACACTCGGGGCCCTTGTCCGCGAGCGGTTCGGCGACGACGTGCTCGATCTCCTCGTGGCGCCCGTCGTGCACGGCGTCCACTCGCAGCATCCCGACGAGCTGCCCGTCGCCCGCGCGCATCCCGGGCTGCCCGAGGCCCTCACCAGCGCCGGATCGCTCGGGGGCGCCGTCGCGCGGCTCCGCGCCACCGCAGCGCCGGGTGCGGCGGTGGCGGGCATCCGCGGGGGCATCAACCGCGTCGTGCCGGCCCTCGCCGAGGATGTCGCCCGCCACGGCGGCGACATCCGTCTCTCCACGCCCGTCGGCGATCTCGCGACGCTGGGCGGCACCGTGGTCGTCGCCGCGCCCCGCCTCGCGGCGCCCGCCGCCCCCGGTCGACGCATCGATCTCGTGACGCTCGTCGTGGAGCAGGACCGACTGGATGCCGCGCCCCGCGGCACCGGACTGCTCGTCGCGGCGGGGGCACCGGTGGGCGCACGCGCCCTGACCCACGCCACGGCCAAATGGGAGTGGCTGCGCGAGGCGGCCGCCGGCCGCCACGTGCTGCGCCTGTCGTACGACGCGACCCCGGCCGATCCCGTCGCCGCCGCGCGCGCCGACGCCGAGACGCTCCTCGGCGTGCCGCTGCCGGTCGTCGTCGGCACCGCACACGTCTCGTGGGTGCGGCCTGCGGCGGCGACCCCGCCCGCCGGGCTCACGGTCGTCGGCGAGACGGTCGCCGGGTCGGGCCTGGCGGGCCTCATCGCCCACGCCGAGCGCACCGCCGCCGAGCTGCTCGCCCGCTGAGCCTCGGACGGCGCCACCGGAAACGCTCCCCGCGAGGAGTGGAAGGATAGAGGGTATGACCGATGTCCCGGCGACCACCCCCTCTGAAACCCTCGGCTACACCCTGTGGGCGGTCTTCCGCCGGGACCCCTCCCGGCCCGCGCCGGCCGGCGATCTGACGGCCGCGGTGGCCGAGGTCGAGGCATCCGGAGTCGTCGTCCGCGGGTTCTACGACGTCTCGGGGCTGCGTGCCGACGCCGACATCATGATCTGGCTCACCGGCATCGGGATCGCACCCGAGGCGCTGCAGTCCGCGCTGCGGACACTGCGCCGCGCCGAGCCGCTCGGGTCGCTGCTGCCGGTCTGGAACGCCATGGGCGTGCACCGCGACGCCGAGTTCACCGCCAGCCACCTGCCCGCCTTCATGCGCGACAAGGATCCGGAGGCCTGGCTGACCGTCTACCCGTTCGTGCGCTCGTACGACTGGTACATCCTGCCCGACGAGGAGCGGCGGCAGATGCTCGCCGACCACGGCCGCAAGGGCGCCGCGCACCGCTCCGTGCTGAGCAACACCGTCGCCTCCTTCGCACTCGGCGACTACGAGTGGATCCTCGCGCTCGAGGCGCCGGAGCTGGTCGCGCTGGTCGACCTGATGCGGGACCTCCGCCAGACGGAGGCGCGACGCCACGTGCGCGAAGAGGTGCCGTTCTACACCGGCCGCCGCATCGACCTCGCCGAGATCGCCGAGGTGCTGGCGTGACCTCGCTCCGCATCGGCACGCGGGGCAGTGCGCTGGCGCTCGCCCAGACCGGCATGGTCGCCGACGACCTCGCCGACGCCACCGGCGTCACGACCGAGCTCGTCACGATCACGACCGACGGCGACCGCTCGAACGAGCCGCTGTCACGCGCGGGCGGGACGGGCCTGTTCACCGGCGCGCTCCGTGACGCGCTCCTCGCCGGCCAGTGCGACGTCATCGTTCACTCGCTCAAGGACCTCCCCACCGCACCGCACGACGAGCTCGTCGTCGCCGCGATCCCCGTCCGCGAGGACCCGCGGGACGCGCTGTGCGCCCGCGACGGGCTCACGCTCGAGCAGCTTCCCGCCGGCGCGCGCATCGGGACGGGCTCGCCCCGCCGCATGGCGCAGCTGCGGGCGCGCCGCCCCGATGTGGACGTCGTCGACATCCGCGGCAACGTCGACACGCGCCTCGGAAAGGTGAGCGGCGGAGAGCTGGATGCCGTCATCCTCGCCGCCGCCGGGCTCCGTCGCGTCGGCCGCACCGACGTCGTGACCGAGTACCTCGACGCCGACGCGTGGCCCACCGCGCCCGGCCAGGGGGCCCTCGCGATCGAGGTGCGCCGCGGCCAGGAGCACCTCGTCGACGCCCTCGACCACCGCGAGACCCGCGCCGCCGTCGAGGCGGAGCGCGAGGTGCTCGCCCTCCTCGAGGCCGGCTGCTCGGCGCCCGTCGGCGCGCGCGCCGTCGTCGACGCCGGACTCCTGCTGCTGTCGGCGAGCGTCTACAGCCTCGACGGTGCGACGAGGCTCACGTCGTCGCACGCCACCACGTGGCCCGAGTACGAGGGCGATCCGCCGCGCGAGGTCGCGGCATCCGTCGCCCGTGAGCTGCTCGACGCCGGCGCGGCCGGCCTGACGGGAGAACGCCCGTGACGTACGCACCCGCCGACCGTCCCCGCCGCCTGCGCGCCACCCCGGCGATGCGTCGCCTCGTCGCCGAGACGCGGCTGCACCCGGCCGAGCTGATCCTCCCGATGTTCGTGCGCGAGGGCGCCGGCGAACCGGTCCCCATCTCGTCCATGCCCGGCGTCGTGCAGCACACGACCGAGAGCCTGAGGCAGGCGGTGGCGGATGCCGCGGCCGCCGGCATCGGCGGCATCATGCTGTTCGGCGTGCCCGAGCACAAGGACGCGGTGGGCTCCGGCGCGACCGATCCCGACGGCATCCTGAACGTCGCGACGCGCATCGCGGCCGCCGAGGCGGGCGACGCGCTCGTCGTGCAGACCGATCTCTGCCTCGACGAGTTCACCGACCACGGCCACTGCGGCGTGCTCGACGCCCACGGCTACGTCGACAACGACGCGACCCTCGAGCGATACCGCGAGATGGGTGTGGCCCAGGCCGAGGCCGGGTCGCAGCTGCTGGGCCTGTCGGGCATGATGGACGGCCAGGTCGCCGCGGTGCGCGACGCGCTCGACGACGCCGGTTACGGGAACACCCCGATCCTCGCGTACGCGGCGAAGTACGCCTCGGCGTTCTACGGCCCGTTCCGCGAGGCCGTGCAGTCCTCGCTCGAGGGCGATCGGCGCACCTATCAGCAGGACCCCGCCAACCGCCGCGAGGGTGCCCGCGAGCTCGATCTCGACATCGCCGAGGGCGCCGACATCGTCATGGTGAAGCCCGCGATGAGCTACCTCGACGTGCTGGCCGACGCCGCGGCCGCGAGCCCGGTGCCGGTCTGGGCGTACCAGGTGTCGGGCGAGTACGCCATGATCGAGGCGGCCGCCGCGCACGGCTGGATCGACCGCCGCCGCGCCATCGAGGAGTCGGTGATCGGCATCCGCCGCGCCGGCGCCGACGCCGTGCTGACCTACTGGGCCCTGGAGCTTGCGGAGTGGATCCGATGACGACGAATCAGCAGGAGTTCGCCCGCGCCCGCGGCGCGATGCCCGGCGGCGTGAACTCGCCCGTGCGCGCGTTCGGCTCGGTGCACGAGACACCGCGCTTCTTCGTGTCGGCGTCGGGCCCCTACGTCACCGACGTCGAGGGTCGCGAGTACGTCGACCTCGTCGGCTCGTGGGGGCCGGCGATCCTCGGGCACGCCCACCCCGCCGTCGTGAAGGCGGTGCAGGATGCCGCGGCCCGAGGCCTCGGCTTCGGCGCGTCGACGCCGGGCGAGACCGAGCTGGCCGAGCTCATCGCGGCGCGGGTGCGCCGGGACGGTGCCGCCGCCCCCGTCGAGCGGGTGCGGCTGGTGTCGACCGGCACCGAGGCGACGATGACCGCGATCCGCCTCGCGCGCGGCGCCACCGACCGCGACCTCGTCGTCAAGTTCGCCGGCCACTACCACGGGCACTCCGACGGCCTGCTGGCCGACGCGGGATCGGGTGTCGCGACGCTCGCGCTGCCCGGATCGGCGGGGGTCCCCGCCGCCATCGCCGCGCAGACGCTCGTCATCCCCTACAACGACCTCGACGCCGTGCGCGAGGTGTTCGACGCCCGCGGTGACGACATCGCCGCCGTGATCGTCGAGGCGGCGCCCGCCAACATGGGCATCGTGCCGCCGGCCCACGGGTTCAACGCCGCCCTCGCCGACATCGCGCACGCGCACGGAGCACTGCTGATCCTCGACGAGGTGCTGACCGGCTTCCGCGTCGGCCCGGCCGGGTGGTACGGCATCGACCCGGTGCCGTTCTCCCCCGACCTCATCACGTTCGGCAAGGTGGTCGGCGGCGGCCTCCCGCTCGCCGCGCTGGGCGGCCCGGCCGCGCTGATGGAGCTCCTCGCCCCGCTCGGGCCGGTGTACCAGGCGGGCACGCTGAGCGGCAATCCGCTCGCCGTCGCGGCGGGACGCACGACGCTGGACCACCTCGACGCGGCCGCGTACGCGCGGATCGACGCCGCCGCGGCGACGATCGCGGAGGCCGCGGCATCCGCACTCTCGGACGCGGGCGTCACGCACGTCGTGCAGCGCGCGGGCAGCCTCTTCTCGATCCAGTTCGCCGAGACCCCGCCGACGGACTACGACACCGTCAAGGCGCAGGAGACGTTCCGCTACCCGCCGTTCTTCCGGTCGATGCTGGAGCAGGGCGTGTCACTGCCCCCATCGGTGTTCGAGGCGTGGTTCGTCTCGGCCGCGCACGACGACGCCGCCGTGTCGCGCATCGTCGAGGCGCTCCCCGCGGCTGCCCGGGCTGCGGCCGAGGCGACGCCCGCCTGACGGGTGCGCGTCCGACCGATCTCCTGATCCGGGGACGCGCGAGCCCGGCGGCGCGCATGATGGGAGCATGACGAAGCTCGTCGCGGTGCACGGCGACATCACCACCCAGGACGCCGACGCGATCGTCAACGCCGCGAACAACGCCATGCGCGGCGGTGGCGGCGTGGACGGCGCGATCCACCGTGCCGGCGGACCGGAGATCCTGCGGGAGTGCATCGAGCGTTTCCCCTACGGCCTTGCCACCGGCGACGCGGGGTGGACCCGCGGCGGCGCCCTGCCCGCCCGCTGGGTGGTGCACACCGTGGGGCCGAACTACGGCGCCGGACAGCGCGACCGCGCGCTGCTGGAATCCTGCTATCGCAGGGCGCTCGAGATCGCCGACGAGCTGGACGCGCGCCACGTCGCCTTCCCGCTCATCAGCGCCGGCGTGTACGCCTGGCCCCGGCGCGAGGCCATCACCGCGGCGATCGACACCATCGCCGCGTCGTCGTCCGGAGTCGAGCGGGTGTCGCTCGTCGCGCACGACGCGGGCACGCACCAGGAGATCGCATCGGCGCTCGCCATGGCCGGCTCGGTGCGGATCCTCCAGGGCGTCCGCGAGCTGCACCGGCGGGGCTTCCACAGCCTGCGGGTGCACTCGGGCGTCGCACCGTCGGGCATGCACTGGCGGGTGGTGCTGACGGATGCCGCCGACCCGGCGTCCTCCGTCCGCTACACCTCCGCGGCCGGGACGGCCTTCGCGGACGGGGTGGTCGACGCCACGACGGATGCCGGCGATGTCGCCGACCTCATCCTGCGGGCCCTGCCCGGTCTCTCGGCCGGCGCGGACGCCCCTCGGTACGCCGAGTGGTACGAAGGACTCCTCGCCCGCGTCGAGCCCGAGCACCGGCTTCCCGTGTCGTTCGCCGACTACTTCGACGACCGCACCGGGTGGGAGATCGGCTGGGGCAGCGGGGAGCGGTATCCGGCGCCGCCGGACTGACCGCTCGCGCGCGAGGGGCACCGGAAACGACAAGACCCCCGGCTGTGCGGGGGTCTCTCTCGGTGGACCTGAGGGGATTCGAACCCCTGACCTCTTCATTGCGAACGAAGCGCGCTACCAACTGCGCCACAGGCCCTTGAACCTCAGAAACACTATCACGGTTGCCCACCCGCTCCGAATCTCGAGGGCGCCGCCGAGGGGTCTACTGGCCGGCTGCGCGGCGGGTCAGCAGCTGCCGGACGTGCGCCTCGATCTCGGCGTCGTCGACGTACCCCATCCGACCGTACACGCTGCCCTCCGAGGCGCTCCGAGCGGTGCGGGCCGCCTCGATCGGCGCGGGCTGCGGCGCCTCGGAACGCGCGAGCATCGCCTGCTCCAGCGCCGCCTGCCGCAGCGCCGCACGCGCGGCCTCCGCGTCCAGCACGGCGGCCGCCCGCGAACCCGCCGACGCCGTGAGGGGCCGGGGAAGGTCGCGCGGCTCCCAGGCGCGCTCTGCGCGCTCGAGCTCGACGTCCTGGAGTTCGGCGGCGCGTCGGGGCGCGGCATCCGCCGACCTCGACACGGCGCGTGAGGCGACGCGTGACAGACGCTGAAGCGTGAGGACGGATGCCGCGGCCATGCCGACCCCGGTCCACAGCAGCGCCTGCGCTCCCGCGGTGAGGGTCTCGAACACTCCCCACCCGGCCAGCGCGATGCCGGCGAGGCCGGCGAGCGTCGCGACGAGCCGGAAGCGGCGCCGTGCTCGGGCACGACGCGCGTCGGGAAGCGCGCGCGCCGCGGCGATCTCGGCACGGGCGGCCGCCTCGGCGGCCTCGCGCTCGGCGCGGGCGTGCTCCAGGCTGACGCGGGCGGCGGCTTCGGCGGCGACCCGCTCGGCACGGGTGCGCTCCCGATCGAGCCGGGCGGCCACCTCGGCGGCCTCGCGCTCGGCGCGGGCGCGCTCCAGCTCGACGCGGGCGCCCTCGAGGGCGGCCTGCTCGCGTTCTGCGAGCGCCCGCCTGGCCAGCCGCTGCTGCGCGGCGGCGGTGCGCGCGTTGAGCTCGAGCCGCACCTCTTCCGGAGTCTCACTCGTCTCGGCGAGCACGCGCAGCGCCTGACTCAGGCGCACGGCGTTGCGCTCGGCGGCGTCGTACTGGCGACGGCTGTGCCACGTCGGCAGCAGGTAGATCAGCCAGAGGGCGGCGGCGACGAGGACGATGACGCCCCCGCCCAGCACCTGCCCATCCATAGACCCCACGCTAAGGGACTGGATGCCGATGACCGCGGCATCCGGTCGCGTGTCACGCAAGCCGGTTTTCGCCGGGTCAGCGTCGGGATCCGCCGGGGCGCGCACCCGGCGGGCGACGCGGAGCGCTCAGGCGTGCAGGCGGTCGGCGGGCGGGATCGTCGCGGCGTCCTGCGGGGCGTGGCCCGACACCCACCGCTGCAGCACGCCCTCGGGGACCTCCTCGCGCACGAGGGCGAACGCGTAGTGGTCCCGCCAGTCGCCGTCGATGTGGATGTACCGCCGTCGCAGCCCCTCGTAGCGGAAGCCGAGCTTCTCGACGACCCGCAGGCTTGCCTGGTTCTCGGGCCGGATGCAGATCTCCATGCGATGCAGCCGCAGCTCGGAGAAGCAGATGTCGGTGGCCAGCGCGACGGCGGTCGGCGTGATCCCGCGTCCGGCGAAGCGCTCGCTCACCCAGTAGCCGATCGTGGCGGAGGCCAGCGAGCCGCGCGCGATGCCCCACACGTTCAGCTGGCCGGCGATGTCGCCCGCGTACTCCATCACGAACGGCACCCCGGCGCCGTCGCGATACTGCTGCAGCAGCCGGCGCACACCCATACGCATGTCGAACGACACCGGCCCGTCGGGGCTCGTCGCCTCCCACGGGCGCAGCCACCCGCGATTCGACAGCAGCTCGTTCTGCAGCACGCGCGCGTCGCGCTGACGCACCAGCCGGATCGCCACCGATCCGTGGCTGCGGGGAGCCGTCAGATCCACGTGACCCCCTCGTACGGGCGGCGTCAGAGGCCCGCCGCGAACTCCTTGAACCAGGGACGCAGCGCCGGGCCGAGATCGTCACGATCGGCCGCGAGCTGCACGATGGCCTTGATGTAGTCCACCCTATCGCCGGTGTCGTACCGGCGGCCACGGAAGACGACGCCGTACACACCGGGTCCGTCGGGGTCGGCCGCGAGCTCCTGGAGCGCGTCGGTCAGCTGGATCTCGCCGCCCTTGCCGGGCTCGGTGCGCTCGAGGATCTCGAACACGTTCGGCGAGAGCACGTAGCGGCCGATCACCGCGAGGTTCGACGGGGCGTCCTCGGCCTTGGGCTTCTCGACCAGGCCGTTGACCTTGACCACGCCGTCGCCGTTGGTCGACTCGACCGAGGCGACGCCGTACAGGTGGATCTGCGACGGGTCGACCTCCATGAGGGCGATGATCGCCGCCCCGGTGCGCTCGTGCTCGGCGATCATCGTGGTCAGCAGCTCGTCGCGCTCGTCGATGAGGTCGTCGCCCAGCATGACCGCGAACGACGCGTCGCCGACGTGCGCCTTCGCACGCAGCACCGCGTGCCCCAGACCCTTCGGCTCGCCCTGCCGCACGAAGTGGATGTCGGCGAGGTCGCTCGACTCCAGCACACGGTGCAGGCGATCGACGTCGCCCTTGTCCTTCAGCTTCTCCTCGAGCTCGGGCACCGAGTCGAAGTGGTTGGAGATGGCGTTCTTGTTGCGCCCGATGATCACGAGGATGTCGTCGATCCCGGCCTGCGCGGCCTCTTCCACGACGTACTGGATCGCCGGCTTGTCGACGACGGGGAGCATCTCCTTGGGCATCGCCTTGGTTGCGGGGAGGAAGCGGGTGCCGAGACCGGCGGCCGGGATGACGGCCTTGATCGGAGTATGGGGCATGACCTGAGTCTAGAGGGGCGTCCGACACGGCCCCGCCCGGCGTGCGGACCCGTTACGATTCGCGCCACGTAGAATCGACGTCATGTCCGACGCGATCGCCGACGCGAAACGCGCACTGCGCGCCGAGCTGCGCGAGCGCCGGCAGCTGCTGTCCGACCAGGCCCGCGAAGCGGCCGAGGCCGGCATCCACGCGCAGCTCGACGCCCTCGTCGCCGAGCACGGCGCGCGGTCGATCTCCTGCTTCCTGTCCACCACGGCCGAGCCCGGGACGAGGTCCTTCGTGACGGATGCCGTCGCCCGCGGCATCCGCGTGCTCCTCCCGGTGACCCGTGCCGACGGCCTGCTGGACTGGGCGGTGGCCACCCCCGAGGGCGACATCGCCGAGGGCATGTACGGGCTGCCCGAGCCGGTGGGCGAGCTGCTCGGGCCGATCGCCGTCAACGACGTCGACCTGCTCGTCATCCCGGCCGCCGCCGTCGACGAGTCCGGCATGCGACTCGGCTGGGGACGCGGCTTCTTCGACAAGACGCTCGGCTCGATGGAGCGGTGCCCGCCGGTCTACGCCGTGGTCTACGACTCGGAGGTGCTCGACGAGCTGCCCAGCGACGTCCACGACCAGCCGGTCACCGGCGTGGTGACCCCCACGCGCACCATCACCCTCGCGCCCACCCGGCGCTGACAGAACCCACCGAGAGACACATGCCCACCTACGCCTACGCCTGCAAGCAGTGCGGTCATCGCTTCGACGCGGTGCAGTCCTTCGCCGACCCCACCCTGACGGAGTGCCCGGAATGCGGCGGGCCGCTGCGCAAGGAGTACGGCTCGATCGGCGTGACCTTCAACGGCTCGGGCTTCTACCGCACCGATTCCCGCGCGGGCGCGAAGTCCGGTGGATCCGACGCGTCGGGTGGCGGGGCGGCACCCGCTACGACATCATCGAAGCCTGAGGCGAAGGCCTCGCCCGCGTCGTCCGGATCCTGAACGTCCGGCGCCCGTCGCGGGATCCACGACCCCGGGGGTTCATCGTGATCAAGGGATTCAAGGAGTTCATTCTCCGCGGCAACGTCATCGACCTGGCCGTCGCCGTCGTCATCGGCGCGGCGTTCACGGCGATCGTCAACGCGCTCGTCGAAGGCTTCGTCAACCCGCTCATCGGCGTCATCTTCCAGGTGGGCGACCTGAGCGCGTGGGTGTGGGAGGTGCCGACGCTCTCCGGCGGCACGTCGACCTTCGCCATCGGTGCCATCATCGGCGCGCTCATCAACTTCCTCGCTGTCGCCGTGATCGTCTACTTCGTGTTCGTTATGCCGATGAACCACTGGAAGGAGAAGCAGGCCGCGAAGGCCGGCGCCGGCCAGCCCGACGCTGAGCCGCTGCCCACCGAGCAGGAGCTCCTGGTCCAGATCCGCGACCTCCTCCAGAGCCAGGGCCCGGCGCAGCCGCGCTGAGCCGTCTCGCGCGAGATCTCGATACGCTCGTCCCTCGCTACTCGATCGTGACCCGAGCCGCGTCAACGCTCGTCCCTCGCATCGACCCGTCTCGCGTCAATAGTGCGGGGGCACGTCGCGACGGAGGCGCTCGTCGTTCGGTCCCGGGGAGCCATCGGATGCCGCGTCCGGCCGGGACGCGGCATCCGCCTCCTCGTCCGCGGGGACGGGCTCCGCGGTGGACCCGGGCGCAGGCGTCAGCTTCGCGCGGCGGGCGCCCGCGACCCGCTCGATCCGCTGGCGGTCACTCGAGGACATCGAGCGGCTGGGTCTCGCTGTCGACCCGCGGCGCGTCTGGCGGCACACCGAGCATCGCGGCGATGCGCTGGGCGACGTCGGCCGGGTCCCGATACAGGTCGAAGGAGTGCACGCGGACGTAGTGCCAGCCGAGGCGGCGCAGGATCTGCGGGCGCAGCCGCAGCGACTCGCGCAGCGACTCGCCGATCGTCTCGGGGTCGCTCTCGACCACGACCGCCTTGCCGTCGTACTGGGCGACCAGCGGCAGCAGGCCGCGGTAGTGCACGTCGACCGAGAGTCCGGCGCGCCGCAGCTCGCGAGCCAGGGCGCGTGTGAGGGGGTCGGCGAGGTCCTCGAGGCGCGCCTCGCGCGAGCGGGCGGCGATGCCGCCGAGGATCGACATCAGCGTCGCCGCGCCGTACTCCAGGCGCCCGTCATCGAAGGCCGACGGGCGGATCGACGACACGATCACCATCGAGCGGCGAGCCCGGGTCATCCCGACGGTGAGCAGCCGCTCGCCGTCGGGCGTGGACAGGTCGCCGAAGTCGCTCAGCACACGGCCGTGCTTGGTGAGGCCGTAGCCCAGCGAGAAGACCACGCGGTCGCGGCTCTCGGCCACCGACTCCTCGAGCGTCAGCACCGCGAACGGCTCCGCCGTGTCGCGCGAGACGAAGTCGGCGACGTCGGAGCGGCCGGCGAAGGCGGCTTCGACGGCCGCGCGGATGCGCTCGGCGTGCCGGACGCTGGCGGTGACCACCATGAGCGACTCGCTGCCGCGGTTGACGGCGTGCTCGACGACGAGCGTCACCACCCGCGCGACCTCGGCGTCGGGGCTCTCGACGGCCCCGGTGATCGGGTCGGGCGTGCCGTTGCCGCCCTCGACGTAGTCGACGGCGAGGCTGCCCCGCCCGAGGTACGAGCCGGCCCACGGCAGCGACACGAGCTCGCCGCCGTAGAACGCCTCGTTCACGAGCGCGGCGAGATCCTCTCCCCCGGCGCGGTAGCTGCGGGTGAGGGTCTCGACGGGGAACAGCTCCGCGAGCCGCTCGAAGACGCTCGTCGCATCGAACGGCACCTCGTCGGGGGCGTCGGGCACCGCCACGGGGCCGGTGCCGTTTCCGTTCGTCGAGGTCGCAGCCGCGGGCGCCTGCCCCACGTACACCGACGCGACGCCGAACGGCGTCGGCTTCTGGGTGACGGGATCCCCGAACGCCACGACCTGGCCCGCGCGGCGCAGGGCCGGAGCGGCCTCGGCCAGGCAGAGGGCTCCGGCATCCGCCAGCACCACCACATCGAATCCTGCTGCCTCCGGGATCCGGGGGACCTCGTACGGCGAGGCCAGCCAGACCGGCGCGAGGGTGCGCGAGAGCGCCGGCGCGACGGTCACGAGCTCGTCGGGCGTGATCGTGCCTCGCTTCAGCGCACGCTTGAGCGCGTCGGCCTCGGCGGCGTGATCGACGATGCCGATGCGCCACTGCGTGGCCAGGTGGGCGGCCAGGAGCGGGCCGGATGCCGCGGCGTGGGCCTCGTCCACGAGGCGGAAGTCCCTCTCCAGCCGGTCGACGACGGCTGTGTTGGCGCCGAGCACCGCGCGATCTGTGCGCAGCAGCACCTCGAGCGCGGACTGCCACCACGCGTACTCGAGCTCGGCGGCCACCTGGTCCTCGGGAACATGGCGGACCGAGAGCTCGAGAAGGAGGGGCTCGAGCCCGAGCGCGGCGAGCTCGGTGCGCAGCGTCGCCCGCTCCTTCAGGTTGTCGAACACGTCGGAGTCGGCGGCGAGGCCGGCGAGCGTGCGCACGAGGTTCGTGACGGGGATGGTCGCGAGCCGGTCGGCGCCGTCGCGGCCGAGCGCGGCGTCGAGCTCGCCCAGCTCCGCGTCGACGCGCTGCCACGCGACCTGGACGTCGCCGAGGCCCAGCGGCACCTCGGGGGTGACGCCCGGGTCGACGTAGCGCTGCCATTCGGTGCGCTGCTGCTGGATGCGCACGAGCGCCTCGTACATGTCGGGCACGTGCACGCCCGGGCGCAGGTACTCCCGCGACAGCCGGCGGAGGCGGCGGCGGTTGGCGCCGCTCATCTCCGGCGTGTCGCGGCGGGGCGCGTGGGCCCGGATGAGCTCGCCGAGCGGCCGCTCGAACACGGTGAGGCTGAACTTGTCGAGCGAGTCGCGGATGCCACGGAGCAGCCGGAGGTAGACGCCGAGCTCGGCGACCGTGTGGAACGGGCGCATGCGCGTCTGGCCGATCATCTCGTACCCGCGCTCGAGGAGCGTCGGCACGTCGCTGCGGTGGAGCTTGCCCGCGAGCGCGTGCGTCCCGCGGGCCTGCTCGACGGTGTCGAAGCTCACTCCGTACCACGGCGAGTCATCGGGGCCGAAGCGGAACTCGCCGAGTCGCGCCGCCGCGGCCAGCTTGGCGGCGGCCTCGGCGCGCTTGTCGGCGAGGTTCGCGAGTGCCTCCGCGTCGAACCGGGCCTCGGTGGCCGGCGCGACGCCCCGCTCGGCGAGGGCGGCGAGTTCGCGCAGGATCTCCAGCACCGACACCCCGAACGACGGATGCCGCGCCGTCACGGCCGCGCGGTAGTCGCGGAGCACCCCCCGCAGCCGCACGAGGGCGTCGTCGATGTCGGCGACCTTCGGCGCCTGCGCCTTCTCGTTGCGGCCGATGGCGCGGATGAGATCGCGCTGGAGCCGGTCGGGCGACACGGCGAGGCCGGAGAGCCCGATGCCGGCGAGCCGGTGCCGCACGCCGTCGAGGGTCGACCGCCGGGCGCTCACGACGAGCACGCGCTTGCCGTCGCGGACGAGGGCGCCGACGGCGTTGATGACCGTCTGCGTGCCGCCCGTGCCCGGAAGGGTGTGGACGACGAGCGACTGGCCGTCGGCGATGCGCGCGAGCACCCGCTCCTGCTCGGAGTCGGCGTCCAGCAGCAGCGTGTCGGCGGCGGGCGGACGCTCGTCCGGGTTGGTCGGCTCGAGGCCGCCGCGGCGGGCGGTGATGGTCTCGCGGTCGGCGACGTGCCCGGCCAGGGCGTTGAGCACCCGGTGGTCGAGGTCGGCCGCGTCGGACGCCATCGCACCGCCGACGTCGGCGAAGGTGGACACGAGCAGCCGGGGCTTCACCGCATAGCTGTCGATCGAGGCGGTCAGCGCACGGAGGTGGTCGATCACCGGCTGCGGCTTGAAGACGCCGCCGTCGTGCGCGAGCGCGGCGAGCGCGCCCGCGTCGATCGCGATGCCGAAGTGCGTGCGCATGGCGCGCACCAGCTCGGGGTTGACCGAGAACGATCCGTGCAGCTTGAGCTCGAAGTCGCCGTGGTGCCGCCGGATGGCGAGCGGCCGCAGCAGCACGGGGGCGCTGCAGGAGAGGCCGCCGATCCGCCAGTTCGCGAGCCCGACGGCCAGCCGCACCGCGTCCAGGCCGCGCGTCGTGCGCAGCTCCTGGTCCTTCGCGGTGATGCGCTCGGCCGCGAGCCGCGCGTTACGCAGAGCGACCTCGTCCCGGAACAGGTTCGACAGCAGCGTCGAGCGCCCCGTGATGAACTGCGGAAGGCTCCCCGGGTGCGCCTTGGTGATCTCGATGGCGGCGTCGTGGCCGTCGGTGAAATGCAGGAGCGTCGACCTGCCGCCCAGGGTCGCGGCCTGAAGACGCAGCCGGTCGCGCTCGGGATCGGCGACGTGCGCGACCGTGACGCCCGGCTCGGCGAGGCCGAGGTCGCCGGGGGTCACGTCGTGCCCGCGCTCGGCGTTCTCCGCGCCCAGCACGGCGCTCCGTTCTCCTCGCCACACACGAGACACCCTAAGCGCGCGGCTCGCCCGGCTCTTGCAATGGACCTGAGTTTCGCGGTATTGAACCGGGCCACGCAGGCACCGCTCCTCCACAGGCGCCCGCTCGGGGCGATTCCCCCCATGCCGCCAGGCGTCCCGCCGCCGCGTCCGTCGCGAGGACCAGGATGATCACATGACCCCCTCGGATCCGCCGCGCTACCGCGTACACCCCTCGCCCGTGGGCGACATCCTCATCGTCGCCGCCGACGACGGCATCGTGACACTGCACCCGTTCGACGGCCCGCTGGGCGGCGAGCTGGAGCGGGTGGGGCTGCGCCTGCGCGCGCACCCCGTCCCGGACGACGGGCCGGCGCTGGACGACGTCGCGCTGCAGCTCGACGAGTACTTCGAGGGACGGCGACGGGAGTTCGACCTCCCGCTGGACTGGCGGCTCGTGCGCGGCTTCACGCGTGCGGCCCTCCAGGCGGTGCGCGACATCCCGTACGGCGAGACGGCGAGCTACGGCGAGGTGGCCATCGCGGCGGGCGTTCCCCGAGCGGCCAGGGCGGTGGGAACGGCGTGCGCGACCACGCCGTTCTCGGTGGTCGTCCCGGTGCACCGTGTCGTGCGGGCCGACGGGTCCCTCGGCGAGTACGGCGGGCGCCCGGAGGTGAAGCGGTACCTCGTCGAACTCGAGCAGGGCCTCGCGATCCCGCCTGCTCCGGTAGCGGGCGTGTAGGCCGCCCGCACGCCGCGGGGTCCGGGCGGATTCCGCCCGGACCCGCGGTCGCCGGTCAGTGGTGCGTGGCCTTCTCGGCGCCGAAGCCCGTCAGCGACCGCACCTCCATCTCGGCCGCCTTGGTGCGGCTCTCCGCCGTGCGGGAGGTGACCGAGCCGAGCCAGCCGAGGAAGAACCCGAGCGGGATCGACACGATGCCCGGGTTGTTCAGCGGCCAGATGGGCGTGCCCGTCTTGAACACGCTGGTCTCGCCTCCCCAGAACACCGGCGACAGGAAGATGAGGATCACGGCGGCGGCGAGGCCGCCGTACATGCTCCACACCGCGCCGCGCGTCGTGAACCCCCGCCAGAACAGCGAGTAGAGGATCGTCGGGAGGTTGGCCGATGCCGCGACGGCGAAGGCGAGCGCCACCAGGAACGCGACGTTCTGCCCCTGCACGCCGATGCCGCCGAGGATCGCCAGGACGCCGATGACGATCACCGTGCGACGGGCGACCTTGACCTCGCCGTCCGGGGGCACGTCGCCCTTCTTCACCACGTTGGCGTAGATGTCGTGAGCGAACGACGCCGCGGCGGTGATGGTGAGGCCCGCGACCACCGCGAGGATCGTCGCGAAGGCGACCGCCGAGATGAAGCCGAGCAGGATCGGGCCGCCCAGCTGCAGTGCCAGCAGCGGTGCCGCCGAGTTCACACCGCCGGGTGCCGCAGCGATCTGCTCCGGCCCGACGAGCGCGCCGGCGCCGTAGCCGAGCACGAGCGTCAGCAGGTAGAACAGGCCGATCAGCCAGATCGCCCAGACCACTGAGCGCCGCGCCTCCTTGGCGGTGGGCACCGTGTAGAAGCGCATGAGCACGTGCGGCAGGCCCGCGGTGCCGAGCACCAGCGCGATCGCGAGCGAGATGAAGTCCCACGGGTTCGCGCCGTACTGCAGGCCCGGTCCGAGGATGGCCTCGCCCTTGGGCGACGCGGCGACCGCGCTCTCGAGCAGGGCGTTGAAGCTGAAGCCGTTGATCGCGAGCACCCAGATCGTCATGACGAGCGCGCCGCCGATGAGCAGGAACGCCTTGACGATCTGCACCCACGTGGTGCCCTTCATGCCGCCCACGAGCACGTAGACGATCATGAGGACGCCGACGACCGCCACGACGATCGACTGGCCGAGCTGCTCGGTGATGCCCAGCAGCAGCGAGACCAGCCCGCCCGCCCCCGCCATCTGGGCGAGCAGGTAGAAGAAGCACACCGCCAGGGTCGTCACGGCAGCCGCCATCCGGACCGGGCCCTGCTTCAGGCGGAACGACAGCACGTCGGCCATCGTGAACTTGCCGGTGTTGCGCATGAGCTCGGCGACGAGCAGCAATGCCACGAGCCAGGCCACGAGGAAGCCGATGGAGTAGAGGAACCCGTCGTAGCCGTTGATCGCGATCGCGCCGCAGATGCCGAGGAACGAGGCCGCCGAGAGGTAGTCCCCCGAGATCGCGAAGCCGTTCTGCGGCCCGGTGAACGAGCGGCCCGCGGCGTAGTAGTCCGCGGCGGTGCTGTTGTTGCGGCTGGCGCGGATCACGATGAAGAGGGTCACCGCGACGAACGCGCCGAAGATCGAGATGTTGAGGATGGGGTTGTTCTCCACCGTCTGCACGGCGGCGTGGACGGCACCGAGGACGTCGTTCATGCGCGGGCCTCCTGCTCCTGCAGCTCGAGGTCCTCGCGGATCTCCTCGGCGATCGGGTCGAGCTTGCGGTTGGCGTACCAGACGTACGTCATGGTGATGGCGAACGTCGTCACGAACTGCCCGAGCCCGAACAGCAGCCCGACCGTGATGTCGCCCCACACGCGCTGCGACATGAAGTCGCGGGCGAAGGACGAGAGCAGGACGTACGCGAAGTACCAGACGAGGAACGCGATCGCGAGCGGGAAGACGAACCCGCGCTGACGCCGCTTCAGCTCGACGAATCGCGGTGACCCCTCCACCGCGATGTAGTCGATGTCGCCCGGCGGAGCGGTCTCGGTCGTCGGTTCGGACATGTGGCCTCCTTGCCTCATGGATGTGCGCGGCATCGCGCCTGATCGGGGGGAACCCGGCCCACGTGAGCCCGTGCGCCCGGTGGTAGGGTCGACGCTACGAAAAACGGCGAGGACGCCGTCACCCCCGGAAGTAGGTAGTCGTGGGCGCGTCTCTTCCACACCGCGCAGCCACCCCCGATCGCACGCGCACGGGGGCGCTCGGCGCTGACGCCGGCGATGCGAGCGCGCTCGACCACGCCGTCGCCGAGCTCGTGCGCCGCACCCGCTTCCCCGTCGCCTTCGGCGGCTTCGCCGTGGGCGATGCGGTCCACATCTCCGCCATCCACGGCGCGCGCACGCCGAGCCTGCAGGGACTGGTCGTGCAGGCCACGCGCGGGCTGGGCGGTCGCGCGCTGGTCGAGAAGCGTCCGCGGCTCGCGCTGGACTACGGGTCTTCCAAGAGCATCACCCACGACTACGACCGCGCCGTTCTCGGCGAGGGCATCGCGACGCTCTTCGCGGTCCCCGTCATGGTGGGCGACCGTGCGCGTGGCGTGATCTACTGCGGTTCCCGGGCGGAGTCGCCCGTCGGCGACGTCGTCGCGCGGCCCGCCTTCGCCGTCGCCGAAGAGCTCTCGAGTGAACTCCGCATCCGCGAAGAGGTGCAGCGCCGACTGGCCCTCTCCCCCGCGCGCACCGAACCCGTCGCCCTGGCGGCCTCGGCCCGTGAGGAGCTGCGCGAGACGTACGCCGAGCTGCGCAGCATCGCGGCGATCGTCGACGACCCGCAGCTGCGCGTCCGCCTCGCCCGGCTCGAGACCCGCCTCGCCGCTCTGTCGCACGACGCGTCGGAGCCTGCGATCGACCTCGATGTGCGACTCTCGCCGCGCGAGGTCGACGTGCTGGCGTGCGCCGCGCTGGGCTCCACCAACGCCGAGATCGCAGCGACCCTCGAGCTCAAGGAGGGCACGGTCAAGTCGTACCTGCAGTCGGCGATGGCGAAGCTGGATGCCTCGACCCGGCACGCGGCGGTGGTGACGGCTCGCCGGGCCGGACTCCTGCCGTAAGCCGGTTCCTCATCCCGACTCTTTGAATTCGCATCCCATCGACGCCATGAATTCGAGCGGGAAATGGTGCGCAATTCGCGGTGCCCGCATAATTCCTCGCGCAGTTGTCCACCGACGACGGCCGGCGAGATAGTCGCGCAACACGAATGCGCGTATCGTGCCTTCCATGGCCCGCAGAATCGTGCATCAGCTCGTCGACGACCTCGACGGATCACTTCTTGAAGTCGGCGAAGGCGAGACCGTTCTGTTCTCGCTGGACGGTGTCGCCTACGAGATCGACCTCACCGACGAGAATGCCGCCGCGCTGCGCGGCGCCCTCGAACGCTATATCAACGCTGCGAGGACCGTGTCCTCCGCGCGCGCCGCGTCCGGAGCGGCGTCGAGCGGGGGGCGCAGGCGTCGCCGCACCGGGCAGCAGGATTACAGCCAGGTGCGCGAATGGGCGAAGAAGAACGGCTATCAGGTCTCGGATCGGGGCCGGGTTCCGGCATCCGTTCTCGAGGCTTATGAAGCGGCGCACTGACGCACGCCTGCCGACGGAATTCAGCGGCTGATCCGCACCTCTTTCACGTGCGCGAAAGCTGCACGAGGATTTCGTCGACTTTCTCCTTGGCATCGCCGAAGAGCATCTGCGCGTTCTCGCGATAGAACAGCGGATTCTGCACGCCCGCATATCCGGACGCCATCGAGCGTTTGAAGACGATCACGTTCGCGGCCTCCCATACCCGCAGCACCGGCATGCCGGCGATCGGGCTGCCGGGATCCTCGGCTGCGGCGGGATTGACGGTGTCGTTCGCGCCGATCACGAGGACGACGTCCACCCGCGAGAGGTCGTCGTTGATCTCGTCCATCTCCAGCACGATGTCGTACGGCACCTTCGCCTCGGCCAGGAGCACGTTCATGTGCCCCGGAAGCCGCCCGGCGACGGGGTGGATGCCGAACCGCACGTCCACGCCGCGCTCGCGCAGCCGGTGCACCAGGTCGGCGACCCCGTGCTGCGCCTGTGCGACGGCCATGCCGTAGCCCGGCGTGATGACGACCGACGATGCCCCGGCGAGCAGGTCGGCGGCCGTCTCGGCGTCGATCTCGCGGTGCTCGCCGTGGTCCTGCTCGCCGGAGCGCGGCGCCTCGATGCCGAAGCCGCCGGCGATGACCGAGAGGAACGAGCGGTTCATCGCCTTGCACATGATGTAGCTGAGGTAGGCACCGGACGAGCCGACGAGGGCGCCGGTGACGATGAGCAGGTCGTTGTTCAGCAGGAAGCCGGCGGCGGCGGCCGCCCACCCCGAGTAGCTGTTGAGCATCGAGACGACGACGGGCATGTCGCCGCCGCCGATCGAGGCCACGAGGTGCCAGCCGAGGGCGAGGGCGAGCGCGGTGACCGCCACGAGGAGCCACAGCTCCGGCGTGATCACGTACCAGACGGTCAGGGCGAGGAAGAGGACCAGCGCCCCCACATTGAGGACGTTCTTGCCCGGCAGCATCAGCGGCGTGGACGAGATGCGCGCCGACAGCTTCAGGAAGGCGACGATGGATCCGGTGAAAGTCACACCGCCGATGAAGACGCCGATGAAGACCTCGGCGTGATGGATGTCGGCGAGCGCCCCCTCGAGGCCCGCGTCGTACAGCGCGCCGTTCCACCCGACCAGGACGGCGGCGAGGCCGACGAAGGAGTGCAGCAGCGCGATGAGCTCCGGCATCCCGGTCATCTCGACCCGGCGCGCCCGCCACAGCCCGATGGCGCCGCCGACCGCCACGGCGGCCACGAGCAGCACGAGCCCGGTGGTCGCCGACGCGTCGCCCCACGCGCCGGCCGCGGTCGCCCACACCGTGGCGGCCAGGGCGACGGTCATGCCGACGATGCCGTACGTCACGCCTCGGCGGGACGTCTCGTGCTTGCTGAGACCCGCGAGGCTGAGGATGAACAGCAGGGCGGCGACGATGTAGGCGGCGCCGGCGACCGCTCCCGCGACGCCGATCATCGGGCCTGGTCCTTCTGGAACATCGCCAGCATGCGCCGCGTCACGGCGAACCCGCCGAAGATGTTGATGCTGGCCAGCAGCACGGCGACGGCCGCCAGGATCTGGACGGTGAGATCGGGCAGCGTGATCTGCACCATCGCCCCGACGACGATGATGCCCGAGATCGCGTTGGTGACGCTCATGAGCGGCGTGTGCAGCGCGTGGGCGACGTGACCGATGACGTAGAAGCCGACGACGATCGCGAGCGTGAGCACGAGGAAGTGCTGCGGCAGGGGCGGTGGCGCGAACGCGCAGACCGCGAACAGCGCGGCGATGCCCGCGACGATCAGCCCCGTCCGCCTGGCACGTGACATCGGCGGCTTCGGCGCGACCGCCGACCCGGCGGTGACGGGCTTGGCGGCGGGGGCGGCCGAGACCTGGACGGGAGGCGGCGGCCACGTCACGGCGCCGTCGCGCACGACGGTGACCCCGCGCTGCACGACGTCGTCGAAGTCCAGGACGAGTCTGCCGTCCTTGCCGGGTGTGAGGAGCTTGACCAGATTGACGAGGTTGGTGGCGAACAGCTGCGACGCCTGCTGGGGCAGGCGCCCCGGCAGGTCGGTGTAGCCGAGGATCACGACGCCGTTCTCGGTCACCACCCGCTCCCCCGCCACCGAGCCCTCGACGTTGCCGCCCTGCGCCGCCGCCATGTCGACGATGACGCTCCCGGGCTTCATCGTCGCGACATCCGCGGCCGTGATGAGGCGAGGCGCGGGCCTGCCCGGGATCAGCGCGGTGGTGACGATGATGTCGACATCGGCGGCCTGCTCGGAGTAGATCTCCGCCGCCCGCCGGTCATAGGCCTCGCTCGTCGCCTTGGCGTAGCCGTCTGCCGACGCCTGCGCGGCCTCGTCGGGCACGATGACCGCGAGATACTCCCCGCCGATCGACGCGACCTGGTCGGCGACCTCCGGCCGCGGGTCGGTCGCCCGCACGATCGCGCCCAGGCTCGACGCGGCGCCGATCGCCGCGAGCCCCGCGACACCGGCGCCCGCCACGAGCACCTTCGCCGGCGGCACCTTGCCCGCCGCGGTCACCTGGCCGGTGAAGAAGCGGCCGAACTCGTGGGCGGCCTCGACGACGGCGCGATACCCCGAGATGTTCGCCATCGAGCTCAGCACGTCCATCGACTGCGCCCGCGAGATGCGCGGCACCGCATCGAGCGCGATCGCGGTGATCCCCCGCGTCGCGAGGGACTCCACGAGGTCCGGGCGCAGTCCCGGGCTGAGCATCGCGACCAGCGTCGCACCGTCGGCCAGCCGGCCGATCTCGGCCGGGGTCGGCGCGTCCACCTTCAGCACGATCGGCGACGCCCACGCGGTGCGGTCGTCGACGATCGTCGCGCCGGCCTCGGCGTACGCGGCGTCGGGAAACGACGACGCGGCGCCGGCGCCGGCTTCGACGACGACGTCGTAGCCGAGGCCGATGAGCTTCGGGACAGTGGTCGGGGTCGCGGCCACCCGGTTCTCGCCGGGCGCTTCGGCGACGATGCCAATGCGGGTCATGCGTTCCTCTGGATCTGGTGCGACGCGGATCGGACGAGCGCTTCGGTGTGCGCGCGTCGACGCCTCCACCCTTGCAGACGCCGGGGAGGATGCGCCCCTCATTGCGCCCGACACGGTGTCAAGAACCGGCCATCTTGCTCCACCGGCACGCGGCGGTGCTCCCGAGCGCGAGGGCGCCGTGACTCAGCGTCGGCCTCGCGGTCGTGCCGAACTCATCTCCTCGCCAGACGCGGGGCATAGGAACCGCATAGTCGCGCCGACTCGGATGGAGGCGAACGAACACCCCATCGGGAGGAATCCATGACCACCAGCGCGCTGATCCTGATCGGCATCGATCTCGCCGCCGCCCTCGTGCTGAGCCTCGGGCTCTACTACCGCCGGCACCGCCGTCGCGACCTCGTCGTCGCCTTCCTCGGCGTCAACGTCGGTGTGATGGCGGTGGCCGCGGTGCTCGGGACCGCCGAGGTCGCGCTGGGACTGGGACTGGGCCTGTTCGGCGTGCTGTCGATCATCCGGCTCCGCTCGTCCGAGATCTCGCAGCGCGAGGTGGCGTACTACTTCGCGGCGCTCGCGATCGGGCTCGTCACCGGACTCCCGCAGACGGATCCGTGGCCGGTCGCCGCGCTGGTGGTGCTGATCCTCGGCGTCCTCTGGGCCGCCGATCACCCGGTGCTGCTCTCGCGCAGCCGGCATCAGGTGGTGCGACTCGACCGGGCTCTGAGCGAGGAAGCCGAACTGCGGGCGGAGCTCGGCGAGCGGCTCGGCGGGACGGTGACAGCCCTCACCGTCCAGGAGCTCGACCTCGTCAACGACACGACGCTCGTGGACGTGCGCTTCCGCGTGCCACACGCCGCCGCCGGCGCTCGCGACGACCTCAGCACGCGGCCGGCGGAGGCTGCCCCGGTGCGGGAAGGAGCGGTGCGGTGACCGCCCTCGACCGCTTCGCACCGGTGCGGCTCGACGAGCTCGTGGCGGAGGCATCCCTCCTCACTCGCGTCGACCGCAAGTACGTGGTGCCCCGCGAAGACCTCGCCGCGGTGATCGCCGCCCTCGACCCGAGCACGCGGGTGCTCGAGATCGACGGCGCCCGCGACTTCGCGTATGAGTCGGTGTACTTCGACACTCCCGACCTGCTGAGCTTCCGCATGGCCGCGCAGCCGCGGCGACGCCGCTTCAAGCTGCGCACCCGCACGTACCTCGACACGGGCACCGCCTACCTCGAGATCAAGACGCGCGGCGCCCGCGGCACGACGGTCAAGGACCGTGACGAGTACGACCTCCGCACGCGCGACCGGCTCACCGACGACGCGCGCGGCGACGTCGCGGACGCGTTCGACGCCATCGGTCTCGCGGCGGAGCGCGCACACGAGCTCGATGCGACCCTGGTGACGCGATACCGCCGCGCGACGCTGCTGGCCCCCGACGGCGCGGGGCGCGCCACGATCGACACCGCGCTGGAGTGGGTCGAGCCCGACGCGGGGGGCTTCGCCCTCCCCGAGACCGCGATCGTCGAGACGAAGTCCGGAGCGCGCCCGTCAGACGTCGACCGAGCCCTGTGGCGCGCCGGTCATCGCCCCGCCACCGTCAGCAAGTACGCGACCGGCCTCGCCGCCCTGCACCCCGGGCTCCCCCGCAATCGCTGGGCGCGCCTCCTGCGGGGGCCCTTCGCTCCGAGCCGTCGAGCGGCTCCGCACCCTCCCCCCTCCGCTGTCACCCCGACCCCCGACCCGACCGTCCCCAAGGAGGACACATCATGCTCCGTCGCCGCCTGATCCTGGCCGCCGCCCCTCTCACCCTCGCCGGCCTGGTGCTCGCCGGCTGCGCCACCCAGGCCGCCGCGCCGTCCGGCGCCGTAAGCCTGAGCACCGACGACACGTCGACGCCCGAGGCGACGGTCGTCGTCGACTCCGATCTCAGCGCCGCCGCCGTGCTCGCCGCGAACGCCGATGTGACGGTCGTCCGGGACGACGAGTGGAGCGACGCGGATGCCGCCGACATCGCGCTCGACGGCGATTCGGCGTCGAGTGACTCCGACGCCGTGACCGTCGACGGCGCCACCGTCACGATCACCGGCGCCGGCGTGTTCCGGCTGTCGGGCTCGCTCGACGGGCAGGTCGTCGTCGCTGCGCCGGAGGACGCGCAGGTCGTGCTGATCCTCGACGACGCCGAGATCTCGGCATCCGATTCGCCTGCCATCACCGTGATGACCGCCGACGACGTGGCCCTCCAGCTGGCGGACGGGAGCCAGAACGCGGTGTCGGACGCGTCGTCGTACGCCGACGACGCCGGGGCGAACGCGGCGATCTACGCCGACGCCGACCTGACCGTCTCGGGCACCGGCTCATTGACCGTATCGGGCAACGGGAACGACGGCATCGCGAGCACCGACGACCTCGTCGTGCTCTCGGGCGAGATCACGGTCGAGGCAGTCGACGACGCGCTGCGCGGCAAGGACTCGCTGACCGTCGAGGGCGGGACCGTCGTGCTCGAGGCGGGCGGCGACGCCCTGAAGAGCGACCAGACGGACGACGCCACGCAGGGCTTCGTCGCCATCACCGGAGGTGACGTGGTCGCCACGAGCGGCGACGATGCCATCGCCGCCGCCACCGACGCCGTCATCACCGGCGGGACGATCGCGCTGACCGCCGGGACGGCGGCGACCGGATCGGACGACTCGCCCAAGGGCGTGTCGGCCGGCGCGGTCGTCGCGATCGACGGCGGCGACGTGTCGGTCGAGGCGGCCGATGACGGCGTCCACTCCGACGGGTCGGTCGGGATCGGCGGCGGCACGCTGACCGTGACCTCCGGCGACGACGGGATCCACGCCGAGCAGCGACTCGAGATCCGCGACGGCGCGGTCACCGTCGCCGAGTCGGTGGAGGGCCTGGAGGCGACCGACATCGCGATCTCCGGCGGCACCGTCGACGTCACCTCGAGCGACGACGGCATCAACGCGGCCGGGGCGACGGCGTCGACCGCCGCGCAGGGTGGCGGAATGGGCGGCGGCGAGCAGGACACCGGTGAGACGCTCACGATCTCGGGCGGCACCGTGCGCCTCGCCGCGACGGGCGACGGCCTCGACTCCAACGGCTCGATCGCGATCACCGGAGGCACCACCGTCGTCAGCGGTCCGAGCTCGGCGGGCGGCCAGGGAGCGGTCGACGCGAACGGCTCGGTCGCGGTGGACGGCGGGGAACTGTTCGTCGCGGGCTCCGTGCTCGTCACGCCGACCGGCGCACAGCAGTGGGTCGCGGCGACCGTGTCGGGCTCGGCCGGCGACACGGTGGAGGTGACGGATGCCGCGGGCGCTGCGATCGCCTCGTTCGAGGCCGATCAGAGCTTCGGCGCCGTCTTCTACAGCGGTCCGGGTCTCACGGACGGCGGCGCCTACACCGTCACCGTCAACGGGGTCTCGGCGACCACGGTCACCGAGGGAGTCGCCGTGTCGGGCGGCGCCGGCGGTGGTCCGGGAAGCGGGCGGCGTCCGTGACGGCGTGGGCCGCCGGCGATGCCACGATCCCGCCGCCGGTCAACATGGGAGAACCCTCCGAATGCCCGGTGAACGGCGCGCTGAGGTTGCATCCGTAGGCCGTTCTCGGAATCGTGGCCCGTCCGGAACCGCAAACGGAAAGGAAGAGCATGCTTACTCTCACCCAGACCGCCGCCGACGCCGTCAAGGAGATCGTGGCCCGCGTGCCGCAGGCCGAAGACGGAGGCGTCAGGATCCGCGACACCGGAGGTACGGGCGGGTTCGAACTGAGCGTCGCTCCCGACCCTCAGCCGCACGACACGATCGTCGTCACCGACGGCGCCCGCGTCTTCCTCGACGAGACCGCGGCGGTCGCCCTCGACGACCGCGTGCTCGACGCCGAGGTGAGCGAAGAGGGCGCCGTGCGCTTCGCCCTGGCGACCCAGGGCTGACGTGGACTTCGGGCCCCGGCATCCTTCGCGGATGCCGGGGCCTTCGCGTGTCCGGCGGGTCTTCCGGCGCGCGGGCACGCGCGGGAGGATGGCGGCGAGCGCGGGGGGCGCCGTCGGTCGTCGAGCGGAGGTGGGGGGATGCTGCTCGCTGAGCCTGCCACGACCGCGACGGTCGCCGAGCCCTTCGTGCCGATCGTCGTCGCTCTCGTCACCGCCACGGCGGCCGTCCTCGCGCCGCGGGTCGCGGCACGCGCCGACGACCTCAAGCGCGCGGAGCGCCTCACCGCACTGCTGGGTGACATGCCGCCGTCGCCGCAGCGGGACCTGCTGGCGGAACTGCGCGACGACTACGCGACCGTGTGGGCGCTGCGGCAGGCCGCGCCGACGGCATCACCGTTGCGCACCGCCAGTCGCATCGCGTACTACGCCGGCGTACTGATTCTGATCATCGGAGCGGTCTCGCTGCTGCTCACGCCGGGCATGCAGTGGTGGTACTGGGCGTGGTACCTCGGCGCACTGGGACTGCTGCTCGTCGGCGTCCTGCTGCATCGACGGATGGTCGCGCACCAACGCGGATGGATGGTCGGCGAACTGCGGCGGCGTGGCCTGCGCGCGCCGCTCGACGGGCGACTGAGCGGCGGCTCCGTCACGGCATCCGCGCCGGACCGGCCCGGGCAACAGTCCCGACGGAGCCGAGGGCGTTGACCGCATAGACTTGATGCCGCCAGCCTCTGTAGCTCAATGGAAGAGCAGTTCCGTCCTAAGGAAACGGTTGGGGGTTCGAGTCCCTCCAGGGGCACAGTCTCTTTTTGTTCCTGACCAGGCATTTCTTCTATAGTCAGACCGCCGAAAGCACGTTTTTGGCCGCTTTTTGGCCGCATTCTGAAAATCTCGAGACCGCTCGGAGGGCGCCGACAAGCTCCTCCAGGGCGCTCCGTTGGACGTCGCCGAACGACGAAATTGACCGTTTCGGGCGTCTCGGGCCTCGTCGAAAAACTGAGCAATCTGCTCTGCGGCTACTGCGGTCGGGCGTAGCGGGTCTGCGGACCTGACGGCAGCGCCACGAGCGGCATCGCGTCGTTGAGGCGCGATGCGACGGCATCCAGATCGTCGTCGAAGAGGTCGGCGTAGGTGTCCAGCGTCATCGCGGCCGAGGCGTGGCCGAGCATCCGCTGCACGGCCTTCACGTTTGCGCCCGAGCTGATCGCGAGCGATGCGGCGGTGTGGCGGAGGTCGTGAGGCGTCAGCCTCGGGATCGATGGGTCGACAGCCTGCGCACGGCGGACCGCGTTCGCAAACCATCCCTGTGCGCCTGAGTTGCGCATGTGGTTGATGCCGTCGCCAAACAGCAGCCCTTCCGGTCCCTTGCCGGCGCACGCCTGCTCGATCATCGGAGCGAGCCGCGCGGGGTAGGGCACCGAGCGCTTCTCGTGCGTCTTTGGGGTGCCGACGTGGATCTCGTACGCGATCATCACCGCGTTCTCCTCGATCACGAAGCGCCGTCGGAGGCGGTTCACACTCCGCACGCGCAGCCCCGTCGCCTCGCCCCAGCGCAGGCCGGTGTAGGCCAAGGTCAGGACCATCGTCGGATACGCCGAGCATGCCGCCAACGTCGCCACCTGGTCGTGCGAGAGATAGACGCGGCGCTTGCCTGGTCCGCTCCGGGGCAGATTGCGGATGTGTCGTGCCGGGTTGTTCGCAAGGCGACGATCATCGATGGCAACATCGAGAATGCCGGCGAGGACTCCCAGCGCGCGAAGCACGACCGTGCGCGACTTCTGCGTCGCGAGCTCTGACACCCAGTCTTGAACTTCGGACCGCCGGATCGACCAGATCTCCCTGTCTGCCCAGACTGGAGCGACGTGGTTCTTCCACGCCCGCTCGAGCGTCATGTAGTACGAAGGCTTCGACATCGGCGGCTGCTTCGACCGGAGCCAGCTGTCGGCGAACATCCGCACCGGCACCCGCGACGCTACGGGATCGATGTACTCGCCCTTCGACTTGGACACGGTGACCATGGACAGGTAGAGCTTCGCCTCGCGCATCGTCGTGAAGCCGCGCTTCTGCGTTTCGGTGCTATCAGGCTTGCGGTAGCGCACGCGGTAGCGGCGGCCCTTCGCCGTTTCGTACGGGGTGATGGTGCCCATCTCGGACCTCCGCTTGTGCCGGCTCGACGGCCAGTATCGGCCCAGTGTCCGCCACTGGTCGGGCGCCGTCAATGCGGCCGACGACAGATGTGGATGGATGTCGGAAGACGTCGTCAACTGCGTTGGAGTAGAGGGGCGCTTCCCTCCGACGCGGAGAGTGTAGCGATCGGTCGCACCTCCGTTCTCGCCGCTCACTTCTTGCAGACTCCGGGGCTGGCGCGCGTCGCTTAGCAGCCGTGCGACGACGAGCACTGCGCCGCGCCCGAACGCTGGGTGGCTGTATGTCGGAGGAGGACGGAGTCCGAGATCAAACGGTGAGCGACGTCTCACCGCACGGATTGGCATAGACGGCATTTCTGCGGCTTGGACTAGAAAGGAAGGCGTGGTCAAGGCAAAAGAGACCGACCTCGAGGGCGTACTCGAAGGCAAGAAGCAATATCAGGTTCCGCTGTATCAACGCGTTTACTCGTGGCGCAACAGGCAACTCGATCAGCTCTGGGACGACATCGTCGCGATTGCAGAGACCCGCAGGACCGACCCGACAGCGACACACTTCATCGGCTCGCTGGTTCTCGCAGCCAGTCCCGACAACGCCGCGGTCGGACTGCAGAAGTTCCTCGTCGTTGATGGGCAACAGCGACTAACGACATTGACCTTGCTCCTCGCAGCCTTGCGAGATCACCTCATCGAGTCCGAAGGGGTCGAGCATCGCGACCGCATCGACGCCCAGTACCTCGTCAACAAGTACGAGAGCGGTGCTCCGGCCAAACTCTTACCCACCCAGGCTGACCGATCCGCATATCTCGCGGTTGTGCGATCCGCCGCGCGTGCAGGCGAACAGGACTCGATCGGCGATGCCTACCGGCGGTTCCGATCGAAGATCGCCGAGGCAGACGATCCCGACGACCCGCACGACATCGCAGCCATCGAGAATGCGGTCCTGCGCGGACTTGCTGTGGTGGCTGTCACGGCGGAGCCCGGCGACAACGCGCATCGAATCTTCGAGTCGCTGAACAACACTGGCCTGAAGCTCACTCAAAGCGACCTCCTCAAGAACTACATCTTCATGCGGCTCGGCCACCGCGCAGAGCCCGTGTACGACAGTGTCTGGCTACCGCTGGAGAAGAAACTCAATGCCGACAACCTGGAACTGCTGTTCTGGCTCGATCTCGTACAAACGGACGAGCGAGCCAAGCAGTCCGACACCTACATCGGCCAGCAGCGCCGGATGTCCAAGTTGGCGACGATTGCGGAGGTAGAAGCCGAGGTCGCTCGGGTCGCAAAGCTCGGGGACGTGCTGGCGAAGATCGTCGACCCAAGTCGCGAGGGCCACCCTGAGGTACGCCGGCGGCTTGAGCGCATACAAGCATGGGGCTCGACCACGGCTTATCCGGTCGTAATGCGCATCCTTGCGCGCGGGGTGGACGGAACTGCGACCGCAGATCAGATTGCCGCCGCACTCACCTACCTGGAGTCCTACTTCGTTCGCCGCATCGTCATCGGTCGCGCCACTGCGGGCCTCAATCGAAGTCTGCTTCAGGCTGTCGGTGCGATCACCGACGCAGAGGATGTCGATAAGGCCTTACGGCGCTACTTGTCGACTGGCCGCAAGCACTTTGCGACGAACGCTGAGGTCAGGGAGGCGGTCGGCACCGTGGCCTTCTATTGGCAGGGACGCGGACCGCAGAAGAAGCTCATCCTGCAGTGGCTCGAAGAGTCATATCGGCACAAGGAGGTCGTCGCCACTGCGGACCTCACCATCGAGCATGTCCTCCCTCAAACGCTGAGCGACGAGGTGCGAGAGGAGCTGGCGGAGCTACTGGACGAAGGCGCTGATATCGCGTACGAGCACGAACGCATTGTGCATACGCTAGGCAACTTGACTCTGTCCGGTTACAACAGCGAAATGAGCAACAGTCCGTTCGAGAAGAAGAAGGCATGGCTCGCGACGAGCGGGCTCCGGATGAATCAGATCATCGCCGGACATTCACAATGGGGTCCCGAGGAGATCACCTCCCGGGCTGACGAATTGGCCGAGCGGATCATCGAGCTATGGCCGGGGCCGGACGAGAGTCTTGCAGGTATTCAAGACACGCCCTCTGAACTGCGAAGAGCGGTGGCAGCAGTCGTGCCAGAGATCCCCGCGGGACGGTGGACCTCATATGGCGAAGTGGCGCTCATCGTCGGCACACATCCGCAGCCCCTCGCCGCAGTGTTGGCGGCGAATCCGATTCCGAACGCCTGGCGTGTTCTCCAAGCGGGTGGCACGCTGTCACCCGGGTTTCATTGGCACGAGCCCGACCGCATGGATGACCCGCGCGCCGTGCTCGAGGCGGAAGGGGTGGCCTTTGACGAGGGAGGGAGGGCACTGCCGGAGCAGTTCATCGGCGCACTCGAATTGGCGGGGATCGCCGGGTACGACGTCGACGAGGACGAGATCAGTCAGCGCCGCGGTGCTGGCGGGCGAGCGAGTGTCTCGGTTCTGAGCCATCAGCAATTGGAGTTCTGGAAGCGAGTGGTCGTCCGCGGGCCGGGGAACTCGCCGCATGTTCGGTCTTGGAACAAACCTCTGCCCCAGATGTGGTTCAACGTCGCTGTCGGCACACCCGGTGCACACGTAGAGCTCGTTGTGAACTCTTCCGACAAGCGGGTCCTCGTCGACTTCCGGATCCCGGACAACAAGGCGCTCTTCCATCGCCTGCGAAGTCACCAACAAGACATCGAGGCCGACCTTGGGTACGCACTCGAATGGCGCGAGAGGCCCGAGCGCAAGGTGAGTCGCATCCTGATCATTCGCGACGGCGACTTTCGTGACGAGTCAGTGGCGGAGGAACTCGCGGATTGGCTAGTCGCCAGAGCCGACGACTTCGCCCGCGTATTCCCGAAGTATGTGTAGTACCTGGTCTCGTTTCGAGCCGCCGTCGGGTCACCCGGCGTGGACGTCCGGAATCACGCGATGAATGGATGGGGGGAACCTTGAGCAATCCACTCTTCTCGACCTACCGCGGCGGAGAGAATCGCGTCACATCATCGACTATCGCGGTCTTCCAGCGCATCGATCTCGGGGTCGTGAAGGAGCTTCTCCAGAATGCGGCAGGGATGGGAGAAGAGCTCCGAGCGGTGTCTTTTGAGAACCAGGTCGTCGGCGACGGCTCGGTGCCAGACGCCCGAATCTCGGCGCACTTCACGTGGTGGTTCGAGACGAAGACCGTTTCGCAGGCTTACCAGGCCGAGGGTCATGATCGCACCCAGGTGCGTGCGCATGCAGCGCGCCTCGTCGGCGACGCCGATGCCTACTTGTTCGTGCTGACCCCGGACGCCACCCAGCCCGCATGGCTCAGCGCGCCAGACGGGATCGACGCGACCGTTCGGGATCGGATCGTTTGGCTCTCGTTTGCGGCGCTCGCGGCCGCAATCCGAGAGATCATCGGTGATGCCACTCGGCGCATCGGCGAGCAGACGAGATTCCTGCTAAATGAGCTCGTCAGCCTGTACGAAGCCGACGGCCTGCTGAGCTCTGACGACACAGTGATCGTCGCCGCTCGTACTGCATGGGGTGAATATCAGCGCCATGGCGTCTACATCTGTCAGCCCGACCGCGCATTTCGAAACGATCTCACCCATTTCGGCTTCTATGCTCACGGTCAGATCAAACCCGCCATCGCTCGCATCCGGCGCAGGGTGCCCGCCATCGTTTTCTCTTCCGAGAGTGCCGCGGCGTGTCGCGACCGAGGTGACGAGCACCTTGCCACAGTGATCGAGGATTTCCTCAGCCGCGGTGCCCGCGACGAGGGTGCCAGTTACGGGGTGTTCCTCCTCTCGTCTCCTGATGACGCGGACACCGTGACGCTTTCGGCGCCGATTGTCAACGACACGGTCGCCTCGACAGGCCGCTCGTGGGCGTGGACAATGGGCCAGCGGTACACAAGCCTTGCAAAGCTCACTAGCGGGGTTACCCGCACCTCCCAGCTATGAGCTCGCGCCGTCTCGGCGGTGAGTACTGGCGCGTGTCGGACATGGCTTGGGTGTGCCGTCAACGCGGCCGACAGCAGATGTAGATAGATGAAGGTAGACGTCGTCAACTGGCGTGGGCGCACAGGGTGGCGCCTCCCCCGACGCCGAGAGTGGTGCGATAGTCACGCCTCCGCTTTCGCAGTTACCGGGCAATCTGGGGTTGATGAACAGCCTGAGTCCAAGATCCTACTTCTGCGCGAGTTGCGCGAGGCCTTCCCGGATGAGCGTCTTGAGCACCAGGTCGCGGCCCGAGTGGCTGGCGCCCCAAACCATCGACATCCTATTTAGCGCGCGAGACGTTGCCGTCGAGTACCAAGGGGAACAACATTCGCAGCCTGGGCAGCTCTCCGGCGGCTCTCACATATTTCCGAGCCCGCAGGAACGCGCCGCCAACAAGCGAATGCTATGCAGGGAGAACGGGATCCACCTCATCGAAGTTCATCCACGCTACGTGCTCGCGGACGTCATAGATGTCATGCGTGAGGCGCTGTCCGCAAGCACGTCGGCTCGCTGAGGCGGATGGGCGTTAGCAACTTGCAGTAGCTTCCTGCCGCCGCACGGCTGAGCACTCTCAAGCAGTCCCGGCGAAGCACGGCCGCAGTGATGATCTCTGGTCACCCTCGCCGACGAGCTCGTCGTCTGGTGTCGAGATCGAGGGGCGCCTACCCTCCGAGGTCGGGAGTGAGGCTATCGCCCGCGCCTTCGTTCTCGGCACTGAATCCCTCGATACAGGCACGCATCGGCAAGCTCCCTCCCCTGCAGACGGCCGGCAGTGAACTCGGGCGTCAACGTTTGGCGTCAGTTTCTTGCGGGCTAGTGCGCGGGCGCGCCGACTCTGCGAATTCGCGAAAACCTGCGAAGTCAGGGAACAGGACGGACGCAGATCTGTTGTACGAGTTCTTCAGTATGTCGAGAATGCGCTGCTTGGCCGAGGCTCGTACGTGGAACGCCATGAACGGAATGGCGAGCAGGCCCTTCTCTTGAAACCGGGGTGGCAGCTCGTCTCGGTCGAGGGCGCCTTGAACGTGGGCGAGCGCCATGGTCGCAAGTGATCCGGTTGTATGCGGGAGCTCGAGCGGGATGCTGCGGAATGGCGTCCGGGGATCCTGTTCGGGCAAGGTAGCGGAAATGAAAAAACCTTCTTGAGCGCGAAGTCGATCGTTCGGGTAATGAGCATCGACGACGAACGGCCGCCGTGATGCCAGTGCCTCCGTCAATTCCCACGACAATGGTCGCGCGCCAGCCAAGAGGCTCGTCGGCGGCGTGCGACCGAACCGCGGCCACTCGGCCACGTTGATCGCGAGGAGTACACCGTCGTCATCGAACCCGGTGCGTCGTTCCTCGTCAGACAGTTGCTGTGCGGCAAACCACAGCGCGGTCATCGGATTCGACGTGACATCGAGCAGGCGAGTGCTGGTACCGAAATGTTGGAGGTCGGCGAGGAGCTGTAAATCGCTCGACCATCCGCTGGAACTGCTACCGAGTCCCCACTGCCTGGCCTCCGCCAGCGTGCGCTTTTCCTCCGCCCGGAGTTGCGCCTCATCGGCGTGCGGGATGAACCGGTGAAGAGATGAGACGAGTGCGTAATCGATGCTGCGCATGCCCCGCCATGCCATGCGGGCGCCGCTGCTGAAAGCGCCGACGAGTGCGATGTCCGACATCAATTGCCCGACGCTACGCGGCTTTCGATACCAGCCGATCTGATGCCACCCGACTCGCGACATAGCGCTCTCCTTTCGCCAGGGCCCGATCGTCGGCTCGTTTCTCCAACTAGATCAGCGCGCGCTGCAGGTGTTCTGCGATCGCCTTCCCGAGGGGCACAGGAACGGCGTTGCCGATCTGTCTTGCGATCGCCGTCTTCGAACCGACGAACAGGTGCGTGTCGGGGAAGCCTTGCAGAACTGCAGCCTCGTAGTGCGTGATCGCGCGATGCTCGGTCGGGTGCAGGTACCGGCCCTTCTCGGGCTTGAAGAACTCGGTGCGGACCGTCACCGAGGGCTTGTCCAAATGCAGTCGGCCCATCACGTCGCCGGATCCGGTCGTGTGTCCGAGCCAGCACGGCGCCTTCAGCCGATCGGGGAGATCGAACCTGTTGCCACCCTCTGGAATCGCCCGGAAGCGAAGCTTGGAGATCTCCGCGTAGTCGCGCCCGACATGAAGTTCGTACGGGCGGAACACGCCCGGGAGTTCGATGCCGAAGAAGGTCTTGACGCGCGCGTCGAGTCTTGTTTCCGTGACTGTCGGCACGATGTTCATGAATGCTTGCCGCACCGTGCGGTGCCGCCCGACGTGCGTCGGCTTCGGCATCCCTACCGGCGGAAGATCGCGATGGCGACCGATCAGGATCGCCCGCTTGCGGGCCTGGAACGCGCCGTAGTCGGCAGCATTCAGGATGTCCCATTCGAACGTGTAGTCACGCAGGATCCCGTCCGACTGCGTCGACTCAGTGAAGTCGCGGAACTGCTGGGACTTCGCGAATGCCGCGACATTCTCGACGACGAAGTACTTCGGCTGCGCTCGTAGAATCGTGGCGGCGTACTCCTGCCACAAGTAGTTACGTTTGTCGGTGGTGTCTCGCTTGCCCAGCATCGAGAACCCCTGGCACGGGGGCCCGCCGACGATGACGTCGACGACAGGCGGGATTTCATCCTTCAGCCAGTCTTCGATGCCCCCCCGGTAGACCACGTCTTCGCCGAACGTCGCGGCGTACGTGGCGGCGGCGGCAGTGTCGAGCTCGACGGCGCGCTCCACCCGGAAACGTTCGGACGCTGCATGAAATCCCGCGGTGAGCCCGCCGGCGCCCGCGAAGAGATCCAGCATCGTGATGGTCTGCGTTGCGCGATCGGGGGCGAGGGTCGCATCGACCTCGGCCGGGAGCTGCAGAGTCATCGGGTCCAATCTACTGTTGAGCTGGAGGGATGCAGGGATGGCAGCCGGCGAGTCGACGGCGCCCCGACGGCGCGACGTGTCGTGGGCGAGCACGCCGGGCTCGCGCGCCTCCATGCAATCCAATCGAGGCCGCGATACGTCTCCTGAACTCGCCGTCCGTCGTCGCCTTCATGCCCTCGGCCTGCGCTACCGCGTCTCTGTCCGGCCGATCAAGAATGTACGCCGTACTGCGGACATCGTGTTCCCACGTGCCCAGATCGCAGTCTTCATTGACGGATGCTTCTGGCACGGATGCGCCGAGCACTATCAGGCACCCGCACGCAACGCTGAGTTCTGGCTCGCGAAGCGCATCCGCAATCAGGAACGGGATGCCGACACAGACAGAACCCTCGAAGCCCACGGCTGGCGTCCCCTCCGCATCTGGGAGCACGAGGTGCGCGCCGACCCCGACGCGGTCGCGGCACGCATCGCAGGGGTGGTCAGATCAATCTGATCGACGCGGGGCTGCTCGGTGGGCTTCGTACTCGACCTCGAACCCGAACCGCCCGAGTCGATTCAAGAGGAGCAGCAGTTCGATCGGCATCTTGGTGAGGTAGGCCTGGCGCGCCCGCATCTCGGTCGGCCGATAGTCCTGGAACGGGTAGTACTTGAAGCCCCGGTACCGAGCCTTCAGATCATCCTCTAGTCGCACCACCTCGCTGTGGATCGTCTCGACCTGCTCGCGCGTGATCGGCCTGGGAAGCGGCGTGTAGTCCTTGAGTGGCACGACCCAATGCGGCCGACGCTCGGCGATCGACGGATCGATGTGGGTGCGGGTCCGCGGCACCCAGACGTGCGACTCCACAACGGGAGCCGACGCCGCCCGTGACCATCCGACGATCCCGGTGGCCCCAGCCGGAGTGGTGAACCAGTGGACGATCACATCTCCGGGCTGCACGAGGCGCACCAGATCCCAATGCCAGACCGGCTTCTCGCCGGGTGTCGTGATCGGCGCCCGCAAGTCGATCCCCGGCTCTTTCGCCCCGGCGATCTCCATCCAGAACCGCTGCTCGCCGTGTCCTTGCCACCAGCACTCCGGCGGGACATCGATTGACTCCTCGACCATTGCGTGCCTCACCCGAGCAGTAGCTCGCTCGGGGCCCCCTTCCACGTGACCACGAGCTCATCACGAGCGCGGCTCGCGGCGACGTAGAGCAGCGAACGGAACTGCTTGTCCTTGTCGGGCTTGTCCTCCTCGGGCACGCCCTTGTAAGCCCACGGGGGCGGGAACGAACCGTCCGACACGTCGAACAGCACGACCCGCGAGAACTCCATGCCCTTCGCGGTATGCATCGTCATAGCCACAGCTTGTCCGCCGGTCACGCGGGGCTGAGTGATCAGAGCCACCGAGATGTCGCGCTGAGCGAGGCCCTGCTGCACCTTCTTGGCGGCGTTGTTCGACGAGGCGAGCACGGCAATCGTCTCGGGGCGCACGCCCTCGTCGCGCCACCGGTTGATGTCCGCCGCGATCTGGTCAAGTTGCTCGGCGTCCGATTTCGTCGCGCGCTTCCGCGGCTTGGGCCCGCTCCGCGCGGAGCGATAGCCCTCGGTCGACACCTCCAGCCCCTCGGCGTCGTCGTACTCTTCGCCGGCGAGGACACCGAGAGCGAACCGCAGGTTCTCGAGCGTGGTGCGATAGTTCAGCGTCAGTCGCCGTGAGCGACCCTGGATCTGGATGCCGTAGTGCTTGAGTACCGTCGGCCGACCGTAGATCCGTTGATGTGTGTCATCGGCGATGAAGAGGTCGTTCGGGCCCTCCGCGACGATCGCCCGGAGCAGCTTCCACTTCGCGGGTTCGAGATCTTGACCTTCATCGACGAGCACGTGGTCGGCGAACGTCGTACCGCTCGACGTCAGCCATGTCGCGCCGATCGCTGCGATCTCGCCGTACCCGAGCTGGTTCGCGATCCGCTGATCCTTGCGCATCTGCTCGATGACGGCCCATGCCGAAGCCCGCTTGCCGCGGTCGAGGGCGACGCCACGTCCCGGTCGTCGAACGGTGAAGTATGCGTCCGCTTCGAGGATGCCCGCCGGCAGCACCACCTGCGCGTACTCGTCATCGAAGAAGGATGTCGACTGCAGCGAGATGGGGAGTGCAGATCCGGCTTGCGTGATCGCCGACGACCAGTCCGGTTCCGCGGGCGATGCGGTCTTCTCGCGCGTCGAACCGATCGTCGCGAGCGCGGCCGCACCGAAGTCATCTCCCGCGCGGAGGCGCACCTCGGCTGCGAGTTGGTCGACACCCTTCACGAGCACGCCCGCGTCCCCGAGCCTCTCGGCGATCGGCACCGAAGCATCGAGGCGTTCCAGGTCGCGGCGCAGGTTGTCGGCCAGCGCTCGCGTGAATGTGGTCAGGATGACGCGCGCTTTCGGGTTCGCGAGCGCGAGACGTCGTGCCCGGTGCAACAACACGACAGTCTTGCCTGTGCCGGCTCCTCCGCTGAGGCGGAACGATCCTGAGTAGTCCTTGTCGACGTATGCGCGCTGTTCGGGATGGAGGAAGATCCGCCAGGCACCGAAGTCGCCGTCCTCGATGATCCGACGGAGCTCTTCGCTGTTCTCGACGTAGGTGAACTGCATACGGGATGCAGGGTGCTCGAGCGCCTTGAGGACCTTCGTGGCCTCATCGTCGTGCGCTTCCACCTCGACAGGATTGTCGAGCCCGAGCTGCTCGCGGATGACGTGCAAGGCTTCCCGAGCCGCCATCGATAGAAGAACCTCCTGCTGCCACGGGGTATGCAGGCCTTCGGCGAACTCGAGTAGAGAATCCTCGTCGGGGAGCGCGAATGCGGCTTCAGCCACGTCCTGCGAGAATCCGAACTCGGAGGTGAGGTCCGTGATGAAGTACCCCAGCTCGCTCAGCAACGGCGCTGACGTGGGTGTCCCCGCAGTGGATACCGGCGCGGTCTCGCCCGCATCCGCGGCCACCTCTTGTGCGGCGACCGCCTCGTGGAGTTCGAGCACACCGTTGACGTGATTGACGTGCAGAGTGAGCTTCTTCGCCTTCTCCGTTCCCTCGTCGTGCGGCCACGTACCCGCGTACACGTAGTGGGTCTCTCCACTCGGCGGATCGATCCGGAACAGCACCGCACGCCAGAACTCATTGACACGGCCGGTACGGGCCCGCGGGTCGACCGAACCGTTGATGGGCTCTATGTGAAGGCCCGGGGTGGCGTCGCTCTGGCTCAGCTTGTCGATGAAGGTGAAGATCAGCGCCTTGAGGTCTTTGTCATGCTTGGGCTGCTTGACGGTGGCGTAGGTGACGGCCGGCATGTCAGTCTCCTCCGGTCAGTGCCGCGACCTGTGCGGCGAGGTCGTCGGATTGCGGGTCGATGAGCTTCCAGCCGTCGGCCTCCAGCGATTCGGGTTCGCCGTCCTGCAGATCGAGGGCGACGGCGACGCGCGGAACTGCCCACGCGAACGAGATCGGGATGCCGCCGCCGACCTCGACGCCCATCTCGGGGAGCGGGACGGATGCCGCAGCCAGGCGCTCGATCACGACTCGCTCGGCGGCGGTGGCGTACTCCGCGAGCGCTGCCCACTCGACGGGGAGCTCGACGGTCGGTGCTGAGACTGCAGCTTCTGCGGTGGCGCTCGCGGCGATCCTCGACAGGGTGGTGATGTCGACGCCCGACATGTCGGAGCGCCAGCCCACGATGTTCGACAGGTGCAACCATAGGCGCCATGCCCGATCGAATCCGGCGGTGGCGAGGGCCTCGTCGCGGTCGTCGAGGACGAGCGCGAATTCCGTCACGCCGCCCTGCTTCAGTCGCGTCGTCGACACCAGGGGGCCGTCGGCAACGATCCAATCCGGCGCCTGCACGCCGGCGCTCGGCAGCCCTTCCGTGAACACCCGCGCAGCACGCTCGATGGCCGACTCCGCTCCGAACGGCGTCGTCATCGCACTCTGCCGCAGGATCATCGGAAGCACCTTGCCCAGTGTGTCCCGACGTTTGGCCTCGTCGACGGGCTTCTGCATCCACTCCATGAGCAGCGTGATCGGATCGACCGTGAGCTTCGCCAGCTGCGTGAGCGGCAGTTGCGCCTGCGCGGCGACCTTCTCGGCCCAGGCGGGAACGAACCACGACGCATCGATCTTGTCGCCCGTCAGGTCGGCCCACGTCACCGCGATCACGCGGTGTCCGAGCCCGCGTGCGGCATCCCGCTTCTTGGCATCGTCTGCGAGCCGGTTGCGCCCGACCACCGCGTGGAACGCCTTGCCGTCGGTGTAGATCGCGATCGGCTCGGCGCCGCCGCCGAATTGCTCGAGCACGAAGTCGGGCTGCGTAGGGCCGAGGGACACCTGGGGGCGCAGCATCCAGATCCGAGAATCTCCCGGGAACGAGACCTGCACCTTGTTTCCCCAGTCGCCGGGGATTTCTTTGACTCGTCCGCCGAGCGCCTGCGCGCGTTCGATGAAGGTCTTGCGGAAGAGCTGCTCGATCACGGACTCGCTGAGCGGTACTCCGGGGTCGTCGTCGGTGACGTCGAATTCAGCCGAGGGCACGCCTGACGACGACACATCCAGCAGCTTGGCGAGCGCCTGCTCGGCGGACACGCGTGAGAGGTTCGCGTTGCCGGGCGCGAACGGCAGCAGGCAGCGGTGGCATGCGGTGCGCTGCTCGCCTTGGCAGGGGCAGTCCTTCAGGACCGACCATGCCCTAGCCAAGATGCCGTGGAGCCGTGCCGGATCAGCGAGCTCAGCCAGGTAGCCGGTGCCCCCCGGCACGGTGTCGTGGATCAACAGCGCCTGGGCTGTGCCGCCCTCATCACCTCCGAGCGGTTCCGTCACCGGGACGATCCGCAGGTGGTCGGGGTCGCCGCCCATCGACTCTCGAAGACCGAGGAGAACGGCCGCAGAGAGACTGGGAACGACGACCCCGTCGCCGAGCGTGAGCGCGGGAGGCAGACGGAGGAAGATTCCCTGTGTCACAAGGGTGCGTGTGAGGGCGAGCGTGACCGTCTTCTCAACGGTCTGATCGCGACGCGGACACCATGGCCGGTGGTCGCGACGGTTGTTGCCACCCGCCTGCGAATCGAGTTGCCCGCACGTGTCGCAGACGCGGAACAGAGGGCCGGTGACTTCGGATCCGGCGAGGAGGCGGCTGAGGCCGGATCCCGAGCGTTTGCCGACGTTGATCCACCGGATCGTGAGGTCGCGCGCGTAGGTGACGCCGAAGCTCGTGCCCTTGTCGTACCAGCGCCGCACGATGCCGGCAGGGTCGAGGTCGGCGCCGACCTTCACGGTGAATGCGGTGCGGCGGCGGTCGTCGCTTCGGTCGCCGATCACGGCCTCATCGCGCCGGGCGACTGCTGAGACGGTCTTGAGCTCGGCGACCGGCATGCGCTGCGCGGCGTCTCCGATGCCTTTCGAACGGCAGCGGGGACACTCGGTGAGGGGGCCTTCGGAGGTGCGGCGGGCGAATCCACACTCCGGGCAGAACGTCCAGTCCTCGACCGCCTCACCACCGGGCCCGAGATCGACAGCGTCGACCGGGATCTCCAGGCCCTGCGCATAGAAGTACGAACCGGGGGCCAGCTCGTGGATGGCCACGGCCGCACCGCGCTCGTATGCGTACGTGTCGTCGTGCCACTCCGAGGTGTCGGGGTCGATCCAGGACACCGCGGCATCGAGGCGCACCGAGTCGTCGAGCAGTGTGTAGTTCGGCAGCAGTCCGAAGCGCTCCAGAGCACTGATCCAGTACCCGTCCGTGAGGGCGATCTGTTGGGCGCGCAGCATCCGATCCGCCGCCTGCGCGGCGCGGAATGCATCCTTCGCGTCGCTCTCGACCCCCAGTTCCGCGGCCTTCTCGAGGTCGGGGAGGGCGTCGCCGATCTCGGTACGTCGGCGCGTGATGGTCTGCAGCTCGACGTTCCAGCGGAGCACGGCATCGCGAACGGATGCGGCGAGCGCCGAGGTCCCAGGCTCTCCCGACGGAGTGACCCACTTGCGCAGTCGGTCGGCGGCCGCCGAACCGAGGCTCGGGAAGGTTCCGAGGAACGACTCGACAAGCTCGCCGGCGTTCTCGTCGGCGAAGGCGACGGCTTCGCCGAGGAATGAGCCTGCCTCACTCGTCTTGAGCACGTCCTGCGCCTTCTGCACCGTCTGGGCTTCCGCGGACCGGCGATCGAGAATCGATGCGAAGTACTGGCGCCGCAGAATCTCCTGGGCGTCCACGAATGTCGCGGGTGGCCGGACGGCACCGTTGATCACCGACAGCGGATCTCCCATGCGCGGCAACTGATCCCCCCGGCCGGTGACCGTGGCGACCGACAGGGCGTTCCCGGTCAGACGCCCGGCACGACCGACGCGCTGCAGGTAGGAAGCGACACTGCGGGGCAGTCCTGCGAGCATCACAGTAGACAGGTCGCCGATGTCGATGCCCATCTCGAGCGTCGGCGTGGCGACGAGCACGTTCGGAGCCGACGGGTCGTCGGACGACGATTTGAACCCGTTCTCGTAGTCGAGTCGCACCTTCGTGTCGAGCAGGCTCGTGTGTTCGCGGGCGACGACGCGTCGTATCGAACCCTTGTCGTAGAGCGTGCGGTAGTAATTGTCGTCCTCGATGTGGAGAAGCGTGAGGCGACCCGGGCATCGAGCCGACACGCACGGAGCCTCGTTGAGCTGGAGCACCGCGTCCGTGGTGCCGGTCACCGGGTTGCGGCACACGTCGCACTCGAGGCGAACCGGTCCCGCTCCGCGTCCGTTGGACCCGACGGGCTGCACCACGATCGCCGATGGCGGCAACATGTACGCCGTCGCCGCGCCGCCCGATACCGGATGTGAGCGCAGGACGCCCATCCGTTCGAGCTCGACGAGAAGTGCGGACGTGAGTCGCACGCCGTCGGTCGCCGTCGAGCCGAGCACCTTCCTCGCCCAGATCGCGTACCAGCTCTGAGCGGATGACACGACGTCGAGATTCGTGCGCCTCGCGTCGTCGCCGGTCGGGGCGTGCGGGCCGACGCGCGGGTAGCCCGGCGCGTCGCGGCCGGGCGGGAACGCCGGCATCCCGACTCCGCGTGGGCGCCCGCCCCAAATCGGCCAGCGTTTGCCGTCTTCCTCGATGTAGCGGGTGAACCACTCGTGCCCGATCGCTCCGCGATCGCGCATCCGCTCGAGAACTCCTCGCACCCAGCGCACCACGCCCTCGTCAGAGATCGATGCGGGATCGAGGCCGTCGATCACACCGTCGGCGGGAGTCTCGTCGAGCACCTTGCGACCCGCGGCGCGAATCGAGGCCTCGGTCGCCGAGACCGATGCCGCGAGGCTGCCCGTGAGCTCGAGCGTGCGACCGACGCGCGACTGCAGGCCGAACTCCATCGCGAGGTCGAACTGCAACCGCCGTTTGACGCGCGTGAGCACGGCCGCCGGCACGCTGCGCAGCGTCGGCGCCTTCCAGAACTCGACGAACTCGTCGCGCTCGACCAGGTCGGGCGGCAACAGGCGGTACCGCGCGTCGGGTTCGTCTCCGGCATCCTGCACCAACAGGTTGGCGATCTCGTCGAGCGGTGCCGAATCGTCGGCCACCGCGTGACGAATGGCGTTGCGCAGCGCGAAGACGTGCGCGCGACTCTGCACGAAGCCGGCGCGATGCGCGGCGTCCTGCACGCTGTCGGTGAAGACCAGCGCCTTCTTCTCAGCCCGGTCGAGGTCGGCGTCACCGAACAATGTCGTCACGACGACCGAGAGCATGGTCGCCATCGCGCTGCCGAGGAATCGGATGCCGTCACGCCGACCGCACGCCGGACACATGTCATCGCGCGAGTCGTCATCGACTTCGCCGGTGGTCAGCGCGAGCACCGCCAGCGCGGTGCTCTCTTCACCGTCCGGAGGCGGCGCCGTCAGAAGTGCCCGACGCTCGTGGTCGAACCAGGCGAGGCCTGGTACTGGTTCGCCAGCGAGGAAGGCGTCGGCCTCGACCGGAGCATGGAGGAGCGCACGGAACCGGCTCTTGGTGTCGCGCGCCGCGTGGTCGCGGCGGATGTCGTCGTCGGTCGCTGAGAGCTCGTTGCCGACCGGTGCGAGCTGGACACCCCAGCCGCTGCGCCCGCAGTGCCTGCAGTAGATCGCAGGAAACCAGGTGGTCTCGATGCGATCGTCGAGTCCCGGTGCGACGGGGCCGTCGTCGGCCCAGTGGAACCGCGCCGCAGGTGTCGCCGCGCGGTCGATGCGTGTCAGTTCGCGGATCCACAGGTGCAGGTCTATCGACAGCGCGCTTCGACCGACTCGGGCGCGCACATGGCTCAGCGCTGCGAGCACACGCGTGATGAAGATGCGTCGCGCAGCGCTGCGTTCCTCGAAGGACTCGGTGATGCCGAGTCCGGCGGGGAGCAGCTCATCGGCGAGGGCATCCACGTCGATCGCAGTTTCTGCGCGCTGCGCGATCGCCTGGACGAGTGGATGGGATGCCACCGACGCCAGAAGATCCTCGTCGGAGGTGTTCGACCAGTCGACCGCCGCACCGTCCTCGAAGAGGGTGATCAACACTCGTTCGGCAAGGGCCCGCGATGCGATCTCTTCACCCTCGGTGTGGAGCGCGACGACCTGTGCCACCAGTGAGTTGTCGAGCGCGCGCGGACGGCCACCCAGCGGGGATCCGCCTTCGCGAGCGCCGATGACCCACTGGCGCATCGACTGCCGGGTCTCGCGCACGACGCTGTCGGCGGGGAACGGGATCCCGAACACGGTCTCGGCGAACTCGAGCATCCGGCCCGGGTCGCCGTCGTCACCGAGTGTCGCGCTCGTCGCGACCGGGGTCACGTCGCCGAGCGGCCCTGTCCCGGTTGGTTCCGGCGATCCGGCCGGCCGCAGCCGCCGCAGGGTCAGCCCAAGACGGCGGAGGAGCATGGCGACGTCGGTGCCCTGGGCGCCGTCATAGGTGTGGAACTCGTCGAGTACGAGGTACTGCAAGCTCGTCGCCGCGGCCGCGAGCAGCTGCTGGTCGGCGCTGCGCAGCAGCAGCTGATCCAGCATCTTGTAGTTGGTGAGCAGGATGTCGGGCGGCTCCGACCGGATCGTGTTCCGGTCGTTGATCAGACCCTCGGCGGTGACCCGCGTGCGGCTCCGCCCCGCCGTCTCACCCGTATAGATCGCGGCGCGGACGCCCTTGAGCGCGTCGTGCCCGCGGATCAGCTCGGCCAGGCGACGCGACTGGTCGTTCGCGAGGGCATTCATCGGGTAGAGGATGAGGGCCTTGAGCCCGGTGTCGCCCGCGGCCTTCGCGCGGATGACGTGATCGAGGATCGGGTAGAGGAACGCCTCCGTCTTGCCCGACCCGGTACCGGTCACGACGAGGGTCGGCAACGGGGCGGCCTTGATCGATCCGTCGGGCTGCTCGCCGAGGTTCGCCGAGCTCAGGCGCCGGAACGCCTCGGCCTGGTGGCCGTACGGCGTGTGTCCCTCGTACCAGCCGAGCGCGTCACGCCACCCGTCGTCGGCCGCGCGGAATGGCACCCGGGCGCGGACGTAGGGGCCTCGGAAGATCCCGTTGTCGGGGTCGTCGAGGAAGGCGCGGAGCGCGCTCCGCGCTTCTTCGTCGGAGAGCGCGAACGTCGTCGTGAGGTAGTCGACGAGACTGGATCGGATCTGCGCCGCCTGGCGCGAGGGCAGCAGTTCGCTCACGAGCGCTCCTGCAGGATCCGCTCGAAATGAGCGTACGCCTGCCGCATGTCGGCCTCCCGGTCGAGCGTGACGAAGGGGAGCTCGTACTCGTACGTGTTGCCGGACGCGTTCGTCGCGGTGCGCTCGTCTTGGGTGATCGCGTCGCCCTTCTGACGCCAGACCTTGAGGACCTCGTTCGGGACGAGACGACCGTTCGCGTCGTAGAAGTAGACGTTGCGGTCGTAGCCGTAGAGCACGGGGAACTGAGTGCGGTAGATCGTGCACAGCTCGTCCGCCGTGATGCCGAGCGAAAGGGCGACGATCGCATCGATCTCGACCTGGGCCTGTCGCCGATCTGAGGCGCGACGAAGCGGAGTGTGCGTGGACCACTGGCCATTGGGGAGTCCCAGTGCGGGTCGACCCTGATAGTCGATGCCCCCGACCCACCGGGCATTCGCCATGTCCGGATGGAAGGCGAGCCCGACCAGAGCCGAGTAGGCCGACGTGAGGGCGAGGAGACGCGAGGAACGCACCCGCGCCTCCGTAATCAGGTGCGGATGGATCGTACGCGGAAGCCGCCGTATGGCGCCAATCGGGATGCCGCTCTTGGGCGCGACCCGCACAGCCGCGTCCGAGATTAGCGATGAGGTGATCGTTGCCGCGTCGAGAACATCGACGTCGTTGATCCGGGATCCGGCGGCGGATACACCGTGGATGTGAGTGGCGCCTGGGGGAATTACCGAGCTGATCAGTGTTCGTTCGCCCGTGTTCGCGGCCATTCCTCTCCACACGAGTCGATACCGCGAGCGGGCGGGGACACGGTCCTCGCCCCAGTGAGCGTAGGCGGCGTCGTACTCGGCCTTTGATTTGGCGGGCTTGTAAGAGGTCACCGGCATGGCGTCGGGCGAAAGGGTCTCCAGATCGATCGGCGACCAGTCCTGGTTGTGAAGCATGGTCGGGTTGGGTGACTTGTAGAACGTGTTCCCCGTGAAGATATGCGGCCCCTGCAGAATGGCGTACTCCCACGATTCAACTGGCCCCCAGGCCACCTCGAAGGTGCCGTTCTTGCGGTCGCGGCTCTCATCCCAGCCGCGAGAAAACTCGAGTCCGAGTTCCCCGAGTCGTGGTGCGTGGCTGAGTTTGGCGAGCACATCGGCCGTCGCTTGATTGACGGCGTAGACCATCCGGGTGCGCGTCGCTGGTGTCGCCTCGTCTTCGAGAAGCGCGTGCCACGAGGCGAGCCGATCGAGATCAACGTGTGTGATGCGGCTCCGGTGGGGTCGGAGATCCCAGGTGCCTTCCTCGGTCTTCAGCCCGGGCTCTTGGCCCGAGCCATCATGACGCAGCGAACCGACGACCGTCTCGGGGTGATAGAGGTTGGTCGCCATGAGAAAGTCAGGCGTTCGGGGTGATCCGTACACGTGGATGCCGTAGCTCACCAGGTGGTGGATCTCGAAGAGTGACAACTCGTTGACGAACTGCCAATGTCGCCGAAGGCGCGAGTATGTGGCTTCGCGGAGCAAACCAGCCTTCTCGTCGGTGAAATGCGTCTCAGGGTGGATGAGCGCGACCGCTCCGCGAGGTGAGAGGTGCCTCCATGTCTGTTCCATGAAGCAGCGGTACAAGTCGGGCTGCAGTCCTATTAGCAATGGATAGTTGAGGTCTGACCCAAGAAACTCCATGGTCGCCGCGATGTCACCGGTCGTCTGTATTACGAGTTCCTTGACACCGTCGACTCGAAGTGTCTCGACTTGTTTCCGTCTGACGTCGACCTGCGCGGGCTTGGAAGTGAGTTGCCACCAAGGGTCCCCTTCTGCGAGGAGCGACTGAACATCCACCCGGGGACGCACCCAAGGAGGGTTCCCGACCTGCAGGTCGAAACCTCCCCGGGAAAGGACCCCTGCAAAGTCGAGCTCCCAGTGGAAGAAACCGTTCGCCGCGCTCACCTCGCGCGCCACCCGCAGCCAGGGACAGTGGGCTTCGAGTTGGTCACTCGATACGGCACCGGCGTAGCCGAGATCAATGTCCTCGGCATCCGCGAGGTTCCCCCATGTCGTCGGGAAGCCGAGCGTCTGCGCGCCGGCCCCGCCTCGGCGGGGCGTCGCCTCGCTGTGGCGGCCCAGGGTCGCCTCCAGACCCTCGATCCATTCGTCTAGCGTCGGCGGTTTGACGCCGCGCGTGACAGTGTCGGTGAGCGGCCAGAACCACAGTGCACACCAGGCGTCCATCACCCGACGCAATCGCTGGTATGCGCCGTCCGGGTTCTGAAGGAACGCCTCGATGTCGGCACGGGAGACGACCGCGCCTACGTCGTCTGTCGCTGTGCGCGGATCGTGCCAGAGCGTGATGTCGCGACTGACCTGTGTCTCGGCGATCTCAAGCCGCCGGAGGGTGAACTGCCAGAGTGTTTCGACTCGATAGGCAAGGCCGGTCAGGCGCTTGAGCTGAGAACTTGTGGGCCTGCGACGGATCGTACTCCGCCATTGCCGAAGCTCGTTGTACTCATTCCGCGCCAGTTCCGCCACCTCCTTGGCCTCCTTGAGTTCTACCGCGGAGCCCCACCCCGAACTCGGGACGAGGAAGTGATGGATCTTGCCTGAGGTCGCACTCCCCACACGTCCCTCGTTCATGTCGTCCACGAGCGTCGAGACCGGCACGTCGGTCGGGGTGTCATTGAGCCAGGCCTTGTCGGTGACCTGCTTCTGCGTGTACACCGCGCGGCGCGCCCCGATGAGTGAGTTGCCGCGGCGCAGTCGCAAGCCGAACCACGGCGCCTTGAGACCGTCCACCATCGTGTCGAGCCACAGCGAGATCTCCGCGAGCTCGACCGCGGTCGCATTGAGGTCGACGCCGTAGACCTGGTGCAGCGCGATCGCGGCTTTGGCCTGCTGCAGTTCGCGCGGCCGCTCGTCGGGGTCGACGCGTTCGCCCGTCTCTTCTTCGCGACGGTCGAGGTACTGCTCGGCAAGCTGGCGAACGGCCTCGATCGCGAACGCGCCCGACCCCAGCGCCGGCTCACACACCGACAGGCTGAGGATCTCTTCGGCTGTCGTGCGGTGTCCGTCCTGATCGAGAAGCTCTTCGAGCGCCTGCGACACGACGAACTTCGTCAGAACTTCCGGGGAGTAGTAGGACGCGGACGTCTGCCGCTCACGGCCGGAGAGGCGGAACACGAACTCCCCGTCGCTGTAGCGGCGCGGCTCGCGCCGTCCGAGATCGTCGGGCGGGCCGAGGACGAAGTCCTTCGTCGCGATGCCGTCGGCGCGTGAGACGGGGACCACCCACGAGCCCTTCGACCCGTCACCGCCCGGCGCGACTTCAAGGAGAGGCTCCTTCGCGAAGAAGCCCGTGTACGACATCAGTCCCTCGTACACCGCGCCGAGCTGGTTAATGCCGAGGTCGGCGTACGAGATGAACCCGCGGTCGCGGCCCTTCTTCACCTGGTTCTCGCGGGTGAGGAGCAGCAGCTGCAGAACCCGCTGGAGTGCGCCGTCGCCGAGGCCGACCTCGTCGATCAGTGACGTGGCCCGCTTCGCGAACAGATCCGCGTTGAGTGGGTTGAACGTGAGTCCTTCGCGCAGGGTCTCGTCGGCATCGTGCTGAACGCCGGCGTCATGTCCGGCATCCACGAGTCGGAAGAGGGTCGCGAGCGACGAGTGCAGGTGCGTGCGGTGGCGCGACTCTTCGCCCAGTTCGACGAGGACGAGTTCGCGCAGGCGATCGAGGCCGTAGCCGAGCGCGTACTCAGGGGCGCCGACCGGCAGCACCTTCATCTCGGGCGACGCCTCGGCATACAGGAGGAAGAGGATTCGGTAGAGGTAGCGAAGCGACTGGCGCGCGAGTACGTTTGCGTCGCTGTCGGGCAGCGGGTCGAGCCCCGCGGCCTTGCGGCGGCGGACGACCTCATTGGCGATGATCTCGATGGACTCCCGCACGCCTTCGCGTAGGTCCTTCGAGACGCCGACCGTGTGCTTCACCGAGTCGTCGAGCGTCTCGGCCCACCACGTGGTGCCGTCGACGTGGGGCAGCACGGTCTCGCTGCTGAGCACCGCGAGGGCGCGGTCGAACTCTCCGGCCTTCTTGGTGTCGTTGCGGTCGAGGACAAGCTGAAGGTCAACGGCCAGGTAGCGCCCTTCCGCCCATCGGTCGCGCTCGGTGAGGAGCGCCCATGTGCCCGACAGCACGACGGCGAATGCCGGGGAGTCGTCGCCGCTGAAGAGATACGAGAGGCAGCGAGCGACCGACGTGACCGAGTCGGCGTCCTCAGTGATGAACGGTTCGACGAGCGTCGCCGCGTCCTTGGCGAGCAGATCGGAGAGGTCATCCACCCGTTGTGCGTGCACGACCGCACCCGCGGGGGACTCCGGGGTGTCCGCGGGCATGACGATCGTCACCGGGCCGGCTACCCTGCGATGCCATCGGGCGTCTCCGTAGCCGAGCGCGGCGACGAGTGGCGTGAGCACCGCGGAGTCGTAGGTCGCGGCATCCGTCGTCTCGCTCGCGAGTGCGCCGAGCAGGTCGCGTCGTACGGCAGCGAGGCGTGTAGACGGCGTCTGCTCACCGTCCTTCGCTCGCTCGTCCCACGCCTTGCGGAGCGCTGCAACCCGCGATTGGAACGACTGCTTCGTCGACTCGGTGTTGAAGTAGTGCTCGCTGATCCAGTCTTCGCCGACGACGAAGGCATCCGACGCCATTCTCAGTTCTCCTCAGGGACGATCACTAGCAAGGGTCGGGCGAGGCGGCGCGCGGGCAGCATCGACCGTGCGATCTCTGCCTCTTCGCGGACGCGGCGGGTGCGCTCGCGGACCTCGGCGCGCTGAACCAGGTCGCCCGAAGCATCCACCCACTCCTGCACACGATCGGACCACTCGCTCACCCGGCGACGGACGTCCTCCGCCGCGGCCTCTGACGTCAGGAGCAGATGCTCGTCAGCCGCGTCAACGGCTGCGGGGATCAGTTTCTGCAGCTCGTCGACGTCGGCGACCGGGGAGGGGTTGCTGCGGTCGTGCGTGACACCGAGCTCGTCGAACGCCTCGGAGGCATCGGCGAATGGCTGGACCGAGGTTCCCGAGACCGCGACCAGGTTCGTGGCGATGACCTGGCCGCGCTCGTTCGTGAGCGACCCCAGGACGAGGACGGTCGGCGCGAACACATCGCCGCGGACGACGAACACCTCGTCGCGGCCGAGCCGGGCGAGGGTGCGATCACCCGCCCAATCGAGCACGGGATGCAGCGGGCCGAGGTAGTGCGCTTCGGGCCACAGACCCTTCTGGTTCGAACGGTCGTCGCGCGCTTCCTTGAGTGAGGCCTGCGCCAGCGTCGGCGTGATCGCGAGCTTCATGTCGTCGACGACCCGGCGTTCCGCGAGGTACGACTGCGGGAGCACCGAGAGACGCTGGCGGAGATCGTCGGTGGGACTGAGTTCGACCAGTCCGTATCCGGTGTGCTCGCGCCAGTCGACGCCGCCTGCGGCCTGCGATGCAGCGGGGGTCTCGAAGACCTCCTCGAGCGCGGCGGCCAGGTAGGCGGCATCCGACGGAAAGAGCCCCGTCGAGATGCGCTCCGGCAGCGTGACCTCAGTGGTGGTGTCGACGTGATGGTCCGCCTCGTCGAGGATGAAGCTCAGCCACGGATCGGTGTCGTCAGCGGCAACCGCGTCAGGTGTGGGGATGACGTCTTCGAGCGACTTGCCCTTCACCAGCGCGTCTTCGACCGCCTTCTCTTCGGCGGCCACACTGTACGTGCCCATGAGTGCCCCTGCGTCGCCGAGTGCCCCGTGTGCCTCGTTCTCGCGCTTGACGAGCGCCGTGAGCACCCGCACGTCGCCCGCGAACTTCTCGTGACTCGGACGGAGCAGAAGCGTCGTGATCTGCGGAGCGTGCCGTTGCCCGTAGCGATCGATGCGACCGTTGCGCTGCTCGATGCGGATGAGGCTCCACGGGATGTCGAAGTGTATGAGCTCGTGGCACTGGGCGTGGAGGTTGACTCCCTCTGAAGCAATGTCGCCCGTCACGAGGATGCGGATCGGGCTCGACGACAGCTTGAACGACTCGACGACCTCCTGCTGCTCGACATCGGAGAGACCGCCGTGGAGGACGGCGACCTGCTCGGGATTGAGGGCGAGGTGCGCCTGGAGTTCGCGTTGCAGCCAGAGGAGCGTCGGTACGCGCTCGGAGAAGACGACCGCTCGCATGTCTGAGGTCTTGGAGGTGCCGATGCTCTTCAGGTACCTGACGAGTTCGCCGAGCTTTGCGGAGCGGGCATCGGCGCTCGCCCGAGCGAGGGTGAGGAGCCGGTCGAGGGCGTCGCGCTCGCGCTGCTGCGCGTCGGTACGCTCGTCGCCGAGGGTGCGGATGCGGTTGCGCACCGACTCCACGAGCGCGGGCGGGCTGGACAGGTAGGCCTTCGCGAGCGTCCACGGGAAGAGGCCCTTGTTCTCGCCCGAGTAGGGGCTCGTGCCCGTAGTCGGATAGAGCCAGACGTCCGCGAGCTCCTGGGCGACGGCATCCTCTTCCGGTGACGCGTCGACGAGGAGATGCTGCAGCTCCTTCCGTTCGACCCAGTCGTCACCCACTTCGCGTGCGACCTCGGAGGAGTGGCGGTGACGACGCACGACGAGCCGGTCGAGCGCCGTGCGATCGATGTCGCCGTCCGGGCCGACCGCCGTCGGCTCGAGCAGGCGGACGAGCTCGGCGAACGACTCCTTGCTGCCGTTGTGGGGAGTCGCCGACGCGAGGATCAACGCTTCGGTGTTCGGAGCGAGCACACGAGCGAGCGCGTTGTTCTGGGTGCCTGAGCCGGTGAGGTTGTGCGACTCGTCGATGACGACGGCATCCCACTGATGCTTACGAAGGTGGTTGAGGTAGCGGTCCTGCTTGAGCGTGTCCATCGAGATGATGACACGCTTGTAGAGGCTGAACGGATTGCGGGTCGCCGGCAGCTTCTGGCGCACGCGCTGGATGCCGACCGAGTCGAGCCGGACGAACGGAAGAGCGAACCGCGTCCACATTTCGAACTGCATCTGCTCGAGCACGTGCTTCGGCGTGACGATGAGGATGCGCTCGCCGCGACCGCGACGGACGAGCTCGGACAGGATCATCCCGATCTCGATCGTTTTGCCGAGGCCGACGGTGTCGGCGAGGAGGATACGTGGCCGGAGGTTGTCGGCGCTCAGAGCCTTCCGGACTGCCGAGCGCTGGTAGCCGAGCGCATCGGTGAGCATCTGCGTCGAGACCGAGAGTCGCCCCTCGCCGAGCGGGATCGCGGTGCGACGGAGGGTCGACTCGAGCCAGAGTCGACTCCGTCGGTACTTCGGCGAGTCGTCGGCGCGGACCTTCGTCGCGCGGGGATCGTAGGGAACGATTTCGTCGAGGTGCTCGTAGAACGCAGCGCGGGTGTCGCGGACGAGCTCGGAAAGGCCGGTGACCTCGACCAGCAGGCCGTCCTGGGTCGGCGAAGCGTTGGTGACGAGCCAATCGGCATCCCGCACACGGACCAATGAGCCAGGGGCGACGTTGAGGGGCACGCGCGGCTCAGAAACGGTGCTCGTCGTCGTCACGTCGCGACTCCTCTCCCGGGCGCGACAGAATGGCGCGCGATCCCCACTTCGTCATCGTAGCCACCGACTTGGAAGCCGCTTGCTCAGCATCGGCTCAATCCCGTCGCAACGGCGTCGCCGAATAGATGAAGGGGTTCTCATCTCCTCGTATGCTCTCGCATGGAATGGGCATTCCGAATGGATGTCGGTGGTCTTCCGTAACGTCGCTCGGCTGAGCACAGCAGCTCGGCGTGGCTTGCGCCACACATTCGAGGGGAAAGACAAGATGAGCTGGCCGGAGCTTATGGACCCTGCGTTGCAGGAGTACATCGAAGAGCGACAGGCGACCGCGCTGCGGACGTACGAGAACGATCCCGATCTGTTGATCGAGCACGTGCGTCAGGAAGACAGCTTCCGCACCGGTGGTTACGGCACACGCCAGATCAGCGAACTGCTGCAGAACGCTGTGGACGCGCTCGGCGCGGGTGGTGGCACCGGCATGGTGGAGCTCCGAATCGCCGACGGATCGCTCTATTGTGCCAACGAAGGGGCGGGATTCGACCGGGATGGGGTGCGCGCTGTCACCTACGCCTTCCTCAGCACGAAACGGGGTGACGAGATCGGGCGGTTCGGTCTCGGCTTCAAGAGCATCCTCGGAATCACGGATCATCCGCAGATCTTCAGCCGGACCGTGAGCTTCGAGTTCAACGCGCCGGATACCGCTGAGCTTTTCGCGGGCATCCCGAATGAGGGTGGTCGCCTTCCGCTGTTGCGGATCCCGACGTTGACCGATCCGGTTCGGGCCGCGGCTGAGGATCCCAACCTGGCCGAGTTGTTCTCGTGGGCGTCGACCGTCGTCAAGCTTCCGCTCACCCGCGAGGGCGAGCGGTTGCGGAAAGAGCTCCTCAGCTTCGACGTCGAGGCTCTTCTCTTCTTCAAGCCGCTCGAGCGGCTGCGCATCACGGTGCAGGAGTCGCCCGATTCCGCGCCTCAATCCCGCGACTACGCCCGCGAAGGTCACCCTGATGATGGCGAGGTCCATCTGATCGCCCCGGGCCAGGAAGGCGAACGCTGGCTGTACGCCGAGCGCGAGTACCGACCGACGATCGACGTCGCGTCGACGCTTCCCGCGACCGCTCTGCGCGAGTCAATGACCGTGTCGTACGCAGTCCGACCGGAAGGGCGTGCCACCGTCGGGCGCCTGTGGGCTTGGTTCCCGCTCAAGGACGAGACGACGGCCAGCGGAGTATTCAACGCTCCATGGCAGGTGAACGATGACCGGACGTCCCTTGTCCCCGGCTCAATGCTGAACCGCGCGATGCTAGGCGTCGCTGCCGACCTCTTCTTGGACGTCGTCGCGCGGGCCTCGTCCTCGTCCGACACCGGGGCGCACCTTGATCTGTTCCCCGCACGTGGCCGCGAAGCCCGCAGCAACGCCGACAAGTTCCTCTCAGATGAAATCCCTCGCCGGGCGACGGTTAGACCGATGATCCCCGACACCACGGGCGAGCTCAAAGTGCCCGACTACTTCCAGCGTGTGCCCGATCTGCAGAAGACGCCGATCCCCGCGAGCGCTGCGCGGGCCTGGCAGGAGCGTGCGCCTCGGACGACCATGCCGCACTGGCAGTGCTTCACGTCACCTACTCGGCGCTCGCGCCTACGAGCATTGCTCGGTGGCTCCGATGATGAGCGCTCGTCTCACGAGGCCACGGTTGCAGGCTGGTTGGAGGAACTCGCCCACAAACGCCGGCCGGAGGATGTCGAAGCGGCGATCTCCATCGCTGCCGCGATCTCGCCTCTGTCCGCGGAGATGAAGGAAGCGGTCAATTCGGCACCGATCATCCCGCTCGAAGGTGGAGGATGGGCTCGAGTGGGATCGGCTGGATCGGTGCTGCTGCCGCTAGAGGGGACGGCGGCTCCGGACGGTGTGAAGACCGTTGACCGAGAGCTTGCGGCATTCGGCACGATCGCAGATGACCTTCGGCTGCTCGGGTATCGCATAGTGTCGCCCGACGAGACAGCGGCCGCGCTCGCGCACGAAGCGTCTGACCGCTGGTCGCCGCAAGAGTGGCAGCGGTTCTGGACCGTCGTGAGCGCGGCGACGCAGCATGCCGCGATCACCGCCCTCGATGGCATCCGAGCGCGCGGTGTCGACGTGCTCCTACCGACCAAAGCAGGGACGTGGCGACCGGCCCGCGAGATCGTCGCTGACCCAACCTTCGCGCCGGCGATCCTCGCCCGGCACGTCGATTCTCAGCAGGTGCCCAGCACGGCGCTCGTCGCTGCGGCGGGTGCGATCCAGGCACCTGTGCGCGGCTACCCGCTTGCCCGCGACGCCCTCCGTCCGCAGTACGTGTCGGCGATCGAGAAGATGGCGCGTGCCTACCTCGCTCGGGCAGGCTATGAAGGAGTTCGGGTCGTCGTCCCCGACACGGATGGTGTCGGACCCCTCGAGCTTCTGCAGGAGGAACTCACCGACACCGAGCGCATCTTCTGGACGCGAGCCGTGATCCGGGCCATGCCGAGCCGAGACATCGTCCTCAAGGCCCCGCTGGGCGGCGGCAAAGTCGCCGAGATTCCCGCGTCATCGTTCGAGTGGTGGGCCGTGCGAAACCTCGGGCGAATCATCACGACCCGTGGAGCACGTCCGATCACCGATGCTGTGTCTTCACGCCTCTCGCAGTTCGGCGCGTACCTGCCGGTCGCGGCCGACGGCGAGTTGAGCTCCAGCGTCGGCCTGCCGTCTGACCTCACGTCCGTTCCCGACACGCAGCTTCGCGAGTTCCTCGGTCGCGACGGATACGACGTCAACGCAACAGGCGTCGACCCGTTCGTCCAATTGCTCAAGCTCAGCGCAGGCCGGGCGTCCATCGCCCCTCCAGACCTCATCCCGGCCATCGTGAAGGGCACCGTCACCCTCACCCCTCCGGGCGAGGCGGCCGCCACGGAGAAGCCGTCCGATATCGCCGCGCTTGACGAAGCCGGCGTGGCGTACGTGCCCACGCATGGCGAGTTCGGGGATCTCGTCGCGAGGTGGGGCCTCCTGCTCCCAGGAGACGCCCTCCAGCAGTCGCTCGAGGTGATCGGACTCGGAGACGCGACACCGGTGCTCGATCTCTATCCGAGTCTGCAAGGACGGGTCATCCCGCGTCTCGGCAAGCAGCGTATCGCCATGGCCGAGTCGATCTCGCGTGTGCTGCAGAGCATTCACGGCGTGACGAAGCGACGTCTCCTCGCGGCCAAGCAGGATGGCGTCGTCGTGGTGGACGCATCCCTCGACCACCAAGGAGTGCTTGAGCAGGTATCGCGGGCTCTAGACCTTGGACTGTCGACCGACGACGTGCGCGGCGTCCTGCGCGACGACGAGGCGATGCGCCGCAGCGAGCTCATCGAGCGCGCGCAGGTCGCGCGGAACAACGAAGAGCGGCTGCTGATCTTGGTTGGCGCTGACATCTTGCGACAGCGTTTACCGAAGGGACTGCTGCCGGCGGTCGAGTCCCGCACGGGAGAGTTGAATGATCGCGAGATCGCAGAGCTCTTCCTGCAGGTGCAGGGTCAGGATGCCGTGCGCGCGCTCCGCGATGATCTCGCGTGCGTAGGGGTGCCGGTTCCGAAACAGTGGGACGGCTCGCCGAATGCCCAGAGCGCGGTCAAACGGCTGGGCTTCGACACCTCGTACGCGGGAAATCGGGAGGCGCGTCGAGCATCCGTGACACAGGTGCAAGGGCAGATCTTCCTCAACGAGCTGCACGACTATCAGCAGTCGTTGGCGCATCAGATCAACGAGTTGGCGACCGCGAAAGACCCGGCCAAACAGCGCGGCCTCCTCTACCTCCCGACGGGGGCTGGAAAGACGCGCGTCACGGTGGAGGCGATCCTTCGCCTCCTCAAGGACGGTGCGATCGAAGCTCCCGTTCTCTGGATCGCGCAAAGCGAGGAATTGTGCGAGCAAGCGATCACGTCGTTCGCCGAAGTGTGGCGTTGGATGGGCGACGAGCGCCCGCTCGACGTCAGCCGGTTCTGGTCCGGGTATGAGCTGGACGAATCCAACGAGGAGCTACAGGTCGTCGTCGCCATCGATGACACCCTCGCGAGTCGACTCAATGAGCCGCAGTACGGCTGGCTGACACGACCGGGACTGGTCGTCATCGATGAAGCCCACACCGCGGGAACGAAGACCTACACAGAGATCCTGCGATATCTCGGGCTCACCGCGAGCCGGACTGATCGCCCGTTGCTCGGTCTGACCGCGACCCCCTTCCGTGGTCGCAACGAGGAACTCAATCGGCGCTTCGTCGAGAGATTCGGATCGAACCGACTCGAGTCGCTGGATCCTGACGACCCGATCGGCGAGCTCCGTCGGCGAGAAGTGCTGTCCGAAGTCGATTACGACATCCTGTCCGGCGTATCCGTCTCCATCGCCGACCAGGACGCGGAGTTCCGCCGGATGAAGGAGGTCACCAAGAACATGCTGACCCTCATCGGTCAGGACATGGGACGCACGCAGACCGTGGTCGACCACATTCAGCGCCTATTGACGAGGAACCCAGACTGGCCGGTTCTCGTGTTCGCAGCATCCGTCGCTTCGGCGCACACGATCGCGGCGCTCCTTCGCCTGCAGAATGTGCGCGCGGACTCGGTCGACGGTGGTGTGCGTAAGCACCAACGTCGACGGGTCGTTGAGCGGTTCAAGTCGGGTGAGTCGCAGGTGCTGGTCAATTGCGATCTGCTCACGCAGGGTTTCGACGCTCCCAAGGTGCGGGCGCTGTATATCGCCCGCCCCACGTTCAGCCCGAACCGCTATCTACAGATGGTCGGCCGTGGCTTGCGTGGACCGGCTAACGGCGGCACCGACCGTTGCCTGATCGTCAACGTGGCGGACACCTTCGAGCAGTTCGGTGAACAGCTGGCCTACAACGAATTCGACTACCTCTGGAGCAAGCAGTGACTGACATCATCGAGGTGCTGGCAGCGCCGATCTCGGATCCCCGCGAAGGGCGGGATGCCGTCACCGCCGAGCTTCGCAGGCGCTGGCTCGGGCCGCTCGGTGGGGATGACGAGGTGCTCGAGAGGAGCCCCGTCTACGCCTACCTTGTGGGGACGCTGTATCCGGTCGAGCGCGGGATCGCACCTGCACCGGTCGTGGAGGACGTCGAGGTTGAGGACACGGACGAGACGCCACTCGACGTGCCGGAGCTGGACACCGAGGACGGCGATGTCGATGCCGGTAACGGAGATGCCGACGAAGAGGACACCGGGATCAACATCACCGGCGCATTCGGCTGGGCCCCGCAGTCCCTGGGTATGTCGTTTGTGCACTCGAGCGATGTCATCGCCGTGGACATCGCCGCAGGCGTTTACGTGAGGGTCGACCTGTCGGGCGAGGACGGCGCGGCCACCGATCAGCAGCGCGATGAGAAGGAACAGAAGCGCGAGGCGTGGAAGCGTCGCCCACTCTCAGAGCGTCAGATGATCACGGTGACCGGGTCGGGATCCGTCACCGTACTCGACGGGCGCGCCAAGCTGTCGTGGCGGTCGCGGATCCACAGCGGAAAGCGGCTGACCACCGTGTCGCTGTCGAACGCCGAGGAAGTCGCGACGGGCGAGGCGAAGAAGCACGCGGACCTTTGCCTGTTCCAGGTGTCCATGGAGTGCGCGGACGACGCAGAGCTCTCGCCATATCCGCAAGGCGATGTTTATGCGACAGATGAAGACCGTGAGCTGGCGTTCCGATACCGCGCCAAGCCGCCGTTCGCGATCGGCCACGGCGTCGCCGTCGAGTGGTCGCCGGTGGAAGCCCCGACTGCCGTCAAGACGACGGTTCTTCCCGAGGTGGAGGTGGCGGCGATCCGCGCGAAAGTCGGATCGGGTGATGTCTACTCGATGCGCTGGCTGTCCGACGACGGCGTCGACGGGGAGGATTTCGCTACGGCGCTCACGCAGGTCGTCACCGACTATCGCCTGTGGATCGACGGTCAGCGGACGGTGGCGGATTCTGAGACGGGTCACTTCCAGGGCGTCGCGGCAGACATCGTCGCCCGTCAGGAGCGCGCTGCAAACCGTATCGAGGAGGGCATCGCGCTCCTGGCAAGCGACCTCCAGGTGCGCACCGCTTTCCGGATGGCCAACCGGGCGATGCGCTGGCAGATGCTTCGGCAGCGTGACCTCGTCGAGAAGGACGTGCGCTATGGCACAGCGTTGGACGCCGATCGGGGGAAGGACGAGCCACAGTGGCGGCCGTTCCAGCTCGCCTTCATCCTCAGTGCCCTGGCATCCACGGTCGACGACGAACACGAAGACCGCGAACTGGTCGATCTCATCTGGTTCCCGACAGGCGGCGGCAAGACGGAGGCTTACCTCGGCCTGGCGGCTGTCGAGATGATCCGTAGACGGATCGTCGATGGGCTCAAGGGTGGCGGGCTGGCTGTCCTCACCCGCTACACCATGCGTCTGCTCACCGCGCAACAGTTCCAGCGCGCCGCGACACTCATCTGTGCGCTCGAGCTGATGCGTTCCGACGATGAACGACTCGATGAAGCTCCCGCGTTCTCGATCGGGATGTGGCTGGGAAACTCGACCACACCCGGGACCTATAAGGCCGCCGAAAAGCAGATGCGTCAGGTCCGCTCGCAGGCTCGACCGGAAAACCCCTTTCAGTTGCTCCAGTGCCCGTGGTGCGGAGCGTCGATCATGCCGCCCCGATCCACATCGGACGACCGGGCATACGGTGTGCGCGCGTCGGCACACGGATTCGAGTTCTTCTGTCCTGACGATGAGTGTCCGTTCAGCGATGAGCTTCCGGTGCAGGTGGTCGATGAGGGGCTGTACGACAACCCGCCGACCATGCTCGTCGCCACGGTGGACAAGCTCGCGCGCCTCGCGTGGATCCCTCAGGGGTCGAAGTTGTTCGGGGTCAAGAGTGTCTCGGCGCCGCCGTCGCTTGTCATCCAGGATGAGTTGCACCTGCTCTCGGGTCCGCTCGGCACGATCGTCGGCATCTACGAGGCCGCAGTCGGCGGACTGCTCCGTTGGAATGGAACGGCTCCAAAGATCGTCGCGTCCACCGCGACGACGCGCGCCTCGATCGAACAGGTGCGCGGGCTCATGGCGAAGGACGTCGAGTCGTTCCCGCCCGCCGGTGTCGACGCCGACGACAACTACTTCTCAGAACCCGACCCCGAAGCGGCGGGACGCCGATACCTCGGAATCATGCCGCAAGCGCACACGCCCTCGTGGGCAGTGGGTCAGCTGTCGGCAGAGATCCTCAACGCGCCCCATGCGGTGAATCTGTCGGGCGCGGCACAGGACGCGTACTGGACCCTTGTGGTCTATCACAACAGCCTGCGCGAGCTGGGGCGCACGGTCACGATCCTCCGTGACGACGTGCCGTCCAACCTGATCCGCCGCGAGAAGGCCGAGGGGTCTGCCCGCGAGCTCGGATCAGACGGCGTGCACGAACTGAACGGCAACGTGGATTCGGCCGAGCTGATCGCTCTGTTGCAGAGACTGGAGAAGGGACCTGAGGACTCGCAGGTCATCGATGCGCTCGCGACCACCAACATCATGTCGGTGGGCATCGACGTCAGTCGCCTCGGCGTGATGCTCGTGAACGGGCACACCAAGACCACGTCCGAGTACATCCAGGCCACATCCCGCGTCGGCCGCGGCAAGACGCCTGGCCTGGTCGTGACGATGTTCCGATCCGGAAAGCCCCGTGACCGTTCCGTCTTCGAGTCGTTCGGCGCTTACCACCGCGCGTTTTATCGATTCGTCGAGCCTTCGAGCGTGACTCCATGGTCCCTGCAGGCGCGCAAACGCGCTATCCGTGCGGCCCTCGTGATCCTCGTGCGTCACGGGGTCGGTCTCTCGGATAACGGTGACGCCGCCCTGTTCGATCCGGACTCGGCGGCCGTGAAGAAGGCCGTCGGCCTGTTGAAGGAACATGTGGCGTTCGCCGACAAGGACGAGGCATCCGTCGTCGCCGGTGAGATCGATGACGCCGTTCTCGAGTGGGTAGATGCGCGAAACCGTGTGCAGCAAGAGGGGAAGAAGCTTGTCTACTCGTCTCGCGACCAGGACGAGCGCCTGATGCGGCAGTTCACCGATCCGGGAAAGGGTTGGCCAGTCATGAACTCGATGAGAAACGTGGATGAGGTGGTCCGAGTGCGGGCGAATGGAGAGCGCCGTGGCTGAAGCGCAGGTGAAGACGGTCCGCGCGTCGGAGACGGTGTCGCCATATGGACCGGGCGCGATCGTGGACATCCTCGGCCAATCGTTCATGGTTCCGACCGGTGACAAGTGGCCGCCGAGCAAGCTGCGCCGGTCGGTGCGGTCGGACCGCCTGGCGGAGGCGCTCGGGGTGGACGAACTCTGGGCGGCGCCGACAACGCACACCCCGGAAGACCAGAAGACCCCGGGACTCGAGTTCGAGCGGTTCCCCGCTTGGCTGTTCTGCCAGGGATGCCGTCGCATGGTGAAGTGGACCCGTGCGCTCGAGACGGGGGTTGTTCCCCACTGCCAGGAAGTCGCCTGTGATGGGCGGCTCGTGCCGATGCGATTCGTCGCCGTATGCACCTCGAACAGCCACATCGCGGACGTGCCATGGGTCGAGTGGATGCACCGGTCTGCGGATGGCGACTGCAAAGCAGACGACAAGCTCAAGTTCGAGTCCGCGGAAGGGCGCGCAGAGGGTCTCAGCAGCCTTCAGGTTCGATGTGAGCGCTGCGGTCACCGGCGCACGCTCGGAGATCTTCGGCGGGATGTGCTCTCGGTCGAGGGATTCACCTGTCGGGGGAAGCAGCCGTGGGAGCGCGACTGGGGTTCATGCGGCAAGCCGATCGACCCCCAGCAGCGCGGTGCCACCAGCTTGCACTTCTCCGACACGATGAGTGCCATCGACATCCCCGCTGTGGAGAGCCGATCCGAACAGGATCTCGAGGCCATGCGCAGTCATGTCTTCTTCACCGCTCTCCGCGGCGCGACCGATCCGGCTCAGCGCGACATGCTCGCTGGTCAGATCTCGCTCGACACAGGAATCCCGGTGGCAGACGTGATCGCGGCTGCGCAGCCCCTGGTGGCGCCCGGCGACGTCGACGTCCGCGCCACGCGGAGCGGACTTCAAGCAGACGAGTACGAGGCGTTCATCGCTGCGATCGCCGGCACCGCGCCGGTCGAAGGCTTCCACACGCGTCCGACGCGGCTTCCGCGTGGGCGGGGTGATGCGGGCGACGGACTCGCGGCGCTGATCTCGGACATCGTGCTGGTAGATCGGCTTCGCGACGTCCGAGCGGTGCTCGGATTCCGGCGGTACACCCCGGATGCCGAGTTGAAGCCTGCTGTGCCGTTCACCCCGCACGAACGCAAGTGGTTGCCGGCGGTCGAAGGCTACGGGGAGGGCGTCTTCCTCCGCTTCGACCCGCAGGCTGTTGCCGCGTGGGCGAAACAGGAGGAGGTGCAGCGGCGCGGCGACGCGCTACTCACGCATCAGAACGCGTCGAACCTCGGTAACCGCCTCCACATCGTCTCGCCCGAGTATGTGCTCCTCCACACCTTCGCGCATCTGTTGATGCGAGAGCTGGCATTCGGAAGCGGTTACACCGCGGCATCCATCCGGGAACGCATCTACTGCGAGTCGGACGGCGACTACGGCGTCTTCATCTACACGACGTCGTCCGATGTCGAGGGAACTCTCGGCGGCCTCGTCCGGCAGGGCGAGCCTCGACACCTCGGGCCGGCGATCGTCCGCGCGCTCGAGCAGGCAGCGTGGTGTCCGAACGATCCGGTGTGCATCGAGTCTGAGCCTCAGAGCATCGACGGCCTGAACCTGGCTGCGTGTCATGCGTGCAGCCTGGCGTCGGAGACGTCGTGTGAGTCGCAAAATCTGCTGCTCGATCGTGCGTTGATCGTCGGGAGCGAGTCGGTGCGCGGATACTTCGAGGACGTGCTCGCGGCGGTCCTTGGGCAGCGGAGCTGAACATGGGCGGTGAATACGCGGCGGATAAACCGGTGCTGTTGTTCCTTCATGGCGTGGGCACCGGAGATCCTAAGGGCGCTTGGAAGGCGGCGCTCTCCAAGTCTCTCGCGCGTGTCGGATATCCCGGTCTGGAGTCTGCGAGTGTGATCGCCCCGCGATACGCAGGCGCCCTCAAGTTCGACGAGGAAGATCTGCCGCTTCCGCCGTTGACGACGAAGCAACCTACCGGAGATGCCGCGAAGCAGAATCGCCGTGACTTCGAGCGGCGCATGGCGGCGATCGAGTTCCGGCTGGGGACGCACGACCCCGGGCCGGGGATGGTAGGCGCGGACGCTCTGATGGATGTCGCGTTGGGGATTCCATTCTTCGTGCAAGCACGGCATTACCTCCAGGAACCGAACATCCGGGCGCATGTGCTCACCCGCATACTGCGAAAACTGCCTGAGTCTGGTCGCATCGTGATCGTGGGGCACAGCCTCGGGTCGGTCATCGCGGCAGATCTCGTCCGACGACTGCCCGCCAGCATCGAGGTGGCGGGAATGGTGACGATCGGCAGCCCACTCGCCAGTGACGTCTTCGGCGTCGACAAACTACGGGAGACGCTGAGCGAGCCTCCCGGGCACCTAGGGTGGTGGGTCTCCTTCTGGGACGGCAATGATCTCGTCGCTGCACGCCGAGGCGTGTCGTCGGCGTTCCCCTGGATGATGGATCTGCGAGTGCATACGAAGTCGCTCGGGCCGATGGCCGCTCACGAAGCGGTCGAGTACCTATCTCACGACGTCGTCGCCGAAGCCGTCGGGTTCGCCTTGTATGGGTCGCTGTCGAAGGAACTTGCGGTTGCGGAAAGGGGTGTCGATGTCCCCATCGACACAGCTGAGAACTTCGCGCTGCTGGGGCTGCGATATGCGCACCTCATCGCGTCCCGGCTCAAGGGCGATCAGCGAGATCGGTACGTCGGCGCTTTGCGGCACGTGCAGGCGACGCTCGCCGGCGTTCTCATGGCGCAGAGGAAGCGGACCGGCAGGCCCGTACCTGCCGTCGTCGCCCGTCTCGCGCTCGACCTATCCGATCCGCGCGCCGCTGCTCCCGAACCGCAACCGGCACGGCATCTCTCTAAGCACGACGCCGTCGTTCCTCTCACTGTATTGCTCGCCGAGAACGTCATCGCGCCCTACGAGATCGAGGTCAACCCGGAAGTCAAACGTGAAGCGATGAAGGATCTGACTGCTGAGATGGGGCTCAGCGGAACATTCGGCGTCGACGTCTTCTCTGCGGCTGCAAGCGCGCAGTCCGCGCTGGGCGGGGGAAGCAGCTTCAACTGGCTCAAATGGGGGGCGCTTGGAGCAGGGGCTGTGGCCATCGTCCTGGCTACGGGTGGGTTGGCACTCGCGGCCGGTGCAGGGCTCGCGGGCGCAGCCGCAATCACGAGCGCGCTGGCGGCGTTCGGACCCGGTGGGATGATCGGGGGCCTACTCACGGCCGGCACGCTGGTTACTGCGGGTGGCGGAGGAATCGCCCTCGGACTCGCGAGCCCAGCTACCAGCGCCGACGCGGTTGAAGCGGTGCTCGCGGGTCAGCTGACAGTCGAGATCGTGCGGAAGCGGCACGGACTCTCATCTGATCCTGCAGTGTGGCGGAACCTGATCGAGATGGAGATGGAACTCCGACGCGAGCATGAGCGTCTCGACGAGTTCTCCGATCGAGCCGCCGCGTCGATCAAGGAGCTGAAGCGCAAGCTCGTCGCGGTCGAGCGCGCGCTTGCCTTTTTGGACGCGGCGGGGTTGGCGCCGAGGTCAGATGCCAGGGACGCAGAGGATATCGCTCCGACGCGCGAAGGGAAGGCCAGCGGGAACTTCGTCGAAGGGCTCGTCGACCGGGCCAGAAGAATGCGCGTCGGCGGTGAAAAGTGACCGCGATTGTGCGGATCGCGCAAGAGCGACTGCGTCCGTTGCGAACATGGCGCCCGACGAAGTTGATAGGCACCGGCGCACATCACCCCGCAGGTCGGAAGGTCTCGTGGCGGGTTGGCGAGGTGGCGTCCCAGACCTCGAGCGACGGTCGTTCGCCGACCTCTTCTCGATCGCTTGCTGAGTCCGACCGAGCCTGAGTGTCGCGAATCCACGGAAGGACCTGCGTGTCGAGATGGAACCGCTGCGCAGCCGCAACGCCGCTAGAGCGAGGCGGGTCATTACCACATGCGAGCGGGCGACCGCTGGCAAGCCCTCGTTCCCCTAGAACGGCAGTTGTGGCAACCGAGGGTCGCCAGTGCCACTGACCGCGTCGGGTTCGTCGCCAATCTCGGAATTCTCGTCGTCCTGCCATTCGGTTCGAACTGCGACAATCAGTTCCCTATCTTTCGCATGCAGTAGCTTCTTGAACCTCTTGGATCTCGCGCCGGATGTGCCCACGAAGCCTCTGGAGACCAGCTCCGTGAATACCCTCCTATCCACGTACTTGGCATTGCCGTAGGTGAGGCGGAAGCCGCCGCGCGGCCCCACTTTGAATGTGTCCTCGTCGACTGCAAGGCGAAGCCAGTCGGCGGGAACGTACATGCCCTTGAGGGTCTTGCCATCGAGTTTGGCGCCCGCATCGCCGCGAACGAACTTGAACCAGAAGGGTGTGCCGAATGCTCTCCAGTCCGCGGCCAGCTTGGCCATTTGGCGACCGACCGGCATAAGCGCGAGCTGCTTCGTGATCTCGCCCCTGCGGCCGTACGCCCATTCCTCGCCTCCGTGCGGGCCGGTGGACTTGACCTTCTCGAGTCGCTTGTACTGAATGAAAGTGAATGCGTCGTGCACCTGATCCCAGTAGAGAAGGTCCACCCCAAGCTCGAGCTCGATCGGCTTCTTGTTTACCGACATCACCATCAACTTGTCATTGCCAGTCTCGTCGACGAATACGGCCACGCTCGCTGCGCGCTGTTTTCCCGTGAGCTTCCCGTCGAAAAGCTGGAGGTCGAGAGGTAACAGCTCTTCTTCGAGGTCCTGCTCGTAACCAGCGTTGAGGATGGTCTGGAGGAGCGTTTCGTTTTCCGACTGAGCAGGCGGAGACGCGAAGGTATCGGCTGGTAGATCGATCCCCGCCATTTGCGCTGCGAGTTCCACTGCGTCCCTCGCCTCGACTCGAGACTGCTCCACGTCTGCGGGAAACTCGCGTGGTTCACCGAGCACCGAGCCGATCCAGGCCTTGACTCCAGGATCCAGCGTCTCAAGGTGGTCGATGAGTGCATTAGCCGTCGTGATTGGTAAGAGCCGAGCGTGGAAGTCGTCCGGAACTATGCCGAGCGCCACTGGCTTCTTCTGCAGGTCTGCCACCGGGACCGGCCCTGCCAGCAAATAGATCGGCGTGAGTGTGGCTCTCACAAGTCCACTGGCGACCCCAGCGATGCCGCGCACCACGGCAAGCGCCACTATCGAATCGCCCTCACCGTTGTCGTCTTCGTCCTGTGACGGGTCGTGAACTAGAACCCCGATGGAACCGACGGTCGGCGCCGCATTCTTGTCGAAGCCTTCCGATATTCGTGTCGCCCTCAGGTACGTGATCCGCCTCGCTCCCTTTGCGCGAAACATGTGAATCTGTGCCGATCGGACATGGGCAGGGGGAACAGCGTCTGGCATGGCCACATTCAAGCAGAACGCCCCCGGGTTGAGTTCGTGAGGTCTCCAGGAGGGAGATAGGTCGATCTGCGGTGACGTGACATTCACGTCTCCAGCTCGCGAGCACGGGGCACCAGATGTGGCCGCGCTCGATCGCATCCTTTACCGGCGGCGTCAAGCGTCTCAAACAGGACGAAGACCCGACAACACGGACCCAAGCAAGGTCGATCCAAGCAAGGTCGATCCAAGCAAGGTTGATGCACGCAGGCACCGTGGGTGAGCGACACCATTTAGAAGCACTCCCCAACACGTAACTGCACACCACAAAAATCCCTGGATAACGGGCAAAAGACGCCCTATCCTGGCGTCATGCGAGGAGGCCTCGAGCGATGGAAGCGAGGTGTCGAATCCAGAGGGGTTCGACAGGCGATCGGCTACGCACTCAAGGGCATCTGCGATGCCCACTTGCACCACTCCCCCGGCGTTGACGCGCTCGAGGCGTACAGTGCCGCCTCCGACTCCACCGTCTCACGATTCATCGTGGCGAACGGCGTCATCACCTCCGACGAGCTCACCGCCGGCGGCCTGCGCGTTTGGCTCACCGGACACGACCCGGTTACCGGGGAAGAGCGTGGCCATCAGCGGCTGAGCCCCGACGCCGACCTTCTGCTCGACGGAACACTCAACCACCCCAAGTCGTACAGCATCGCCGCGCTGCTGCATCCCGAACTCGCGACCGAGTTCGAAGCGCTCCAGGACCGGCTACGCGCACGCATCTTGCTCATGTGGCAGTCGGAGCTCAACGCGCGGCGTGGGCACGGAGGGCTCATTCGCGAGGAGATTATCCGCATCGAGGTCGTCGAGCTGCAGCATCGGCGCTCGCGCGCGCTCGACCCGCACATCCACCGTCACCTCTGGCTGAACATCAAGGTGCTCGGCGCGGACGGCAAGTGGTCGAACCTGGACTCGCGCGTCGCGATGAAACTGCACACCGTCGTCAACGCCGAGGGCGAGCTCGCCGCCCGCACCGACCCCGCCTGGATCGCCGCGCTCGCCCGGCACGGATACGCCCTCGACGACACCGGGGAGATCGCCGAACTCGCCGGCGCCGTCCGACCCGTCTCCCGTCGGTCGGCTCAAATCGAGAGCAACCGGGCGTGCCTGATCGCGGAGTGGTCAGTGGTGCACGGCGGATCTGCGCCGAGCGTGGAGGTGCTGCAGCACATCGATCGGCGCGCGTGGGCGGTAGCGCGTCCGAATAAGCCGGCCGATCTCGATGAGTTGTCTTGGGAGGCGCGTGTCCGCGACGAGATCACAGCGATCGATCGGAGTCTGACCACCCCGCGCGCACCCATTCCATTTGCCGCGACAGACCTGCATACCCTCGACCTCGATCTGCTCGCTGCGCAAGCGGTCGCCGACGCGGACGAACGGTCCACCTCATGCGGCGGGAGGTTCAGCAGCTTCGATATCCGTGCGGGAGCGATACGCGCGCTCTCGCGCACGGGCATCGTTTCGGAACGCGACCGACTCGACGGCGTGATCGGCGAGATCACGGAGCGTGCCAGCGGTGCCGTCTATCGGCTGGTTGCGGATGATCCGCCTGCGCACGTCAAAGCATTCATGGCGACCGAGACGGTATGCGCCAAGGTGCGTCTCGCCGGCCGACTGGATGTACTCGCCCGACCCGGGCGCTCCCTGCTGCCGGGTGAGTTGCAGCGGCTCGCACCGAACCCGGAATGGTCTGCGCTGGATGCGTCGCAACGCGTGGCGGCGTGCGCCATCGCCGGCACGGACGGGCTCGTGACGGTGACCGGCCCCGCCGGCACGGGCAAGACGACGATGCTGCGCGCCGCGTTCGCGGCGCTCACTTTGCAACGGCGGCGGCTGCTCGTTGTTGCTCCCACGCGAAAGGCGGCATCGGTGGCGTCTCGCGAGGTCGGGGCCGCAGCATCCAGTGTTCATGCTCTGCTTTCGGACCATGGCTACCGATGGGGCACCGACGCGGCCGGCGCGAAGGTGTGGACCAGGCTTCGAGTGGGAGACGTCGATCCCAGCACGGGGGTCGTCTACGGCGGACCAACTCAGTACGTGATGCGTTCTCGCGATCGGATCGTCGTCGACGAAGCCGGCATGGTCGACCTGCAGACGGCGAACGTCCTCGTCGAGCTCGCAATCGAGCAGGGTGTCGGGCTGGCGTTCGTGGGTGACACGCATCAGGCGTTGCCGGTCGGACATGCGGGTGCGATGGGCTCTGCGATCCGGCACGCGAACGCTGCGGTCGAACTCGACACGGTGCACCGGTTCCACGATCCCGACTACGCCGCGCTGACACTGCGCCTCCGGGATGCGGGTGATCGCGAACGTGCGCTGGTGGTTGCGGCCGAGCTTGCCGAACGCGGTCACGTCCACCGGGTCGAACATCACGACGCGGCGCGTGAACGGATGATCGACGCCTACTTCGAATGGCACGCACGCGGCAAGCGGGTGACGCTGGTATCCAGCACGAATGCTGAGGCGGATGCGATCAATGACGCCATCCAGCAGCGGCGAGTCGATCAGGGCGAGCTCGACGTCCGCGTCGCCGCGTGGGGAATCGGGCAGCAGCGCATCCTCGTCGGCGACGCCGTCCAGACTCGTCGCAACGACCGGCTCACAGGGGTCGAGAATCGCGCGCAGTGGATCGTGCGCGGCATCCGCGACGAGTACGTGTCTCTCGTCTCGGTGAGCGACAGCGGGGAGGTGGCGCGGGTTTCCACTGAGTACGCGCGTGAGCACCTGCAGCTCGCCTATGCGTCCACCGTGCACGGTGTTCAGGGCGACACCGCCGATGCGTCGGTGGTCGGGCCGGATGTCGATGCCGCAGGGGTCTACGTGGGCCTTACGCGCGGTCGGCTGAGCAATGACGCGATAGTCGTGGCGCGGACGGATGCTGCGGCCCGCGATTGCCTCGCCGAGTCGATGCAGCGCGGAACCCCGGAGTTGACGATGCAGGACGCCGTGCGCGCAGCACAGGCAGAGGTGCGGCGCGCGGCGAGGAACCGGGAGGCGGCGATGGGTAGGGGCCGGTTGTCGGGGCGCCGAGTGCGGGGCGCGGGATCCGAATGTAGAGCCCACCTACCTGCGATGGAGAAATCCTCAATCGTTCGGTCGCACGCCGCCTATCCCGCTCTCGCCAGTGCCCTCATTTCGTAACACGTAGCAACAGCAGTGTTGGCATCACGTTCGCTGCCCCCGCTTCCTGCGGCGTCGTCCCGCACCACCGATCGACGCCGTGCGGGCGCCGCGTCCCTCTGGTGGGTGGAAAGCCGGCGCGCTCAGCGGCCGGCTTCCTTGCCCCCGACTCAGTTCAGCCCGATCATCGCGATCGCTCGTCCGCGCTGATGGATTGTCGCCAGCCGCCGAGGTCAGGAAGGGCTCTTGTTCGACTTGGAGAGCGCGGCATACGAAAAGTGCCGAAGTTCGCCTTCTTCGGTTAGCACGGCGTAGATGAGCACGATTTCCCGCTCGTCACTGCGCGTGTACTGCTGGCTGCCCGCCGACCCACCATTTGTCGCGGGCTTGACGATCTCGCCGATCTGTCCATCAGGCGTCCTTACGGTCTGCCCAAGGTTGAACACCATAGGGCGAGCGTAGTGGCTGGTATCGATCGGGAGGAGTGCTAACCGGGGAAACCTAGGTTGGTCTGCCGCGATGCTGGCGATTCGGTCGATCATTCGTCCAAGCCGGTGCATCGACGACGACCGGGCGATTCGCACTTCGTGTCGATTGAGAACACGAAGCCTTCGGGACATCGTATTCACGCCGGACGCCGATGATGCCGAATAGTGTTTCGACATGACCGACCCCGACCTGCCCTCGACGGGCGTACCGGAGGGCGCGGGCGAAACCGAGCGAAATGGTCTCGGTGCCGCGCAGGCAGGGCCAGACGGACGCGATGGCATAGTGTCGATTTCTCAGGTAGAGGATCCGGCGGCAGTGACGCCGCGAGGCTGGTATGTCACCGCCTACTCCGTCGTTCGCCGGCTCGCTAAAGGCTGGCTGCGCGAGCCGCTAACGCCTCTGCTCACCTGGCTCCAGTCCGTAATGATGGCTCATCAGCATCTTGCGTTCGAGCGCGGCGAGGACCATACCAACCCGCAGACAAATGTGGTTGTACCCGATGGAGAGCGCGTGACGGTTGCCGCCTTCTGGGTCGTCGACTACTTCTCACCCAGCTACGCAGCTCAACTGGAGGAGCGGCTCCGGCGGCCCGAGTGGCAGCGGCCCCTCGGCTCGTCCGACCGCACAAGCCCCGTAACCGCCACCCGACTTAGCCGGGAGCATGCCTCACCAGTCAATGTGCGTGAGCTTGGAAGCTTCATCCGCAAGACGTCTGATGGATTTGCGCTCTGGTCTACGCGGCGTGAACTGCCCACCGGAATTCGAGCGGTAACAGTCAAGCTTGTCCCGATGGGCCCCGCACTCAGTGCAGTCGTGGCGACGTTCTACCCCGACGAGGAGTTGTCTCACGCGCTCAATGATGCCTTGAAGGCTGACCACGAGCCGCGGCTTAGGCGGGAAGCGGGGACGTTACAAGTCTCTCAGCGCCTGTTCACGGGCATCGAGACCGTCCGCTTAGCGCGCGAAAGCCTGCACAAAATCGGGCGTGACTGGCTCAGTGCGGAACTCCCCGGCATCTTCGCCACGGAGGCGGGTCGACGGCACCCCGTGCTCGATCTGATTCTGACGGAAGACTTCGACCCAATGAAGAACCTTGACGACGCCGCGAACCGAAACATGCTGCGCGCTCTCGGCTGCGGCATGGGTTGGACCCGTCACACATCGTTCATGCCAGCGGCGGAGAATGTCCGGCTATTCGAGGTTGAGACCGAGCAGTCGTATCGGACTATCGGCGAGCCGGAATGGATGCTCTGGGCTAAAACGTCGAGCGCTTTCGGAAACGACGACTTCGTGGGCTACTACGGCGGGCGCTCTCCTGAAACCATCGCCAGACGGCTTGCTGACCCGGGTGTGGGGCTTGTCTCGCGGCTAGGGCTGTTCGAGCTCGCGCAACTCAAGACACGCAGTGCGGCTCGGGCTCGCGACTCCGCGCACAGAGTCCATTCAGGTCGACCGGTCGCAACTGCAAAGCGGCTGCGCACGTCGCTTCTGACAACGGGGCTGGACATGTCAACCATCGCGGACAGCGTCACGGCTTTCACCCAGGACACGCAACGGTATGAGTGGCAGGTGCCGCGGGTTGTCTTGCGCCACTCGCACGCGCCAGAAGCAGAACGTGAGCCGGACACGACCGTGATTCTCCAACAATGGGCAACCGCTCAGCGTAAGGCGTTCAAGAGGCTCCGCGACGAGGAGCAGGCCATGCTGCCCATCTTGAGCACGGTTGCATCCTTGAGCGCAGCAATCAGTGGCACTCGCACGCAGCGATGGGCTCTCGGCGTCGCGATACTCTCCCTGGTCGCCTCGGGAGTCGCGGTCTACTTCGCATACTTGGCCATCGTCGTCGCGCAAGCTTCCCAGGTCAATTAGCGCCCGCTCCGACGGGTCGATGGGGGTGTTTTCTCGTGACGCTCGCAACGAGGATCATTCGAAAGCGATCTCAATTGTCATCTCGTCGCGTGCCAAAGGGACCGTCATCCGACGAAGTGAAGGGCTAAGCGGTTCCACCATTCGTTTCCTCGAGCACCGGCTCGAGCTCGAATACCCAGAGCGGCAACTCGCTGGATGTGAGATCTTCCGGGATTAGCCGTTTGACTGCACCAGGTTCTGGCATTGCATCGAGTGCCACCGGGCCTTCCGGCGTCGCCGTTAGGCCCTCGAAGCGACGCGAGAACATGCGTGCAAGGGACCCGACAAACTCGAAGTGCTCCCGCTCATTCCGTCGTTCGGTTGGCGCCGCGCGCCAAGTCATGGAAACGAGCCGCGAGTCGTCGACGGTGGCGTGTTCGCTCATTTCCCAGTCTCCGAACTGGAGCAGGAATAGCGCGAGCGACTGCGACGCGGGCGTCTCGAGCGTCTTGCCGCCCGCGCGAATCTCCAACGATCCAACAGCGAACTCCGCTTTCCCCTCATTATCGACGTGATTGGCGGATGCCATGTCGGGAATGACCACTATTTCGAGCAAGGGCACCGTACCGATGAGGCGGTCACCGAGGAGGCCGAGATGACTGGCCTTCATCGCTTCCGCGACGCCAATCCGGTAGCCGCCTCCGGGTCCAAGAGTCAAAGCGTCGAGGGGCAACAAGGTCCAGTTGCCGCCTTCGAAGTGGACAGCTAGGAACACGTCCGCGCCGTAGAGCACACCAAAACGCCGCAGCGCGTCGATCTCGCTCTGAGAAAACTTGACGAGGTACGGGTCCTGCGCCGCGGGTCGGGATCGATGGCTCTTGACGTCGACCAGGATCCGCTGACCGTCTCGAAGATGGAGGAAGAAGTCGGGCGCCTTGACCGGGTCCCCTTCAAAGAAGATCTCTCCTTTGTCGATGAAGGTCATCAAACAACATCCATCGAGAGCGACGACAAGCGACCGAAACAGCGACTGCATCCGCCAACCTTGGACTCGCGATGCGTTGGCAAGGCTGGAGTCGAGCGCCTCAGCGAACTGGCGGACTACCTCGCTCGCGCGACCCGGCGCGCTGAGCAACGCTTTGTCGTCCGACGCATCTAGGCGACGGAACAACTCAACGGCTTCGAGTGCGGGATCCCGCTTCACGTGCTGCATGCCGCTAATCATGCCTCGAACGTGACGCCACTCGCCCCCCTACCGACGTCGGCGCGTTCATCGACCGGTCACTGCGCGGCCGGCTCCCGGTCCACCGTCAGGACTACGTGGCGTCTGGGGTCGGCTGTTGAGGATCCGAAACGGCGTCGCACCACGGCACGTCAGTCGGGCTCGCACAGTCGACGGCCTATCATCGGCGTGTGGCAGAGTCCGAGCCGGCACAGTCGTCCATCCCCGGACGCATCATCGAATCTCACGCTCGGGAGGCCATCGAGCGCATGCGAACGGCTGACGTCGTCACGCACAAGGGCGAGCGGGGCAGAGCACGCGAGGAAGTGTTGCGGCAATACCTTGCCGAGATCGTGCCAGCCGGATTCGATGTGGCCACTGGCTTCATCATTGATGTTCACGGGGCGCAGAGTCGCCAGCAGGACCTCATCATCGTTCGCCGCGATTATCACCCCAGGTTCCAGGTGGGAGGGGCACATTTCTACCCGGTTGAGTCAGTTGCAGCCGTGATCGAGGTAAAGTCCTCGCTGAACAAGACGACATTCTTGGAAGCCATCGAGAACGCGGCGAGTGTGAAGCGGCTCGACCGGACCGGAGGCGGCCAGAATTATCTGGTGAATGGCGGGTCGGGCGGCTCTCGTGGCCCGAACGTTCAAACCGACTATGACGATCACCAGATCATGTCGATGATTGTGGCGGCCCGGTCCGACGTCTCCTGGGAAGCAGCGCATCGGACGTTCGACGAAGCTCTTCGCAAGCTGCCTCGATCAGTCTGGCCGAACAGCGTTGCCGTGGCCGAGACGTTCTACCTCTCGTACGACGTGCCCGACGGGCATCCACGCACGCACGCACAGATCGCCACCGGTGTGCGGATGTACTTGCCCGAGTACGAGACCAACGTGGAACCCCTGGTAGATGTGGCCGGCGACCTGTGGAGCTGGCTTCGGGTAGCCCCCCTGATCGATGTCGCGCCACTGCGGTACTTCGCAACCAGCGACACGTTTAGACAGGGCGATCCTCCAGACTCGCCCTTGCCTGCGCAATGAAAGAAGTCGGTACCGATGCTCGAGGTCGTCGCTTGCGCGACCTGGCAGCCCCAAACTTGGCCAACCACGGGATCGCCCATAGACCGCTCCTGGTACGGCGACAATCGCGGTCAGTCAGTCGCTCCATCGCTCCCGCGTCGTCCCCACCCTGCAGCCCGTCCACTAAATTCTCACCATGACCCAACGACCGAAGATTCTCGCTAGTGCTCAAGCTCAGTTTCCGACAGGAGCGAACAAGCAAGTGCGAGTAGCTTTCGCCTGGCACCCGTCCAAGAGTTCCCTCTCCGCGCCCGCCTCGAATGGCGACGATGGATGGGATGCGGTTCACGAGTTCGCAACGTTTGAGGTCATCAACGCACTCGCAAGCCGCGGCTACACGCACGTGAACCTGCAAACAGGCGGCGTTACCAACCCGTTCAGAGACGTCGCGATCTCAACTCTCCTGAATGGCTAGCCTCGGTCATCGCGGCACGAAATGGCCTTATCGAGAGCGAATTGCGGATGGAAGCACGGTGGGTGGTTTCCTTGTGGTCGGGGGTGCTTACGTTCGGGTCCCACACGATTGCGGTCGGCGGAACGGCTAGGCCGACTCGGTGGCCGAAGCAAGTCTCATCCTGTTGCTTCCCGCCGCGACGGCGAGAGCGCAGGCTACTTCGCCAACGTATCCGTTGGGCTTTAACCTCTCCGCAAACCATCCGCCTTCAGAATCTCGCCGTCAGGAACAGCGTCGGGCATCACTGATTGCGCGCTCCGCTTGCTTCAAAGCCTCCGGGAACGTTCGGCCCCGTCGCTCCAGCATGTGGGATCCTGCATCGGTACAGGGAGACTTCTACGGATCCACGGCTCCCCATCATCAACGTTACCGACCGATGCGGCGCATGAGCGCGTTATCCCCGTTCGCCGAACGTCGGCGGTGCCGGTGTCGGAGCAATCAGCGGCGACTGATCGAGAACTCCCGTTGATACCCATGAGAGCACGCGCCGCCCGACCTCTGAGCGCATCCCGAGCGCACCCATCTCGACCATACGGACAGACGAGTTGGAGTCGTCCCACGCTCGATACTCCTCGACCAGCTGATCAACGGTGATCCCGAGTTCACGAATCACCCAATCGGCGACAACCTCAGCGTCGAGTGAGACCCCCGCGGCCACGGCGCGCAGTCTCTTCTCGGCAACCCCGGACGCTGCACGCTCGTTTCCCCAGCGCCAGTCAGGCTTCCAAGCGGCAAGGTACTCATCGACGGCGACCCTCAGGTTCAGGCGGTTGGCACGGGCCCGAGCCTCTGCCTGGAGGGCGCGCTCTGCCGTCTCAGCCCTGTTGGCGCGAATCGTCGCCGCCAGGCCCCAACCGGCGACGAGCGTCGTCGCAATTGCGCCTATCGCAGCGACGATCAAGCCCCAGAAGGCGATCTGCGTATCCACCGTCCAGCCGGCTGGATCGGTCGTCGCAACGATGAGGGCGGTCTCGACAGGCGTTGGTGTTGGTGTTGGTGTCGGCGTCGGCGTCGGCGTGGCGGCTGGGCTTAGAGTCGGCGTGACTATGGGAGCGGGCGTCGGGGTCGCGGAGTTCATCGGCAAGAGCGGCACCGCCTCAGTCTGCCCTGCAGGGCAGTCTCAGGCCCTGCACGACTCATCGGGACGCACGGTGAGTCTCGCAGGATCGACGCGAGGTTCCTGGCACAGCGTGGGCGCGACCTTCGCCATAGGCGTAGACAGCATGCATCCGAAGATTCCCGAGGACGGGCTCACCGCCGCCAACCGCCCAAGCTTCGTTTGGCTACGACCGCTCCTGCGGTCAGCGACGCAAGACACAGACGGGCCCTTGCAATGCACGCGCGGAACACACGTGCAACCATGCGCGCTCGCTCGAGGACGACTCCGCCGCTCAGGCGTTGATTCCGAAGACGCGAAGCAGCGGAACACGAGGGATCATGCGGCGGGGGCCGAGTTGGATCGTGGGGATGGTCCCGTTCTCGATGCCCAGCTTGATCGTCCGGTAGTCGACGCCAACCAGCTTCGCGGCATCCTTCATCGTCAGTGCCAAAGATTCTTGCGACCGGTTCATTGTCCTGCCCTTCCGTGAGCCAGCAGTGTCATTCCCCCTCCGTCGGAAAGTACCACAGGCGTGAGCCAAGATCGACAGTCTTCTTCGCAAATCGTCGATGACCTGGAATAGTGGGCTTCATGGCAGACGTCGAGGCGTATGACTTCAGCGACGAACGCATCGATCTCGGCAGTGGGGTGACGCTTCCGAAGTCGTGGCGCGCGCGTGTGTCGGGTGAGCAGGACGTGCCCGGCACGATCACCGTCCGCGTGGAGTGGGATGACAGGCTCGGACGCACCGCCGTCGTCTTCGCTGCCCTCGAGCGCGACGCGGAGGGCGTCGACATCACCAGCCAGGTGCTCCGTGAGGTGCGGACGCATTGGATCATGACGAGGTCAGCTCTCGATGTCGTCACCGTCGACGTCAGCACTGAGGATGGCGGCGAGCGCGACCGCATTCCGGTGCGCGACTTTCTCAGTCGGGTGCGGGCGCATGAGGAGCGCGAGCCTTTGGAGTCCCTCCACGCCGCGATCTCCGTCTATCGCGTCGCGACGGCAATCAGCTATCCGCCACTCAAGCTCGTCGCCGACACCCTGCATATCAGCCAGAGCACCGCGACGCGCCTCATGAGTCGCGCGCGCGACTCGGGCCTCGCGCCGGAGGTCCGGATCCAGGAACCCCGGCGGGCGCCGGCGGTAGACCCTTACAACCCGGGCAGGCCATTTGACCCTGCGGCGCCTCATCAGGGGCCAGCTCAGCCCGGAGGCCCGTCGATCGGACGCTGAGCGGCCTGCCGGCGCCGCTGCTTGGCGCCCACTCCAAGGCCAGCGACGTCAGATGCTACCCGAGAGCATAATGCTCACTGGTGGGCGCATATGGCGATCTATGCGTAGCAATGTGCTCATTTGGTTGTCGTTGCCCCAACACTCGATTTCGACGCCTACCGAGCTCGCCTCTCTTTCGCTAGTTACCCCTGATTCTGCGGGCCTTTTCGCCCGCATTTTGCCCGCAAACAGTTTGCAGCGAGCTGTTTTTGACGGTCGCGCGACGTCACTCGCATCCCTCAAGATCCGCGTAATTACGCGGTTTCTGCAGTTTAGGGTCGGATTGAGCATTATGCTCAGTCGTGTTCGAGTCCCTCCAGGGGGCACCGTACTCTTTCCACTCCTGACCAGGAACTTATCTCGAGGCTCTGAGTCTCATACGGGTCCCTCGCCCACGCTCTCGGCGGGTGGAGTTCGGGCTTTCGCGGGGTTCGCCCGGGCAAACCACGAACAGGTTGGCCCACGTCTGGCCGCTAACCCGGAAGTAGCGGTGGGCTAGCAGGAGGTAGGCGCGCGGTCGATGCTCGCGCTGCCAGCGGCGCCGCGCCCCGGAATGGTGCGACGCAAGCTCGTCCTCATAGGGGGCATGGCCAGCCGCGGCGCAGCGGGCCCGAGCGCTCTCTTGCGGGGCCTATGGACGGGACTTACTCTGAAGTGAGTGCCCCAGACCCCGGTCAACTCCACCGACCCGACGGCGTGGGAACGCGGACTGGAAGACCACGATGGGCACCTTCACGTATGGCCAGCTGGGGCAAGGCTCCGTGATCGACGACCGCATGCTGCTGCATCTGCAGGTCGTCATCGTCACCCAGCTGCGCCGTGGCGAACGGTTTCTGTTCCGCTGCGACATGGATGAGCACATCCGCTCCGCGGAAAGCTTCTGGATGTCACCGGACATTCCCCTCAGGTTCGCGTTCGACCGACCCACCGCCGCGACGATCAACCCGGCCTGGCTGGCGATCCTGGCTTTCGCCGCCGCCACCACCGCCGGCCTGTGGCTCATTCCCGAACCTGTCGACCTGTCGCTCGACGGTGCCGCGCACCGAGAACCAGAGTTGGCCCGCGTCGGCACCTGATCCGTTCCGCGTCAGTCGCTAGATTCGGCGGGCACCCGCACAGTGAGCTGTCGCGGCTCCACCCAGGTGCGGATGGCCACCGCGCGGCCGAACTCGTCGCCGTCGAGCTCGATCAGCTCGGGGCGACTCACGATGAGGGTGAACAGGGCTCCCCTGATGTAGTTGAGGGCGTCCACCTCCTTGGTGCGGAACTTCCGGCCCAAGCGGGTGCGGCTGAGCACGCCGTTCTCCCAGATGATCTTCGTCACGATCTGCGCCCAGCTGATGAATCCTTCGGGCCGGAGCAGGACGATGTCCAGCAGACCGTCGTCGACGGCCGCGTCCGGCAGGAGCAGCACATTCGCTTGCAGCGAACCGCAGTTGCCGATGATGATCGTGTGCGCGCGCAACGACCGCACTCGGTGTCCGTCCAGGCGGTAGCGCACCCTGAGCTGGTTCTTGTCGCGCAACGCGGTCGCGATGGCCTTCACGTAGGCGAGCCAGCCAACCTTGGCCTTCAGTTCGTCATCGGTGTGAGCGAGCATCTTCGCGTCGAGTCCGAGCCCCGCCATGACCAGATACGCGTGGCGGTCGACAGTGCCGTCTTCGCGGCGGATCTCGATCATCCCGAGATCGATCTGCCGATCCTCCCCCGTGAATGCGGAGTGGATGGAGTGCTCGAGATCATCCAGCGTGAGCTTCAGATTCCGGGCGAGGAGGTTGCCGGTGCCGGAAGGCAGCAGAGCCAGCGAGACAGGCCGCGCGCGCACGGCTTCGGCCACAGCCCGCACCGTGCCATCACCGCCCGCGACGATGATCATCGTCACGCCCTGGGCAAGCGCCTCCTCGGTCATGCCCTGCCCCGGGTCTTCGGCGCTGGTCTCGAACCACAGCGTCTCACCCCAGCCCGCAGCCGTCTGCTCGGCCGCGACGACGGCCCTGATCGCCGGCAAGTCGACCTTGATCGGGTTGTAGATGACAGCAGCGAGTCGCGTGGATCGAGCGGCATCCCCGCTCCGGCGGTCCGTATCCGCTACATCAGTCATGGCGTGGCCTCGTCCATCAGTTGGTGCGTTCCTCTGTCCAGTCGCGATCGTCGGCGTTGTCGCCGAACGAGCCGGGCACGCGTGCACCCTTGCTACGAGCGAATCAGACTGACTCGATATGCGCGCCCCCCTTGCTTTTCGCACCCACCGTCGCGACCGAGCGGGCTCGCGCACCGAGAGCCGAAGGTCCCGCCGGCTCTGAAGGCGCGTCATCACCGGGCACTGAGCACGGACAGCGGCTGTGCGCAACCCCCGAGGTCGTGCCGGATCAGCCGACGTACCGTGCGGGGGAAAGGAGATCTCGTGCACGCAATCGATCTGATCATCGGCGACTACGTCCATCGCCTCCCGATGGACGTCGACGAGGCAGCTGTGCTGGCGCAGCTGATGGCGGGGATCCTCGCGGGCGGAGGTGTCGTCGACCTGCCGACGGCGTCGACGAGCGCGTCCGTGTCGGTTCTCATCAGTCCCGGCGTTCCCGTGTTCGTCGAGCGCATGGAGATTCCGGACGCACCCGGCGAGGAGCAGGCACTCCCCGGTGATCACTCCCAGTGGCCGTTCCGCTGAGCTCCTCGCGAGCGGCTGACGCGGACGAGCAGGTTAGGATAGCCATACCTGCCCTGCCCGTCGCGTGCTCCCACCAGCCGCACCCTCGGAGGAATCCCCCACCTCGATGACTGCGACCGCCACCGCGCCCGGCCTCTCGCTTCTGGGAGGCAGCCCGGACCACCCGGCATTGATCGCCGACGGCGCTCGCGTGGACTACAACGAGTTGCGCGAGCGTGTGGCACGTCGTCGCGACGAGATGGGCGGCATCCGCCGACTCGTCATGATCGCGGCGAGCAATGCGGTCGAACCGATCGTGACGTACCTCGCAGCCCTGGAGGGCGGCCACCCGGTGCTGCTGGTCGACGGCTCCGATGAGGAGGGCGCGCGAGCGCACCGCGCCGCACTCATCGCCCGGTTCGACCCCGACGTCGTCGCCACGGACGGCCCGTCGGGCTGGGTGCTCGAGGAGCGTCGCGTCGGCAGTCGGCACGATTTCCACCCGGATCTCGCGGTGCTGTCCAGCACGTCGGGGTCGACCGGATCCCCCAAGCTCGTGCGGCTGTCGGCCGAGAACGTGCGCAGCAACGCGGCGGCCATCGCCGAGTACCTGCGGCTGAGCCCGGCCGACCGTGCGGCGACCACGCTTCCACTCCAGTACTGCTACGGACTCTCGGTGGTCAACAGTCACCTGCTCGCCGGCGCCAGTGTGGTCCTCACCGGCAGGTCGGTCGCCGATGAGGAGTTCTGGATGCAGGCCCGCCGCGACGGGGTGACGTCGTTCGCCGGGGTGCCGTACACCTTCGACCTCCTCGATGCGGCGGGCTTCGCCGCGCGCGAGCTGCCCTCGCTCCGCTACGTCACCCAGGCGGGCGGGCGCATGGCGCCCGAATCGGTGCGGCGGATCGCGCAGCTCGGCCGAGAGCGCGGCTTCGAGCTGTTCGTGATGTACGGGCAGACAGAGGCGACGGCGCGCATGGCATACCTCCCGCCGGAACTGGCCGCGACCCACGCGGGCTCGATCGGCCGGCCGATCCCCGGCGGGTCCTTCCGCATCGACGCCGTCGACGAAAGCGGAACGGGCGAACTGGTGTATCAGGGCCCGAACGTCATGATGGGGTACGCGCACACTCCCGAGGACTTCGCGCACGGTCCCAGCCTGACCGAGCTGCGCACGGGCGACGTGGGACGACGACGCGAGGACGGCCTGTACGAGATCGTCGGCCGGATCAACCGCTTCGTGAAGGTCTTCGGCCTGCGCCTCGACCTCGACCGCATCGAGCAGCTGCTGGCCGAGGAAGGCATCGAGGCGCGCGCGACGAGCGCCGACGAGCGCCTGCTGCTCTTCGCGACGTCGGAGCGCGCGGCCGAACGGGCCCGCGCTCGCGCCGCCGCGCTGTCCGGCCTGCCGGCGCGCGTCATCTCGGCATACGCCGTCGCCAAGTTCCCTCGCACGTCCAACGGGAAGCGCGACTATGCCGCTCTCGCGCGGTACGCCGAGCTGAGCGACCGTGCGATCCGCGCGAGCGAGGCGACCGCGCCACCGGGCGGCGCGGTGACGGCCGAACGCGTGCGCGATCTCTACGCGGCACTGCTGGGAGAGCCGGATGCCGGGCTCGACGACTCGTTCGCGGGGCTCGGCGGCGACTCGCTCAGCTACGTCGAGATATCACTGCGACTCGAGGAGATGCTCGGATCGCTGCCGCGGGAGTGGCCGGCCCTCACGCCGCGGGAGCTGGCAGCGCAGCACCGGCCACCGGCAACGCCTGCTCCGTCGGCAGACGGCAGAGCCGCACCGACGTCCGGGAGCGAGCTGCCGGCAGCGACCGCTCCCCCGGCGCGTCACGCCTCTTCGTCGCGCCGCAGAGTCTGGACGCGGCTGGAGACGCCGGTGCTGCTGCGCGCGGCCGCGATCTTCCTCATCGTCGCCACGCATGCCGACCTCCTCACCCTGCAGGGCGGCGCGCACCTGCTGCTCGCCGTCGCCGGGTACAACCTGGCGAGGTTCCAGTTGGCGCCCGTCGCCGGCACGACGCGGCTGCGGCGCCTGGGACGCAGCGCGTCCCAGCTGGTGGTGCCGGCCGTGCTCTGGATCGGAGCGGTCGCGCTCGTCACCGGGCAGTATGCGCCGACGACGGTCGCACTGGTCAACAACTTCGTCCCCGGCGACGGCCGGTGGAGCGAACAGTGGCAGTTCTGGTTCCTCGAGACGATGCTCTGGGCCATCGCCGGTGCGGCTCTGCTGTTCGCGGCGCGCCCGGTCGACCGGCTGGAGCGGCGCGCGCCCTTCACCTTCGCCCTCGTGGTCTTCAGCGCCGCGCTCGCCGCGCGGTTCGCACTCACCGGCCTCACCGCCGAGCACGTCGAGCGCTACACCGCACCCGTCGTGCTCTGGCTGGTCGCGCTCGGCTGGCTGGTCGCGCGGGCCGACACCACGGCACGGCGGCTGGTGGTGTCGGCGCTCGCCGTGGCATCCGCGTATGGCTTCTTCGGCGACCCCGGGCGTGAGGCGATCGTCGGCGGCGGCATCCTGGCGCTCCTGTGGATTCGAGCGGTCCCGGTCCCCCGCGTCGCCGTTCCGGTGCTCGTCACGGTCGCCGCCGCGTCGCTGTTCGTGTATCTCACGCACTGGCAGGTCTACCCGCCGTTCGAGCAGAGCGCGCCGTGGCTCGGGACGCTGCTCTCGTTCCTGGTCGGCGTGCTCGCCTACCGGGCCTATGTCACCGTCAGCGGTGCCACGCCGGCCGTGATGAAGAGGCTCAAAGCGGGGCGGAAGCGGTCCCGGGCCCTCCAGCCGTGACGATGCTCCCCGTCGTGGCGGCGGCTGCGGAGTAGAGCACGACACCGCCTTCGACGACCACCCGCACCGCCGTGCCGGGAGCGAACGCCGCGGCACGGTGCTGGGGAACCCGGTACACCAGCTCGGTCGCGAGCTCCCCCGCCCCGACGCGCAGGCGCAGGTCGGCGGTCGACCCCGCGGGACGCACGGCCGTCACGACCGCGTTGGCCACCGCGGCGAGTGCGGCGGCGGCGCCGTGCGTGGCCGCGGCGACCCGCAGCTGCGCCGGCCGCACCATCGCGCGCACGTGCTCCGCTCCGCCGGAGAGATCGTGCCGGACGGCGAGGCGGCCGAATCCGCACTCGACGCCGTCGGCGTCGACGTGGGCGGGGATGACGAGGGCGTCGCCGAGGAAGAGCGCCACCGAGGCGTCGACGGGCGCGTCGTACACGGCCATCGGGTCGCCCGACTGCACCAGCCGTCCACCGACCAGCACGCCGACCTGGTGGCCGAACGAGAGTGCCTCCTCCTGGTCGTGCGTGACCAGCACTGCGGTGACGCCGCTGCGCTCCAGCACCTCGATGACGGCGTCCCGGGTGGACGAGCGCAGTCCGGTGTCGAGGGCGCTGAACGGCTCGTCGAGGAGGATCATGCGGGGCTGCTGGGCGAGCGCCCGGACCAGGGCGACTCGCTGCTGCTGCCCGCCGGACAGCTCGTGCGGCATGCGATCGGCGTAGGCCGGGGGCAGCGCGGCGAGCTCGAGCAGCTCCCGCACCCTCTGGACGCGACCGGGGCCGCGGGGCAGGCCGAAGGCGATGTTGCGCCCCACCGACAGATGCGGGAACAGCGCGCCGTCCTGCGCGACGTAGCCGATGCCGCGGCGGTGGGTGGGGACGCTGCGGCCGGGTCGCGACAGCTCGTCGCCGCCCAGGCTGATGACGCCGGCGTCGGGATCCACGAAACCGGCGACGAGACGCAGCAGCGTCGTCTTCCCGCTGCCCGAGGCGCCGACCAGTGCAAGGCGCGTGCCGCGCGGCACCTCGAGCGAGACGTCGCGCAGCACCTCGGTGTCGCCGAAGGCCTTCGACACGCCGTCCAGTCGCAGGGTCATCGAACGGTCCTCCCCGTCGCGTGGGTGAACATCAGCGCGACCGCCGGCACCGACAGCAGCACGAGCAGCACCGCGTGCGGCGCCGCGGCGGGATAGTCGAGAGCGGATGCCGCAGACCAGAAGCTCGTCGCCACGGTGCTGGTGCCCGTGGGGGCGAGCAGGAGGGTGGCGGTGAGCTCGTTCGCCGCGCCCAGCGCCACGAGGGCGGCTCCCGCTCCGATCGCCGGGAGCAGGAGAGGCACGGTGACGCGCATGCGGGCGGCCGCCGGGCTCACCGCCAACGCGCGCGCGGCCTCCTCGAGCGACTCCGGGACCTGCGAGAGGCCGGCTCGAAGCGGCACCAGTGCGCGCGGGAGGAAGATGACGACGTACGCCGCCACGACGGTGAACGGGGTCTGGTACAGCGCCGGTGCGAACGCGAGCGTGGCGGCGACGAGCGCCAGCGCGACGATGATGGCCGGCAGGCTGCTGGCGAGATACGCCGCCCCCTCGAGCACGCGCGAGACCCGTCCCGGATAGCGCACGGCGAGCCACGCGAACGGCAGCGCGACGGCGATCGTGCACACCGCCCCGGCCAGTGCGAGAGCCAGCGTCTGCAGCGCGGCGACCCCGACCTCTGCGAACGCAGCCGGATCGGCCCGCATCAGCCACCGCCCGACGCTGCTGAGCGGCACCACGAGCGCACCCGCCAGCACCACCGCGACGGCGATCAGCGATGGTGCGGTGAAGCGGCCCAGCCGCAGCGTGGCGGCGGGGTGGGGCGAGCCGCTCCCCAGGCGGGCATACCGGGCGCGGCCACGCGCGGCCGACTCCGCGACGAGCAGCAGCAGGCACAGCAGCGCCAGCACCAGGCCGAGCGCGGCGGCGTTCGGACCGGCGAACGTGCTCTGGTAGGCGACCACGATCGCCGTGGTGAACGTGTCGAAGCGCAGGAACGCGAACGCTCCGTACTCGGCGAGGAGGTGCAGCGCGACCACCAGTGCCCCGCCGAGCACCGCCAGACGCAGCTGAGGCGCGACGACGCGGAAGAACACCGCCCACGACCCCATGCCGAGCGTGCGGGCCGACTCCTCCAGCGCCGGATCCAGGCCGCGGATGGCGGCGAGCGCCGGCAGGTACACCAGCGGGAAGTACGCGAGCGTCGCCACCAGCACGGCGGCCCACAGCCCGTTGAGGGAGGGGATCGCGCTCGCCCAGCCGTAGCTGGCGACGAACGCCGGGATGGCCAGCGGAGCGGCCAGCGCGACCTTGATGACGGCGCGGCCGGGAAGCGTCGTACGCTCCACCAGCCACGCCCCGCCCACCCCGAGGAAGATCGTGGCCGGCACGCCGATGAGCACCAGCAGCACGGTGTTCACCAGCAGCTCGCCGACCTTGGGCCGCAGCACGAGCGCCGACAGCTGGTCCCAACCCATTGCCACGGCGGCCTGGACGACGTACACGATGGGCACCAGCGCGCCGAGCGCGAGCACCGCGACGACAGCCACGAGCGCGGCGGGCGGGCGCCTCTCGGCCGCTCCGCCCGCCGTCGCGCGCGTGTGCAGCTGGGTCAGAGGAGTCCGGCTTCCGTCATGAGCTCGATGACGGCGGGACCGTTGAGCGTGGAGGGGTCGATGACGGGAGCGCCGAGCTCGGCGAGCGCGGGCAGCTCGGTCTTGGCCGAGACGCCCGAGGCGACGGGGTACTCGAAGCTGTAGCCCTCGCCGAGGATGGCCTGGCCCTGCGCCCCGGCGATGAATGCCAGGAACTGCTGGGCCTCGTCGGCGTGCGGCGCGTTCTCGAGCACGCCGCCGCCCGACACGCTGACGAACGCACCTGGGTCCTGGTTGCCGAAGTAATGCAGCGCCGTGTTCGAGCTGTCTTCGGCGGCGGCATCCTGATCCCGGTACCAGTAGTAGTGGTAGATGATCCCGACCGGCACCTCGCCGGCGTTGACGGCCTTCATCGTGACGATGTTGTTGCGGTACTCCACGGCGTTCTCGGCCATGCCCTCGAGCCACTCCCGCGCGCCGTCCTCGCCCTGCGTGGCGAGCACCGCGGACACGATCGCCTGGAAGTCCGCCTTGGCGGGCGCGGCACCCCAGCGTCCCTTCCATTCCGGCTCGGCGAGTTCGAGAAGCGACGCCGGAAGCTCATCCTCGGAGATGAGGTCGGGGTTGTAGACCAGCACCGTGGAGCGAGCGGCGATGCCGGTCCACAGGCCGGACGCGGGCCGGTACTGCTCCGGCACCAGGGCGAGCGTGCCGTCGTCGACCGGTGCGAAAAGGCCTGCTTCCTCGACGAGCGACATCGCGGGCGAGTTCTCGGTCAGGAACACATCGGCCTTCGACGCCGTGCCCTCCTGCACGAGCTGGTTCGCCAGCTCGCTGTCATCGCCGTTGCGCAGCACCACGTCGATGCCGGTCTCAGCGGTGAACGCCTCGGCCCATTCCTCGGTCAGCTGCTCGTGCTGGGCGTTGTAGACGACGAGGGCGTCGGCGTCAGCGGCGGTGTCCGCACCGCCCGCGCCGCCGGCGCAGCCGGCGAGTGCGAGGACTGCGAGGACCGCCGAACCGGCGAGGAGGCGGCCGGGGCGCGCGGACAAGCGCGGGCGTGAAGGCATGGGAGATCTCCTGGGAACGAGACAGGTAAGGCTAGCCTAATGCACGCCGCTTCCCGGTTACGACGACGTCGCCGCCCCGGACATCATGATGCCGGCCTGTCAGAGCCGCCTCACGTAGACGGCGACGCCGTCCTGGTCCTCGACGTCCAGGCGGAACTCCTCGCCGTGGAACCAGGCCTCGGTCGGGATCGAGCCGTCGGACTCTCGATCCCGAAGCTCGACGCCCACGGTGAGCCGGACCTGCCCGCCGACGCTCACTTCATCGAACTGAGCGGTGTACGGCTCGCCGGATTCCATTCTGTGAGGCTACGCCCGCGGGCGCTTGTCTGTGAGCCGCACATGTTCACGGCGTACGGTCAGGTCATGACGACAGCGGGCGGTCACGGCGAACTCGAAGATCAGGACGCGCCCGGCTTGCCGGGCGGGTCAGGTCCCGCGAGCTTTCCGCCCCGGTCACGGAGGACCGAGCCGGGCGGTCGCCGCCGTGGCGAGATCTGGGTGGTGGCGCGGAACGAGTCACGAGGCGGATGGGATGTCTGCAAGGGCCACGCACGGCGGCCGTCGGCGCATTACGACACCGAGGCGGAGGCCGTCGAGGCGGCGGCCGCGATCGTCCTCCGCCGCGAACGCGGTGAGGTCCTGATCCAAGGCCCGGACGGCACGCTCGTGCCGCACCCATCCGGTGCGGGGGGCGACTAACCTCTCAGTTGTATGAGCGACAGCGTGGGCGACGTCATGCAGGCTCTCGATCGTGGATCGTTCCGGCCTGCCGACTACAGCGCGCCCTTCGTCCGCCTCTTCCCCGTGAGCGGCGCGTCGGTGTCCACACTGGGCGACGTGCTGGGCAGCGAGACGCTGTCGGCGTCGGACGATCGCGCCGCCCGACTGGACGAATGGCAGATGGACCTCGGTGAGGGGCCGTGCTGGGACGCGCTGCGCTCGATGGCACCCGTCGAGGAGCCGAGCTTCGCGACCGCGGGCCGCACCCGCTGGCCCGCCTTCTCGGCTGCCAGCAGCGCGGAGTCCGTGGCGTCGATCTTCGCGTTCCCGCTCGCCGTCGGGCCGCTGCGTCTGGGCGCCGTCGACCTCTATTCGCTGATGCCGGTCGCGCTGACCACGCGGCACACCGGGGAGGCATCCGCCATCGCGGACGCCATCGGACGCGACATCCTCACCCGTGCGATCGGTGAACAGGGCGACCTCAGCTCCACGAGCCCCGCCTCTCGCCGAGTGGTCCACCAGGCGACCGGCATGGTGCTCGCACAGTTGCAGGTCGGTCCGGACGCCGCGCTTCTGGCCATCCAGGGTCACGCCTTCGCCTCCGGCCGCGCGGTCGCCGAGATCGCCGAGGACATCGTTCAGAGGCGCCTGCGGTTCGTGAACCATGATGGCCGTATCGAGGTGGAGCAATGAGCGCCATCGTGCGAGAGGCCGAGCTGGTACGAACGTTCGCGAAGCTCGCCGACACGCTCGTCGCCGAATACGACGTCGTCGACCTCCTGCAGGTGCTGGTCGACTCCTGCCGTGACATCCTCGGAGCGTCCGCGGCGGGAATCCTCCTCGCCGGCGACGACGATCGCCTCGAGCTCGTGGCGTCGACCAGCGAAGCGAGCCGGCTCGTCGAACTCATCCAGCTCGCCGCGCAGGCCGGTCCCTGCATCGAGGCGTTCGGCACGGGCGAAGTGGTGACGGTGCCCCGGATCTCGGAGTCGCCTCCGGAGTGGTCCGCCTTCCGCGAGAGCGCCGTCGAGCTGGGGTTCGGGGCGGTCACGGCGATTCCGATGAAGCTTCGCGAACACATCATCGGCACGCTCAATCTCCTCGTCACCGGAGACGGCCCCCTGGAGGAATCCGACCTGACCGCGGCCCGGGCCTTCGCCGACGTGGCGACGATCGGCATCCTCCAGGAGCGTTCCATCCGGCGGGGCGAGCAGCTGACGGCACAGCTGCAGCACGCGCTGCGGAGCAGGGTGATCATCGAACAGGCCAAGGGAGTGGTCGCCCACACTCACGGCGTCGCCATCGACGAGGCGTTCGAGATCATCCGTGCGTATGCACGCAGCCACCAGCAGAGTCTCAGCGGCGTGGCCGCCAGGCTCGTGAGCCGCGAACTGGTGATCGACCCGAGACAGCTGTCGAGCTGAGCTACCCTCGGACGCTGTCCCCCGACACCTCCGCGCCCCCGACGGTCAGTCTGCTCACCTCGAGGCTCTCGACTTCGACGCTGCCGAGCGAGACGTCGCCGGGGACACCCTGTTCCTCAGGCACCGGACCGGCAGCCACGTTCTCATCCACCAGGGTGACGCCACCCGAGCTGTTCGCGGACTGCGCGAGGTCCTCGATCCACCGGCGGCTCAGCTCGGGAGGCTCCGCGTGATCGAACACGAACCGCAGCGGAATGGACGGGTGCAGCCAGATGGTGCTGCGTCCGCCCGGCTGATCGTCCTGGTGACGCCACGTCAGCGTGAAGCTCTCGTTGCGACGCAGCTTCGTGGCGATGACGACTTTCAGGTGAGCCAGCGCGCGATCCTCGATGTGGATCGGCGTGGCGTCACCGCCGTAGAAGATCGTTCCCATGGCTCGAAGCATAAGCCGTCACGGCGGCCCCCGACGACGCGGAGCGGGCGGGTGATTGACGGCGCTCTGAGATGGGTGCATGCTCAGCCCAACTGGGGAATGGGGCGCTCATGTCTCTTCATGCTGCACTCGCCGTGGCGGCGGAACCGTCGCCGGGTCCGACGCCGGCCGATCCGGCCGCGGTCGACGTCGCACTGTCGAACTACTACCTGGCCGTCGGGCTGCTCGTCAGCGCCATCGTGGTCATCATCCTGGCCCTGGCCTTCGCCTGGCTCTACCATCGCGACGCGCTCAGGGTCATCGAGAAGCTCGCCACCACGGAGGGCGGCCCCCCGGTGGGCATCGACTCCGGCGCAGCGGTGGAGCGGGGCGTTCGCGTGGGGCCGGCGATCGTCGGCGGCAGCACCGGGCAGAAGGACACGGCTCTGATGTTCACCGTCGAGAACCTCCCCGACGACGCCACCGTCGCGTGGGACGTGGAGGGGGCGACGATCGAACGGATCGACGGCGGCCGCACGATCCTCGCGACGTTCGCGGCCGACGGCAGCCACAAGGTCGCCGCCACCGTGACGCAGGCCGATGGGAACCGGATCGAGCTCGAGGCGAAGGAGGTGGAGATCGGGCCGAAGCCGGCGGCCGCGGCATCCGCTCCCCCCATCGTGATCCCGTTCGTGGTCAAGAACTGGGGGCGGCTGGTCATCGTCCTGTTCGGAGTCGGGGTGATCTCGGCGCTCATGGCGTCGCAGATCCTCGACGCCGCAGCGGGGATCGGCATCCTGGGAGCCCTGCTGGGCGCCGGCGCCGTCTCGGCGACGACCGGCGGGTCGTCCGAAGCGCCCGCCGCCCCGCGGTCCGGCTCGGCGCCAGGCGGCTCTGACGGCACCGCCGGCGGCGGAGGCCAGGCCTGATCGCACCACGCTCGGCGCCCGCTCCGCGGTGTCGGCGCGGTCCTGCGCGCGGCGGAGGGGGGGGTGCCCCCGGGCAACCCCCCCCCCCCCCCCCCCCCCCCCGCAAAAAAACCCCCGGGGGGTTTGGTTGTACTATAAAAAAAAAAAAACCCACCACACAAAAAAATTTTTAGTGGT